>NZ_CP189573.1:686737-1373474 GCF_050157065.1 Carbonicoccus niuqiaonis
GGCAACGTCGAGTCGCGGCTCGACGCCGCCGCCTCCGGTGACGTCGACGCCGTCCTGCTGGCCGCGGCCGGGCTGCGCCGGCTCGGGCTGCTCGACCGTCCGACTGGTGGTCGGGTGGAGGTGGCCGCGATGACGGCCGAGGTGCTCGACCTGGCGGTCATGCTGCCCGCCGCCGGGCAGGGTGCGCTGGCGCTGGAGGTGCGCTCCGACGACGAGCGGATCGTCAACCTGGTAAGGGATCTGGACGATCCGATGACCACGGCACAGGTGGTGGCCGAGCGTTCCCTGTTGGCCACCTTGGAGGCCGGTTGCCTGGCCCCGGTGGGTGCCGCTGCAGCCATCGTCGAGAGCTGTGGTACAACCCCCGATTTGACTATGGGTGCCGTAATTGGGAGAACTACAGGGAACGATCCGGCAGAAACCGGCGACGCGACCGCATCATCCGGCCTGCCCGGCCCTCGGATCGAGCTGATCCGGGTGCAGGGGAAGGCGCCGGTGACGGCGGCGGCGGAGCTGGGTGACCGGTTGGGCACGGAGCTGTTGGCCGAGCTGGGTGACCGGCCGGGATGGCAGCAGGCAGGGACGTACGACCAGGGCAGGCATGACCACGCATGACCACGAACTGAACACCGAAGTCGCCAGGGCAGCCGGGCACCACCGGGCAGCCACCACCTTCGTCGAGAACGGGACGTTGTGACCACCTCATCGGTCCGCAGGACCAGCAAGCCGTCAGAGCCGCCGATGCCCCTGACCAAGGGGCGGGTGATCTTCGTCGGCACCGGCCCCGGTGATCCGGACCTGTTGACGCTCGGAGCGGTGTCGGCGCTGGCCGAGGCGTCGACGGTGATCCTCGACGACCAGGCGATGGCCACCATGCTGGAGCACGAAGCGATCACGATCCCGGACGGGGTCGAGGTGCTGTCCCTGGGGCTGGCCGACACCGGCCGGCCACACCCGCCGTCGACCCGCGCCCGGACCGTGCTGAAGCACGCCGGCGAGGGCAGCCGGGTGGTCCGGCTCGTCGCCGGTGATCCGTTCCTGGACAGCTCGGTCGCCGACGAGGCCGCGGCCTGCGTACGAGGTGGCATCGACTTCGAGGTGATCCCCGGGGTTTCCAGCCTGACAGCGGTTCCGGAGTATGCCGGGGTCGCACTGCACCAGTCCGGTGGGGTGCACTTCGTGTCGGCGATGGACGGTCGGTTCACCAAGAACCAGGCCTCCCAGTGGGCCGCCGTCGGCGCCGTGGTGATCAGCACCCGCGCGGGTGCGGTGACCGATCTGGTCGACGCCGCACTGACCGCCGGTCGCCCCGCCGACGACCGGGTGATGCTGACCTACCGCGGCGGCAGCACCGAGCAGCGGACCATCTCGACCACCCTGTGTCAACTGGCCGACGAGGCCGCCGGCGCCAAGCTCGACGTCGCCGAACCCGTACACGTGATGCTCGGCGTCATCGAGGACAAGCGCGACGGGATGTCGTGGTTCGAGACCAAGCCGCTGTTCGGTTGGCGGGTGCTGATCCCGCGGACCAAGGACCAGGCGGCGTCGCTGGCCAACCGGCTCCGCAGCTACGGCGCACACTCCGAAGAGGTGCCGACCATCTCGGTGGAGCCGCCCAGGTCGCCGCAGCAGATGGACAAGGCGATCCGTGGTCTGGTCGAGGGGCGGTACGAGTGGGTCGCGTTCACCTCGGTGAACGCGGTCAAGGCCGTCCGCGAGAAGTTCGAGCAGTACGGGCTGGACGCCCGCGCGTTCTCCGGGTTGAAGGTGGCCGCGGTCGGCGAGACCACCGCCGCGACCCTGCAGGCGTGGGGGATCGAGCCCGATCTCGTACCCACCGAGGAGCACTCCGCCGCCGGGCTGGCCGCCGAGTGGCCGCCGTACGACGACGTGCTGGACCCGATCAACCGGGTCTTCCTGCCGCGGGCCGACATCGCCACCGAGACCCTCGCCGCCGCGCTGGTGGAGTTGGGCTGGGAGGTCGAGGACGTCACCGCCTACCGGACCGTGCGGGCCGCCCCGCCCAGTGCGGAGGTGCGGGACGCGATCAAGACCGGCAAGTTCGACGCGGTGGTGTTCACCTCCTCCTCGACGGTCCGCAACCTGGTCGGGATCGCCGGCAAGCCGCACGCCAACACGATCATCGCCGCGATCGGCCCGGCCACCGCGAAGACCTGCTCCGAACACGGGCTGCGGGTCGACGTACAGGCGTCGAAGCCGAGCGCGATCGACCTGGCCGACGCACTGGCTGCCGTGGCGGCCGAGCGTCGCGACGGTTATCTGGCCCGCAACGAGGCCGTGGTGAAGCCGTCGGAGCTCAAGCGGGGCTCGTCGCGGCGACGCGGCTGACCATGGCGATGGAACTGCCCGTCCGGCCGCGGCGGTTGCGGTCCACGGCCGTGATGCGCGGTCTGGTGGCCGAGTACGCCGTCCGGCCGGAGCAGCTGGTGCTGCCGCTGTTCGTCGCCGAAGGGTTGGCCGAGCCACGTCCCATCGGGTCGATGCCCGGCGTCGTCCAGCACACCCTCGACAGCCTGGCCGAGGCGGTCGCCGAGGCGGCCGAGGTCGGGCTGGGCGGGGTGATGCTGTTCGGTGTCCCGGAGCAGAAGGACGCCCGCGGGTCCGGGGCGCTCGCCGAGGACGGGATCCTCAACCTGGGGTTGCGGCGGGCCCGGGAGGCGGCCGGGGACGACCTGTTGATCATGAGCGACGTCTGTCTCGACGAGTTCACCGACCACGGTCACTGCGGGGTGCTGACCCCGTCGGGCCTGGTGGACAACGACGCGACCGTGGCGCTGTACGCCGAGATGGCGGTGATGCACGCCGAGTGCGGGGCCCATGTGGTCGGCCCGTCGGGGATGATGGACGGCCAGGTCGGGGCGATCCGGTCGGCGCTGGACACCGCCGGGCAGCTCGACACCGCGATCCTGGCGTACGGGGCCAAGTATGCGTCGGCGTTCTACGGGCCGTTCCGAGAGGCGGTGGGGTCGTCGCTGACCGGGGACCGCAAGACCTACCAGCAGGATCCGGCGAACCTGACCGAGGCGTTGCGCGAGGTGCGCCTCGACGTCGCCGAGGGTGCCGACATGATCATGGTCAAGCCCGCGCTCGGCTTCCTGGACGTGATCAGCGCGGTCCGCGACGCGGTCGACGTGCCGGTCGCGGCCTACAACGTGTCCGGGGAGTACGCGATGGTCGAGGCCGCGGCGGCGAACGGGTGGCTCGATCGGGAGCGGGCGATCGACGAGACGTTGCTGTCGATCCGACGGGCCGGGGCGCAGGTGGTGCTGAGTTACTGGGCGTTGGAGTTCGCCCGTCGGTACCGCCGGGGCTGACAGGAGCGCGGCTCGATGGGACTCGAGGACGACCCGTTCGACCACCGGATCACCAAGTCCGGCACGGTCATGGTCAGCCGCGGCGGCCAGCACGTCGTCACCGTCGCCGGCGCGCAGGCGCAGAAGCTGATCGGCAAGCTCGGCCGCTCCGACGAGGAGGACCAGCAGCTGCTGGCCCGGGCCACCGGCAACTATCGCCGCGGGAACGAGCGTCGCGGCGGCTCGGGCGCCTCCTGAGGCGGGGCGGCTCGTATGTATGGGCGCTGTGGTGACGTCGGTGGACGTGAGCTCCACGTGTGTCGCTGTGGCGCCCGATTTTACGAGCGGACCGGGCCCGGGACCGGTCGAGGCCGGCGTGCAACCGGTCGGTGCCGGGTGGTTGGATGCCGATCGTGGTGATGATCGAGGACTTCGTCCGGCTGGTGGGGCAACTCCCCGAGGTGCAACGTCGTGACACGTCCCACTGGTCCTCGTTCCGGGTCGGCGGGCACGTCTTCGGCTACCTGTGGGAACGCACCGAGACGGTCGGGCTGAAGCAGCCGCTGGCCGAGCAGTTGGCCCTGGTCGCCGAACGGCCGGACGTGTTCGAGGTGCAGTTCACCGCCGGACAGTTCGGCTGGGTGGTGGTGACGTTGGCCGGCATCGAGACCGACGAGCTGGCCGAACTGGTCTTCGAGGCCTGGCGCCTCACCGCTCCCGCCGAGCTGGTGACGGACCGCGGCGAGCTGCTCCCCAGCTGACTCGCACGGCGCCGGGCCGGGTCGACCGCCCGTGGCGCCGACGGGCCACATCCGGTAGTCTCGCGGAGCGCACCTGGGGTGCCACCCGTCCGCGGAAAGGGCCGAGCCCACCCGATCTCCCACCTGTGAAGACCACACGGTCTCTCTTGCCGAACGGCGGACGTCGGCATTCCGGAGGGAACCGTCATGACTGAACACGTGAATCTGGAGCAGGCCCGCAAGCGAAGCGTGAATCTTGAGCAGGCCCGCAAGCGGGCGAGGGAACTCCTCTCCGAACTCCGCCGGGGCGACCCGACCACGAAGCTCACCACCGCGCAGCACCAGGTCGCACGTGACCTCGGCTTCGCCAACTGGCCGGTCCTCGTCCGCGCCGCCGAATCCTTCGTCCCCGCCACCCCTGAGACGATCGACTGGCGACGCATCACACGGGTGTCGACGGTCTGCTTCCGGCTCGATCCCGAGCTCGCCGCCGGTGCCCTGGTCGCGCTGTACCGCCACGACGGCCGCTGGGTGATCCCCAGTGATCAACGACTGCCCGGCGAGGACGTCTGGGACGACAGTGTGCTTCGGATTCCGCTGGCCCGCATGGGATTCCGGCGACAGGGCACCCATCTGCTGGCGATCGACCCCGAGCGGCGTCACGCCGTGTTCTGGATCGACGGCGACCCCTACAGGGGGTCCCGACCACACCGGTCCGACGCCGAGTGGTGGACCGGGTCGCCGGACGAGGCCGTCGCGTTGCTCACCGACCAGGGCGACGGTGCGCTGGCCCGGCTGGTGGCGCTGGCCGACGAGTCGCGGCGCACGATGTCGTACGACCAACTCGTCGCCGACACCCGGCGCACCCTGGTCGGCGCTTACCTGCGAGCCGCCACACCGCAGGGTGGATCCGGC
This sequence comes from Carbonicoccus niuqiaonis, assembly GCF_050157065.1. Taxonomy (GTDB): domain Bacteria; phylum Actinomycetota; class Actinomycetes; order Propionibacteriales; family Propionibacteriaceae; genus Avipropionibacterium. The sequence goes on from NZ_CP189573.1 coordinate 691,707, forward strand.
TTCGGCGGCTCCGCCGACGACTGGCGCGACGCCCGGGGCGTCCTGGTCGACGCGGTCGACACCCGCCGGCCGGTGAGCAGCTTCCTGGACCTCGCCTGCGCCAACGGACACCTGGCGGCGTCCATGGTCGACTGGGCCGCCGAGCGCGGGGTGGCGCTGACACCGTACGGCGTCGACATCGCCCCCGAACTGGTCGAGCGGGCCCGGACCCTCCACCCGCAGTGGGCCGAGCACTTCTGGGCCGGCGATGCCGTGGTGTGGCGGCACCCCGACGGAGTCCGGTTCGACCTGGTGCACATGTTGCTCGACGTGGTGCCGATGGACCGGTGGGCCCAACTCGTTGATCATCTGCTGGCCGCGGTGGTCGCGCCCGGTGGCCGGTTGTTGTTGAGCCAGTACGGTCCGGTGCGGCCGGCGATGGCGCCGGATGCCGTCGTGACACGCCTCGGTCGGCAGGTCGCCGGGCGGTGCCGGCCACCGCAGCGCAAGGATCGGCCCGCCGAGGCGCCCAGCGTCTGGTTGGTCAACGAGTGACGGTCAGGGGCGACGGGTGAGAGCGGCCAGCACGACCCGTTCGGAGTCGACCAGGTAGCGCTCGAGGGCCGTCGCGGCCGCGGCGGGGCCCTGTTCGACGAGTGTGTCCAGCAGGGCCCGGTTGCGGCCCACGAAGGGATGGTGCAGGCCCTCGCTGTCGTCGATCTCGAGGAAGGCCAGCCGGAGTTCGGCCAGCACGTTGCCGAAGCTGCGCATCAGCCGGGGACTGTCCGACAGCGCGACGAGCGACTCGTGGAAGGCCATGTTGGCCGTGCCGACGACCCGCCAGTCGTCGGCCGCCGCGGCCGCCTCGCCCTGCTCGATCGCGGCCTGCATCGCCGCCACGCGGGGGTGCCGGGGCGCGGCGTGGCCCAGGACGTGGCACTCCAGGGCGCGGCGGGCGCGGTAGATGTCGACCACGTCGGCGACCGTGGGGGAGACCACCGAGACCCCACGGTGGGCGACGTGTTCGACCAACCCCTGGGCCTGCAGCAGCCGGAACGCCTCCCGCACGGTGTTGCGGGAAACGTCGAGGTGGGCCGTCATCGCGGCCTCGGAGAGCCGGCTGCCGGGGGCGAACTCGCCGTCGATGATGCGTCGTCGCAGGTCTTCGGCGATGGTCGTACGGGGCGTCGGTGCCGGGACAGTCACCGGGCAAGGATAGACCGATCATCGTCCGGTCGGTGAGCATCCGTATCCCAATTGTTGAACAATCGTCCGCGTTGGTGCCCTACACTGAGCCGGACGGACACGCCTGCCCCGAAGGGCTGCCGGCGACCCGGAACCGTCCACCACCGTCGATGGAGCAGACATGGCAGACAATGAGGGCAACGACACCACGACAGCCGAGTCGCCGTCGGTGGGGGAGGTGCTGAAGAAGAAGCGCGGGCCCGTGCTGGGGGCGATCTTCTTGATGGCGACGTCGGCGATCGGGCCGGGCTTCATCACCCAGACCGCCACGTTCACCGCTCAACTCGGCGCCGCGTTCGCGTTCGCGATCCTGATCTCGATCATCGTCGACATCGCGGTCCAGCTGAACGTGTGGCGCATGATCACCGCCTCGGGCAAGCGGGCCGGTGAGCTGGCCAACAGTGCGATCCCGTTCTCCGGGCACGTGATCGCGGTGCTGATCGTGATCGGCGGCCTCGCCTTCAACATCGGCAACATCGCCGGTGGCGGGTTGGGCATGAATGCCTTGTTGGGCTTGGATCCCAAGATCGGTGGCCTGGTCACCGGCCTGTTGGCGATCGCGATCTTCCTGGTCAAGCGCGCCGGTCGGGTGGTCGACGTGGTCGTGATGCTGCTCGGCGTGGGCATGATCGTGATGACCGTGGTCGTCGCGTTCATCACCCAGCCGCCGGTCGGCGACGCGTTCCGGCAGACGGTCTGGCCCGACACGATCAACTTCGCCACCATCACCACGATCGTCGGCGGCACCGTCGGCGGCTACATCACCTACTCCGGTGCCCACCGCTACCTGGACGCCGGCAAGACCCGACCCGAGGACGTCGGCGGCGTGATGCGCGCCGCCACCAGCGGCATCCTGGTCACCGGCGTGATGCGGTACGTGCTGTTCCTGGCGATCCTTGGCGTGGTCGCCTCAGGCGTCACCATCGACCTCACCAGCCAGGCCGCCAACCCGGCCGCACAGGCCTTCGGGTACGCCCTGGGCGATGCCGGAATGCGCATTTTCGGTGCGATCTTCTGGGCGGCGGCGATCAGCTCGGTGATCGGTGCGGCCTACACCTCGGCGACCTTCCTGTCCACGTTCAACTCCATGTTCCTGAAGGGGTGGCCACTGCAGATCGCGACCGTCGCGTTCATCGTGGTGTCCTTGATCATCTACCTGATCCTGACCACGCCGCCGGCGGCGATCCTGGTGTTCGTGGGCGGGTTCAACGGTCTGATCCTGCCGATCGGCCTCACCGTGTTCATGTACATCGGCTGGTTCCGTCGCAAGCTGCTGGGCGATGCCCCGTACCCGATCTGGCTGTTGGTCGCGGGTAGTCTCGTGACACTGCTCACCTGGTACATGGGCGTCGTCTCGGTCGGGCCCATCTTCGCGTTCATCGGCATTGGAGGCTGATCGCATGGCAACCATCGACCTCAACTCGGACCTGGGCGAGAACACCCCCGATCGCATCGTCAGCGACGATGCGGCGATGCTCGACATCGTGACCAGTGCCAACGTGTCGTGCGGGTTCCACGCCGGCAACCCGGAGGGCATCCGGACGACGCTGGCGGCCGCGGTCGAGCGGGGCGTGACGATCGGGGCGCACCCGGGCTACGACGACTACGAGAACTTCGGGCGCACCAAGGTCGACATTGATCCGGCCACCCTGCAGGCCCAGGTCGAGTACCAACTGGGCGCACTGCTGGGGTTGACCGCCGCGGTCGGTGGCACGGTGTCGTACGTGAAGCCGCACGGTGCGCTGTACAACACGATCGCCCGCGACGAGACCCAGGCGAAGGCGGTGGTGGCCGCCGTACGGGCCGTCGCTCCGAATCTGGTGTTCCTCGGGCTGTCGGGCGGTCTGGCGACCGAGCTGGCGGCGAGGTCCGGCCTCACCGCCGCGTCGGAGGCGTTCGCCGATCGCGCCTACCAACCCGACGGGCAATTGGTGTCGCGGACCGAGGAGGGCTCGGTGCTGCACGATCCCGAGCAGGTTGCGGCGCGGATGGTCCGGTTGGCCCAGGACGGTGTGGTGGAAGCGATCGACGGGTCCGAGGTGAAGGTCGACGCCCAGTCGATCTGCGTCCACGGTGACTCCGACGGTGCGATCGCGATGGCGGCGCAGACACGTCGCGCCCTGGAGGCGGCGGGCATCACGATCAGCCCGTTCGCAGCCTGAGGACCGACGATGCGGACCACCGGACCCACCCCCGAACAGCTCGCGGCGGCACGGGCGGCGCGCGAGTCATACCGCTCCGGCGTCGTCGGCCCCACCAGCGGGGTCGCCCACGGGCTCACCCAGGCCAACCTGATCTCGGTGCCGGCCGACTGGGCGTTCGAGACCCTGCTGTTCGCGCAGCGCAATCCGGCGGCCTGTCCGGTGCTGGAGGTGTTGGAGGCCGGTAAGACCGAGTCGACGATGGCGCCCGGCAGTGACATCCGGACCGACATCCCGCAGTACCGGATCTGGCGGGACGGCGAGTTGGTCGACGAGCCGACCGACGCGATCGCGGCGTGGGAGGAGCAGCCCGACCTGGTGTCGTTCCTGATCGGGTGCAGCTTCACCTTCGAGTCCGGGCTGGTCGATGCCGGCATCGAGATCAGGCACCAGACGCTGGGGCGCAACGTGTCGATGTATCGCACGAACGTCGAGTGCACCCCGGCCGGTCGGCTGCGGGGCAACCAGGTCGTCTCGATGCGGCCGATCGTGGCCGACCGGGTGGCCGATGCGGTACGGATCTCCGGCCGGATCCCGGCCGTGCACGGGGCGCCGGTCCACATCGGCGACCCGGCCGGCCTCGGCATCGCCGACCTGTCCCGGCCTGACTTCGGTGATGCCCCGGACGTCCGTGACGGCGAGCTGCCGGTGTTCTGGGCCTGCGGGGTCACCCCGCAGGCGGCGATCATGGCGTCCAAACCGCCGTTCGCAGTGACGCACGCCCCGGGCTCGATGTTCATCACCGATGTCCCCGATGCCGAGTTCATCCAGTGACCGGATGCCCGACGGGGGAGCAGCGATGAGCGCTTCGGACGTGACCCGGATCCTGGTGGCCTCGGACCGGGCGCTGCTGGTGGAGGCCGCTGACCTCGAGGCGACGATCCGGTTGTACGCCGCACTCGAGGCGGCCGCGTTGCCGGGGGTCACCGAGTTGATCCCCGCGGCGCAGACGATCTTGGTCCACCACGACCCGCTGGTGGTGTCGGCACCGGAGCTGGCCGCCGCGATCAGGACGGTGCCGCCGGTGTCCGGTGAGGCCGCCACCGCCGGTGAGGTGGTGATCGAGGTCCACTACGACGGGGAGGACCTGGCCGATGTCGCCGAGCACCTCGGCGTCTCGACCGAGGAGGTCGTGGCCCGGCACACGGCCGCCCACTGGACCGTCGCGTTCACCGGATTCGCACCCGGTTTCGGCTACATCTCCTGTGACGACCCGTTCTTCGACGTCCCCCGGCGGTCGTCACCGCGGACCCGGGTGCCGGCCGGATCGGTGGCGTTGGCGGGGCTGTTCACCGGGGTGTACCCACGCTCCAGCCCCGGCGGCTGGCAGATCATCGGGCGGACCGACGAGCAGATGTGGGACCTCGACCGCGATCCGCCGGCCCTGCTGACCCCCGGTGTCGCCGTCCGGTTCGTGGCGGCGGACCCTTCCGAACGCACGGGGGCCGTGAGTGAGGGCTCGGGGGACGTGGATCAACGCCCGTCGAGCTCGTCGAGACGCCCGGAACACGAACTCGAAGTCGTCCGCCCCGCCTTGCAGTTGCTCGTCCAGGACACCGGCCGACCGGGGTTCTCCGCACTCGGGGTGTCGGCGTCCGGGGTCGCCGATCGGGGTGCACTGCGGGCCGCGAACCGGGCGGTCGGCAACCTTCCCGGAACGGCTGCCCTGGAACTCCTCGGCGGCGGTGCCGTACTGTGTTTCCACGGTGACACGGTTGCCGCGTTGACGGGCGCGACCGCGGCCGCGACACTGACCGACCGGGACGGTGTGGCCCGCCAAGTTGATCATGGTGTGCCGTTCGCGGTGGCGGACGGCGACGAACTCCGGCTCGGCTCGGCAGCCGCGGGCCTTCGTACGGTGTTGGGGATCCGCGGTGGCGTCGAAGGGCCGGCCGCGTTGGGAAGTCGGGCCACCGACACCCTCGCCGGCCTGGGCCCCGAGGCACTGCGGGCCGGGGATCGCGTACCGCTGGGTGACCCGCACACGGCACCGTACGCGGTCGACCCGCTGCCGGTCGTTGATCATGAACTCCCGGTGAGCAGCGAGGTCGTGGAGCTCGACGTCGTCCTCGGCCCTCGTTCCGACTGGTTCACCCCCGAAGCCCTGCAGGTGTTGGAATCCCAGGACTGGCTGGTCACCCCACGGTCGGACCGGGTCGGCATCCGGCTGCAGGGCGAGGTGCCGTTGTCGCGGGCCATCGACGGCGAGCTGCCGAGCGAGGGGGCGGTCACCGGGGCGATCCAGGTGCCGGCCGACGGTCAGCCCGTGCTGTTCCTGGCCGACCACCCGCTGACGGGCGGCTACCCGATCATCGGGGCGGTCGTCGATGATCACCTCGACCGGGCCGGGCAGCTGCCGCCGGGTGCGAAGGTGCGGTTCCGTGTACGTCCCAGTCCCATCGCCATGACGGCGGACACGTCCCCCACCGATGTGTGAGAGCAGAGAGGCCGTCCAGATGCAGAAGGTGTTGATCGCCAACCGTGGCGAGATCGCGGTCCGGGTCATCCGGGCCTGCGCCGAAGCCGGCTACGCCTCGGTCGCGGTCTACGCCGACCAGGACGCCGAAGCGTTGCACGTCCGGCTGGCCGACGAGGCGTACGGGCTGGGTGGCACCACCGCGGCCGACACCTACCTCGACATCGAGTCGTTGCTGGCTGCGGCGGACCGGTCCGGTGCCGACGCCGTCCACCCCGGGTACGGGTTCCTGTCCGAGAGTGCGGACTTCGCCCGCGCGGTGGAGGAGGCGGGGCTGACCTGGATCGGCCCGACCCCCGACAGCATCGACAAGTTGGGCGACAAGGTGACCGCCCGCCGGATCGCCGAACAGGTCGGGGCGCCGCTGGTGCCCGGGCTCGATCGGCCGCTCGCCGATGCCCAGGAGTGCCACGCATTCGCCCAGGAGCACGGATTGCCGGTGGTGATCAAGGCCGCGTACGGCGGCGGTGGCCGCGGGATGAAGGTGGTCCGCGAGCTCGACGAGGTGGCGTCGTCGTACGAGTCGGCCGTCCGGGAGGCGGTCGGTGCATTCGGACGGGGCGAATGCTTCGTCGAACGGTTCCTCGACCGACCGCGTCACGTGGAGGCCCAGGTGGTCGGCGACGGGCAGGGCACCGTGGTCGTCGTGGGGGACCGTGACTGCTCGTTGCAGCGCCGCAGTCAGAAGCTCGTCGAGGAGGCCCCGGCGCCGGGACTGACCACCGAGCAACGGGAACGGGTCCACAGCGCGGCCCGTGACATCTGTGCCGCGGTGAACTATCGCGGTGCCGGGACGGTGGAGTTCCTGCTCGGTGAGGACGGGGTGCTGACCTTCCTGGAGGTCAACACCCGGCTGCAGGTCGAGCATCCGGTGACCGAGGCGGTGACCGGCGTCGACCTGGTCCGTGAGCAGTTCCGGATCGCTGAGGGGCAAGGGTTGTCGATCACGAAGACCCCGACCCCGGTCGGACACGCACTGGAGTTGCGCATCAACGCCGAGGACCCGGCACGGGGCTTCCTGCCGAGCCCGGGACGGGTGACGGGCCTGCGGGTGCCCGCCGGGCCGGGGATCCGGTGGGATGCCGGCGTCGAGGTCGGTGACGTCGTCCAGCCGGCGTTCGACTCGATGCTTGCGAAGTTGATCATCGTCGCACCGGACCGGGATGCGGTGCTGGTACGCACCCGGCGGGCCTTGCGCGAGCTGGCCGTCGAGGGTCCGGCGACCGTCGTACCGTTCCTGGGCCTGTTGCTGGACGATGCGGACTTCTCCACCGACGGTTTCGCGGTCAGCACGCAGTGGATCGAGACCGTGGCCATGCCGCGGATCCAACAGGGTCAGGTCAGGCCCGATCCCGTTCCGGAGCAGGGAATGCAGCGATTCGGTGTCGAGCTGGACGGCCGGCGGGTGGTGCTCGGACTGCCGGCGGAACTGCTGCAAGGACTGGCTGGCGCCGGTGGAGCTGCGGCCGCCGGCGGCGCCGGCGACTCCGGTGGTGCCGCCGATGACACGGCCGTGCTGCCACCGTCGGGGGGTGCGCTGGTGGAATGGTTGGTCGACGACGGCGCAACCGTCGCCGAGAGTGACGACATCGCCGTCCTGGACGCGATGAAGATGGAGACCCGGGTCAGTGCCCATCGCGCCGGAACCCTGCAGCAGCTGGTCGAGGTCGGCGCCGTGGTGGGTGCCGACGACCCGATCGCCAAGATCAACACCGGCGAGCAGGCCGACACGAACGACGAGCAGGGGATATGACGGTGGCTGATCAACTCGAGGTGTCGATCCGGGTGCCGCTGGGCAGCCCGTTGCCCAAGCTGGCCGAGTACGCCGCCGTCTGTGAACAGGCGGGACTCTCCGGGGTCGGCGTACCCGACCACCACCACACCGGACGTGACGCGTACGTGGCGTTGGCGGCGATGGCACACACCACCAACGCGCTGCGACTGTTCCCGGCAACCTCCAACACGGTGACCCGACACCCGCTGGTGCTGGCCTCGCTGCTCAACTCGCTCGACGAGCTGGCGCCGGGACGGGCCATGCTCACCGTGGCCCCCGGCTTCCTGTCGGTGGAGAAGGCGGGCGCGGCACCGGAGCGTCGGGCCCGGCTCAAGGAGGTCCTGCTGGCGCTGCGCGGCCTGATCAACACCGGGAAGGCCGAGTTCGACGGGCAGCCGTTGCACCTCGACAGCCGCCCCGCCGACGGGGCCGAGGTGATCCTGCTGGCGTCGGGGCCGAAGCTGCTCGAGCTGGCGGGGGAGGCCGCCGACGGCGTGATGATGTTGGTCGGCCTGCATCCCGACGGGGTCGCGGCTGCGCGCGACCACGTCCGGCGCGGTGCCGAGCGGGCCGGCCGGGACCCCGACAGCATCGCCGAGATCTTCATCACCCCGTTCGGGTTGGGTGAGCGGACCGAGCTGCGGCGCTACCCGCAGGGCTGGTTCCGGGAGGGGCAGCCGTGGCTGCGCTACCCCAGTGTGTCCAACCTGCGGTGGCTCCGCGCGTCCGGCATCGACATCGCCGACGACTTCGACCCGGGGAGTGTGTCGGACGAGCAGGCCGACCAGGTGCTCGATGCGTTCGGGCTGTTCGGCACCGCCGAGGAGTGCGCCGACCGCCTGGTCCGGGCCCGCGAGGAACTGGGCCTGCGGCGGATGTTCCTGTTCCCCGACCACACTTGGGACAACCACTACGAGTTCCCGGCCGACCACGTCCGGGCCTTCGCCGACGTGATCGGTCCGCGGATCAACCGCTGAACCCGCCGCGCACTCCGGCCCCGTGCCCCCGGACCGGCCGCCCAGGGCCTGCGGATTCGGATAGGTTTGACGACCGACCGGCGACACCACCGCCGCGGTCGACGATGCGGAGGACCCGATGACGCCCGGCACCACTTGGTCGGTGTTCACCAAGCCGTGGCCGACCTTGGCCGCCCCCGAGCTGGCGTCGGTCGTCCACGCGATGGGCCTGACGGCCGTGGAGCTCCCGGTCCGCCCCGGCTGTGCGGTCGAGCCGGAGCATGCTGCCGACGCGTTGCCGCGCTACGCCGCCGAGCTGGCCGAGCACGGGGTGGTGATCAGCAGCGTCGCCGCGGACCCGACCGAGGCGGTGCTGGCCGGTTGCCGGGCTGCCGGTGTCGACCTGGTCCGGATGATGGCGCGGATCGACGGGGACCACCGCGCCGGGATCGCCACCTGGCACCGTCGACTCGACGCCCTGGTCGAGCCGGTCGCCCGGTACGGCGTCGCGGTCGGCCTGCAACCGCACGAGGGACCGTACGTGCCGACGGCACTGGCCATGATGGAACTGCTGGATCCGTTGCCCAGCAAGGGTTTCGGCCTGGTCTGGGACGCCGGGCACGAAGGGCTCGGCGGGGACGACCCACGGCGGAGCATCGACGCCGCGTACGAGCGGATCCTGCAGGTCAACCTGAAGAACGCGCGATGGGTGCCGACCGACCTGACCGACGCCGCGGGCCAACCCCGACGCCGGCCGGAGTGGGTCGCCGGCGGTGAGGGCAGCTGTGACTGGGGTGTGGTGCTGCACCACCTCGCCCGGCACGGCTATGGCGGCCCCTTCTGCCTGCCCGCCGAGTACTCCGCCGAGCAGGCCGACGTGAGCCGGCTCGTCCGAGATGATCATGCGCTGGCCCGCTCCCTGTTCCACTGACTCGCCGCCGTCGACACGAGGACCCGCCATGACATCACCGGACACCGAACCGACCACCCGGGCGGCACACGTCGTGCTGCCGAACGAGCGCGGCGGTTGGTGGCACGAGTACGTGTGCCCGGTGCACGGCACCGAACTGCTGCACGACGACATGCTCGGCGGGACGTTCCCGCCGGCCGGGGTGCGGTGCCCGCACGGCTGCCTGCTCGACACTCCGGCCATCCGGGGTGCCTGGACGGTGCTGGCGCACCAGGCCTGCGCGGTCCGGATCCGCGACCTCGCACTCGCCGGCCCCGACCATGATCAACAGGTGCTGGACGTGCTCACCCAGTGGGCGGAGCTGTACGCCGGACTCGATTCCGATCATGAGGGATCGCAGGCCTGGATGCTGCGCGGGAGGCTGTTCCACCAGGCCCTCACCGAGGCGATCTGGGCGGTGCACATCGGGCGAGCGTGCTGGGCGTTGCGCGACCGCGAGGTGGTGCTGCCGACCCAGGTCGACGCCCTCCTCACCGGGCTGGTCGAGGCGGCGGCGACCGCCCGGGAAACCCTGCTGGGGCAGGGAAGGTTCACCTCGAACTTCGTTGCCTGGCTGGACGCCGCCGGGGCCGTCTGCAGCCGCGACGAGGGCTGGCTGACCGGCGACCACGGGACGTACGCACATCTGCGGGCGGCGGTGCTGCCCGACGGCTGGCAGTGGGAGGCGAGCACCTACTACCACTCGTTCGTGCTGCGGGCCTGTCTGGTCGCGATCGACGGGGTGCCCGGTGCCGTCGTACCGGACGACGTCGCCGAACGGCTGGCCGCGATGCGGCGCGTACTGCAGGACCTGCGGACCGGGTCGGGAGAGCTGCCGGCACTGCACGACGGGCCGTACCGTCGGCCCGGCTACGACGCCGAGCTGGCCGAGCTGGACCTCGCCGCCGACCTTCCGGCCGGACCGGCGACCTCGGTGGTGGTCCAGCCGGACGGTGGGTACGCGGTGCTGCGACGCCCCGGCCTGCAGGCGGTGGTCGCCTTCGGACCGCACGGCAGCTCACACGGCCACTTCGACACCCTGTCGCTGTTGCTGTACGGCGACCGGTCCCCGTTCCAGGCCGACCCCGGGCAGGTGCCGTACGGGCACCGGTACTGGCGGACCCACTACGCCAGCACCACGGCCCACCCGACCTTCAGCATCGACGGTCATGATCAGGAGGCCGGGCCGGGCGAGTTGATCAGCCACGACGACACGTCGGTCGTGGTGGCGAGTGCGCTGGCGTACCCGGGCGTCCACGCGACCCGGAGCCTGCGGCTCACCGACGCCGGTCTGGTCGACGAGCTGACCGTACGGTGTGACCGCCCGCACCGGATCGCCCTGCACCTGCGACCCGTCGGTGGCTTCCGGGTGACCCACCACCCCAACGGTGTGACGACCCACTGGGCCGGGGACGGGGAACACCTGGTCGGGGAGCACGAGGTGACGGCACCCGCCGAGGTGCTGCTGCGACCCGGCCCCGGGCCCGCGGATGACCCGCAACGCGGTGTCCCGCACCTGGACTGGGTGGCCGTCGACAGCACCGACGTCACGTTCCGCTCCACCTACCGGGTGGTCGACGGGGCCGACGCCACCCACCGCTGAGCGGGCCGGAGTGCGTCGAATCGGCGCTGTCGGTGGGCTGGCCTACGATGGCTGGGCCATGATCGTCGACCGCGAGGACCCCATGCCTGACAGCCGTTCCGCCGAACTCTTCGCGCGCGCCCAGCAGGTGATCCCGGGTGGGGTCAACTCGCCGGTCCGGGCGTTCGCCTCGGTCGGCGGCACCCCCCGGTTCATCGCGAGCGCCCGGGGTGCGTACCTGGTCGACGTGGACGGCAACGAGCTGGTCGACCTGGTCTGCTCGTGGGGGCCGATGCTGTTGGGCCACGCCCACCCCGAGGTGATCGAGGCGGTGACCCGAACCGCCGCCGGCGGCACCTCGTACGGTGCCCCCACCGAGGCGGAGGTCGAGCTGGCGGCCGCCATCGTCGACCGCACCCCCGTCGAGCAGGTGCGGCTGGTCAACTCCGGCACCGAGGCCACGATGAGCGTGTTGCGGCTGGCTCGCGGCATCACCGGCCGCGACCTGGTGGTGAAGTTCGCCGGCTGCTACCACGGCCACGCCGACGCGCTGCTGGCCGAGGCCGGTTCCGGCGTCGCCACGCTCGCCCTGCCGGGCACCCCCGGCGTCACGGCCGGGACCACCGCCGACACGCTCGTGCTGCCGTACAACGATCGTGACGCCGTCACCGCCGCGTTCGCCGAGCACGGCGACCGGATCGCCTGCATCATCACCGAGGCCGCCGCGGGCAACATGGGCGTCGTCGCCCCTGCCACGGTCGCCGGGGTCTCGTTCAACGAGTTCCTGCGCCGGGCCTGCCACGACCACGGGGCGCTGTACGTGTCCGACGAGGTGATGACCGGGTTCCGCGTGTCGGCCAGCGGACAGTTCGGCCGCGACGGCGTGACGCCCGACCTGATGACCTTCGGCAAGGTGATGGGCGGCGGGTTCCCGGCGGCCGCGTTCGGTGGCCGCGCCGAGCTGATGCAGCACCTGGCACCGGTCGGCGGGGTCTACCAGGCCGGCACGCTGTCGGGCAATCCGGTGGCCACCAGCGCCGGGCTGACCACGCTGCGGCTCGCCACCGCGGAGGTGTACGACCACCTCGACCGGGTCTCGGCCCGGCTGCAGGACGAGGTCCGTACGGCATTCACCGCGGCCGGGGTGCCGCACGTGATCGGCAGCGCCGGCAACCTGTTCAGCGTCTTCCTGACCGACCTGGCCGAGGTGCACGACTACGCCGACGCGAGGACCACCGACACCACCGCGTACGCGGCCTTCTTCCACGCCATGTTGGACGCCGGGATCCACCTGCCACCCAGCGCGTACGAGGCGTGGTTCCTGTCGTCGGCCCACGACGACGCCGTGCTCGACCGGGTCGTCGCCGCACTGCCCGGGGCCGCCCGGGCCGCCGCGGCCGCGACCACCGGTGCCACCAGCTGAACCCGACCGAGATCGCCGGGCGGCCACGGGTTGGTGCGCGTGGCAGAATGGGCCCGGAGCGTCCGTGCCCGAGTGAGGAGAACTGCATGTCCGACGGCGACCGCACCGTGGTGCACCTGGTGCGTCACGGCGAGGTTCACAACCCCGGTGGTGTGCTGTACGGGCGGCTGCCCGACTTCCACCTGTCCGACCTCGGCATCCAGATGGCCGAGGTGGCGGCCGAGTGGTCCCGGGACCGCGACATCACCCACCTGCGCTGCTCGCCGCTGGAGCGGGCGCAGGAGACGATGGCGCCGATCGCCGAGCTGCGGCCCGAGCTGTCGGTGGTGACCGACGGTCGGGTGATCGAGGCGAGCAACCAGTTCGAGGGCAAGGTGTTCAACGCCTCGTCGAAGACCCTGCTCGACCCGCGCAACTGGTGGCTGCTCCGCAACCCGCTGCGGCCCAGCTGGGGGGAGCGCTACACCGACATCGTCGCCCGGATGCGGCTCGCCATCGCCGACGCCGCCGAAGCGGCCAAGGGGCACGAGGCCCTGATCGTGTCGCACCAGCTGCCGATCTGGATGGCCCGCTGTGACGCGGTGGGCAAGTCGCTGGTCCACGATCCGCGCAAGCGTGAGTGCCGGCTCGCCAGCGTGACCTCGTTCACGCTGATCGACGGTCGGGTCACCTCGGTCGCCTACACCGAGCCCGCGAAGGACCTGTTGCTGGAACAGAAGACGAAGAAGTTCGTGGCCGGGGCGTGACCATGGTCGGGCGGTGGTCGGAACGGCGGTGGGTGGAACGGCGGTCGGCGGGCCGCCGGTGGGCGGGCCGTCGGGGGCTGGGCGCGGTGGTGGCACTCGTGCTGCTGGCGCTGTTGTCGGCCTGCAACAGCGGTCCGACCGAGACTGCTGGCCAGGGGTTCGTCGAGGCCGAGCCGGGCGTGACCCAGGTGCCGCCGGCGGAGCGGCAGGCCGCGCCGGTGGTGCACGGCACCAGCCTGGACGGTGAGCCGCTGTCGACCGAGGACTACCCGGGCAAGGTGATCGTGATCAACGTCTGGGGTTCGTGGTGCCCGCCCTGCCGCGCGGAGGCCCCCGACCTGGTGGCCGCCGCCGACCAGACCGCGGAGGTCGCCCAGTTCATCGGTCTCAACATCCGCGACCCCGACCCGGCGCAGGCGCAGGCGTTCGTGCGTGCGTTCGACATCACCTATCCGAGCATCTACGACCCGTCGGGTGCCGAACTGCTCAAGTTCGCCGACCACCTGCCGCCGGGGATGATTCCGTCCACCCTGGTGATCGACGCCGACGGCCGGGTCGCGGCCCGAGTCATCGGCGTGATCAGTACGGGGTCGTTGGTCGCTCTGGTCAACGACGTGGCCGAGGGACGCTGAGGCCATGATCCCCCTCGACATCGGGCAGTGGGCGGCCGAAGCCGTCGCCTCCTCCATGATCATCGCGATCCCGGTGGCCCTGCTGGCCGGGCTGGTGTCCTTCTTCTCCCCGTGCGTCGTGCCGCTGCTGCCGGGCTACCTGTCGTACGCGACCGGGCTCAGCGCGACCGAGGTGGTGGAGGGGCGTGGCAACAAGGGCCGGATGCTGGCCGGGGCGTCACTCTTCGTCCTCGGGTTCGCGGCGGTGTTCGTGCTGACCGGCGCGATCGCCGGTGGCGCGGGCCGTACGTTGCTGGAGTGGCGTGACGTGATCACCCGGGTGCTCGGGGTGGTGGTGATCATCGTCGGACTGATCTTCGCCGGCTGGTTGCCGATCGGTCGCCGTGACCTGCGGCTCAACCGGGTGCCCGCCGTCGGGGTTGCCGGGGCCCCGCTGCTCGGCGTCGTCTTCGGGCTGGGCTGGACCCCGTGCATCGGCCCGACGTTGACGGTCGTGATCTCGATGGCCTGGACCGAGGGTTCGGCGGTCCGCGGTGCCCTGTTGGCGTTCGTGTACGCCCTTGGGCTCGGCCTGCCGTTCGTGCTGGTCGCCCTCGGGTTCACCAGGTTGACCAAGGTGGTCGACGTGATGCGGCGTCACCAGCGGTTGATCATGCGCATCGGCGGGGTGGCGATGATCATCGTCGGCATCATGCTCGTCACGGGCCTGTGGGACCTGCTGATGGCCCAGGCCCGCAATCTCATCGCGCTCTTCACCCCGGTGATCTGATCATGGGGACCCGAGACACCACCGACCCCGCCGCGCGCACGACCCGCCGGGCGACGAAGGACCGGCCCGCCAAGTCCGAGCCCGACGCCACGAAGCCGGACGCCACGAAGCCGGACGCCACGAAGGCCGACGCGACGACGGCCGACGACACGAAGGCCAAGACCCCTCGCCGGGGGACCGAGGAAGCCCCGGCTCTCGGGCTGCGGGCCACGCTGCGTTACTGGTGGAACCAGCTGACCTCGATGCGGACCGCGTTGATCCTGCTGTTCTGCCTGGCCCTGGCGGCCATCCCGGGGTCGATCGTGCCGCAGCGGTCGGTGTCACCGATCCAGGTCGAGGACTTCATCGAGGCCAACCCGGGGCTGGGCGAGTTCTACGACCGGATCGGCATGTTCGACGTGTTCTCGTCGGTCTGGTTCTCCTCGATCTACCTGTTGCTGTTCGTGTCGCTGATCGGCTGCATCCTGCCGCGGGTCATGGTGTACGCGAAGGCGGTGCGGGCCGAACCGGTCCGTACTCCGGCCCGCCTCACCCGGCTGCCGGTGCACCAGGTGGTGGCCCGTCGCACCGAAACAGGCGACGGCACCGATGCCGAGAACGGGGCAGAGGTCGACGACACCGACGACGTCCTGGAGCGCGCCGCCGAGCACCTGCGGTCGCGTCGGTTCCGGGTGGCCGTACGGGGGGACAACCTGTCCGCCGAACGGGGCTACCTCCGCGAGGCCGGCAACCTGGTGTTCCACCTGAGCCTGGTGCTGTTGTTGATCGGGGTGGCGATCGGGACGCTGTACGGCTACCGCGGCAGCGCCATCGTCGTCGTGGGGAACAGCTTCTCCAACACGATGACGCAGTACGACGACCTGACGTCCGGGCCGCGGTTCGACGCGGGCGACCTGGCCCCGTTCCACATCACCGTGGACCACTTCGAGGCACAGTTCGAGACCGGTGAGGTGCAGACCGGCGCGGCGCGGGTGTTCCGGGCCGACACCACGGTGATCGACCGGCCCGGCGCGACGCCGCGGCAGGAGACCATTGAGGTCAACCACCCACTCGAGATGGGCGGGACCCAGGTGCACGTCCTCGGCCACGGCTATGCCCCGACGGTGACGGTGCGTGACAGCAACGGCGACATCGCCTGGCAGGGGCCGGTGGTGTTCCTGCCGCAGGACGGCAACTTCTCCTCCGCCGGCGCGATCAAGGCGGTCGACGCCCGGCCCGAGCAGTTGGCGTTCCAGGGCTTCTTCCTGCCCACCGGGATCGTCGACGAGTACGGTCCGCGCTCGGTGTTCCCCGATGCGTTGGCGCCGCGGCTGTTCCTGAACGCGTGGTACGGCCCGCCCCGGGTCGAGACCGGGGAGCCGCAGAACGTGTACTCCCTCGACACCCGCGGGCTGACCCAGTTCACCGAGGGCGACGACGTACTGCGGATGCAGATGAAGCCCGGTGACACCGTGACACTGCCCGACGGCAAGGGGTCGATCACGTTCGACGGCTACGACCGGTGGGTGAAGTTGCAGATCAGCCGTACGCCCGCGCTGTGGCTCACCGCCGGCTCGATCGGGGCCGCCGTACTCGGACTTTGCCTGTCACTGTTCATCCGGCCCCGCCGGCTCTGGGTGCGGGTCACCGACGACGAGATCCACGTTGCCGGACTCGACCGGGCGGACGCCCGACACGGGTTGGACGATGACGTCGCGGCCCTGGCCGCGGCAGCCGGCGGGGGATCCGAGGAGTTCGACGCCGAGGATGACGAGGATGGCGAGGACCACGACCGCGAGGACGAGGACGGCGAGGACGAGGACGGCGAGGACGAGGACGGCGAGGACGGCGAGGACGAGGACGGCGAGGACGAGGGACGCCTCGACAAGCTCGACGAGCGCTGAATCACGGTCCCGAGGCGCCTGCTGACGCTCCCCGAGCTTGCCGAGGGGCTCGCCGGGCGTGGGGCAGCCTGAAAGGTATACAGTTGGTCCCGGCCGCCGACCATCCGGCTGGCCGAGCAGAGAGTGGTGGAACGAATGTCCGACTGGGCCAACCTGTCCGACCTTGCGATCCTGACGGCACTGGTGTTCTACCTGCTGTCGCTGGTCGCCCACGCCATCGAGTGGGGCGTGGCCCGGAACGTCACGGCGATCCCGGTCGCGAAGCGGGCCCCGCGCCGGACCAAGGCGTTGGCAACCGCTGGCGCCGGACCCGCCATCGAGAGTGACGCCAGCGAGGCCGACGACACCGACCACGTCGACACGACCGATTCCGAGGCGTCGGGCCTGGCTGACGGCGACGACGCCGGCCCCACCGGTGCTGAGGTCGACGCGGCCCGGACGCGCCGGATCGAGATGTTCGGCCGACTCGGGGTCAACCTGATGGTGCTGGCCGTGCTGTTCAACGTCGCCGGTCTGGTGTTCCGCGGGATCGCGGGCCAGCGGGCCCCGTGGGGCAACATGTACGAGTTCACGCTGTCGGCGGTCGCGCTGATCGGCCTCGCATACCTGGTGATGGCGTTCAAGTTCACGATGCGCTGGCTCGGGCTGCCGACCGCCCTCGTGACCACCCTCGGCACCGGGCTGGCCGTCACCGTCTTCTACGTCGACGTCGCCCCCCTGGTGCCCGCCCTTCACTCGGTCTGGTTCGTCGTGCACATCGCCGCGGCCGCCGTCGCCGGTGCGGCGTTCAACGTCGGCGCCCTCGCCTCGATCCTCTACCTGATCCGCAGCCGGATGGAACGCAAGGAGACCGTCCGCGGCTACTGGGCCAAGATGCCGCACTCCGACCGGCTCGACGCGATCGCGTACCGACTGCACGCCTTCGCCTTCCCGCTGTGGACCTTCGCCGTCGCCGCCGGTGCGGTCTGGGCGCAGTACGCATGGGGTCGCTTCTGGGGCTGGGATCCGAAGGAGACCTGGGCGTTGGTGACGTGGGTGATCTACGCCTGCTACCTGCACGCCCGGGCGACCGCCGGCTGGCGCGGGAAGCGGGCCGCGGTCATCGCGCTGATCGGCGTCGCCTCGTTCTGGTTCAACTTCATCGGCGTCAACATGCTGTTCAGCGGCCTGCACTCGTACGCCGGCATCTGACCGACACCGGCCCTACCACCCGAGTGCCGAGAGGGCAGTCGGAGAGGTGGCGCCCCGCTGAGTGGGCAGTTGGCGAGGTGTCGCCCCGCCGAGTGGGCAGTTGGCGAGGTGCCGCCCCGCCGAGTGGGCAGTTGGAGAGGTGTCGCCCCGCCGAGTGGGCAGTTGGAGAGGTGTCGCCCCGCCGAGTGGGCAGTTGGAGAGGTGGCATCTCGCTGAGAGGGCAGTTGGAGGGGCGGTCGTGTCGAGGATTCCTCTCCTGGTGACCTATCGGTGACCGATCCCGCTCGACACCCGCCCGTACGCGTCCCAAGCGTGTCGTGGGGCGGTTGGCGAGGTGGTGTCCCGCCGAGAGGGCAGTTGGAGAGGTGTCGCCCCGCCGAGTGGGCAGTTGGAGAGGTGGCATCTCGCTGAGAGGGCAGTTGGAGGGGCGGTCGTGTCGAGGATTCCTCTCCTGGTGACCTATCGGTGACCGATCCCGCTCGACACCCGCCCGTACGCGTCCCAAGCGTGTCGTGGGGCGGTTGGCGAGGTGGTGTCCCGCCGAGAGGGCAGTTGGAGAGGTGCCGCCCCGCCGAGTGGGCAGTTGGAGAGGTGGCATCTCGCTGAGAGGGCAGTTGGAGGGGCGGTCGTGTCGAGGATTCCTCTCCTGGTGACCTATCGGTGACCGATCCCGCTCGACACCCGCCCGTACGCGTCCCAAGCGTGTCGTGGGGCGGTTGGCGAGGTGGTGTCCCGCCGAGTGGGCAGTTGGCGAGGTGGCATCACGCCGAGTGGGCAGATGGCGAGGTGGGGCAGGCTGAGAGGGCAGTTGGCGAGGTGCCGCCCCGCCGAGTGGGCAGTTGGAGAGGTGGCATCTCGCTGAGAGGGCAGTTGGAGGGGCGGTCGTGTCGAGGATTCCTCTCCTGGTGACCTATCGGTGAACGAGCTCCGCTCCGCTGGCGTGTGAGGCCCACGAGAGGGTGGGCGGGCCGAGAGTGAAGGTGCGCCGTTCGTGTGCAGGGCCGTTCGTGTGCAGGGCCGTTCGTGTGCAGGGCCGTTCGTGTGCAGGGCCGTTCGTGTGCAGGGCCGTTCGTGTGCAGGGCCGTTCGTGTGCAGGGCCGTTCGTGTGCAGGGCCGTTCGTGTGCAGGGCCGTTCGTGTGCAGGGCCGTTCGTGTGCAGGGCCGTACGTGAGCTTGGCCTTCCTGCCGAGTCGCGACCGTCGACTCAGCGGCTGCGCGCCGGGCCCGTCGAGTCGCGCACCACGAGCCGGGTCGGGATGATCACCGGCTCCTGCGCGCGACCCTCCCGGATCACCTCGAGCAGTGTCTCGGCCGCCCGTTCGCCGGCGGCGATCACGTCCGCGGAGATCGCGGTCATCGCCGGGTAGGACCGGGCCGCGGTGATGTCGTCGCAACCGATCACCGACATGTCGTCGGGCACCGACAACCCGGCGGCCCAGATCCCCGCCATGATTCCCTGACCCAGGATGTCGTCGAAGGCGATCACCGCGGTGGCACCGCTGGCGACCACGTCGGGTGCCAGCTTGATGCCCGCCTCGTGGGTGGGCCGCAGCGCCTTGAGCGTCGTCACCTTGACCTTGTGCCGCCGGGCCGCGGACATGATCGCCTTGCGACGTTCGCCGTTGGCCCACGAGTCGGCCGGTCCGGCCGCGTACACCAGGTGCTGGTGGCCCAGCTCGGCCAGGTGGGCAACGGCCTGCCGCATCCCGATCGCCGAGTCGATCAACACCTGCGAGACCCCGTCGAGGTCGCGGTTCACCAGCACCATCGAGGTCTGCCGGGCGTGGGCGGTCAGCTCCGCGTCGCCGGACCGGGGCGCGGCCAGGATGACGCCGTCGGACTGGTGCAACAGCTTGCCCAGCAGCGTGCTCTCCTTGCCGGCGGTCTCGTCGGTGTCGCCCAGCAGCACCAGCACGTCAGCACTGTCGCACTGGCGCTCGATGCCGCGGATCAGGGGCGAGAAGAACGGGTTGGCGATGTCGGAGACGATGATGGCGATGGCGCCCTGTCGGCCGGTGCTGAGGGCCCGGGCGCTGCGGTTCGGCACGTAGTGCAGCTCCGCGGCGACCTGCCGCACCTTCTCCACCGTCTCGGGGGAGAGCATCTCGGGTCGGGAGAACGCCCGCGACACCGTTGCCGTCGAGACGCCGGCGGCCTTCGCGATCTCGCGGATCGTGGCGTGCTTGCGAGTGGTCACCTTTGTCACCATAAGGCTGAATGTCCCACATCGGTGGGAAGTTCTGCACCTGTGCCCACCAACGGTGTCCCGGGGGTCGGGCCGGCGGTGCCCGTCGTCTAGGGTGCTGATTGCAATCGCTTGCGACTGATGAGGAGACGTTGTGGCCACGACCGACAAGGCGCCGGGTGACCAGCTGGGTGTCGGCATCATCGGACTGGGCTCGATCGGCACCACCCACATGACCGCTGTCGGGGCCGTCGACGGCCTCGAACTGCGCGGCACCGTCGGTGGCAGCGGGGTCGACCAGGTCCGTTCGTACGACGACGTCGCGGGTCTGCTCGCCGACGACTCGATCCAGGTGGTCGGGATCTGCTCGCCGAGCGGCCTGCACGCCGAACACGCCATCGCCGCGCTCGAGGCCGGCAAGCACGTGCTGGTGGAGAAGCCGGTCGCCACCTCGGTCGCCGACGCGCGGCGACTGGTCGAGGTCGCCGAGCGGGCGGGGACCGTCGCCGGGGTGGTGTCACAGCGCCGGCTGGAGTCGCAGCACGTCCACCTCAAGCAGGCGATCGACGCCGGACAGTTCGGCAACCCGGTGCTCGGGGAGGCGCTGATCCGATGGCACCGCGACGCCGACTACTACAACCACGCCGCCTGGCGTCGTGCCGCTCCCGGCGGCGGCTCGCTGATGAACCAGGGCCTGCACTCGGTCGACCTGCTGCGCTGGCTCTTCGGTGAGGTGGCCGACGTCCAGGCCCAGACCGCCACCCTGGTGGCCGACATGGAGGCCGAGGACACGACCGTCGCGGCGATCCGCTTCGCCTCCGGTGCGCTGGGTGCGATCGTCACCTCGACCGCCACCAAGCCCGGCCTGCCGGCCGAGCTGAACCTCTACTTCTCCGAGGGCGCGGTGGGCATCCACCACACCGAGGTGGTCCGGTGGACCGGTGCGGCCGAGCCGCCGCCGGCCGCCTCCCGGGTCGAGAGCGGTGCGTCCTCGCCGATCATCGACGCCGAAGGCCACATCACCCAGTGGCAGGACCTGCTGCACGCCATCAACGACGGCTCGCAGCCCATGGTGACCCTCGCCGACGGTGCCGCCACCGTCGCACTCATCGAAGCGGTGTACACGTCGGCCCGCACCGGCGCCCGCGTGACCCCGGAACGGATCTGACCATGATCGACCTTGCCATCGCCGGCGTCCAGCACGGCCACTTCATGTACTTCCTCGACTCGGTCGCGGGTCGCGACGACGCCCGCATCGTCGGGTTCTCCGAGACCGATCCGGCCAAGCGGGAGGCCGTCGCCGCAGAGACCGGCCTCACCCCGTACGAGAGCCACCAGGCCCTGTTGGAGGCGACGAAGCCGACGGTGGTCGGCGTGGCCGCCGCCTTCGGTGACCGTGGGCAGATCGTGCTCGACGCGCTCGCCGCGGGTGCCCACGTCGTCGCCGACAAGCCGCTGTGCACCACGATGGAGCAGCTCGACGCGATCGAGCAGGCCGTCACCGGGACCGACCAGCAGTTGTCGGTGATGTTCGAGAAGCGTGGGTACGGACCGAGCGTCAAGGTCCGCGAACTGGTCGACGAGGGCCGTCTGGGGCAGCTGACGTTGCTGCACGCGACCGGCCCCCACAAGCTCAACAAGCCCACCCGGCCGGACTGGTTCTGGCAGCCGGAGTCGTACGGCGGCATCCTGAACGACCTGGTGGTGCACGACATCGACATGTACCTGTGGCTGACCGGGACGCAGTCGGGCACGGTCAGCGGCCGGGCCGGAAACTTCGCCCAGCTCGACAAGCCGGGCTTCGAGGATGCCGGGCTGGCCACCGTGCACGGGGACGGGGTGGACGGTGCGCCGGGGGCGATGGCCTCGCTCGAGGTGCACTGGATGTCGCCCGCGGCCGCCCCGTGGCACGGCGACTACCGGATCCGGATCACCGGCACCGAGGGCACCGCCGAGCTCAACTGGCGCACCGGTGAACTGTTCCTGGCGACCCACACCACCGAGCCCGAGCTGATCGAGTGTGCGCCGAACATCCCGGCCGCCACGTACTTCCTGGACGCGATCAGCCAGGGCGTCGAGCCGTCGGTCTCGACCGCCGACTCGATCCTCGCCACCCGGGTGTCGCTGCTGGCCCAGCAGAGCGCGGCCAACGGCGGCGAACTGCTCACCTGGCACCGCTGACGCGGGACCCGGGTCGGCCGGATGTCAGGATGGGGCCCATGCGTGATGGTGGGGCCAGCCGGACGGCTGACGGGGACGGGCGACACTTCGACCTGGCGGTGATCGGCTCGGGGTCGGGGAACTCCCTGATCGACGAGCAGTTCGCCGACCAGCGCGTGGCGCTGCTGGAGCGGGGCACCTTCGGTGGAACCTGCCTCAACGTGGGCTGCATCCCGACCAAGATGTTCGTGCTGCCGGCCGACCACGCCGCGAGCCCGGCCCAGGCCGAGCGGTTGGGCGTACGGCTTCGCTACGACGGGGTCGACTGGCCGGCCGTCCGGGACCGGATCTTCGGTCGGATCGACCCGATCTCGGCCGGTGGTGAGCAGTGGCGCCGTGAGAACGAGAACGTCACGCTGTTCCGGGCCGAGGCGAAGTTCGTCGGGGAGCGTCGGATCGACACCGGCACCGGTGAGGTGATCACCGCCGACAAGATCGTGCTGGCAGCCGGTAGCCGGGCGGTCGTGCCGTCGTGGCCCGGGATCGACCAGGTCACCGTCCACACCTCCGACACCGTGATGCGACTGGACCGGCTGCCGGAGTCGATCATGATCATCGGTGGTGGGTTCGTGGCCGCCGAGTTCGCCCACGTGTTCGGTGCCTTCGGCACCAAGGTGATCATGGTCAACCGCTCCGGTGCGCTGCTGCGACAGGAGGACGCCGAGATCTCGGCCCGGTTCACCGCCGCGATGAGTGAGCAGGTGGAGTTGCACCTCGACACCACCGTCACCCGGGTCGACCCGCTCGCCGGCGACCGGGTCGCGGTGCAGTTGTCGAACGGTGACTCCCACCAGGTCGACGTCCTGCTGGTCGCGACCGGCCGGACCCCCAACAGCGACACCCTCGACCTCGCCCGGACCGGGGTGGAGGTCGACGATGCCGGGTTGGTCCGGGTCGACAGCCGGCAGCAGACGACGGCCGACGGCATCTGGGCCCTGGGCGACATCTGCTCACCATGGCAGCTGAAGCACGTCGCCAACCATGAGGCCCGGATCGTCCAGCACAACCTGCTGCACCCCGACGACGCGATCGAGGCCGACCACCGGTTCGTCCCGCACGCGGTGTTCTCCGATCCCCAGGTCGCTGCCGTCGGGCTCACCGAAGCTGAGGCACGGTCCCGGGGGATCGACGTCGCGGTCGCGGTGCAGGACTACGGGACGGTCGCTTACGGCTGGGCGATGGAGGACACCAGCCACTGCTGCAAGTTGGTCGCCGACCGGGCCACCGGGCAGCTGGTCGGGGCCCACCTGATCGGCCCGCAGGCCTCGACGCTGGTGCAGCCGCTGATCCAGGCGATGAGCTTCGGACTCGGGGTGGCCGACATGGCCCGCGGCCAGTACTGGATCCATCCCGCGTTGCCCGAGGTCATCGAGAACGCGCTGCTGGCCCTCGAACTCTGACCGGCCGGACGCCGGGACTCAGCGGCGGTTGAGCAGTGCCCAGGTGGTCGGCAGCAGCGCGGTCGCGGCGACGATCTTGAGGGCGTCGCCGATCAGGAACGGCACCACGCCCATGCCCAGGGCGGCCGGCAGGCCGGCCCCGGTGACCACCATCAGCCACGGCACCCCGATCGCGTAGATCGCCAGGTTGCCGAGCACCATCAGGCCCAGCGCCGGGGCGACCTTGCGGTCGGCACCCTTCTGCTCGGCGAGCCGGCCCACCACGAACGCGGCCAGCAGGAAGCCGGCGATGTAGCCGAACGACGCGGCGGCGAAGCCGGACGACCCGTCGGAGAACCACGGCACCCCGGCCAGTCCGGCGAGCATGTAGACCGCCATCGAGGCGAAGCCGCGGACGCTGCCGAGGGCGGCGACGGTCAACAGCACCGCGAAGGTCTGCAGGGTCAGCGGGACGGGCGTGAACGGCAGCGGCACCACGACCTGCGCCGACAGGCCGACGAAGCCGGCTCCGGCGAGCACCAGCACGATGCTGCGGACCAGCCCGCCGGGAACGGCGTCGGCCAGGGTCCGGGGTGCTGCGACAGCGGAAACGGTGGACATGCGCGGTGACCTCCAACAGGTGCGGTTGCGGTCAGCCTACCGGAGGCCACCGGGGCCCGTCCTGCGGTCCGAGCGATGAGTACGATCGCGGACGTGACGCAGATTCCGAAAAGTGACCGGTCGGCGGTGGGGGACGGGGCCGCTGCCGCGGGGGAGCGGGCCCGGAGAACGGTCGACCGGTCGCTCTGCGGAATCCACCTCCGCCTCCCCGTGCTGGCGCTGTCCCTGCTGCTCCTGCTCGGCTGCCAGCCGGCCGGTCCGGGACCCGCGGCGACCCCGCCGCCCGGTGCAACGGCGGAAACCAGCGGTACCGCGACGGCGGGTCCGGGGTCCCCGGGCACAGCCTCCCCGGGCACGGCGTCCCCGGGGAACGGTGGGACGAACCCGACGAGCGAGGCGCCGTCGAGTCCGGCCACCACCGGCTCGTCGACCAGCTGTGCCGACCGGTTGTCCGAGTCGGACCTGATCGGTCAGCTGATGATGGTGGGGGTCAACTCCAGCCAGGTCAGCGAGGGCCAACTCCAGGTGCTGCGGGACACCCGGGCCGGTGCGGTGATCCTGATGGGCAACACCACCAACAGCGTGGCCCGGACCAAGCAGCTCACCGATCGGCTCCGGGCAGGTGCCCACCAGTCACCCGGCACGACCCTGTTCGTCGCCACCGACCACGAGGGCGGGGTCGTGCAGCGGCTGCAGGGGCCCGGCTTCGACGACATCCCGTCGGCGGAGGAGCAGGCCACCTGGTCCGATGCCGAGCTCGAACAGGCCGCCACGCGCTGGGGCAAGCAGCTGCTCGAGGCCGGGGTGAACTCGCCGCTCGGCCCGGTCGCCGACGTCGTCCCGGCCTCGATCGGCCGACGGAACGAGCCGATCAGCGCCAACCGTCGCGGCTACGGCTCCGACCCGGACGTGGTGTCGGCCAAGGTGTCGGCGGTGGTGTCCGGGTACGGCGAGGCCGGGGCGGTGAGCAGCGTCAAGCACTTCCCCGGGCTCGGCCGCGTGATCGGCAACACCGACCACCGGACCAAGGTGGTCGACGACACCACAACCCGCCATGATCCGCTGCTGTCACCGTTCCGGGCTGCCGTCGACGCGAAGGCCGACATGGTGATGGTGGCGACTGCGGTCTACAGCAAGATCGACGCCGAGCAGCCGGCCGCGTTCTCCCCGACGGTGGTCGACGGGATGATTCGGGACGACATGGGGTTCACCGGCGTGGTGATCTCCGACGACCTCGGGGTGGCCAAGCAGGTGGCGTACGTCGATGCCGGACAGCGGGCGGTGCTGTTCATCCGGGCCGGGGGTGACCTGGTGATCAACGTCGACCCGAGCACCGCCGACGAGATGGTCGACGCGATCGCGGCCGAGGCGAAGTCGGATCCCGAGTTCGCCCGACGGGTGGACCAATCCGCCGAGCGGGTGCTGCGGATGAAGGAGCGCCGCGGGCTCGCCAGCTGCTGACGTCTCGACAGGCTTCACGGGCATCTCGACAGGCTGGACGAGCGTCAGGCGGTGACCTTGAGCTGCTCGAGCGACTCCCGGGCGGCCGGCACGAGGTCGGGACGGGTGTCGGGGATGGAGGCGTAGTAGATGCCGGCGCGCCAGTCGTCCACCGCGACGATCGCGATGATCAACAACTCGCCCTTGGTCTCCAGACCCTCGATGTCGAAGCTGAGGTGGGACTCCAGGATCCACGCCTCGTGCCCGTCGATGGTGGCGGCCTGGTTCACCTTGTCGTCGCGTTCCACGATCGCGTCACCGTAGAACACCCCCAGGACGCAGCGCGCCACGATCTCCGAGCCCTGCTCGGGGGAGAAGAAGCCGTCGCCGGCCATCAGCTCGGCGACCAGGATCGAGGCGACCCAGGAGTTGGAGCCGCGATAGTTCTCCTCGACCATCACCTGCTGCTTGGCGACGTCCCGGCCGAACGGCACCCGGAGGTCGGGCTGCACGCCACCCCACGGGGATCCCAACTGGGGGTACGACAACGGGCCGCCGTGGACCCGGCCGTCACCCGGTTGCGGCTTCGGCGTCTCGAGGGAGGTCGGCATCGGCGGGCACGGGTCGGACACCGTCTCGCCGCCGGGGTTCGGGTTGACCCCGGGCGTCCGGCCGGCCAACCCGGGCAGGAAGATGGCGCCGATCACGATCAGCGCGACCACCGCTGCCCCGGCCACCAGCAGCCAGGGCCAGACCTGCCGACGGTCGTCGTCGCGACCGCCGACCTGCATCGACTCCGGCGACGCCGATCGTGGTGGCGGCGCGGACGGTGTCGGGGACAGCGCCTGGGACCACTCACGCCCGTTCCAGTACCGGAACATCCCCGGTTGGCCGCCGGGATCGGGGTACCACCCTTGCTGTCCGCTCACGGCCCAAGTCTAGGCGGGTCAGCCGAAGCGGCCGGTGATGTAGTCCTCGGTCGACTTCTCCGACGGGTTGGAGAAGATCGTGTCGGTGTCGTCGTACTCGATGAGCTTGCCCGGCTTGCCGGTGCCGGCGATGTTGAAGAACGCCGTCCGGTCCGAGACCCGCGAGGCCTGCTGCATGTTGTGGGTCACGATCACGATCGTGTACTTCTCGCGGAGCTCGGCGATCAGGTCCTCCACGGCCAGCGTGGAGATCGGGTCGAGGGCGGAGCACGGCTCGTCCATCAGGATCACCTCGGGCTGCACCGCGATGGTGCGGGCGATGCAGAGCCGCTGCTGCTGACCACCCGACAGCCCCGATCCGGGACGGTCGAGCCGGTCCTTGACCTCGTTCCACAGGTTCGCGCCGAGCAGCGACTGTTCGGCGACCTCGTCGGCCTTCGCCTTCGACAGTCGGATGCCGTTCAGCCGGAACCCGGCGAGCACGTTGTCGCGGATCGACATCGTGGGGAACGGGTTGGGCCGCTGGAACACCATGCCGACGCGGGCTCGCACCCGGACCGGGTCGATGCCGGGGGCGTAGATGTCCTCGTCGTCCAACAGCAGTTCACCCTTGACCGTCGCGTTCGGGAGCACCTCGTGCATCCGGTTCAGCGTCCGCAGGAAGGTGGTCTTGCCACAACCCGACGGACCGATGAACGCGGTGACGGTACGCGGTTCGATCCGGATGTTGACGTCCTCCACGGCCATGAAGTCGCCGTAGTAGACGTGGACGGACTTTGCTTCGATGCGCTTGGACATGGTGTGCGGTGACGTCCTTACTGTTGGTTGCCGGCGGTGGCTCGCTGGTGTGAGCCGCCTGGGGTGGGGCTCAGCGGCCCGAGGTCTTGGGGGCGAACGCCTTCGCGATCACCCGGGCGAGCAGGTTGAGCAGCATGACCAGGATGATCAGCACCAGCGCCGCACCCCAGGCACGCTCGAAGGACGGCCCGGGCGCCGACGGCGCGGTCGGGAAGAAGATCTGCCGGTAGATGAACACCGGCAGCGTCATCATCCAGTCCTTGAACAGATTGGCGTTGATGCCGACGGCGACACCGGCGGTGACCAGGATCGGCGCGGTCTCACCGATCACGCGGGCGATCGCGAGCGTGACACCGGACGCGATGCCGGAGATGGCGGTCGGGATGACCACCTTCATGATGGTGCGCCACTTGCGGACGCCGAGGGCGTACGAGGCCTCCCGCAACTCGTTGGGCACGACCCGCAACATCTCCACCGTCGACCGGACGACCACCGGGATCATCAGCACCGACAGGGCGACCGCGGCGGTGAAGCCCATCAGGTTGTCCTGCGGGCCGACGAGTTGCAGCAGCAGGGCCGCACCGAACAGGCCGGCGACGATCGAGGGGATGCCGGTCATCACGTCGACGAAGAAGGTGATCGCCCGGGACAGCAGGCCGCCCTGGCTGTACTCGACCAGGTAGATCGAGGTGAGCAGCCCGATCGGCACCGAGATGACCGTGGCGGCCAGCGTGATCAGCACCGAGCCGAGCAGCGCGTGGGCGATGCCGCCGAGGACGGGGCCCTTGCCGGCGGCCGCATCCTGGTCGGTGAGCCCGGTGGCGTACGTCATCGAATTGTTCAGGAAGCCGGGGTCGAGCAGACCCGGCAGGCCGGTCGACAGCACGGTCCAGCTCACCCACAGCAGCGGTACGACCGCGATCGCGAAGGCGGAGTAGATCAGCGCGGTCCAGAACTTGTCGCGCGCCTGTTCGCCACCTTCGACCAGCCAGGCCGCTGCTGCGTAGATGGGAAGGAACAGCACCCAGGCGACGACCAGCCACGGCACGATCGAGAATCCGGTGAGGAGGAGCACGGGCAGGCTCAGCACCAACGCGGCGACGGCGATCACGGCGGGCACGAACGAGGGGAGCCGCTTGCCTCGGAGCGAGGTCACGACCGGGCGGACGATGGGTGCCTCCGGGCCGCCGGGCTCTTCGGTGACGGTGTCGGTGCTCATCAGTTCGCTCCCGAGAACTCGGCGGACTTGGAGATGATCACGCGGGCCAACATGTTGACCAGCATGGTGATCACGAAGAGCACCAGGCCGGCGCCGATCAGCAGCTGCCGGTTGATGCCGAACGCTTCGGGGAAGTGCAGTGCGATCTCGGCGGGGATGGTCGAGTTGCCCGGGGCGAGCAGGTTCGCCGTCAGCGGCCCCTGCGACAGCACCAGGGTGACCGCCATGGTCTCGCCGAGGGCACGGCCGAGGCCCAACATGACCGCCGACACGATGCCGGCCCGGGCGAACGGGAACACGGCCGCGCGGATCATCCGCCAGCGGGTCGCGCCGAGGGCCAGCGCGGCCTCCTCGTGCAGCTTCGGGGTCTGGATGAACAGCTCGCGACACAGCGAGGTGATGATCGGCAGGATCATCACCGCCAGCACCAGGCTCGCGGTGAGCAGGGTACGACCGGCGGCGGAGTAGTCCGGGCCGAACAGGTTGCCGATGATCGGGATCCAGTTGAGGTTCTCGGCCATCCAGGCGTACGCCGGCACCAGTGCGGGGCCGAAGAAGGTGGAGCCCCAGGCGCCGTAGACCACCGACGGGATGGCGGCGAGCAGGTCGATCACGTAGCCGAGTGGCTGGGCGATCCGCCGGGGCGCGAAGTGGGAGATGAACAGGGCGACGCCGATCGCCACCGGGGTGGCCACCACCAGCGCGATCGCCGAGGCGACCAGGGTGCCGATGATCAGCGGGAAGACGTAGCCGAAGAAGCCGGTGTCGCGACCGAGCTCCTCAGGCGTGGCGACGATCGCGGGGGCCGCGTCGCGGACCAGGAAGATCGCGACCCCGGCCAGCACGACCAGGATGACGATGCCGGCGGTGAGGGTGATGCCGGCGAAGAGCTTGTCGCCGAAGCGGCCGCCGCTGCTGCCGCTGCCGACGAGGGCGGTGACGTCGGAGGCTTCGGCCTCCGGGTCGGTCGTGCTGGTGGACTGCGACACGCGGCTCTCCCGTGATGTGG
This sequence comes from Carbonicoccus niuqiaonis, assembly GCF_050157065.1. GTDB lineage: Bacteria > Actinomycetota > Actinomycetes > Propionibacteriales > Propionibacteriaceae > Avipropionibacterium. Next base: position 721,313 of record NZ_CP189573.1, read on the forward strand.
TCTGGCTCATGTGACTGGCCTTCTGTTCTGGTGAGTCAACAGTCGTGGCGGCCCGGGGGGAACGTCAAGCCGGTGCGGGGCTGACGCGGATGTGGCGGGCCCGGAATCGAGCCCGCCACAGCCGCTGTGGTCACCGTGGTGACCGGGTGGTGCGCCTGCCTCAGGCCGTGGTGATCGACTCCACGGCGGCGATGGCCTCCTCCGACAGGGCCGGGGACAGCGGGGCGCTGCCGGCGGCCTTCTCGGAAGCGGCCTGACCGGCCTCCGAGAACACGTACGAACCGAACGCCTTGACGCGGTTCACGGTCTCCTCGTCGGAGTAGGTGGTGCAGAAGATGTGGTACGACACCAGGACGATCGGGTAGGTGCCGGCCTCGGTGCTGGTGCGGTCCAGCTCGACGGCCATGTTGACCTCGGCGCCACCCTCGACCCGGTTCGCGGTCTCGACGGCCTTGGCCGCGGCAGCGGCCGAGTACGGCACGTACTCCTCGCCGACCTTCACCGCGACCGTGCCCAGCTCACCGACGGCCGACGCGTCGGCGTAGGTGATCGCACCTTCGGTCTGGCTGACCAGGCCGACGACACCGCCGGTGCCCTGGGCGTTTTCCGACGCGATCTCGGCCGGCCAGTCCTCGACGACGTCGTAGGTCCAGTTGGTCGGCGCGGCGGCGGTCAGGTAGTCGGTGAAGTTCTCGGTGGTGCCCGACGAGTCGGAGCGGTGCACCGTGGTGATGTTGAGGTCGGGGAGCTCCACGCCCTCGTTCTGCTCGGCGATCTTCGGGTCGTTCCACTTGGTGATCTTCTTGGCGAAGACGCCGGCGATGGTCTCGGCGTCCATCTTGATGTTCTCCGAGACGTCAGGCAGGTTGTACGCCACCGCGACCGGGGAGATGTAGGCCGGGACGTTGAACGCACCCTCCGGGCCACAGATCTCCTTCGAGGCCTCGTACTCCTCCTCGTCCAGCGACGCGTCGGAGCCGGCGAAGGTGTACTGCCCGGCCAGGAAGCCCTCACGACCCGAGCCGGAACCGACCGGGTTGTACTGGACCTGCATGTCGGGAGCAACCGAACGGAAGCCCTGGACCCAGGCGGTCATGGCCGCTTCCTGGGAGGAGGCGCCACCAGCGGTGAGCGTGCCCGAGACCGAGACCTGGGATTCGCCACCCCCGCCCGGCGTGCCTTCGCCGCCACCGCCGGCCGGCGGGGCATCGGACTGGCACGCGGCCAGGCTGATCGAGACCGTGATTGCGGCGAGGAAAGCGCCGACTCGACTGATCTTCACTAGGTGCCTTTCATGACTTTGGTGTTTGGGTTCCCCCTTGCCGTTGTGACGGTAAGGAGGACACGTGACCGTTCGGGCCTGTGAAGATGAACGTTCGGTTACAGGCTCAACTCGATACGGCGCGTTGCCACTCGACCGCGACGAGATTGCCCTCACGGTCCAGGTGCGCGACCGCCGCTTCGCCGGTGCGGAGCTTGCGCGGCGGGATGTCCAGCCCCTCCTGGGCCTGCGGGAGCCCGGGTCGGTGCCCGCACACCACGGTCGGCAGGCCGGCGGCGGTCCGTTCCCGGGCGTCGGCGACGAAGTCGGCGGCGGCCTCCGGGTCGGTCTCGAAGAGGTCCTCGGTGAGTTCCTGGTGGGCCTCGACGTCGACCCCGAGCGTCGCGGCGTAGGGCCGTACGGACTGCAGGCACCGCTCCCACGCCGACGAGGCGACGCGCTCGATGCCGTACGACCGGAGCAGGTCGACCACCCGCTCGGCCTGCCGCTCGCCGAACGGACTGAGCGGCCGGTCGGCGTCGGCGGCGGACCAGTCCTTGCGTGACACCGCCTTGCAGTGGCGCAACAGCACCAACGGGGTGGTCGGTGGCAGCGAAACGGCCTGGTCGAGCAGGGCGCGGTCGATGTCGTGGGTCAACCGGGTCCGGGCCGCGGCGACCGGAACCCACTCGACGGCGTCGACCTCCTCGTCGGGCGGTCGCGGCTCCTCGGCCACCACCGTCGCCACCCAGTGGTCGACGATCTTGGTGTCGCCGTCGGGGAGTCGGTAACGCATCCGGTCCAACGGCACGCCCAGCCGTACGGTGAGCCCGGTCTCCTCGGCCACCTCCCGGACGGCCGCCACGGCCGGCCACTCGTCGCGCTCGAGCTTGCCCTTGGGCAGCGTCCAGTCGTCGTAGCGCTCCCGATGGATGAGAGCCACGTCCTGCTCGCCGGCCCGCGCCTCGGGTGTGGTGCGCAGGACGACGGCCCCGGCCGCCCGGATCGGAGGCTTGGTGGTGCTCACGACGGTGACCCCGGTCGCTGTCTCAGTCGCCGGTGGTGGCCCGGGAACGGCGTCCGGAGCGTTCGGTCAGGAACTCCTGGATGTCGAGCAGCGGCGTGCCGTCGGCCTCGCGGGTGTGCTCGGTCCAGTCGCCGTTGCCGTCGAGCTGCCAGGTCGCGCTGCCGTCGTCGAAGGCGAGGTCGAACAGGGCACCGATCTGGGTGACGTGGCGGGGGTTGGTGATCGACACCATGGTCTCCACTCGCCGATCCAGGTTGCGGTGCATCATGTCGGCCGAGCCGATCCCCACGGCCGGGCTGCCACCGTTCTCGAACCAGAACAGTCGGGAGTGCTCCAGGAACCGCCCCAGCACCGATCGGACGCGGATCGTCTCGCTCATCCCCGGGACGCCGGGCCGCAGCGTGCAGATGCCGCGGATCCACAGGTCCACCGGCACCCCGGCCGTCGACGCGTCGTACAACGCGTCGGTGACCTGTTCGTCGACCAAGGAGTTGACCTTGATCCGGATCCGGGCCGGCCGACCCGCGCGATGGTGCTCGATCTCGGCGCCGATCCGTTCGATCAGCCCGTCGCGGATGCCGTGCGGGGACACCAGCAACCGTCGGTACGAGGTCTCCCCGGTCATCCCGGACAGCCGGTTGAACAGGCGGGCCACGTCCTCGGTGACGATCGGGTTGGCGGTCAGCAGGCCCATGTCCTCGTACTGCCTGGCCGTCTTGGGGTGGTAGTTGCCGGTGCCGATGTGGGCGTAGCGGCGCAGGTTGTCGGACTCGTCGCGTACGACCAGTGACAACTTGCAGTGCGTCTTCAGTCCGACGATGCCGTACACCACGTGACAGCCGGCCTGTTCGAGCTTGCGGGCCCACGCGATGTTGGCCTGCTCGTCGAAGCGGGCCTTGATCTCCACCAGCACCAGCACCTGCTTGCCGGCCTCGGCGGCGTCGATCAGTGCGTCCACGATCGGGGAGTCGCCCGACGTCCGGTACAGCGTCTGCTTGATCGCGAGCACGTGCGGATCGGCGGCCGCCTGCTCGACGAACCGTTGCACGCTGGTGGCGAACGAGTCGTACGGATGGTGCAACAGCACGTCCCGCTGCCGCATCGCGGCGAACAGGTCGGCCGGTTGGGCGGTCTCCACCTCGGCCAGGTCGGGATGGGTGCCGGGCAGGAAGGTCGCGTACTTCAGCTCGGCCCGGTCGAGATCGGCGACCGAGAACAGCCCGCGCAGGTCGAGCGGTCCGGGCAGCCGGAACACCTCCCGGGTGGAGATGTCGAGTTCGGAGACCAACAGCTCCAGCATGTGCTCGTCGATGTCGTCCTCGACCTCGAGCCGCACCGGCGGCCGACCCACCTTGCGGCGCAGCAACTCCTTCTCGAGGGCGAACAGCAGGTTCTCCGCGTCGTCCTCCTCGACCTCGAGGTCCTCATTGCGGGTGACCCGGAAGAAGTGGTGACTGATCACCTGCATCCCGGAGAACACCTGGTCGAGGTGGTGGGCGATCACGTCCTCCAGGGCCACGAACCGGCCCTCCGACAGCGGCAGGAACCGTGACAGCACGGTCGGCACCTTCACCCGGGCGAACTGGCGGGCCCCGGTCTGCGGGTTGCGCACGAGCACCGCCAGGTTGATCGACAGGCCGGAGATGTAGGGGAACGGGTGGGACGGGTCGACCGCGAGCGGGGTCAGCACCGGGAAGATCCGCTCCACGAACAGCTGCCGCATCCGGGCCTTCTCGGCATCGGTCAGGTCGTCGAACCGCAACAACTCGATGCCCTCGGCCGCCAGTGCCGGCCGGATCTCGTCGGAGAACAGCCGGGCGTGCTCGGTCGCGAGTTCGCGGGTGCGTTCCAAGATGGCCTCGTGGACCTCCCGCGGCATCCGACCCGTCGGCCCCGGGATCGCAACCCCGGCAGAGATCCGGCGCTTCAGGCCGGCCACCCGGACCATGTAGAACTCGTCCAGGTTGGAGGCGAAGATCGCCAGGAACTTCGCCCGCTCCAGCAAGGGGACGCGGGCCGCGTCGCGGGCCAGGTCGAGCACCCGGTCGTTGAAGTTGAGCCAACTGAGCTCGCGGTCGAGGTACTTGCCGGTCGGCGCGATCCGCGCCCCGGTCTCGGCCACGGCACTGGTGGTGGATGACTGCTGGGTCACTGGCTCAACTCCCGTTCTGCTGGCGTCCCGTCCTGCTCGGGTTCGGCGTAGGTCACGTCCCGGTTGGCCACGGTGAACCCGGCCCGTTCGTACAGCCGAAGGGCCCGGGTGTTGTCGCCCTCGACGTACAACTCGATGGTGGTCACGCCACGCCCGACCAGATGGCCCAGACCGGCGTCGAGCAGCACCCCGCCGAGGCCACCACCGGCGGCCTCGGGATCGACGCCCAGGACGTACACCTCGCCGACCTCCGGCGCGGCCGGGTCGATCTTGGTCCAGTGGAACCCGAGCACTCGGTCGGGTTCGGCCGGGTCGACCGCGAGCAGGAAGCCGGCGGGATCGAACCAGGGCTCGGCCATCCGCGCGGCCAGGTCGGCCGCGGTCGTCCGGCCCTGCTCGGGATGGTCGGCGAAGGACCGGGCGTTGACGGCCAGCCACGCCTCCTCGTCGCGCCCGGCCTCGAAGGCCCGGATCGCCACGGTGTCAGGGATCGGCCGCGGATCACCGAGGCCGGTGACGGGGCGCTCGAGCACCAACAACTCGCGGGTGATCACGTACCCCAGGCGGGCGGCGAGGCCCTGCGCTCCGGGCAGGTTGCCGAACGCCCACCAGTGGGCGGGACCGACGGCAGCGACGAGTCGGCTGCCCAGGCCGCGGCGGCGATGGGCCGGGTCGACGGCCAGTTGGGCGGTGGTCCCGTGCACGGTGGCGTACGCGATCAGCTCCCCGTCTGCGGTGTGGGCCACCACGTGCCGGACCGTGTCGCCGGGGCTCCCGTCGAGCGCGAGCCGGGCGTCCTCGTTCAACGGGGCCACACCGTCGGCCTCGGTGCACCGCGACAGCAGGGATCTGACCCCCGCGACCTGATCGGGGTCGAGGCGGTCGACGGAGGCCACGACGTCGGTCACGCAGCAACCTTAGTGCGGATCCGCTGCGCCTGCCGGAAACCGACGAGGGGCGGTCGGCCGGGCCGTCGGTGGGGTGCGGTGGCGGCAGTAGGGTGGCCAGCATGCGTGACGAGGAGTACCGGCCGGACCAGGTCGCCGAGTACGGGGTGAAGGCACAGCCCGCACTGGTGCAGCGAGCCCGTCGACACCTGCCGCAGGTGTACGTCGGACTGGGGCTGGCGGTCTGCTCGACGGCGGCCTCGGTGGCCATCTGGCTGACCTACCCGTCGTTCTCCGGTGAGACCGTGATCTGGCCGCTGGTCGCCGTGACCGCCACCGCGCTGATGCTGCTCATCTGTGCCTTCCAGGCCGGGGCCTGGCGGGCCGCACTCAAGGTGTGGTCGGGAGAGTCCGAGGCCCGGCTGGACACCGTGAAGCGGATCTCGTTCGTGGCGCACGTGGTGTCGTACGCGCTCGTCCTGGCCGGCATGTTCGCGCTGCTGTGGGTGTTGGCCGACGGCGGATTCGCGACCCCGTCCGGGGTGCTCGCGATGGTGGGTCTGGTGTCGCTGGTGGCGGCACAGGCCATCGGCGCGGTCCGGTTCCTCCGGCGCAGCGGCCCGTCCGGCACGATGCCGGCTCACATCCGGCGGCTGCGTGCCCTGGAGCGGCGGCGGCTCGCACCGCCGGACCCGCTCGACGAGCCGGACGCGGACGATCAGTCCGCCGAGCCCGATGAAGGTGCCGAGTCGGACGCCGGGGGCACCAACCGGTAGCCGACGTTGCGCACGGTCTGGATCAGCGACTCGTGCTCGGGTCCGAGTTTGGCCCGCAGGCGGCGGACGTGGACGTCGACGGTCCGCGTACCGCCGTAGTAGTCGTAGCCCCAGACGTCGCTCAGCAACTGTTGCCGGCTGAACACCCGCCCCGGGTGCTGGGCCAGGAACTTCAGCAGCTCGAACTCGGTGTAGGTGAGGTCGAGCGGATCGCCGTGCAGCCGTGCCGCGTACGCACCCTCATCGATCACCAGCCCGGCCGTGGTCACCACCTCACCGTCGCGACCGGCGGCGAGCAGGAGCCTGATCCGGGTCTGCAACTCGGCCGGGCCGACGGCGGTGGGCACGAAGTCGTCGAACCCCCAGGCCTCACTGAGCACCGGCAGGCCGTCCGGGGCGACCACCAGCAGCACCGGTACCGGGGCGGCAGCGGTCAGGTTGCGGCACAGGGCCCGGGCTGCGACCAGATCGCGGCGGGCGTCCAGCAGCCACAGGTCGGCGACCGGGGCACGCGACACGGCCGCCGCATCGGCGGGCACCACCCGGACGTGATGATCGAGCAGCCCCAGCGCAGGCAGTACGTCGGCCGAGGTCTCCGGGCCCGGGGTGAACAGCAGCAGGGTCGCCATGGGCGTACCTCCTGCCGAATCGGACCCCGGCGCTGGAGCGCGTGGGTGGTGGGGTGAGGATACTGGCATGGCGAGCGTGAGGATCCGCTACTGGGCGGCTGCGCGGGCCGCGGCCGGGGCCGCGGAGGAGACCGTCGAGGCGGACGACTGTGACGTGGCGCTGCGGGAGGCACTCGACGCCCACGACGACCCTGAGCTGACGCGGGTCGTGGCCAGCGCCTCGTTCCTGGTGGACGGAGTACGGCGGCGCCGCGACGAGCTCGTCGGGGTGGCCGCACCCGCGACGCTGGAGGTGCTGCCGCCCTTTGCCGGCGGATGACCGTTCGGCTACCGGCAGGTAACGATAGAAGTCGTGGTTGGGACTCTCGTCGGTCGGCCCACTAGAGTTGCCGGTGCCATGACCGATCCCGATCCCCAGTCTCGCCGTGGGCTCGTGGGTGCAGCCGCCGTGCCCGCCGGCCGGCCGAGTGCTGCCCGGGTGGCGCCGGAGGACGACCTGGCGGTCGTTCGGGCGCGGACCCAGCGGGAGATCGACGACGAGATCGCGTCGCTGGGGGAGGTCCCGTTCTTCTCCTTCTCCGCGTCCGACGACACCGCGGCCTCGGAGGAGGCCGACGCGGGCCCCGCTGCCGAGTCGGCACCGACCGACCTCCGGGAGGCCGCCGTGCCGGCCGGAGCTGACGAGCCCGGCGACGGTGATCCGTTCGGCTGGCTGTTCCGGGCCGACGTACGTCCCACCGCCCCCGCGCCGGTGACCGGCCACCGGCCCACGGCGTCGGTGTCGGGCCCGACCGACCGTCCGGTGGCCCATTCGATGGACAGTGGCGAACCGACCGAACCGTTCCGGCCCAGCTTTGCCGCCTCGCCGACCGAGGACACCGGGCCGATGCCCGCCGCCCTGTTCGCCCCCGCTGCTCCGGTCCGCCCGGCTGCCCCGTTCGCCTCCGCCCCGGTCACGCCGGCCGGACCGCGTGCGGTCCCGGGAGCCAGGCCCGCGAAAGGGGCACCGCCTCGCTCACGTGGCCGTCGCGGTGCCGCTGCGGCCCTGGCGGTCTCGCTGTGCCTGGTGGTCGCTGCCGCCGGCGCCGTCTTCGGGGTCGGCGGCCTGGGTCAACTGCCGTGGGCGCACCTCGGCCAGAGCAGTGCGGTGAGCAGCCCGACACCGAGCTCACCGGCCGCCGTCCCCGGCCAGGTCTGGGACGGGGAGGTCGCCGCGATCGACGGGGTCGGGGTGACGGCCGGGTGCGTGGCCGAGCCGGCCCTGGACGCCGCCGGCAACACCGTCACCTACGGTCCCACCAACCTGCTCGACGACGACCCGAACACGGCCTGGCGGTGTGACGAGCAGACCGCCCCGTCGATCACGTTCACGATCCCGGAGGGTCACCAGGTCGCCGAGGTCGGACTGATCAACGGGTACGCGAAGGTGGATCCGCAGGACGGCAGCGACCGCTACCCCGAGTACCGTCGCGTGATGTTGGTGCGCTGGACCCTGCCGAACGGCAGCTCCGTCGAGCAGTTGCTCGAGGACGAGACCGCCACCATGCAACGGATCCGGATCCCCGTCACCGAAGGGCCGCTCACGCTCACCGTGTTGCGGGTCACCAATCCCGGGACGACGACGGCCGGCCGCGAAGCCGTGGTCATCTCCGACGTGGTGTTCGCCGCGCCGCGCTGATCACGAGTCGTGTCGATCATCAGTCGTGTTGATCATGAGTCGTGTTGATCACGTGCCGTGTTGATCATGAGTCGAGGATCAGGGTCACCGGACCGTCATTGACCAGGTCGACCTCCATCTGGGCTCCGAACACCCCGGTCGCCACCTCCGCGCCGCGGCTGCGCAGTGCATCGACGAAGGCCGCAACCAACGGCTCGCTGACCTCGCGGGGAGCTGCCGCCTGCCAGGACGGACGGCGACCCTTGCGCGTGTTGGCGTACAGCGTGAACTGGCTGACTACCAGCACCGGGGCACCGGTGGTGGCCGCGGACCGTTCGTCGTCGAGGATCCGCAGCTGCCACAGCTTCTCGGCCAACCCGTCGGCGTCGGCGGCGGTGTCGTCGTGGGTCACCCCCACCAACGCCACCAGGCCGGGACGGTCGATCCGGCCCACCACCTCACCGTCGACCCGGACCTCGGCACGTCGTGCCCGCTGCACCACCACTCGCACGCGCCCACGGTAGGCGGTTCCGCTGGCTGCTCCCACTACACTCGCCGGGTGGAGTGGATTCCCGTGGGTGTCTTGGTCGCGGCCACCGTGGCCGTGGGCCTCGCTGCAGCAGCGTGGCTCGTCCAGCTGTGGCGGCACCCACGACGTGACGACGAAGGGGACTAGGTGTTCGAGATTCCGGAAGGCCTCGACGAGAAGCTGTTCGGACTGGCGTGGATGATCGGGCGCTGGGAGGGCGTCGGCAAGAGTGTCTGGCCGGGTGAGGATGAGCTCGAGTTCGGGCAGCAGCTCGACATCGCGCAGAACGGCGGCAACTACCTGCACTTCCTGTCCCAGACGTTCCGGATGAACGGCGAAGGCGTCGCGACCGAACCGCTCAGCATGGAGACCGGCTTCTGGCGGCCGCAGGCCGACGGCGCGATCGAGGTCGTGATGTGCCATCCCGAGGGCATCGCCGAGATCTGGTACGGCAAGATCACCGGCGCCAAGGTGGAGCTGACCACCGACGCGGTCGCCCGTACCGCCACGGCCCAGGAGTACACCGCCGGCCAGCGGCTGTACGGCAACGTGGAGGGCGACCTGCTGTGGACCTTCGACAAGGCACAGGGTGACCAGCCGCTGCAGACGCACCAGTGGGCCCGACTGGCCCGCACCGGCAACTGACACCGGGCTCGATCGATGGCGACCTCTCGTGCGCCGAAGCCGTTCCGCGTCGAACCGCAACTCGACGCCCTGACGTCGACCGGCGACGTCGCGCTCGCCGACGACGCCCTGTTGTCCGGACTGGCCGTCACCGAGGTCGACCTGGCCGATTCGGTGGCCGAGCTGGTCGATGTCGAGGGTTGCCGGTGGACCGGTGCCAGCTGGTCGGGGAGTGAGCTGCGCAAGTTGTCGGTGTCGCAGTCCGAGTTCGTCACCTGCGACCTGGCGTTGGTGCAGGCTGCGGAGTCCAGCTGGACCAGTACGCGGATCACCGAATCCCGGATGAGCGGGGTGCAGCTCGCCGCCGCCACGTTGCGGCTCGTCGAGCTCGACACCGTCCTGGCGGAGTCCTCGAGCTGGCGGTTCGCCACCTTGACCAGGGTGCGGTTCACCGGCTGCCGGTTGGCCCGGGCCGACTTCACCGGTGCCACGTTCGCCGAGGTCGAGTTCGTCGACTGTGACCTGAGTGGGGTCGAGTTCGCGCAGGCGAACGTCCGACAGGCCCGCTTCACCGACTGCCGCTTCGACGGCGTCACCGGCATCGCCAACCTGCGCGGTGCCACGATCAGCCACACCGACCCGATGGACCGGCTGGCCCTGGTCGGGCCGCTCGCCGAAGGATTGGGCATCACCCTCGGCTGAGGGGCGCCGGTCAGAGGCGGGCCTTCACGTGGAGCCCGATCTCCGGGTCCACCAGCACTTCCTGACCGGCGGCGATCTCACCACTGAGCAGGGTGTCGGTCACCGGCACGTTGCGCTTCACCAGGCCGAGGGCGATCGGCCCGAGCTCGTGGTGCCGGGCGGATGAACCGACCACGCCGATCGGCCGACCGGTGGGGTCGCCCACGGTCAGCGGGGCGCCGACCTCGGGCAACTGCTCCACCGACCCGTCGAGGTGCAACAGCACCAGGCGACGCGGCGGGCGGCCCAGGTTGTGCACTCGGGCGACGGTCTCCTGGCCGCGGTAGCAGCCCTTGTCGAGGTGTACCGCCCCGTCCAGGAATCCGGCCTCGTTGGGCAGGGTGCGGGCGTCGGTGTCCACACCGACCCGGGCCACCCCGGCAGCGATCCGCAACGCCTCGTACGCCCACGTCCCGGCGGGCGGTTCGGTCAGTGCTTCCGGCACCGCCGATCGCGGCACGATCACCTCCTGCCCACCCAACAGGTCCGGCAGCGGTGCGGCAGCCGATGCCGTACGGACCACGGCGCCGGTTGGTGGGTCGTCACCGACCGGCGCCGGACCCGGCCGCCACACCAGGCCGTACTCGTCGGAGCGGTCGGTCACCTCCACCCGCATCATGAACCGCATCGAGTCGAGGAACTGCACCAACTCGGCGGCCCGGCCCGGCTCGGTGTGCAGCCAGAACGTCTCACCGTCGTCGACCCCGTACATCACGTGTTCGACGTGGCCGTGGGGTGACAGCAGCAGCGCCGTGGTTGCCACCCCCGGCGCCAACTGTTCGAGGTGTTGGGTGCTGAGGGAGTGGAGCCAGCCGAGCCGATCAGGCCCGGTGACGGTGATCACCGGACGGTGCGACCGGTCGACGCTGCCGCGGCCCTGCGCGAGTTCGCGTTGCTCGACCATCGGACTGCCGTAGTGCCACGGGGCACCCAGGTCGGGGCCGTGCTCGTTGAGCACCGGACTGCTGCCAGAAGTGTTGTCACGCACGTATCGAGCCTACGTCGCCGTGCCTGACCCGGGCAGATCGGTTCGGCCCGCCCGTGGTCGTACCCGGGCGACCGTTGGGGCAGGCTGGCAGCCCGGCTCACCGCGTGTTCGTTCGGTGAGCCGGGCTCAAGGGGTACGGCCGCCCGGGCCCGCCTGCTTGGCCTGGGCCCGGCGGTCACTGGTCGTGCCCGGTGACACCTGGTCGTGCCGGGTCATTCGGGCGTGGCGGTGTTCCACACGGCCTGGGCAAAGCTGGTGGTGCCGAGTGGGTGTGTGCCGTTGTGGTCGACCAGGTAGATGTGGCCGTGGGGTGCCCGGAACAACAGTGTGCCGGGCTCGGGTTGTCGACGCGACCAGTCACCGTGGGTCACCAGTCGGTGCTCCAGCCGGGACAGTGGCGCCAGGTTGGCGATCCGGGTCTGCCCGGGACCGCAACCGGCTCGGTAGGGGATGGTGTGGTCGAGGTCGAGCTTGCCGCGGCTGGCGGCGAAGGGGAAGCTGCTGACGGGTTGCCGGAGCCGGACGTGGTCGCGCATTGCTTGGGGGATCTCGTACGCGTCGACCGGGGTGAGCCCGGCGGGGAGGTCGATGACGGGTCGGAGCAGGATGGTGCAGTCACCCAACCATGCGCGCACGGTGTCGGCTGCCTGGGGTCCGAGCCCGTCGGTGCGGGCGACTCCGGTGCCGGTGCGGACGGTCTGTTCGGCCAGGTGGAGGTTCAGCAGGACGCGGGGTCGGAGTTTGGCCGGGTCGAGCCGTCGCACGGCGGCGATGATCTCGGCCTCGGTCAACGGCCGACCCGGGGTGCCCGGTCCGTCGGGGTCGAGGTCGGGTTCGGGTGGCCCGGGGTCGTCGAGCAGGCCGGGCTCGGGCGCATCGATGCCATCGGCCAAGTCGGGCCCGGCAAGGCTGCCCGTGGGACCGCGGTCGCCGGCGGCACCAGGTCCGTGCGGGCTGGCGCTGGGCCGGGCGTCGTCGTCTGGCCGGGTCCTGCCCGCAGTCCCTGTGTGGTCGTTGGATGTGCCGTCGGTCGTTCCCGCCGTCCCGCTCGCCGTGGCATCGCCGCCAGCACCGGCGTCGGTCCCGGCTGCTTCGTCGGCGCTGGCTTCGCCTTCCGTGTTCGGGGTGGGTGCGGTGAGGAGTTGGATGGCTCTCGCGGGATGCGCAAGCAGGCCCAATGCGGTCGCACGGCGGTTGTCCTTGCTCGACTCGTCACCCTGAGCGGCGAGGAGGTCGGCGAGTCGGTCGATGATCGCGTCGAGCCAGATCCCCGCGGCAGCATCGACCCGGGCGTAGACGGTGGTGAGGCCGTGGTCGTCGGACTGGCCGACATGGACCTTCTTGTCGGCCTTCCCGACCAGGTCGGCGAGCTGGGCGGCGAGGTCGGGGTTCGCTTCGATGATCGCCGCATCCACCAACGCTTGGAGCCGTCCCCACGGGAGCCGACCGAGCAGGTCGGCGACCGCGGCGTCCACGTATCCGGCTTCGTGCTTGGTCAGGTGGCGGGTGGCCTGGGCGATCCGGCGGGCCTGCCACGCCTCGATCTCCGTCTCACAGATCCGCCGCCACAGCCGCGGCAACCGGTGCCGCAGGTCGAGCGCGTCCCCGATCAGCCGGGCCCCGGCCCAACTCGAGGAGTGCACCAATGCCGCGAGCTCCGCGGCGGCGAACTCCGCCACCAGCGGGGTGCCGTCCCCACCCAGCCGTACGGCCCGCTCCGCCCCCGGCCCCACGCCCGCCGCCGTCGTGGTGGGGAGGGTTTCGCCGGGATGGAGGTCAGCCCAATCGGTCGCACTGATCAGCTCGTTGCACTGCGTCGCCATCCGCAGCCGACGGCCGCCGGTCAGCTGACTGACCACCAGTTCCGGGGTCAACGGTGGCAGCCGGGGCGGTGGTTCGTCGTCGGGCACGTCGTCCCACGGGTCCGCCGCATCGAACGGCGCACCACCCTCAGGACCCGAGTAATGCATCACGTGTTCGATACTAGACCTCGCTCACGACAAGAATCGACGGAACGCTCACAGCACCCGCCGGAGACCCACGGTCGACAGCGTTCAGCCCGCCGATCTGCCTCCCGCAACGCGACAGACCAACACCGTCGAAGTGATGGGATCCGTGCGGCGCGCTGTCGAAACACGGCGCCGGTGATCGTGGAGAAGGTGAAAGCCACCCGCGGGGGTGGCCCGAGCGAGGGAGCACACCCATGAGCACCACCTTGACCGTCGACTTCTTCTGCAGCCTCGATGGCCGCGGCTCCGCGAGGGGCTGGCCGGGCTACGGGGCAAGGAAGGCCCGGAGATCCGTGAGGACCGGGTGCGTACCTTCGCGCAGCAGCAGGTGCTCATCTTCGGCGCGACGACGTTCAGGGAGTTCCGTACGTACGTCAAGGAGTACGACGAGCCGTACTACCAGAGCCTGAACGAACTGCCGAAGATCGTGTTCTCGAGCACGCTCGACCCGGAGAATCCGGGCTGGGAGAACTCGACGGTCCTCCATGAGGATGCGGTGACCGCGGTCGAGCGACTCAAGCGCACCACCGACGTACCGATGCGCTCCCACGGCAGCATCACGCTGAACCGCGCACTGCTGGCTGCCGGACTCGTCGACCGGCTCGAGGTCATGGTGTTCCCCGCGATCACCGGCCGCGCCGGCTACGCCGCGCTGTTCGACGACGGGGCGGAGTTCGACCTGGACCTCATCGACACCACGGTGCTGGACGGACGGACGGTGAAGCTCACCTACGCGCCGCACGTCCACGGCGAGATCCCCGAGGGCGCAGGTCCTCGGCGTCGATAGGTCGGCGACTAGGGTTGGTTCGGTGAGCAGTGATCCGGTGATCGTGGAAGTCGTCAGGGCAGGGTTCGTCGAGAGCGTGCATCGTGCCCGCGTGGTCGTGGTCGGCCCCGACGCCACGGTGCAGTACGAAGCCGGTGCGGTCGGGAGGCGGATGTACCCCCGCTCGGCCAACAAGCCGATGCAGGTGGTCGGGATGCTCGGCCTCGGACTGGACGTCACCGGTGACCTGCTGGCGCTGTCGGGTGCCTCGCACGCCGGAGAGGCGATCCACGTCGACGGCGTACGCCGGATGCTCGAGGCCGCCGGACTCGACGAGTCGGCCCTGCAGAACACCCCCGACATGCCGATGGACGCGGCGGCTGCCGCCGCCTGGGCAGCTGCGGGCCACGGGCCGTCGTCGTTGACCCAGAACTGTTCGGGCAAGCACGCCGCCATGCTGACCACCGCGGTCCGCGCCGGACTCGACATCGCCACCTACCGGGACCCGCAGCACCCCGTCCAGGTCGCCTGTCGGGAAGCGATCGGGGAGTTGTCGGGGGAGGTGCCCCAGGACGTGGCCGTCGACGGCTGCGGGGCACCGCTGTGGTCGCTCACGCTGGCCGGGATGGCGCGCGCGTTCGGCCGGCTGGCCGCTGCCGCGGATGGGCCGGCCAAGGCCGTCGCCGACGCGTACCAGGCCCATCCGGAGATGGTGTCGGGTACGCGACACCGCGAGCGCGAACTGCACGCGGCCATTCCCGGGTTGGTGTGCAAGGGCGGTGCCGAGGCCTGTCAGGGCATCGGCCTGCCCGACGGCACCGGAATTGCGATCAAGATCGCCGACGGCGGTGCCCGCGCCATCCCGGCGATCGCGGCAGCGGTGCTGCAACGCCTGGGGCACGAGCACCCGACGCTGACCGAGCACCGTCGGATGCCGGTGCTCGGTCACGGCGACCGCGTCGGCGAGATCCGGCTGGCCGAGCTTCCCTGATGCGTACGGACGTCTCAACGGGCGCACGGGTGAACTCGACGAGCACACGGGTGAATGCGTCCGGGTGGCCGAACGTCCACTAGGCTCAGCGAATGTGACGTGGTCTGACTTCGATGCAGTGCTGTTCGACCTCGACGGCGTGCTGACGCCAACCGCCGAGGTCCACCGACGGGCGTGGGCGCAGTTGTTCACCGACTTCCTGGCGCAGCGCGGTGACGCCACGCCGTACACCGAGGCCGACTACTACGACCACATCGACGGTCGGCCCCGGTACGAGGGGGTACGCACCTTCCTCGCCTCGCGTGACATCACGTTGCCGGAGGGGACCCCGGCCGACCATCCCAGCGAGCAGACCGTCTGCGGGCTCGGCAACCGCAAGAATGACTTCTTCAACGAGGTGTTGCGCACCGAGGGCATCGACGCGTTCCCGGGGTCGGTCCGGCTGCTCGACGCGCTGGCCGACACCGATGTGGCGGTCGCGGTGGTCTCGTCGTCGCGCAACGCCCGCGCCGTACTGACCGCCGCCGGGCTGATCGACCGCTTCGAGGTGATCATCGACGGGGAGGTCGCCGATGCCGAGGGGATCGCCGGCAAACCGGAGCCTGACACCTTCGTCGTCGCCGCCGAACGGGTCGGCGCGGCCGTCGACCGCTGTGTGGTGGTCGAGGACGCGGTGTCGGGCGTGCGGGCCGGTCGGGCGGGCAACTTCGGCCTGGTGGTCGGGGTGGACCGCGGCGCCGGGCAGCAGGCCCTCACCGAGGCCGGCGCGGACCGGGTGGTCGACGACCTCGACCGACTGATCGAACTGTGACCGGGGAGGGTTCGCAGGTGGGTACCCACAGCACGTCGTCGGGGGAGGGCTTCGGCCAGGCCGCCGCACCGGCCGAGCACGTCAACCGGGCCGACCCGATCGACCGGACCAGGTTCCCGATCCGCGAGTGGTCGTGGACCGAGGCGTTCCCCAGCCGGGAGGCGATGGGCAGCACCGAGACCTGCTTCTCGGTCGGCAACGGCTACCTCGGCATGCGCGGTACGCCGGAGGAGGGCCGCGAGACCCACAGTCACGGCACCTTCATCAACGGCTTCCACGAGACCTGGCCGATCTACCACGCCGAGGAGGCGTACGGCTTCGCGCGGACCGGGCAGACCATCGTCAACGTGCCCGACACCAAGGTGATCAAGCTGTACGTCGACGACGAGCCGCTGCTGATCGCCGAGGCCGACCTGGAGAGCTACGAGCGGTCGCTGGACTTCGACACCGGGGTGCTGCGACGCGATCTGGTCTGGCGGACGCCGTCGGGCAAGCGGGTGGAGGTGCGGACCCGTCGGATGGTGTCGTTCACCCAGCGCCACGTCGCGATGCTGACCATGGAGGTGACCGTGCTCGACGCCGCGGCGCCGGTGGTGATCTCCTCCCAGGTGCTGAACCGGCAGGACGGCACCGACGAGTACCACGTGAAGGCCGACGCGATGGGCGAGGGGCGTGACCCCCGCAAGGCCGGTCAGTTCACCGAGCGAGTGCTGGAGCCGATCACGTCCACCGACGACGACGACCACCGGATCCTGATGGGCTACCGGTGCGCCAACTCGCGGATGACCCTCGGCGTCGGTGTCGACCACGTGATGGAGACCGACTGTGAGTACGAGGTGTTCGCCAACGCCGCCGCCGACTCGGCCAAGGTGGTCTACCGGATGGATGCGCAGCCGGGGCAGCGGATCTCGCTGACGAAGGTGGTCAGCTACCACACCTCCAAGGGGGTGCCGGCACGCGAGCTGATCGATCGCTGCGTCCGTACCCTCGATCGGGTTGCTGGGTTCGGGCAGGAACGCTACTTCGATCAGCAGCGGGAGTTCCTGGCCGACTTCTGGTCGCGGGCCGACGTCCAGGTGCCGGGCCACCCTGCGTTGCAGCAGGCGATCCGGTGGAACCTGTTCCAACTGGTGCAGGCCTCGGCGCGGGCCGAGCAGAGTGGCATCCCGGCCAAGGGGATGACCGGCAGTGGGTACGAGGGCCACTACTTCTGGGACACCGAGATCTATGTGATGCCGTTCCTGACCTACACCACGCCGGCGACCGCGCGGAACGCGTTGCGGTTCCGCTACCAGATGCTCGACGCCGCTCGGCAGCGCGCCGAGGAGCTCGCCCAGCGGGGTGCACTGTTCCCCTGGCGGACCATCAACGGCGAGGAGGCGAGTGCCTACTACGCAGCGGGCACCGCGCAGTACCACATCAACGCCGACATCGCGTTCGCGCTGACCCGGTACGCCCATGCCACCGGCGACGACGACTTCATGGAGCGCGAGGGGATCGACATTCTGGTCGAGACCGCACGGCTGTGGGAGGACCTCGGGTTCTGGCGGCACAACGGCCAACAGGTGTTCGAGATCCACGGGGTGACCGGCCCGGACGAGTACACCGCGGTGGTCGACAACAACCTGTTCACCAACGTGATGGCCCGCTACAACCTCAGCAAGGCGGCCGAGGTCGTCCGCCGGATGGAGCAGACCCGACCCGAGGCGTACGAGCGGATGGTCAAGCGGCTCGGCCTGACCGAGCAGGAGGTCGTCGAGTGGGACCGCGCCGCGATGGCGATGATGATCCCGTTCGACGAGGGATTCGGCATCCACCCCCAGGACGAGCACTTCCTCGACCACGAGGTGTGGGACCTGAGTCAGACGCCGTCGGCCAAGCGGCCGCTGCTGTTGCACTACCACCCGTTGGTGATCTACCGGTTCCAGGTGATCAAGCAGGCCGACGTGTGCATGGCGCTGTTCCTGCAGGGTGATCAGTTCACGCTGGAGGAGAAGCGGGCCGACTTCGAGTACTACGACCCGATCACCACCGGCGACTCCACGCTGTCGGCGGTGGTGCAGTCGATCATCGCCTCCGAGGTCGGGTACCACGAGATGGCGCTCGACTACTTCCACGACTCGTTGTTCGTCGACCTGGCCGACCTGCACCACAACGCGACCGACGGCGTCCACGTCGCCTCCACCGGTGGGGTCTGGGCGACGCTGGTGTACGGCTTCGGCGGCCTGCGCGACCACCACGGCACGATGAACTTCGACCCCCGGCTGCCCCAGAACTGGGAGGAGCTGCGGTTCTCGTTGCAGTTGCAGGGCAACCAGGTGGCGGTGACCCTGCGCCGTGACCTGATCACCTTCCACAACGAGGGCGAGGCCGCTGTCACCGTGTGGGTCCGGGAACGGGAGGTGGTCGTCGCCGGCGGCGCCGAGGTGAGCCACCCGCTCGAGGGCCAGGGCGAGGAACTCCCCGGCACCCTCGGGGCGACGCCGGTGATCAACGGCCGGAAGGCTGACGGCACCGTGCTGGGCAGCGGACACCCGACCGAATGAGGTCCGGTCACTCCAGCTCGGTCGGGTCCTTCAGGTAGGTCCGGCGGGCGTACAGCGCCCGGTTGATGAACCAGGTGATGGCCCACAGCACGACGCCCACGCCGAGCAGGATCAGCGCGATCACGTACTGGCTGACGTCACGCCACGGGCCCAGCAGGAAGGCGCAGCTCACGGCCCCCAGGACGGCCAGCACCGTCGGGGTCTTGAAGTGTGAGCGATCGACCTTGTCGCGCCGCAGCACCAGGCAGGCGACGTTGACGATGGTGAACACGGCCAGCAGCATCAGCGAGGTGGTGCCACCGAGGTTGGAGATCCGACTGACGAAGGTGATCAGCAGCACCGCCAGCACGGTGGTGAACAGGATCGCCACCCACGGCGTACGCCGACCGGGCAGGACCCGCTTGAGCACCCCCGGCAGCACCCGCTGGCGCGCCATGCCGTACAGCAGGCGGCTGGCCATCATCATGTTGATCAACGCCGAGTTGGCCACCGCCATCATCGAGATCAGCGGGAAGATCTGGTCGATCGGCAGGTCGGGTGCGCCGACCCGCACGACGGTGAGCAGCGGGGCCCCCTCACTGAGCTCGCCGGCCGGGACCAGCGCGATCGTGGAGATCGACACCAGCACGTAGATCAGGCCGGTGATGCCGATGCCCGACAGCATGATCTTGGGGAAGATCTTCTCGGGGTTCTTCGTCTCCTCGGCCATGTTGACCGAGTCCTCGAACCCGACCATGGCGAAGAACGCCAGCGCGGTCGCGGTGTTGACGGCGACGAAGATGCTCTTGTCCTCGGCGGTGTCGAACATCACGACCCGGGAGAAGTCGGCGCGGCCCTGGCTCATCGCGTACACGCCGACGAAGATCACCAGCACCAGGCCGCTCAACTCGACACAGGTCAACACGATGTTGGTGTAGACGCCCTCGGCGACACCGCGCAGGTTGATCACCGCGATCAGCAGGATGAACCCGATCGCCATCAGCGTGATCACCAGGTCGGGCGCCTCGTACGTCGTCCCGCCGAACCAGCCGACGATGACGTTGATCATGGCCTCGAAGTTGGCCGCGAAGGCGCGGGCCGCCGTGGAGGCCGAGGTGATGCCGGACGACATCACCACGAAGCACACCAAGAAGGTGAGGAAGTGCAGCCCGAACGCCTTGTGGGTGTACAGGGCCGCTCCGGCCGCCTGGGGGTACTTGGTGACGAGTTCGAGGTAGGAGCACGCGGTGAGCGTGGCGACCGCGAAGGCGATCAGGAACGGTAGCCAGACCGCGCCGCCGACCTCTTGGGCGACATTGCCGGTGACGGCATAGATGCCTGTGCCGAGGATGTCTCCCACGATGAACAGCAGCAGCAGTTTGGGTCCGATGACCCGCTTCAGCTCCGGCTGATCGTCCGTCGTCTCCTCGGTTTCGTGGAGTGATGCCGACACGTGGCCTCCAGTGGCTCCGGGACAGAGTGCTCCCCACACTGTCGCGCATGTCCACGCGGTCGGGCAAGCACCGAAGCCCTCGATCAGCCGGGAATCGTGATCTCCACGGGTCGGTGCTCGGTGGCCGAGGTGATGGCGAACTCGGTCATCGCGGTGGCGTACCAGCCGTCCCGGGCGTCGATCGGCGACGGGCCGCCGGCGGTGATCGCGGCGCAGAACGCCGCGTCCTCGACGTGCCACGGCACCTCCGGGCCGCGGAACACCTCGGGTTCGTGCCCGGTCCGGTGGAAGGTCAGCTCGGTGAGTCGACTGCTGCAGGTGGCCGACACACCGTCACCGACCAACTGGGCGAAGAACTTCGACGTCGCGGGCGGGGTGTCGGCGTCGCCGACGGTGAGCGTCGCGGACACGTCGTCGTCGAACCGGTAGACCGCCGACAGGTTGGTGGTGACCCGGGTGGAGTAGAACGGTCCGCCCACGGCGTACACCTCGCGCGGATCCTTGCCGACCAGGTGGCGGATCAGGTCGGTCCCGTGGCAGCCCTGGGCCGCCACGTTGCCGCCGCCGCTGGCGGGATCGTTGACCCAGCGGTCATCGGGCCAACGTCCGTCCAACACCTGGACGTGGACCGAGATCGGGTCGGGCACCAGCTCCCGGGCCTTGGTGATCATCTCGAAGAACCGCATCTTGTAGCCGGCCATCACCAACCGGTCCGCCGCATCGGCCGCGGCCATGATCGCCGCGCACTCCTCGGCGGTGCGGGCCAACGGCTTCTCCACGAACACGTGCTTGCCCGCCGACAGCGCCCGGATCGCCAGGTCGGCGTGGCTGTCGTTGGGGGTGGCGATCCAGATCGCAGCAAGCCGGTCGTCGGCGAGCAGCTGCTCCGGATCGGTGCTGCAGGCCGCCTCGGGGGCACTGGCGTCGCGCACCCGTTCCGCAGCCCCCGGGACCGGGTCGCACAGCGCCACCACCCGGGCGTCCGGCACCTGCGTCAGGGCGTCGGCGTGCACCTTGCCCAACCCGCCGCAGCCGATGATCCCGATGTCGATCATGGTTCCTCCGTCGGTCCATCTCGAGTGCGGGTGATCGTACGGGATCTGGCGACTGACCCTTGACGTGTCCATGACGGCGGGCCTAACCTCGCATTAGTTCGCACTTTATCCCTAATGAAGATGGTCCCCCAGTGCCGCGACCCCAGTCGGTCTGCCCATCTCGTCTGCAACGTGTTCCGTTACATCCCGCCGCGACGGCGCGGCCGACAGGAGAATTCCATGATCAACCCCAGGACCGGCCACCCGTTCTCCCGACGGACCCTGCTCGGCGGAGCTGCCGGGGCGGCAGGTGCCGCAGTGCTCGCCGGGTGCGGCCCGAACGGCGAGGGCACCGGAGCCGGCAACGGCTCCGGGAACGGCGGCGAGCCGAACACCTCGGGCGTCACGCTGCCCACGTACACCCAGATCGACGTGGCCGCCGACATCGAGTCGCCCAACGAGTACTGCATTCCCGGGTTCCTGCGGTATCCGGAGTCGCCGGTCTCGGTGGTGCCGGAGAAGCCCGGCGACGGGACGAAGACCGTCACCGCCTTCGGGCAGACGAGCATCAGCAAGTCGCCGCCGATGGAACAGAACCAGTGGTGGATGAACGTCAACGAGCAGACCGGCATCACCTTCGACATTTCGTGGGTGAAGGGGGCGGAGTTCCTGCCCAAGGTGCAGACCATGATCGCCGGCAACGACCTGCCCGACGTGATGTCGCTGCCGAAACTGCCCCGGCTGGGGCAGGTGCTGGAGGCCAAGTTCGAAGACATCACCGAGTACGTGTCCGGTGACGCGATCGCCGAGTACCCGGGGTTGGCCAACTTCGCCACGGCGGCCTGGGAGCAGACCGTGTTCGACGGGTCCATCCGTGGCATCTCCCGCCCCGTGGTGCCGATCAGTTCCCGGCTGCAGGCCCGGACCGACACCTTGGCCGAACTGGGCATCGAGCCGGTGTTCAGTGACGGTGAGGAGTTCTTGGCGCTGTGTCGGGAGATCACCGACCGGGAGGCCGGCCTCTTCGCGATGCGGCAGCCGACCGCGACGTTCTTCAAGGCGATGTTCTCGTTGCCGAACGAGTGGGAGCAGACCGATCAGGGGTTCCGGCACGAGATCGAGTCGCCGCGCTTCACCGAGTACCTCGAGTTCGTCACCAGCATGTGGGCCGAGGGGCTGTTCCACCCCGAGTCGTTCGTGAACGCCAACCGGATGCCCGAGTTCCAGAAGCCGTCGTTCCTGCTGTACGAGGTCGGCGGGGCCGGCTTCACCAAGGCCATGCCGCTCTACACTCCCGGCGCCCCCACCCTGACGGTGAAGCCGGTCGTGCCCCCGCTGGTCGACGGTGGTGGCAACGCGCCGACCCGCATCACCGGTGCCGGGGACTCGCTCTTCGCGCTCCGCAAGGGAATCGACCCCGACCACGCCAGGACCGTGCTGCGCATGCTGAACTACTTCGCGTCCCCCTTCGGCAGTGCGGAGTACCTCACCGTGCAGCACGGCAAGGAGGGCTACGACTTCAACATCGACAGTGACGGTCAGATCGTGTCGACCGAACACGCCCCGAACGAGATCTTCCCGATCACACTGTTCCCCGGGACACCCGCGTTCAACTACTCGGCCGGCTACCCCGAGGTCGTCGAGGCCGAGTGTGCCTACGAGGCCGAGGCGTCCAAGAGCGTGGTGCTGAACGCTGCCGACGGACTGTACTCGCCCACCGCGATCGACAAGGAGACCGGACTGTCGCGCAAGATCACCCAGGAGATCAGCGACATCATCCAGGGTCGCAAGCAGGTCAGCGAGTGGGCGAACGTGGTCAAGGAGTTCCTCGCCGACGGTGGCGACGACATCCGCGCGGAGTACGAAGAGGCTGCCGCCGCGAAGTAGGACAGCAACGGCTGGCGAAAGACCCGTACGCGGCAACCCCCGCCGCGTACGCAGCGATCACCGTCAAGGGAGAAACCCATGCCCGATCACACCACTCATCGCTCCACCTCACCGGCGGCCGTGTCGCGTCGAGGATTCCTGGCCACGGCCGGAGCCGCCGGTGCCACGGTCGCCGGACTCGGGACGACCACTGCGCACGCCGCGCCGGGCACCACATTGGTGCGGACCCCGGCCGAACTGGACGCCGCCATCGCCGGGGCGGGCCCGGGCTCCACGATCATGATGGGCAACGGGGTGTGGCGCGACCTCGGCCTGGTGTTCCGTGGGAGCGGCACGCAGGCGCAGCCGATCACACTCCGGGCCCAGACACCCGGAATGGCGATCCTGTCCGGGGCGTCGTACCTGCAGATCGTCGGGGAGCATCTCGTGGTGGACGGGTTGGTGTTCCGCGACGGCGCCGCACCACCGGACATCCAGCACCTGATCGGCTTCAGCGACGCCGAGGACGACGGCAAGGACGATCCCGCGGTCACCTACTCCAGCCACTGCCGGCTCACGAACACCGTCGTCGACGGCTTCAGCAAGCCCGATCCCGAGATCCGGGACTCCTGGGTCGGCATCTGGGGCCAGCACAACCGGGTGGACCACTGCGCCTTCATGAACAAGACGAGTCGCTCGCTCCTCATCGTGGGCCGAGGCTTCGACGAGCGCCCCACGTACTCGCGGGTGGACAACAACTACTTCGCCGACATCCCGGACACCGAGTACAGCGCCGGCACCGTGATCATGAGCCTCGACAAGACCGATTCGTTGACCGACGGCCGTGACGTGATCGAGCAGAACGTGTTCGAGAACCTGCAGGGTCGCGGCCGCATCGTCAGCCTCAAGTGCAGTCACAGCACCATCCGGGACAACACGTTCTGGCGGGCCTCGGGCTCGATCTGTTCACGCTCCGGCAGCTTCAACACGGTGGAACGCAACTTCATCTTCCCCGGGCTGGAGGAACGGGACGGCTTCTTCACCGGCGGCATGTTGATGATCGGTGAGGGCCACGTCATCCGTGGCAACTACGTCCAGGGGTGCACCCGCTGGGGTCGGGAGGCCCTTGCGCTGTACGAGGGCGACGCCGACAACGCCCCGGGGGTCGGCAGCTACTACCCGACCAAGGACGTGGTGGTGGCGAACAACACGTTCATCCACAACTACCGGACGATCACGGTCGGGATGCTGTACGACCCGGAGAAGGGGATCGACGTCCCGGTGGAGAACATCACCTATCGCGACAACGCCATCCTCGGTGATGACACCTCGCCGCTGCGGTTGATCAACGAACTCGACCCGCCGATCGGCGACATCGTCCACGAGGGCAACATGTTCCTCGGCGGCAACGTCGACGACCTCGGCGACCTTCCCGGTGTCGACATCGCCGATCCCGGTCTGGTCGAGCAGGCCGATGGCACATACCGTTACTCCGACAGCAGCCCGCTGCGACACAACATCACGACCAGCCCACGCCGCAAGGCTGACGTGGGCCCGACCTGGAAGTGGGACTGATTCGTCCATGACTGACCTGACAGCCGCACCGACCACCCTCACCGATGCCGCGTGGACCGAGCGGTTCGACGCGATCATGCCTTTCGGGTCGAGCACGGCCTCGAAGCGCCCGCGGCTGCTGCCGGAGGAGCCCGAGGTCGTGGTGCGGGGTGAGGGGTGCCGGGTGTGGGACGACCGGGGTCGCGAGTTCATCGACTACCGCAACGCGCTCGGACCGATCACGCTGGGCTACCGGTTCCCGGCGGTCGACGAGGCGATCCGCGCCCAGCTCGACCGGGGGATCCTGTTCGGCCACCCGTCGCCGCTGGAGTGCGAGGTCGCCGAGCGGTTCTGCCAGCACCTCCCGGGGATGGAGCAGGCCCGCTTCCTGAAGACCGGCGGTGAGGCGATCGCAGCCGCGATCCGGATCGCCCGCGCCCACACCGGGCGTGACCACGTGATCCAGATCGGCTACAACGGGTGGCTGAACGGCCTCGGTTCCGGGGCCGCAGCACTGCCGGGGCAGGCGATGCCCGCACCGGCCGGGGTGCCCGCCGCGCTGGCCGCGCTGCACCACCCCGCCCGCTGGAACGACCTGACCCAGGTCGCCGAACTGCTCGAGGCCCACCCCGGGCAGGTGGCGGCCGTCGTCGTCGCGGCCGACTACGCCCGGATGGCCGAGGGGGCCACCTTCTACCCCGCCCTGCGCGCCCTGCTGGACCAACACGGCACCCTGCTGGTGCTCGACGAGATCGTGACCGGCTTCCGGATCGCGCTCGGCGGGGTCAACGAACACTTCGACGCCCGCGCCGACCTCGCCGTGTACGGCAAGGGCATGGCCAACGGGATGCCGATCGCGGTGTACGCCGGTCGCCGCGAGGTGATGGAGGCCTGTGGGCCGGGTCGGGCGACCATCTCCACCACCTTCGGCGGGGAGACGCTGTCGTTGGCCGCGGCTTCGGCCTGCCTCGACACCTACCTCGGATCCGACGTGGTGGGTCACCTGTGGCGGCAGGGCACCACGCTGTGGGACCAGGTGCGGGGGCTCTTCGAGTCGTACGACCTCCCGCTGTCGGTCGCCGGGCTGGCGCCGTGCCCGGCCTTCGTCGCCACCGACGACACCCCCGGGCTGCTCGACACCTTCCTGCGCGCCGCGTACCGCCACGGGGTCTCGCTGTACAACGTGTCGTACGTGAACCTGTCGCACGCCGACGCCGACGTCGCCGAGACCGTCGAGCGGCTGGGCAGGGCCTGCGCCGACGTGGCGGACCAGGCCGCCACCGCCTGACCACCACCATGATCACCTTTCACCACAGGAGCACAACGACATGCGCGAGGTCACCATCTCCCTGGTCTCCGGGCCCACCCCGGAGCTCGCACGCGAAGACGTCGGGGACACCGAGTTCGAGCTGATCATCGACTACTGGTCCGACCGGATCAGTCAGGTGCTGCCGGATCGGCCCGACCTGATCGTGCTGCCGGAGCTGTTCGACCGACCCAAGGTCAGCGGGCAGCCCACCGCGCAGTACCTGTCGGGCGACGCGAAGACCGAGTTCATCCACGCGAAGGGCACGCGGATCCGGGACGCCCTGGCCGAGATCGCGGTCGCCAACTCGACCTACGTCACCCACCCCAGCTATCGGGTGGCCGAGGACGGAGCGGTGTTCAACTCGATGGAGTTCATCGGGCGCGACGGCGGCACGGCAGCGGTCTACGACAAGATCATGCCGACGCTGGGCGAGCTGGAAGGAGTGGTGAGCCCGGGTCGGGAGGTGTTGGCCGCCGACCTGGACTTCGGCCGGGTCAGCGCCGCCATCTGCTTCGACCTCAACTTCGAGCAGCTCCGCACGGCGATCGCCCGGGTCCACCCCGAGCTGATCGTGTTCGCCTCGGCCTACCACGGCGGCCTCGTGCAGAACCACTGGGCGCTCAGCTGCCGGTCGTACTTCGTCGGCTGCGTGTACCCACCGAACCGCAGCACCATGATCAACCCGACCGGCCACGAGGTGGCGTCGACCAGCACGTACGACTTCCTGCTCACCCGCACGCTCAACCTCGACTACGTGGTCGTCCACCTGGGTTACAACCGCGACAAGCTGACCCGGCTCAAGGCCCGGTACGGACCGGAGGTGCTGATCGAGGACCCGGGGCTCGTCGGGATGGTGCTGGTCTCCAGCCGTGCCACGGACGTGACGGCACGGCAGATGATCGACGAGTTCGAGATCCAGGACCTGGACGGTTACTTCGCCGACAGCGCCGCCCATCTCGAACCGCACGGCATCACCGTCCCATCCGGCGCCGCGTCACGACCATGATCGAACTGGCGCTGCTGACCGGCGGCCCGGGCAGTGTCCGAGACGTCAACAGTGCCCGCGTGCTCGCCACGATCCGGGAACACGGGCCGATCTCACGCTCCGAGTTGATCAAGAAGGCAGGTCTCAGCAAGGCGACGGTGTCGGTGATCGTGGCGAACCTGCTCGAACGCGACGCCGTACGGGAGAGCGGCAAGCAGCAGCCGGCGCGGGGCCGGAGCCGCATCCTGCTGGAGTTCAACAGCGCCGCGATGACCGTCATCGGGGTGCAACTGTCCGACGACCGGTGCCAGTTCGTCCGGACCGATCTCGCCGGCACGATCCTGGATCGGCTCGACGTCGGGATCGACCTGAGTGACCCCACGGAGGTCCCCGCTGCCCTGGCCCGCGCCATCCGACGGTTGGTACGCAGGCCCGGCGGCACTGTGCTCGGGGTCGGCATCGGGGTGCCGGGTCGGGTCGACGCCGCCGGGCGCAACGTCCAGGTCGCACTGTCACACGACTGGCACGAGGTCGGTCTCGCCGACGAGTTGGAACGGGCCCTCGACCTGCCGATCACGCTGACCAATCGGGCCAAGGTCGCCGCCCTGGGCCATCTGGCCGCCGCTGCCGGCTCGCCCGCCGACACCCGTGTCGGACGCGACCTGGTCTACCTGTACCTCGGTGACGGTGTCGTCTCCGGGATCGTGACCGGGGGACGGTTGCTGGTCGGCCACGACGGCACCGCCGGCGACCTCGGCCACGTGATGGTGGAACGCCGCGGGCCGTTGTGCACCTGCGGCACCCGGGGCTGCCTGCAGGTGCTGGTCGGGGGCACCGCGATCGCCACCGACGCCGGACTCGACAGCTGGGAAGCCCTGCAGCGAGCCGTCGCCGCGGGTGAGCCGGCCGCGCTGCGTGCCGTCCGTCGCGCCGGTGATCGACTCGGCATGGCGCTGGGCCACCTGGTCGTCGCGGTCACCCCGTCGACGATCGCGGTGGGTGGACCGACCGCCCGGCTGGGCGCCCCGTTGCTGGCCGAGATCGACCGTGCCGTACGACGTTGCGCCCCGACCGCGGGGCCGGTCGAGATCCTGCCGGCCGACGACGACGCCCCACCGCGTGGCGCCGCACTGCTGTGGTTGCAGCGGGCCGGCCTACTGCAGTGAGACGGGCCGGGCCGGGGCGCCGGCCTGCTGGTTGACCTGCCGTGAGCGCGCGAGGTAGTCCGCGATGCCCTCGATGCCGAACTCGGCCATCAGGTCGGCGACCGGGACCTCGGAGTCATGGCTGGTGATCAACACCTGGCCGAGTTCGCCCGGGTCGGTGATCGTGACCGCGGCACCACGTGCCTGCTTCAGGGCCTGCAAGGGTCCCGCGCGGTTGTTGTCGAGGTGGACCACGGCACAGTTGGTGTTGATCTTGGTCGTCACCCACTGTTGGTAGTTGGTGCTGCCGGCGATCCGATGGCCGACGGGGGACAGCACATCGCTTGTCAGGTTGACGATCCCGACCGATCCGATGAAGTGGCTGCGCAGTTGGTTGGCCCAGAACGCCTGCATCAGTCCGCCGTGGTACCGCGACGGGAACAGCATCACGTCCGGCTGCAGCGGTCGGTGGAGCTCGATCAGCTCGACGAAGTTGAGGTCGAAGCACAGCGCGAACCCGACCCGGCCGAAGTCGGTGTCGACCACCACCGGCTCACGGCCCGGCAGCAGGCCGTACTCGAACTCCGTCGGCACCAGCCGCAGCTTGTCGTACCGGGCGATCTCGGCGCCGGAGCGGTCGAGCAAGGAGGCACTGTTGTGCCAGTCGCCGTCGGCATCGGGCACCGCCCACCCCGGGGCCACGTAGCACCTGTGTTCGCGCGCGACCTCGGCCAGCATCTCCCGGCTCGCCGCCAACATGGCCGGCCGCAACCCGACGACCACGTCCAGCGGGCACTCGTCGTACCGGTCGAACAACTCGGGCAGCACGACCAGGTCGGGGGCGTCGAGCAGCACCGGCTCGATCTGCTGCCGCCAGAAGTCCATCATCGTGGCGACCAGCGCATCCTCGCTGTGGCCCGGCCCCGGATAGCGCGGGGGAGGGTTGCCCACCGAGGCCACCGTGATCTCACGCCTGGTCAACGTCGACACCATCTGCTCCACCTCGTCCGTCCGGCGATGATCATCGAACCTACGCCGTACGCCGCCACTGGAGCCAGCCGCGTCTCACCCGTCAGCGCAGCTGTGGCACGAACGGCAGCGACAGCACTCCGGGTGCGGCCACGCCCAGCGCCTCGGCCGCCTGCCGCCACAGCGCCTCCAGCCCGCCGGTGCCGGCGAGGGTGCCGAGGGCGGGGCCACCGGCCAGCAGGTCGTCGGCCAGCCGGGTGTCGGTGTGGCCCGACTCCGACGACTCGGCCGGCCGCAGCTGCGCCAGGAACGGGAAGCCCGGACCGGTCCGCAGCACCGCGTCGTCGCGGTCCAGCCCGGCGAGGGTGCAGACCCGGTCGATCGCGGTGTCCATCCCGCCGAGACGGTCGGCGAGCTGGTGCTGTACGGCGTCGGCCCCGGTCCACACCCGGCCGCGGGCCAGTGGCTCCAACGTGGCGTGGGGCATCTTCCGGTCGGTGGCTGCCTTGGTGGTGAAGTCGGCGTACACCTCGTCGAGCCACCGGTCCAGGGTCTGCCAGTGATCATCGGTGAACGTCTCGAGGTTGCTGAACATCCGCGCCCGGGCGCCGGCGGCGAGCTCCTCGCGGACCAGGCCGATCCTGTCAGTCAGCCCGGTGGTGACGAACTTCCCTGCCAGCACGCCGATCGAGCCGGTCAGCGTGGTCGGGTTGACCACGATCTCGTCGGCCGCCATCGACACGAAGTAGCCACCCGAGGCCGCGACGTCGCCCATCGTGGCGACCACCGGTCGGCCGGATTCGCGAAGCCGTACGACCTCGCGCCGGATCGCATCGCTGGCCACGTAGGAACCGCCGGGGGAGTCGACGCGGAGGATGACAGCCTTCACCCCGGAGTCGCGACCCGCGGCCCGTAGCTGCGCCGCGACGGTGTCGGCCCCGGCCTGCTGGCCGCCGAAGGCGGACCGCTGGGACTGTCCGGTGACGATGCCACCCTGGACCCCGACCACGGCGATCGCCGGCTTGCTGCGGGCAGCGAGCTGTTGAGCCGCGCCGCCGAAGCCCTGCTTGGCGTACCGGTGCACGTACTGCAGTCGGACCTGCGGACCCTCGTCGGGCTCCGGGCGCCACGGTCGCGGCGCGGCGGGGATGATCTTGCCCCAGTTCTCGGTGAGCCAGCCGTACACCTCGTCGCGGTAGCCGATCCGGTCGATCAGCTTGTGCTCAAGGGCTTCGGCGGCGGTGAGCGGCGCGCTGTCGACGGCGGCCCGTACGGCTTCGGGCGGCAGCGACCGCCGCTCGGCGACCCGGGTGACCGTCTCGGCGAGCACCGAGTCGGCGATCCGCTGCATCATCTCGCGCTGCGGTTCGGTCACCTCGTGTGCGGCGAACTGGTTGGCCGCGGTCTTGTACTCGTGACGCTGGCCGAACTCCGGCTCCACGCCGACCTTGTCGAGCGTGCCGCGGAACAACGTGACGCCGAGGGCGACGCCCTGGATGCCGACCGATCCGGAGGGCTGCAGCCAGATCTGGTGGCAGTGGCTGGCGAGACGGTAGCCGAACAGGCCGTTGGTCAGCTCGCCGAACGAACTGGTGTGGGCGACGGTGGGGCGATGCTCACCGAAGCGAGTGATCAACTCGGCCAGTTCGTCGACCTGGCCGGCGGTCAGCGGGCAGTCGCCGATGTTGATCACCAGTCCGGCGACGCGCTCGTCCTTGGCCGCCTCGCGGAGTCCGTCCCGGATGGACCGCATGGTGGGGGCCTGCAGGGCACGCAGGGCGTCGCGCGGGCTGGCCGGTGCACCGCTGAGGATGCCGCGGGAGAGGTCGAGCTCGAGGACGGTGGGGGGCTGGGCGGGAAGGAGGCCACGGAGCGGCGTCTGCGTCAGGTCCATGCGACCAGCGTAGGAGCGGTGTCCCAGCCGGCGGTGGCCTCACGACCCGTACCGGACCCTGAACATTGGTGCTCACAAAAGTTTGCATTCGCGGGCAATTGCTAGCAGACTGGGGCCGTGGCAAAGTTCGCGAAGGACCTCGGAGGCGTCGGCGAGTTCATCGCCGAGCGTCGTCGGGCCGCCGAGCTGTCGTTGCGGCAGCTCGCGGAACAGACCGGGGTCTCCAATCCGTACCTGAGCCAGATCGAGCGCGGTATGCGCAAGCCCTCCGCCGACGTCCTGCAGAAGGTGGCCCGAGCCCTGCAGGTGTCGGCCGAGACGCTGTACGTACGGGCCGGCATGCTCGATCCCGATGACGACGCGACGACGTCGGTGGAGCAGGCGATCCTCGCCGACACCTCGATCGCGGAGTCCCACAAGGACGTGTTGCTGGAGGTCTACGCCAGCTTCGTCGCACTCCACGCCACCGCCGGGCAGGACGGTCCCGATTCTCCTGCTGGGCAAGGACGTTCCGGCCCCATCGGTTCCGATGAGAACACCAGCAACGCCAGCATGAACGACCCCGATCCGAGCACCACTGACGATGCCACCGTGGCAGCGTCGGCGAGAGGAGACTGAGATGACCGAGTCCACCAACGATCCGCAGGACACCTCGGCCGAGCAGGCCGCCGAGGTCCCGAACCCCGACACCGCCCCCACCACCCCGACGACCGACACCGCGGCGACCGGCAGCACGGCGACCGGCAGCACGGCCGAGTCGACCGAGGACGCCCCGCACGCCGGTGACTCGATCGGCACCGACGACCTCGGGGTCGACGACGACCTGGGTGCCGAAGACCTCGGCGGGGGTGCCATCGATCCCGACATCCCGTCCGCGGCCGGATCGAGCGGCACCGCGGCCGAGGACATGGCCGGCGACTTCGCCGGTGCCCAGGCCGAGGGTGAGCACAGCGAGACCACGAAGGCCTACCTCGGGCGGCCCGAGCTGACCCCCCTGTACGCGATGGCCGGCCTCGCCGATCTGGCGGCCAATGTCGTACGCGACATCGCCAACGAGCAGATCGCCGCCTTCCGGGCCCGGCGCCAGCAGGCCGCCGCCGATGCCGAGGCCGGTGCCACGGATGCCGATGCTGATCCGTCGGCCACGGACTCCCCGTCTGAGCAGCAGCGGCAGAACGAACAGTTCAACGCCTTCCTGGCCAAGGCGCAGGAGCGCACCCAGGAGCTGTTCGACCAGGCGATGGCGCAGTACGAGCACCTCGCCGATCGTGGACGGGTTGCCGTCGGGGACGCCTTCGACTCCGCCAAGGAGCAGCGGGCCAAGGCCGGCGCGAAGGCCTCGGAGGGTGCGGAGAAGGCGGGCGACAAGGCCGAGGAGGCCGCCCGCGCTTCGGCCGACGACGTCTCGGCCGCCGCCGACCGGTTCGCCGAGCGGGTCGCTGCGGCGGCCCGTACCGCCGCCGATCGGGTGAGTCGAGCCACCCAGGGCAAGGGCGACACCTCCGCCGACGCCGAGGCTGCCGAAACCGTTGCTGACAAGGCAGATGCTGCCGCGGCCGAGGCGGATGCCGCGGCCGAGGCCGGGGACGGGGAGGCCCCGGACGAGGGCGGCACCGGGACCGCCTGGACCGACAAGTCCTGACCCACGCCCTGCCCGACCCGGACGCGGCGCGGGGACACCGACCGGTGGCCTCGCGCCGCGTATCCTTTGGCGGTGATCATTTGGCGAGGGTTGGGGTTCCTGGGAGCCCTGTTCGGTTTCGTGGCCATGCTGGTGTTCGTCGGCGGCGGCGCGAGCATCATGGGCGACGCGTTCAACACCTTCGGTGGGTTCTCCGCCGCCGTCGGACTCCTGCTGGCCGCCGGTGGCTGCTGGTTCGTGGGGCAGTACATCAACCAGACCAAGCCACAACGGGTGCTCGACGAATGGCTGCCCGCCCGGCGGGCGCAGCTTGATCAGCTCGTCACCAGCGGTGGCTTCCAGATCGGCCCGGGGCAGCCTCGACCCAGCAGCGAGGCCGAGGCGCGCGCCCAGGCCGACTTCCTGCTGGAGCAGGAGACGGCCATGCGGCGGCAGTCGTTCAACCAGCACACGCTGTTCTGGATCCCGCTGCAGTACATCGCCTTCGGGTACGCCGCGATCGTCGTGGTCATTCTGGCGCTCGCAGTGATCACCGTCGTGGGCTGACGCCCGCTCGGCCAGGTCAGACGTTCTTGGCCCGGCTCCTGGTACGTGAGCGCTCGCCGGCGCCGAGCACCACCTTGCGCATCCGCACCGCGGCAGGGGTCACCTCGAGGCACTCGTCCTCACGGCAGAACTCCAGCGCCTGCTCCATGCTCATCACCTTGGCAGGGATCAGCCGCTCCAGTTCGTCACCGGTGGAGGAGCGCACGTTGGTGAGCTTCTTCTCCTTGGTGGCGTTGACGTCCATGTCGTCGGCCCGTGCGTTCTCGCCGACGATCATGCCCTCGTACACATCGGCGCCGGGGGAGACGAACATCGTGCCCCGCTCCTGCAGGTTGAACATCGCGTACGCCGACACCACACCCTGCCGGTCGGCGACCAGCGAGCCGGCCGGCCGAGTGCGCAGCTCGCCGAACCACGGTTCGTACGCCTCGAACACGTGGTGCATCAGGCCGGTGCCCCGGGTCTCGGTGAGGAACTCGGTCCGGAAGCCGATCAGGCTGCGGGCGGGGACTAGGTACTCCACCCGGACCCAACCGGTGCCGTGGTTCACCATCTGCTCCAGGCGACCCCGGCGCAACCCCATCAGTTGGGTGACGACACCGACGTAGTCCTCGGGGATGTCGATGGTGAGCCGCTCGACCGGCTCGTGCAGCTTGCCGTCGACGAGCCGGGTGACGACCTGCGGCTTGCCGACGGTGAGTTCGAACGATTCGCGCCGCATCTGCTCGACCAGGATCGCCAGTTGCAGTTCCCCTCGCCCCTGGATCTCCCAGGTGTCGGGGCGTTCGGTGTTGTTGATCTTGATCGACACGTTGCCGATCAGCTCCTGGTCGAGCCGCGCCTTGACCAGCCGTGCGGTCAGGTTCTTGCCCGACTTGCCGGCCAGCGGTGAGGTGTTGATGCCGATCGTCATCGAGATCGACGGCTCGTCGACGGTGATCAACGGCAGCGGCTTCGGATCGGCTGGATCGGAGAGGGTTTCGCCGATCGTGATCTCGGGGATGCCGGCGATGGCGACGATGTCGCCCGGGCCCGCATGATCGGCGGGCTCCCGGTCGAGCGCCTTGGTGATCAACATCTCGCTCAACTTGACCGTCGTGATCGTGCCGTCCGCACGGCACCAGGCCACCTGCTGATTGCGGTGCATCTCGCCGGCGACGATGCGGCACAGCGCGAGCCGGCCCAGGTACGGCGAGGCGTCCAGGTTGGTGACGTGGGCCTGCAGTGGGGCGCCCTCGACGTACGTCGGAGCGGGGATGTGGTCGAGGATCGTCTCGAACAGCGGGCCCAGGTCCTCGGCGTCGGGCATCTCGCCGTCGCGGGGACGGTTCAGCGACGCCCGACCGGCCTTCGCGCTGGCGTACACCACGGGGAAGTCCAGACCGTCACCGGCGTCGTCGTCCAGCAGGTCGAGGAACAGTTCGTACGTCTCGTCGACGACCGCTTCGATGCGCGAGTCCGGACGGTCCACCTTGTTGACCACCACGATGATCGGCAGTCGCTTGTGCAGGGCCTTGCGCAGCACGAAACGGGTCTGCGGCAGCGGCCCCTCCGACGCGTCGACCAGCAGCACGACACCGTCGACCATCTCCAGCCCGCGCTCCACCTCGCCACCGAAGTCGGCGTGGCCGGGGGTGTCGATGATGTTGATGGTCACGTCGTCGCCGTCGGGCGTGGTGTGGGCGACCGCGGTGTTCTTGGCGAGGATCGTGATCCCCTTCTCGCGCTCCAGGTCACCGGAGTCCATGACGCGTTCGTTCACGTCCTGGTTGGCACGGAAGGCCCCGGACTGCCACAACATCGCATCGACCAGAGTGGTCTTGCCGTGGTCGACGTGGGCGACGATAGCGACGTTGCGCAGGTCAAGGCGTTGGGGCATCACGGTCTCTCGGTGGGGCGACGGGTCGGCCCGAGTCTACGGGCACCGGGCACTCCGCACGAAGTCGAGCGTGTGGCAACCGGTGCTCCGGTCAGGCAGAGTCCCGGATCCGTTCGCGCAGGGTCCGGCTGAGGGTGGCCGGCTCGGTGCCACTGCGGTCGATCGCGCGGTGGGCGATCCCGGACTCGGGATGCAGCAGGGCGAGCAGGATGTGCTCGGCGCCGATGTGGTGGTGGGCCAGGTCCTGGGAGACGCGCAGCGACCGCTCGAGCGCGGCCTTGGCCTCCGCGGTGAACGGGATGTGGCCCGCGACGTCGCGCTGCCACGGGAACCGGGGGTGCCGATGGGTCGGGGTCGGGTCATCCAGCGCCCCCTCACCGAATCGGTCCTCGACCTTGCGACGCACCTCGTCGAGGTCGATGCCCAGGCCCCGCAGTGCGGCGGGGTCCATGCCGCCCCGCTCGGCCCGGAGTCGGTCGAGCGCCCGCCGGACGCCATCGGCATCGAGGTCGGTGCTCCCGGTCAGCCGGCCGAGCTCGTCG
This sequence comes from Carbonicoccus niuqiaonis, assembly GCF_050157065.1. GTDB lineage: Bacteria > Actinomycetota > Actinomycetes > Propionibacteriales > Propionibacteriaceae > Avipropionibacterium. The sequence goes on from NZ_CP189573.1 coordinate 756,504, forward strand.
TCGTCGAGGCAGCCCAGCAGCAGGTGGTCGGTCCCGATGTGGTTGTCGCCGGCTCGGCGGGCATGTTCCTGGGCGCCGACGACGACGGTGCGGGCGGCAGCGGTGAAGCGTTCGAACATCAGGTCTCCTCAGCGGTGCTTCTTGTGGACGGCTTGCTTGCTGACGCCCAGGGCGGTGGCGATGTCCTGCCAGGACCAACCCAACGAGCGGGCCCGTTCGACGTGCAGGCGTTCGAGGCGGTCGGCCAGCACCCGGAGGCTCGCCACCGCTCGAAGTCCTTCGGCGGGGTCATTGCTGTCGACGCCGGTGGTCAGGTCGGTGCCAATCGTCATGTCGTCAGCCTAGGTTGACGATCCTCGTTCGTCAATCAAGGTTGACGGACGTCGTGCGGGCATGGGTTCGGGTCGGTACGCTGGCGGTGCGCTGAGCGTCCTTCCGGGCACCGGGTCCGGGGGAGACCGACCGAGGAAGGCAACGAATGCCAAGCGATTGGTTCTCCGACTCGTTCCGGAACGAGTACCTCAAGCAGCAGACCTCGATGGGCCGGTTCAACCTGGCCATCTTCGGCAAGACCGGTGTCGGCAAGTCGACGCTGGTCAACGCCATCTTCGGCGAGGAGATCGCGCGGACCGGGATCGGCGAGCCGGTCACCAAGGGCAGTCACCTCTACCGGGGCACGGCCGACAACCTGGGCGTCATCGACACCCAGGGCCTCGAGGTGGGTCGCGACGACAAGCAGTTGATGAAGGAGCTGAACGAGGTCGTCAAGACCTCCCGCAAGCTGCCGATCACCGAGCAGATCCACGTCGCCTGGTACTGCGTCCGGGGCATGGACCGGCGGTTCGAGGCCTCCGAGGCCGACTTCATCAAGCGGCTGGACGACCTCGGCATCCCGGTCGTGCTGGTGATGACGCAGGTGCCGCTGCGGGAGGGCCACTTCCATCCCGATGCCATCGAGCTCGCCCGGCAGATCAGCGCGATGGAGCTGCCGATCGTCGGCGGTCGGCCCTACCTGACCAACGCCCGGGCCGACGAGTTCGCCGGGACCCCCGCCCACGGCCTGCAGGAACTCCTCGATGCCACCTTTCGCGTCGCGCCCGAAGCAGTCCGAGGGGCGCTCGTCGCGGCGCAGCAGATCGACTCGAAGCGGAAGCAGGTGGAGGCGCAGAAGCACGTCGTGATCGCAGCCGGCGCGGCTGCGGCTGCGGCTGCGAGCCCGATCCCGTTCTCCGATGCGGCGATGCTGGTGCCGATCCAGCTCGGCATGATGGCGCGGATCGCCCAGATCTACAAGATCAAGTTCGAACGGGCCGCACTGCTGGCGGTCGCCTCGACGACCGCGGCCACGCAGGCCGGCCGGGCGACGTTCACCGGTCTGCTGAAGATGGTCCCCGGCGTCGGGACTGCCGCCGGTGGTGTGATCAGCGCCGGGGTGGCGAGCACCTACACCTTTGCCATGGGGCAGGCCTGGGCGGCGGTGTGCCAGCGGGTGGCCGCCGGCCGGTACACCTCGGTGAACGGGGCGATCGACAACAAGGCCATCCAGGACCTGTTCATGGCCGAGTTCGCCAACAAGGTCAAGGTACGACGCAGTGCTGACGGCCGACCGGTCGACCAACCGACCCCGACCGACACCCAGCACCAAGGAATGCCATGACCCACCATCCGCCCCCGCAGCCCCCGTTCCGCACCTTCGGCGACCTGTTCGCGGGCGATCCGTACGCCCTCGCGGCCGCTGGACTGGACCTGTTCCAGCAGCCCAAGATCCCGCAGGGCAGGTTGCAGTCGTGGCTCCGGGGCCTGGTGGCCGAGAAGGGCCAGACCTTCTTGGGGGTGAGCATCTCCGAACCGCCACCACTGGAGGCCACCGAACACCGGATCATCCTGATCTGGGAGCACAGCCTGGTGGTGGCGCGCACCGTGGACGGGGGCGACGTCGTGCGGGCGGGTCTGCTGCTGCTCGATCCGCGGGTGCTCAGGTGGGCCCACGACCAACGGCGGGCCCACCTGCGTGGTGGCCTCGGGGCCACCGACCTGCGCTGAGACAGGCCGGCCGGAGACACTGTCAGCCGAAGACCGAGGCCACCCACTCCGGGTGGTCGATGAACGGGTTGCGGTTGTGCTGCCACGACTCGAAGATCACCTGGTTGCGTCGCTTCTCGAAGTCGCTCGGCGGATCCTGCTGATGCCACTGGATCAGCACCGAAAGCCTGCCCATGTAGGGATTCGAGCCGTTGTCGACCTGATCGTTGATCTCGAGGTCGGGGAAGCCGTCGCCGCCCTCGTACCGGACCGCCATGTAGAAGATCATCCGGGCCACGTCACCCTTGACCTCGTCGCGCGGCTCGAAGGAGTCGGAGTCGTACGAGCACTGCTCGGCCTCGTTGACCGGCTCGCCACCGTTGTCGAAGTCGAGGTTGCTGCGGGTGGAGTTCACCGTGGAGTCGGTCGGGCGCAGGTGGTGGATGTCGGTGCCGGGACCGGTGCGGGTGCCGAAGTCGCCGTGGGACTTGGCCCAGACGTGCTCCCGGTTCCAGTCGTTGGCGCCACCGCCGTGGGCACTCTTGGCCTGCGAACGGCCGCTGTACAACAAGATCACGTTGTCGGGGTTGTTCGGGTCCTCGTCGGTGTCGGCCAGTGCATCCCACACGTCGCTGTAGCTGAGCTTGGTCTGCTCGCTGATGATGTGGTGCAGCGCCGTCTTCAGCTCCGCACCGCTCTTGCCCTCCGCTGCCCGGTAGTACTCACCCACGGTCGGCGTCGAGGTCGGGCTGCTCGTCGGAGTACTCGTCGGGCTGCTGGTGGGAGTGCTCGTCGGGCTGCTGGTGGGAGTGCTCGTTGGAGTGCTCGTCGGGCTCTCGGACGGTTCCCCGTCGGCCGGAGCAATGGTGGAGGTCGACTTCACCCCGGCGTGGCTGAAGTACGCGGTCAGCACACCGGTCACCGTGACGTGCTCACCGAGGCGGTCCGGATTGCCGTGCAGGCCCCACTCACCCCGCAGTGCGGACGGGAGTTGCACGTACACGATCTTGTCGGTGTCGGTCTCGCCGGCGGTGTCGGCCAGGGCGAGCGCGTAGTCGTTGGGGAAGTCGTCGGTCACCACCGTCGACTCCGACACCGGCTGGCCGACGACGTACCCGGTGACCGAGGCGGTGCCGCCGTGCTGGTCGTCGATCGCCTCGGCGACGGTGATGGCCTGGGCGCCGTACGCGACCGGGGTCACCGGCAGGGTGGCGACCACGAGGACGACGGCGAGCGCCACGAACCCGAACAGGAGCGTGAGTCGGGGTCGGTGGTTCACCTCGACCTCAGGGGTGGAGGGGTGGGCAGTGGAGGAGTTCATGGGGTGGCGCCTTCTGGTGGGGGCACTGGTTACGAGGGGGCCTCGAGCCAGCCACGGACAATGACCTCCACAGGCCTACCAGTCGGTAGGTGCCGGGGGAAGGTGTGACGCGCTGCCGGTTCCGGCGAGCAGCCCGACCGTGGGGCGGCGCGAGCTGGGTGGCCCGACAGTCCCGGTGGAATACGCCGGACGAGCAGGTCGTTCCATGGTGCGTGACTGCTACCACTTCGCCTGCAACCGAATCCTCGCCCACGAGCGGCCGCGATCGGGCCGACTTCTGGTTCGACCCGCTGTGCCCGTTCTGCTGGGTCACGTCGCGGTGGATCCTCGAGGTCGCGAAGGTCCGCGACATCGATGTCCACTTCCACGTGATGAGCCTGGTCGTGCTGAACGAGGGCCAGGACATCGACGACGACTACCGCAAGGTGTTGGCCGGTGCGATCGGCCCGGTCCGGGTGGCGATCGCGGCCGCCGGCCACGCCGGTGACGAGATCCTGGCCCCGCTGTACACCGCGATGGGGACCCGGATCCACGACCGGGGTTACCTGAACGACCAGGAGACCCGGGACTACACGGCGGTGATCGCCGAGTCGCTCGCCGAGGTCGGACTTCCGGCCGAGCTGGCCCGTGCCGCCGACTCGACCGAGTACGACGAGGAGCTCCGTGCCAGCCACCACGCCGGCATGGACAAGGTCGGCAAGGGTGTCGGCACTCCGACGATCCACGTCAACGGGACCGCCTTCTTCGGGCCGGTGATCACCCGGATCCCCCGTGGTGAGGACGCCGGGCGGCTCTGGGACGCGACGGTCACCCTGGCGTCGTTCCCCTACTTCTTCGAGCTGAAGCGCGAACGTACCGAGGACCCCCGGTTCGACTGAACCGTGTCCGGCCCGTTCGCCAGCTCCATGATCAACTCACCATGATCAACTTGTGGTGGGGGGATCAACTCCTGGTGAGGGCATCGGTGGCAGGATCGGGGGCATGACCGGACCCACGCACGAACAGTCTCGGGTGGCCGACACCGTCGAACGGGTGCTGGGTGAGCTCGACGTCGCGTGGCAGCGCCGTGATCGGCACGTCTTCGGCGTCACCCTGCCCGGCACCCGCAAGCTGAAGACCGAGTGCGCCCTCGAGGTCGGCCGGCACACCCTCGACGTGCGCGCCTTCGTCGCCCGCAACCCCGAGGCGAACCATGCCGCGGTCCACCGCTGGCTGCTGGAACGCAACCTGCGGCTGCCGCTGGTCGCGTTCACCGTCGACCACCACGGCGACATCCACCTCTGTGGCAGGCTCCCGTTGTCCGCGGTCACCGACGACGTCGTGGACGCCGTGCTCGGCACCGTCGCCGAGGCCGCCGACGACAGCTTCAACACCATCCTGGAGCTCGGCTTCGCCGACAGCATCCGCGCCGAGTGGGCGTGGCGTCGCTCCCGCGGTGAGTCGACCGCGAACCTGGCGGCGTTCAGCCACCTCGACCCCGGCCCGAGCTGACGTCGGATTCACATAGGCTCGGTGCCATGACTGCGACGCTGATCCTGCTCCGTCACGGCGAGAGCGAATGGAACGCCAAGAACCTGTTCACCGGCTGGGTGGACGTCGACCTGACCGACACCGGGCGTGCCGAGGCCGAACGCGGCGGCCAGCTGCTCGCCGACGCCGGGCTGCTGCCCGACGTCGTCCACACCTCGCTGCTCAACCGGGCCATCCGGACCGCCGAGATCGCGCTGCACGTCGCGAACCGGTTCTGGATCGAGACCAAGCGGTCCTGGCGGCTCAACGAGCGCCACTACGGCGACCTGCAGGGCCGCGACAAGGCGCAGGTGCGCGAGAAGTTCGGCGAGGAACAGTTCATGGTGTGGCGCCGGTCGTACGACACCCCGCCGCCGGTGATCTCGGCCGACAACGAATGGTCCAACTTCGACGACCCGCGGTACGCCTCGCTGCCCACCGAGTTGCGGCCACGGACCGAGTGCCTGGCCGACGTCGTCGACCGGATGCTGCCCTACTGGTACGACCAGATCGTGCCCGACCTGCGGGCCGGCAAGACCGTGCTGGTCGCCGCCCACGGCAACTCGCTGCGGGCCCTGGTGAAGCACCTCGACGGACTCGGTGGTGACGAGGTCGTCGGGCTCAACATCCCGACCGGCATCCCACTGGTGTACGAGCTCGACGCCGACCTGAAGCCCACCGGCGCCAGCCGCTACCTCGACCCGGCAGCGGCCGCCGAGGCGATCGAGGCCGTCAAGAACCAGGGCAAGAAGTAGGCCCGACCCGCACCGGGACAACGAAACACCGGGCCCGCAGCGAGAGATCGCCGCGGGCCCGGTGTTTCGTTCGTGGGAAGGGAAACCCGGAAGCCGGGCACCCAGTCATCGTGACTCAGCCGGTCACGGCTGGGCCGGGACCTCGTCCTCGGGCAGCTCGCCGGTGACGATGTAGACCAGCCGCCGAGCGATCGCCTCGGCATGGTCGGCGATCCGTTCGTAGTACCGGCCGAGCAACGCGACGTCGACGGCGAACTCGACACCGTGCGGCCAGTCGGGGTTCAGCATGATCCGGAACTGGCTGCGTCGCAGGTCGTCGATCTCGTGGTCGCTCTCCTGCACCGTCTCGGCGTCGGCGATGTTGCGATCGTGGAGGGCGCGGCCGACGCCCAGCACCATCTTCTCGGTGGCGTCGGCCATCCGGGAGAAGTTGCCGATCATGTCGTCGGGGACCGCGCGCTCGGGGTAACGGAGCCGGGCGATCTTGGCGATGTGGGCCGCCAGGTCACCCATCCGCTCGAGCTCGGTCACCATGCGCAGCGTCGCGACGACCAGCCGGAGCTCGCCGGCCACGGGTGCCTGCCGGGCGAGCAACGAGAACGCGCGGTTGTCGATGTCGACCCGCATCTGATTGATCGCCTCGTCGTCGGAGATCACCGTCTCGGCACGCTGCAGGTCGGCCTCCAGCAGGGCTTTGGTCGCGAGTCGGACCGCGGTCGCCACCTTCCGCGACATCTCCACGAGGTCGAGCAGGACCTCATCGAGTTGCTCCCGATAGGAATCGCGCATCGTCAGTCTTTCCTTTGGCTCGTTGAGTGAAGACGGTGTTGGCCCCAGCCGACCAGCTCACCCTAGGGGCCGTGGCTAGCTCCTGACCAGTGCCTGTTGAACGCCCGGTGAACGTTTCGCCAACGAAAGGCCTTGTCGGACAAGCAGTCTACGATGCATGGGTGCAGTTGGCGTGGACGTTGTTGATCGGGATCGCTATAGGTGTGATTGCCGGCGTCCTGATCATGGTGTGGCGCCATCGTCGGGCACTGGACGGTCCGCCGGAGACCCGGCTCGCGCCCCCGGAGCCCGAGGTTCCGCGCGAGGTCGCGGAGCTGGTCTCGTTGCTGCACGCCGCCGCGATCGTCGTCGGCCCGCACGACGAGGTGTTGAGCACCAGCCGGGCCGCCGTCGGCTCCGGACTGGTCCGCGGCAGCCGGATCATCGTGAAGCCCCTGTTGGAGCTGGTCCGCGAGGTGCGCCGGGAGCGATCCCCGGCGATCAGGGACCTGGAGGTGCCGCGCGGCCGTGGTCTGGAGACCACCCACTTCGCGCTGCGGGTCGCTCCGATCAGCGACACCTTGGTGATCGCGCTGGCCGACGACCTCACCCAGGCCCGCCGGGTCGACGCCGTACGGCGGGACTTCGTCGCCAACGTCAGCCACGAGCTCAAGACTCCGATCGGGGCGATCTCGCTGCTCGCCGAGGCGGTCGAGGGTGCCGCCGACGACCCCGTGGCCGTACGCCGCTTCGCCGGCCGGATGGGCGTCGAGTCGCACCGGCTGTCGGAACTGGTGGTGCAGGTGATCGAGCTGTCGCGGTTGCAGTCGACCGACCCCTTCGAGGCCGGGGACGTGGTCGAGGTCGACACCGTGCTGAACGAGGCGGTCGACCGCTCCCGGGTGGACGCCGGCAACCGCGAGATCTCGTTGCGCACCGCCGGGGAGCAGGGGCTCGTGGTGTACGGCAGCGAGGTCCAGTTGGTCACCGCGCTGGCCAATCTGGTCGAGAACGCGGTGATCTACTCCGACCCCGGCGCCAAGGTCGTGCTGTCGGCCCGGCAGTACACCGACGAGGACGGGGCCCGGGTCGAACTGGCCGTCTCCGACAACGGCATCGGCATCTCCGAGGTCGACCGGTTGCGCATCTTCGAGCGCTTCTACCGTGTGGACTACGCGCGCAGCCGCGCCAATGGCGGCACCGGTCTCGGGCTCGCCATCGTGAAGCACATCACCGCCGCCCACGGCGGCTCGGTGGAGGTCTGGAGCCGGCCGGGGGAGGGTTCCACGTTCACCATCGTGATCCCCGAACACCCCGAACTGCGCGATGCCGTGGCGGCCCGACGCCGGATGGAGTCCACGGACGGCCCCGGTGAAGACGAGGGCGAGCCGATGGGGCACGATCGAGCAGTACGTCACGACCAGCTGGATGACCTGGATCGGCAGGAGGGGTGGGCCGACCCCGAGGGGCCCCACCAGGAGGAGGTACGACAGTGACACGAGTGCTGGTGGTCGAGGACGAGGAGTCCTACCGGGAGGCCTTGACCTACATGCTCCGCAAGGAGGGCTTCGACGTCGTGGAGGCGGCGGACGGGACCGAGGGGTTGGCGGAGTTCGATCGGGTGGGGGCCGACATCGTGCTGCTCGACCTGATGATGCCCGGTCTCCCGGGGACCGAGGTGTGCCGGCAGCTGCGACTGCGTGGCTCGGTGCCGGTGATCATGGTCAGCGCCCGCGAGTCGGAGGTCGACAAGGTGGTGGGCCTGGAGCTCGGCGCCGACGACTACGTCACCAAGCCGTTCAGCCACCGGGAGCTTGTGGCCCGCATCCGGGCGGTGCTGCGCCGCGGCCAGGAGGTCGAGCTCGTGCCCGACGTGGTCGAGTCGGCCGGGGTCCGGATGGACGTCGAGCGGCACGAGGTGTCGGTCAACGGCGAGAAGGTGAAGCTGGCGCTGAAGGAGTTCGAGCTGCTCGAGATGCTGCTGCGCAATGCCGGTCGGGTGATGACCCGCGGCCAGCTGATCGACCGGATCTGGGGCGCCGACTACGTCGGTGACACCAAGACGTTGGACGTCCACATCAAGCGGCTGCGGACCAAGATCGAGGTCGACCCGTCCAGCCCGCGCTACCTGGTGACGGTCCGTGGCCTCGGCTACAAGTTCGAGGGGGCCAGACCGGAGGGGCGCTGACCCGCCGGTTAGCGTTGGGTCGTGGACAACGACATCACGGTCTTCGCCGGTTCGGCCCATCCCGAGTTCGCCCGCCGCATGTGCGAGTCGCTGGGCGTCGAGTTGCAGCCCGCCCGGACCACCCGGTTCTCCAACGACTGCCTGCAGGTGCAGTTGGAGGCGAACTGTCGGCGGCGCGACGTCTACATCGTGCAGCCTCTGGTGCCGCCGGTGCAGGAGAACCTGGTCGAGCTGCTGTTGATGCTCGACGCCGCACGGGGTGCCAGTGCCACCCACGTCACGGCCGTGATCCCGCACTTCTCGTACGCCCGGTCGGACAAGAAGGACGCGTCACGGATCTCCATCGGCGGTCGGCTGGTGGCCGACCTGCTGGTGGCCAGCGGCGCCACCCGGGTGATCACGATGGCCCTCCACTCGCCCCAGGTGCACGGGTTCTTCTCGGTGCCGATCGACCACCTCAGCGCCGTACCGGCACTGGCCAATCACTTCGCCGGTCAGGGCCGCGACCTGTCCCGTACGGTCGTCGTCTCGCCCGACCTGGGCAACGCCAAGGTGGCCTCCCAGATGGCCGACCTGCTAGGCGTCGACGTCGCTGCCGGGTCCAAGCGGCGGATGGCCGACGACAAGGTGGTGATCGACTCGATCGTCGGCGAGGTCGCCGGTTGCGACGTGATCGTGCTGGACGACGAGATCGCCAACGGCGGGTCGATCGCCGAGCTGGTACGCGTGCTGCGGGAGCGCGGTGTGGGCACGATCTCGGTGGCCTGTACGCACGGGCTGTTCACCGGTCCGGCGCTGCAGCGGTTGGCCGCGCTGGACGGGGTGGACGAGATCGTCAGCACCGACACGGTGCCGTTCCCGGCCGCCGAACCGTTGCCGAACATGCGCACCTGCTCGGTGACGCCGTTGTTCGCCGAGGCGGTCCGGCGGACCAATCGTGGCGAGTCGGTCAGCAGCCTGTTCGACCGGCCTCCCGCGGGTGTGCCGGCCGTCGAGTAGCCGTTGCCTCGGCCCGCCCACACTCTCGTGGCCCTCACACGGGAGCTTGCTCACCGATAGGTCACCTGGAGAGGCATCCTCGACACGATCGCCTCTCCTAGTGCCCTCTCGGCGTGACGGCACCTCGCCAAGTGCCCTCTGGGCGGGGTGTCACCTCTCCAGCTGTCCTCTCGGCGGGGTGCCACCTCGCCGACTGCCCTCTCGGCGGGGTGCCGCCTCGCCAACTGCCCTCTCGACACGCTTGGGAGACGTACGGGCGGGTGTCGATCCGAACTCGGTCACCGATAGGTCACCTGGAGAGGAATCCTCGGTCACGATCGCCCCTCCTACTGCCCTCTCGGCGTGACGGCACCTCGCCAAGTGCCCACTCGGCGGGGTGCCGCCTCTCCGACTGCCCTCTCGGCGGGGCGGTCAGATGCCGGCGTACGAGTGCAGGCCGCCGAACAGCATGGTGACGCCGGGTCAGCCCTGGTTGGTCGATGAGCTCGGCTCGGGGAGCTCCAGGTTCGGGTATCGGGCGGAGTTCGCGTCCAGCAGCGGAACGACGATGCTCACCGCACCGGCATTGCTGAAGGCGAGCTGCACCTGGGCGGTCAGTCCGGCACGCAGGTCGGGGGAGGAGACGTGGATCGCCTCCTCGGTCAGCACGACCGGGACGCCGGCCTGCAGCGGCAGTCGGCTGGCGCTGGTGATCTGCAGGTCGGCACCGGGGGTGCCGTCGGGCTTCAGGGCGGCCCCGCCGGCACCGATCAGGGTGTCGTCCTCGTCGGCCACGATCGTGCCCGACAGCACGCCCTGGCCCGACTCGGTGACGAAGATGGCCAGGTTGCGCACCTGCACCGCCCCGACGGAGGTGTTCACGCCGTCGGCCGGGGTGTTGGGCTGCAGCGACTGGAACTGGCAGGCGCCAAGCCCCAGGACGAGACTGCATAGCAGCACGCCGGCGGCGACGTAACGGGTCACACGGGCGGGAAGTGGCACGGTCGGAATCTCCTCGGACACACGGCTGCCGACGGTCGGAGCTCAGCCGGGCTCAGCCTACCCACACGGCACCGGATCACCCATCCGGAGGGGGTGCGGGCCGATGGTCACGAAATGGTCTCGGCACACATCACGCCGTCTGTCAACCCTTGGGGAGGTGCCGATTTGCCCTCTGGCTAGGTCAAACACCGAGCCTGGCCGTGGTAGTATGGACGTTGGGAAAGGGGTACTTGGCACATGACCTTCACAGTTGGCGAAACGGTTGTCTATCCCAATCATGGGGCGGCAGTCATCGAAGAGATCGAAACTCGTCAGATCAAGGGGGAGGACAAGCTGTACCTGGTTCTCCGCATCGTGGGGCAGAACGACCTGGTCGTCCGGGTCCCCGCCTGCAACCTTGATCTGGTCGGCGTCCGGGACGTGGTGGACGCTGCCGGGTTGGAGAAGGTGTTCGGTGTCCTGCGGGCCCCGCACACCGAGGAACCGACCAACTGGTCGCGGCGGTACAAGGCGAACCTGGAGAAGTTGCACTCCGGAAACGTGATGAAGGTGTCGGAGGTCGTGCGTGACCTGTGGCGCCGGGAGAAGGAGCGCGGGCTGTCGGCCGGCGAGAAGCGGATGCTGGCGAAGGCCCGGCAGATCCTGGTCTCCGAGCTGGCCCTGGCCGAGGACGTGGCCGAGGAGAAGGCGGAGCTGCTGTTGGACGAGGTCCTCGCCTCCTGACCTGCTCCCCGCAACCGCGGAACAATCAGATGCAGAACAGTCCGGAACCGGTCGTCGCCGTCGTGGTGGCGGCCGGTTCTGGCGTTCGGCTCGGCGGTGGCGTGCCGAAGGCGCTCCGCGAGCTGGGTGGCGTACCACTGCTGGTCCATGCCGCCCGCGGCCTGCTCGCCGGCGGCGTCACCCATCTGGTGATCGGCATCCGACCCGGTGACGAGGCCGACTTCGCCCGCGCCGCCGAGCAACTCCGGCTCGGTGCCGACCGGCTCCGGTTGGTCGGTGGTGGCGAGCGGCGACAGGACTCCGTGCGGCTGGCGCTCGCGGCAGCCCGACAGCTGGCCCCGACGGCGCAGGTCGTGCTGGTGCACGACGCAGCCCGGCCGCTGACACCGGCGTCGGTGGTGGCCGAGGTGATCGCGAGCGTACGGTCCGGTGCCCGCTCGGTGGTGCCGGCGGTCCCCGTGGTCGACTCGATCCGGCAGCTGGCCGACGGCGGGTCCCGGGCCCTCGACCGCGCCGGACTGGTCGCCGTCCAGACCCCGCAGGGCTTCGATCTCGCCACGCTGGTGGCCGCCCATGAGCAGGTGGCCGCCCGCGGGCTCGACGTCACCGACGACGCCGCTGCCTGTGAAGCCATCGACGTGCCGACCCGGCTGGTCGCCGGATCCACCGACGCGCTCAAGATCACCAACCACGTCGACCTGGTCGTCGCCGAGCAACTGCTGGCCGACCGAGCTGTCGCGACGTCCGACGGGAGACCCACCTGATGACCCAGATCCGGACCGGCATCGGCACCGACGTGCACGCCCTGCGGCACGGGCGGCCGATGATGATCGCCGGGCTCCACTTCGTCGAGGAGGACTTCGGCCCGGACGGACACAGCGACGGGGACGTGGTCTGCCATGCGGCCGCCGACGCGTTGCTGTCGGCGGCCGGACTCGGCGACCTGGGCAGCAACTACGGCACCGCTGACCCGCAGTGGCAGGCGGCCCCGGGGGTCGCCTTCCTGACCGAGACGGCCCGGCGGGTCCGCGAGGCCGGCTACGAGGTCGGCAACGTCGCGGTGCAGTTGATCGGCAACCGACCCCGGATCGGGGAGCGACGGGGTGAGGCGGAGCAGCTGATGTCGGCGGCGATCGGCGCCCCGGTCAGCCTGTCGGCCACCACCACCGACGGTCTCGGCATGACCGGCCGAGGTGACGGCATCGCCGCCATCGCGACGGCACTCGTCACGCGGGAGCCGTGACCTACTGAACCGTCTCCTCGGGGGCGCTGAACGTGTTGCAGCTGCCGACGGCGTCGGTGCTCAGTCCGGTCGACGCCCAGTAGACCCGCGACTCCGACTGCGGGTGCGTGGTCCCCGGCCGTGGGCTGCCGGCTCCGGCACGGTCCCGTTTGAACGCCTCGACGTCGGCGTCGGTCAGCCCGAGTGCGACCGAGGCGGTCCGCATGAACAACCCCGCGAAGCAGTCGGCCTGGGCCTCCGAGCGGCGGTTCATGGTCATCGACTCGGCCTCGGAGGTGGCGGCCCGTCGCAGCAGGTGGTTCGAGATCAGGATGCCCGTCCGACCCTGGACGTGGTGGCCGAACTCGTGGCCCATCACCAGGTCGACCCCCCAGCGTGACTCGGCGATCGACGTCCTGGCCAGGTGGTAGTCGTTGGCGTAGTAGATCTGCTGGTCGCCGGAGCAGTAGACCGCGTTCTCCATCGGCAGCTCACCGCACTTGGTGGTGACCTGCGACGAGTACACCGTCACCGACGGACGCGGCAGCTCGTAGCCGGCCGCCTCCAGTGGCACCACCCAGGCACCGTGCAGGCACCCCATCAGCTCGTTGAGGTGCACCTCGATCTGCTCGTCGCTCGACGCGTTCAGGTCGATCGGCTCCAGCTCACACTTCACCGGCGTCGGGATCGCCTGCTGGTACAGCGGATTCTCGGTCAGGAAGGCGTTGGCCTCGGCGCCGGTCTGCGGTTGCGGCAACGGCCCGGGCGCCGCGTCGACCGGTGGCGGGGTGTAGTCCTCGTTGACGTACCGGGTGTCGCCGCCGCCCGTGGTCAACGCGACGATGATCAACACCGCGATGGCGACCACGACCAGCGCGATGCCGGTGATCAACACCACCAGCAACGGCTTGCTCCGGCCGGCCGGACGGTTCGGCCCGGCCGGTCGGTTCGGTCCGCCCGACCACGCCGGTGCCGAGGCCGGCTGCTGGGCCGGGAATCCGTTGCCGGCAGGGAATCCGGCGCCGGGGAAGCCCTGGCCGGCGAACCCGGAGGATGCGGCCGGAGCGCCCCAGGCGGACTGGGCGGGCCGACCGTACGGCTGAGTCATGAGCTGAGCGTACGGCCCGTCGGGGGCTGTGCCCACCCCTGACGGCCGAACCGGTCGCGGGAGTTGTCCGAGCCGTTACTCGACGGTCTCGGGAGGTGCGGTGAAGGTGTTGCAGGCACCGATGTCATCGGTGCTCATGCCGACCTGCGACCAGTACGTGCGCGACTCCGACATCGGGTGGGTCTTGCCGGGCTCCGACGAGCCGAGGGCCCGGAAGACGGCCTGGAAGCTGGTCAGGTCGGCCTGTTCGATCCCCAGCGCAGGTGAGGCCGAGCGGATGAACAGCCCGGCGAAGCAGTCGGCCTGCGCCTCCAGCCGACGGTTGATCCGGTACGCCTCCTCCTCGGTACTGACGGCGTTCATCAGCGCGAGCCGGGCGTTCAGGATGCCGGAGCGTCCCTGTACCGCATGGGCGTACTCGTGGGCCATCACCAGCTCGGCGCCGTACCGGCTCTGCTTCAGCTCGGGGATGGCGTCCTGCAGGTTGTTGGAGTAGTACACCTGCTGGTTGCGGCTGCAGTAGACCGCGTTCATGTCCGGCAGCTCACCACACGGCGTGTTGACGGTGGTGCCGCCCTGGTAGACCGTCACCGACGGCCGCGGCATCTCCTGGCCCACGGCCTCGAGCGGGATGACCCACGCACCGGTGAGGCACCCCATCAGCACGTTCATGTGCTCCTCGAGCTCGGCGTCGGAGACGGCGTCAAGGTCGATCGGCTGCAGGTCGCAGGCCACCGGGGTGGGGTAGGTCTGCCCGTACAGCGTGTTGTCGGAGGTCCAGCTCTCCGCCTCGCCCATCGTGGTCGGTTGCGGCAACGCCGACGGCGCCAGGTCCGGCGGCGGGGGCGTGTAGTCCTCGTTGACGTAGCGGGTCTCGCCGCCCGCGTTGGCCAACGCCACCACGATCAGCACCGCGATCCCCGCCACCACCAGGCCGATCATCGTGATCAACACGATCGACAACGGATTGCGCTTGGAGCTGCCGCCGGAGGGACGGCCGCCACCGGGCTGCGGAGTCGCCACCGGCCGGCCGGCCGGTGCCGTCGACGGTCGGTGCTGCCAGTACGGCTGGGCCTGACCGCCCGCGCCGGGCTGGCCGAACCCTGTGGACCCGAAGCCGGACCCGGATGATGGTTGGCCGCCCCAGGTGGTCGGCTGCTGGCCCGGGCCCGGTGGCCCCCAGGACTGAGGAGAGGACATGGGAGAAGATTAGTGCAGCCTCGGGTCCGCTGCTGACCATGCCGTTGTGGAATAGTGTGCTCGACACACGTTGGCGGTAGGCCTGCCCCGTCGGCGCGTGCCGCGACTTCTCTGTTCTGTCCGAAAGGCATGTGCTTCCGTGAAGACCACCCCCTCGACGGCATCACGTACCGCCGTCACCGTGTTGCTGATGGTCGCCCTGGCCGTCACCCTCTGGGCTTCGACCAGCAGCAGTGCACGTGCCGAGACCTCGATCTCCGACCTGACCGTCACCGGCAAGTTGTCCGCGGACGGTGTGCTGACCGTCACCGAGACCTACACCGTCGAGGGGACGCTGCCCGACACGTTCACCAAGCGGTTCGCCACCCGGGAGAACGGCGTCGGTGACGTGCAGTACGTCCAGGAGCTCAGCGACGTCACCGCGACCGTCGCCGGCCAGCCCGCCGAGGTGACCCTCGACGTCCAGCAGGACCACACGAACATCGACGTCGCGACCGCCGGTGGGGCGGGCCCGCTGACCCTGTCGTACACGGTGCGCGGTGCGGTCCGCGACGAGGGTGACAGCCACGTCTTCCAGTACCGCGTGCTGCAGGGGCTGCAGTTCGCCGTGCAGCGGGTGACCGCGACCGTCGAGGCGCCCGCCGTCGCCCAGGGGATCCGCTGCTACGCCGGTGCGCCCAACTCGACGTCGGCCTGCCGGATGGCCGCCCAGGGCACCCACGACAACCCGCACCCGACCTGGGTGGACGGGCCGCGCGGTCCCGGTGAACAGGTGACCGCGATCGCACCGTACGCACCGGAGGACGTCGCCGCCTCGGCGATCGTCGACCACCGCTGGTCGCTGGGCCGTGCGTTCGGCGCCGGCCCGGCCGAGCTGCTGTCGGCGCTGGCCGTGCTGTTGATCGGTGGCCTGGTGCTGTGGACCCTGCACCGTCGGGCCGGCCGCGACGCCCACCACGGCGACAAGGTCGAGAAGGTCGGCGAGTTCGTCCCGGTCGGCGACGGCGAGTCGGAGTTCCAGCACTTCGGTGCGGTCCGGCCCGGTCACGTGGGCACCGTCTCCGACGAGCGGGTCGACCCGATCGACGTGACCGCGACGATCCTCGATCTCGCGGTGCGGGGTCACCTGCGGATCACCGAGCTGCCGCGGGAGCGCGAGTTCGCGCAGGCGGACTGGCAGCTCACCCGCCGCGAGGGCACCGACGAGCTGGCCAAGTACGAGGCCGAGCTGCTCGACGCGGTGGCACCCGTTGGTGAGGGGGAGCGCGTCTCCCACCTGGCCGAGCGGGTGCCGGCCAAGGTGGCCGACCTGCAGGACGCGCTGTACGACGAGGTCGTGGCCCAGGGGTGGTACGACCGGCGTCCCGACGAGACCCGCAACTCGTGGCTCACCTACGCCCTGGTGGCGTTGGTCGTCGCCGTGGTCGGCACCGGCCTGCTGGTCGCGTTCACCACGTTCGGGTTGCTCGGTCTCGCGCTGGTCGCGGTCGCCCTCGGTCTGGTCTTCGTCGCCCAGGAGATGCCGGCCCGGACGACGGCGGGCGCCGCCCTGCTGCAGGGCCTGGGGCGCCTCAGCCACGAGCTGCACAACCACTCGACCAGCGAGATGCCGAAGGGCCGGGAGTTGCACGAGCTGTCGGAGGTGCTGCCGTACGCCGTCGTGCTCGGTGGTGCGGACCGGTGGCTGGACGCACTGGTCGCCGCCGACGGCGACGACGATCCCGACTCCACCGACCTCGACTGGTACCACGGGCCGGAGAACTGGCACCTGCGCGACCTGCCCGACTCGCTGCGCAACTTCATCACCACCGTCTCCGGCACGCTGTTCAGCCGGTAGGGCTGCCGCAGCCCTCAGCCGACGGGCGCCACCCCCGTGGCCGGACGGTACGGGGGCCGGCTCAGGCTGCGCCACATCCGCACGGCGGTCCCGCGCTCGTCACGGTCGATCGTGAGGTCGTCGGCCAGCGCAGCGATCAGGGCGAGGCCACGTCGCGGCGGGCCCGGATCCGGTCGGCCCCACCGCCCGGCATCGGTGACGCAGATCTGCACGCCGCCGTGGCGCACCTCCGCGCGGCACCGCACCGTGCCGTCCCCCGGGCCGCCGTGGGCGACGGCATTGGCGGTGGCCTCGCTGAGCAGGAACTCGACGGCGTACTGGTCGCGGGGATCCAGGTGCAGGTGTCGGCTCCAGTCGTGGACCTGCCAGCGCAATCGGCCCAACCGGCCGGGGACGCGTGGAATCGTCACGTCCAGGTCCGCGTCGAATCGACTCTGCGCGACCAGCACGGCGCCGGCACCGTCGTCGGTCAGGGCTCGAGCCAGCCGATCCGCCAGCGGGATCGGGGTGCCCACCGTTGGCGCGGCGATCAGCTGGGCGCCCTGTCGGTCCGGACCGCCGGCCGGCGGCGGGGTCTGCAGCACCAGCAGCTGATCGGGTCGCACCGTTGAAGCCGGCGCCGAGCGCGGGAGCCGACCGCTGCCCGGACGACCGCCCTGTCCGATCGGGAAGTCGTGGGACCCCGCGAGGTCGAACACCGCACCGGCCGCCCGCCCGAGGGTGACGCCGTGGAGGAGCGACCGCTCCGGACCCACCAGGACGAGCCCCAGGTCGGTGCCCGGCCCGTACCGCCGGGTGGTGCTGTCCAGCTCGCGGGCGATCTCGTGAAGGTCGAGCCCGGTGGCGGACGCGGCCCGGATCCGTTCCCGGAGTTGCCGCGCCGACGACATCGTCGTGTCGTCGCCACCGTACGACCGACCGAGCGCCAGCACCACCGATCCGTCGGGTCTCGGCGCCAGGTCACACCAGCCGACACCCTGCTCACGCCCCGGACGAGGCCGGTCATCCAGGCCGACGGCCACGTCCAGCCCCGTGAGCACGGGTATTCGATTGTCGTGCTGCGCGTCCACGACGGTCTCCTCCCGTCGACCACGGTGATCCGGTCCCGGAACCGGTCCAGTGCCTGCCCCGGCGATGGTGCGGTACCCAATCAACCGGCAGAACAACGAGCGTCGCCCACGAGGGGAGGCAGGACCCAACCCTTGCCTGATCGTGGTCCGGCTGCTTGACTGGAGGCGCAGGTTGAGCCAACAGCCGCTGAACGCTTCGTCGAGAGCGAGCGCGCGATGTCTGCTTGGACCGCACCCCTCCCCGTCATCCCGTCGCCCACCGACCCATCGCCGTTCGCCCCGGACCGGTCCGGCGACGAACGCCAGCTCCGTACCGAACGGACGGCTGCCCTGTACGCGGAACTGGGCACCGGTACTGAGGAACGGGACGCCGAACTGCTCGACGCGGTCGTCGTGTGCAACCTGCCGGTGGCGGTCAGCCTTGCCCACCGCTACTCCCGGCGTGGTGAGGAGGACGACGACCTCGTCCAGGTGGCCGAACTGGCCCTGGTGGAGGCGGCCCATCGTTTCGATCCCGATCGCGGGGACTTCCTCGCCTTCGCCGTACCCACGATCCTGGGCAGCCTGAAACGACACTTCCGGGACCAGGGGTGGACCATCCGGCCGCCCCGTCGGCTGCAGGAACTGCAGACGCGGTTGAACCGGGCGTGGCCCGAGCTGGCCCAGTCGCTGGGTCGTACCCCCACCAACGACGAGTTGGCCGCCGCGGTCGACGGGGATGCCCACGACGTGTCGGAGGCCGCGGGGACACGGGACTGCTACCGGCCTGCGTCGTTGGACGCCACGGTCTTCGACGGGGCACCGTTGTCGACCACGGTGGCGCAGCAGGAGGACGGATTCGACGTGGTCGACGTGGTCACCACCCTCGGGCCCGCGTGCCGCCGGCTGTCGCCGACGGACCGGCAGCTGCTGTGGCTGCGGTTCTTCGAGGAGCGCACCCAGCGGGAGATCGCCGAGGAGTTCGGGGTGAGCCAGATGCACATCTCACGTTCGCTGGCACGTATCCTCGCCGAACTGCGCGATCTCGTCACCGACGAGCCCGAGCCCCAGGCCTCCTGAACGGACCCGTCGGCCGGGTGGTTCGCAAGGTCGGTCCCGGGGTACCCGGTGGTCATGACTGATCAACTGCGGGGCAAGAAGGTCGCCTTCCTGATGGCGAACTCGGGTGTGGAGCAGGCTGAACTGACCGACCCGTGGGAGGCCGTGCGCCGGGCCGGTGGTGAGCCCGTGCTGATCGCTCCCGAGCGGGGGCAGGTGCAGGCCATGTACCACGACGTGGAGGCCGGGGACACCTTCGACGTCGACCTCACCGTGGCCGAGGCGTCGGCGGGCGACTACGCCGGGTTGGTCATCCCGGGCGGCACGACCAACCCGGACCAACTGCGGATGCAGTCCAAGGCCGTCGGCCTGGTCCGGGCCTTCGTCGCCGAACGGGTCCCGGTGGCAGCCATCTGCCACGGGCCGTGGATGCTGGTGGAGGCCGACGTGGTGGACGGGAAGTCGCTGACCAGTTGGCCGAGTCTGGGCACCGACATCCGCAATGCCGGCGGTGACTGGCAGGACGACCAGGTGGTGGTGTGCGGCGCCAACGACTGGACGCTGGTCACCAGCCGCAGGCCCGACGACCTTCCGCAGTTCTGCACGACCTTGGTCGACGAGTTCTCCGCCACGCCGGAGTGATCGTTTGGGCACCCGCACACGAACCAACGACGACCGATGATCGACGACGAAGGAGCACATGATGCCGCAGCAGGCCTGGAGCAAGAAGCGGGAACGTCAGTACGAGCACATCAAGGAGAGCGCGCAGGATCGGGGCACCGGGGAGGAGCGGGCCGAGGAGATCGCCTCCCGGACGGTGAACAAGGAACGTGCGCGCAGCGGTGAGGCGAAGCAGCGGAGCCGGTCGTCGGTGAAGGACGTCTCGTCGGGGCACCGCGGCGGGAAGCGGTCGCACCAGGGGCCCGGTGGCCCGACGAAGGAACAGCTCTACAACGAGGCCAAGCAGCGTGGCGTGGAGGGTCGTTCCACGATGTCCAAGGCTGAGCTCGCCAAGGCCCTGGGGCGGTGAGCCCATGCGTGCCCTGACCTGGCAGGGGCGACGCACGGTGTCGGTCGACACCGTCGACGACCCGCGTGTCGAGCAACCCACGGACGCGATCATCAAGGTGAGCAGTACCAACATCTGTGGCTCGGACCTTCACCTGTACGAACTCCTCGGCGCCTTCATGGAACCCGGCGACGTGCTGGGGCACGAGGCGATGGGCGTGGTCGAGGAGGTGGGGACCGAGGTCGGCGACCTGGCGGTCGGCGACCGGGTGGTGGTGCCGTTCCAGATCTCGTGTGGTCATTGCTGGATGTGCGACCGGTCGTTGTACACCCAGTGCGAGACCACGCAGGTGCGGGAACAGGGCAGCGGCGCGGCGCTGTTCGGCTACTCGAAGTTGTACGGCCAGGTGGCGGGTGGCCAGGCGGAATACCTCCGTGTGCCCCAGGCCCAGTTCACCCACGTCAAGGTGCCCCCCGGCCCACCGGACGACAGGTTCATCTACCTGTCCGACGTCCTGCCGACGGCACAGCAGGCCGTGGCCTACGCCGACGTCCCTGACGGCGGGACGCTGGTGGTGCTCGGCCTGGGACCGATCGGCGACATGGCCTGCCGACTCGCAGCGCACGGTGGTCTCACGCCGAACCGCACAGTGGGTCGGGTGATCGGTGTCGACCGGGTGCCCGAGCGGTTGGCCCGGGCACGGGCCCGTGGGATCGAGACCGTTGACCTGCGCGAGCACGGCGACGACCTGGCCGATCTCCTGCGTGACTGGACCGAGGGGCGCGGGCCGGATGCGGTGATCGATGCCGTCGGGATGGAGGCGCACGGTTCACCGGTGGCGGGCCTGGTCCAACGGGCTGCGGGCATGCTCCCAGGTGCGGTTGCCGAACCACTCATCTCGCATGCCGGTGTGGATCGGATGGCCGCCCTGTACGCCGCCATCGACATCGTTCGGCGTGGCGGCACGGTCTCGGTGATCGGCGTGTACGGCGGCATGGTCGACCCGATGCCGATGATGACCATGTTCGACAAGCAGGTCCAGCTGCGGATGGGGCAGGCGAACGTGAAGCGCTGGGTCGGCGAGCTGTTGCCGCTGTTGACCGACGCCGACCCGTTGGGCGTCGACGACTTCGCCACCCATCGCCTGCCACTGGCCGAGGCCCCGCACGCCTACGACATCTTCCAGCGCAAGGCCGACGGCGCGGTCAAGGTCATCCTGAAACCCTGAGTGGCTGCCCCGGTCGGCCCCGGGGCGGCCACTACCATGTGGGCGGTGAACGCTGAGCAGACCAGGGCCACGGCCGAGTTGATCATGGGCCCACAGCCGGGCACCGAGAAGCAGTGCCCGCTGGACGTCGAGGTGGTCGAGGACGTCGACCTGGGCAGCTATCGGCGGCAGCTGCTGCACTACCGGTCCGAGCCCGACCAGGTGCCGGTGCCGGCCTACCTGTGCGTGCCGGCCGACGCCTCGGCCGAACGGCCGGCGCCGGCGGCCCTCTGCCTGCACGGCACCAACGACGTGGTGGGCCACGGAACCGTTGTGGGGTTGGGCAACGGGAACTGGCGCGGGTATGCCAGCGAGTTGGCCCAGCGGGGTTGGGTGACGCTGGCACCGGGGTACCCGCTGCTGGCGAACCACCAGCCCGACATCCTCGGTCGCGGTTGGCAGTCCGGGACGGCGAAGGCGATCTGGGACAACCGGCGCGGTCTCGACCTGCTCGCCTCCCTCGACGTCGTCCGGCCCGGGCCGGTCGCAGCCATCGGGCACTCACTGGGCGGCCACAACTCGGTGTTCACCGCGGTGTTCGACGAACGGATCGGTGCGGTGGTGTCGAGCTGCGGGCTCGACTCGTTCGTCGACTACATGGGCGGCGACGAGGCCATCTGGCAGCCGGGGGAGGGATGGACCCAACTGCGGTACATGCCG
Organism: Carbonicoccus niuqiaonis; assembly: GCF_050157065.1. Taxonomy (GTDB): domain Bacteria; phylum Actinomycetota; class Actinomycetes; order Propionibacteriales; family Propionibacteriaceae; genus Avipropionibacterium. Next base: position 778,181 of record NZ_CP189573.1, read on the forward strand.
AAGCTCGCCTCGTACCGTGGTCGGCTCGACGAGATCCCGTTCGACTTCGACGATCTGTTGGGGGCGCTGGCGCCCCGGCCGGCCCTGGTGATCGCGCCGACCCATGACCACAACTTCGTCGCCGACAGCGTCGACCGGGTGGTGGCCACCGCCCGAGCCGCCTACCGCGGTGCCGGCGCCCCGGATGCCTTGCAGGTCTGGCATCCCGACTGTGCCCACGACTTCCCGCCCGAGGTGCGTACGAAGGCGTACGACTGGCTGGCCGATCAGCTGGGCGGAAACTGAGCGGTGGCCACCACGGCACGCGACCTCCGCCGTCGGACCGCACGGTTCGAGTTGATCATGGGGGCTGTCGCACTGCTGCTCACCGGTTACGGCGCGCTCACCTTCGGACGCTGGGGCGGCGAGAGCACCGTCGAGATCACCCTGACCTTCGGCGTGTTGATCATCGCTCGATCCCGAGATGGCCCCGGCGCTGTCGCTGTTCCTCTACCTGCTGCTCGCCCACACCTGCTTGCTGCTGGGTGTCTTGGCGTGCGTCCTCGTGCTGGTTCCGCTGGAGCTCGTCGGTCGCGGTCCGCTCAGACTGCTTTGCGGTGACCGCCGGGCCGGTGGACTGGTGCTGATGGGTCTGTGGATCGGGTTGGTCACGGTGTTCGCCGTGGTCGGCGCGCTGGCGCTGGACGACCTGCCACACCCCGCCTTCGCGCTGATGGCGATCCTGGCGGCCCTGATCGGCGTCGACGGCAACTACACCGTCCGGTCGCCGCTGCTGCTGTGGGTGACCCGGATCGTCGGGATCGTCCTGCTGGCACCGATCCTGGCGGCCTGGGCGGCGACGTTGCGGGCCGATGAGGCTGACTAGGGTGGGCGGATGACACCTCCGCTCGACCCGGCCGACACCTCTCTCGCAGCGCATCCCCGGCTGTACCTGCCCGGTGGCCGCCCGACGATCACCACCGAGACGTCCCGCCGGATCGCCACCCGGGTCCAGGAACTGGCCGACGCATTCCTGTCGGCCAGCGACCGGGACGAGGTGCCGGCCACCCACAACGGACACCTCATCCGGGCCCGGCGGATGCATCGCCGCATCGTGACGCTGCTGGCGCAGTGGCGGGTCAGCGGCGATCGGCGGTACCGCGACGCGGTGCTGGATCACGTCGCGGCGATGGGGCGTTGGGAGTACTGGTCCTGGATCACCTGGCGCCGGAACGATCCACGTCCCGAGGCGATCTTCGACCTGAGCTACGGCGAGAACAGCACCACGTTGGCGTTGGTCCATGATCAGCTGTACGACGACCTCACCGATGCCGAACGCCACCTGATCATCGTGCAGGCCCGTGACCGCGCCCTGCGGTCGTTCCTGGCCGTCGTGGAGCGCGGTGAGGCGTGGTGGCTCGGCAAGGACGACTCCAACTGGAACACGGTCTGCGCCGGTGGGGCGGGCGTACTCGCGCTGAGCCTGCACGAGGACCTCGCCGAGGCCCGGGCGGCGTTGCCGATCGTCGAGGAGTCGATCACCCCGTTCATGACCTCGCTGGAGCGCACCGACGGTGGTTGGCCGGAGGGCATCGGCTACTGGGCGTACGGGATGACATGGGCGTTCACGTACCTGCGCAGCCACGAGCGTGCCACCGGGCGCCCACACCCGCTGCTCCGGGCCGAGGCGACGGCCGCCACGATCGAGTTCCCGCTGGACTTCTGGCCGTACGGACAGCCGTGCAGTTTCGGTGACTCCAACCACTTCAGCCTGTCGCCACTGCACCTCCACGTCGCCGCCGAGCTCGGCTGCAACGCCGCCGTCGACGCGGTCCGTACGCTGGTCCGCGACGGCGCGTTCGAGACCGAGTACGAGTCCCGACCGCTGGCCGCCGAGGCCCTGTTGCTCGGTGCCGGGGAGGACGATTCTGCTGCCGGGGCAGGGAACGCGGCCGATCCGGTGCGCAGCTATCCCGGCCTGGGGTGGGTCCGACTGGCGGACCGGTGGCCCGAGCCGCGGCTCTACCTGGCGATCCGGGGCGGCAGCAGCGGGGTGCCGCACGGCCACCGTGACCTGTTGAGCTTCCACGCCGTCGTCGACGGCGAACAGTTGATCGAGAACCTGACCCCGCACGAGTACCTCGACACCACCTTCGGGCCGCGCCGCGAGGAACTGTTCGAGATGGCGCCGGTGAGCAAGAACGTGCCGTTGATCAACGGGGTCGGCATCGTCAACGGGGTCCACGTCGTGCCGCAGCTGGTCGACGTCGACGGCTTCCCCGGCGTGCTGCTCGACGCCACCGAGGCGATGGGGGTGGCGCGCGGCGACGAGCCGCTGGCCGACCGGTGCACCCGGCTGTTCGTACACTTCGGCGACCGGGCGGCCCTGGTGCTCGACCAGTTCGACCTGGCCCACGACGGCCGGGTCGAGACCCGGTTGCACAGTCCGGCCGAGGTCGTCGTCGGCGGGCACCGGGCCGACATCAGCCGAGGTGAGGCGCAGCTGACGGTGGCCCACGCAGCGGCGAGCGACGCCCCCGGGCTCGACGACTTCACCCTGGTCGCCAGTCCGACGACACCGACCACCCCGGGGGAGGAGGCGACACTGCTGCGGTGGCACGGGCCGCACGCCTTGGGCCGACGGTTCGTCACCGCCACCCTGCTCGCCCGCGGTCGGGTCGACGCCGGGGTGGCGTTGGACCTGGCCGAGGACGGTACGGTCCGGGTCGAGCTGTACGTCGGTGACTGGCGCCATCGGTTCGACCCGGCGACCGCCCGCGGCTGATCCGTCCGGCTCGGCTCAGAGCTCGAGGCCCGGGTACAGCGGGTGGGTCTGCAGCAACTCCGCCGACGCCGCGCGGACCCGATCGGCCACCCCGTCGGCAAGGATGTGCTTCGCCTTGCCGGGTGCACCGGACTTCGTGGGTGCCGGGGTGGTCTGCGACAACACGTCGACGATCAGTTCGGCGACCCGGTCGAAGTCGGCGGCCGCGAAGCCGCGGCTGGTCAGAGCCGGCGTGCCCAGCCGGACACCCGAGGTGTACCAGGCACCGTTCGGGTCGTTGGGGACCGAGTTGCGGTTGGTCACCACACCCGCTTCGAGCAGGGCCGACTCCGCCTGCCGTCCGGTGAGCCCGTAGGCGCTCACGTCGACCAGCACCAGGTGGTTGTCGGTACCGCCGGTCACCAGCGTGGCGCCACGGGAGGTGAAGCCCTCGGCCAGTGCCTTCGCGTTGTCGGCCACGGCCTGGGCGTAGGTCTGGAACTCCGGGGTCCGGGCCTCGGCGAGCGCCACGGCCTTCGCCGCCATCATGTGCGACAGCGGACCACCCAGCACCATCGGGCAGCCACGGTCGACGCTCGGTGCGTACTCCTCGGTTGCCAGCACCAGCCCACCGCGCGGGCCGCGCAGCGACTTGTGGGTGGTGGTGGTGACGACGTGGGCGTGCGGCACCGGGTCCTCGTCGCCGGTGAACACCTTGCCCGCGACCAGCCCGGCGAAGTGGGCCATGTCGACCATCAGGGTGGCGCCGACCTCGTCGGCGATCTCGCGCATCTTGGCGAAGTTGACCCGGCGCGGGTACGCGGAGTAGCCGGCGATCAGGATCAGCGGCTTGAACTCACGGGCCTGCGCGGCAACCGCGTCGTAGTCGAGCAGTTGGGTCTCGGGGTCGGTGCCGTACGAGCGCTGGTGGAACATCTTGCCCGAGATGTTGGGCCGGAACCCGTGGGTCAGGTGGCCGCCGGCGTCGAGGCTCATGCCCAGCATCCGCTGTTCACCGAACTTCTTGCGCAGCACCTCCCACGCGTCCTCGTCGAGGTCGTTCATCGACTTCACCCCGGCCTCGGCCAGCGCGGGGGTCTCGACGCGGTGGGCCAGGATCGACCAGAACGCGACCAGGTTGGCGTCGATCCCTGAGTGGGGCTGCGCGTAGGCGTACTCGGCGCCGAACAGCTCGCGCGCGTGCTCGGCGGCAACCGACTCCACGGTGTCGACGTTCTGGCAACCGGCGTAGAAGCGGTGCCCGACCGTACCCTCGGCGTACTTGTCGCTCAGCCAGTTGCCCATCGTCAACAGCACGGCGGGGGAGGCGTAGTTCTCCGAGGCGATCAGCTTCAACGACTCGCGCTGGTCGGTGAGCTCGGAGCGGATCGCGCCGGCGATGCGCGGTTCGACGCCCTCGATGACCTGCAGGGCGGACTGGTAGGCGGTGCTGGCCAGCTGGCTGGTGGTGTCTGACACGGAAGGGCTCCTGGGCGGTGACGCGACGTACGGTGAGCCAACCCTAGCGCCGCCGGGCCGGTCCGCCGCCGGGTGCCTGATGGGTAGAGTCGCCGACGGGGTCACACCGCGTCGTGCCCCTGGGGAGGAAGCCATGGGGAAGCCACGTCGCCGTCAGGTCGGCATCGCGCTGATCGGCTCCGAGGTCATCTCCGAAGGCGTCGAGGAGGTGCTCGACAACCTCGTTCATCGCGCCGGGGCGACTGCGGTCTCGATCGGCCGCATGCTGGTGCGCCCCGCGCCGGAGGGGGTCGGTCGGTTCGAGCCTCCCACCGACGGTGGGGCGAGTGTGCGGGTGCTCGACCGGCCGCTGTTCGGCCACCGCACCCTCTGGGTCAAGGGCGCACCAACCTGGCATCCCCGGTCCGAAAACTTCGCCGGCGGGCCATACCACCCGCCACGGGGGACCGAGGTCACCGACACCGACGGCCCACGGGTCGTCGAGTTCCTGACCCGAGCGGCTTCGGCCGGGCTGGGCTGTTCGGTGCAGCTCAGTGCCTCGACCCCGCCCGGGCTGCGCGACGACGACCGGCCCCGGCTGCCCGATGGCGCGCTGCCCGCGGGCATGGTGCGGACCGGCAGCCTGGCCAGTCCGGCGGTCCGGGAGTGGAATGCCGCGGTGGTGCGGGATGTGCTGGCGGCGTTGCCGATGCTGACCGAGCTGCGCATCGACTACGCCGAGTACCCGTGCTACACCTTGGACGAGGTCTTCACCGACTTCTCCGACCATGTACGGGACTTCTGCGACCGGTCACCGGTCGCGCCCGACTTCGACCGGGTGGTCGAGTCGGCGCGGGGACTGCACCGTCACCTGACCGGTGATCTCACCGATGCCGGGCTGCAGGCCTCGATCGACCACGGTACGTCCGCGCTCGCCGACGCCGCGGGGGTCGACCCGGACGGACTGCTCGGCTGGCTGCAGTTGAAGCGGTTGCTGGCGGCCGACATGGTGGCCGACTGGCGCCGCGAGCTCGACGTCGTGGCCGGGCCGGCGGTCGGCCTGTCGGTCAACGGCTTCGCCGCTCCGTTCGGGCGGGTGACCGGCTTCGACCCGGCAGGGCTGGCGCCGTCGGTGTCCTCGGTGGCGCCCAAGCTGTACGGCATGCACTGGTCGATGATGGTGGACGGCATCGCGCGCCGACTGCTGACCGACAACCCAGGAGTCGATGAGCGGCTGGTGGTGACTCTGCTGGCACGCTTGGCCGACCTGGTCGACGATGATCACCTCCGCGGCCTGGTGGACTTCGGTTACCCGGAGCCAGACGAACCGCATCCGGTCACCCCGGCGGCACTCGAGCGCAAGATCGCGGCGGCGGTGGCAGCTTCAGGCGGGGTGCCGGTCCTGCCGTTGGTGCACGGCTACGGTCCACTGGACGACTTTCGAGCCCGGCTCGAGGTGGTCGCGGCGAGCGACGCCGCCGGGGTCTGGATCAACCGGTACGGGTACCTCAGCGACGCGAAGCTCGATGCGATCGGTGAGGTGTTCGGCGACGTGGATTCGTGATGACCGGCCGGATCGTTCGCACGCGCATGGTCAGGGCCCGACCGGTCATCACTGGCTTCACTCTAGGAGTTGAAGTGCACTTGAGGTCAACCGCAGGGCGATGAGGCCTTCGTCACGTCGGCCTCAGTGCTGCTCGTGGGCGCCGGTGGCCGCCAGGGGGCCGTTCTCGACGCAGCTGGCGGCCGTGACCCCGAGCAGCAGAGCGACCGCGGGAGCCCCGGTGATGATGCCGAACACCAGCGCCGAGGGGTGATCCCCGGATTCGACGAGGAGCCAGACGACCAGGGCTCCGATGGTGATCGCTGCGGTCAGGGCAAGCCCGTTCGAGCGGGTGAGGCTGAAGGTGATCACCCCACAACTGAGGAACAGGCTGACCAGGAGGACCACGATCACGATGCTGAGGGTCCAGGTGCCGCCGGTGGACACGGCCAAGCCCAACCAGGCCAGAGTGGCCAGTCCGGTCAGCAGCAGCGCACCGCCGCCGGCGATGGTACGGACGAGTTGAGGGAGCGAAGTGGTCGTTGTCATGCCCGTGACATGCGTGAAGCGCCTGAAAGGTTGTCACGGTCGGTCGAACTCGTTGCCCGGTCAGTACGCCACGGCCACCAAGTTGGCGAACAACTCCTCGGGGTCGACCTCGTGGCCTCGGCGGGTGAACCAAGTGCACACGTTGACCCAGTCACGGTGCAGGAAGTCCATCCCCGAAGGGTTTCCGGCGATGTCGACCACCTGGGGAAGGTCGATGATCACCAGCCGATCCGGAAGGGCCAAGATGTTGTACGGGGACAGGTCGCCATGGGCGAGGCCGACCTCGGTGAACAGTTCCATCGCCGCCACCAACTGGTCCCACCACAGCCGAAGCTGATCATGGTCGGGGCGGGTGTTGACCAGCCGCGGTGCCGGCTCTTGGTCGATCTCGATGTACTCCATCAGGATCTCGGTGCCGTCGATCTGCACCGGATAAGGCACCGGGGCGCCGAGTGACCACAGTCGACACAAGGCGTTCCACTCCGACACCGCCCACTGGCCGGCGATCACCTGTCGGCCGTAGGTGGTCTTGCGCTTGATCGCTCGGTTGTCGCGGCTGCGTCGGGTCGTCCGGCCATCGGTGTAGGCTCCCGCGCGACTGAAGTCACGGTGCTCAGCACTGCGGTAGCGCTTGGCCACCAGCAGGCTGCGGCGGTCCGGATCATCGGGGACGGCCCGTTCCAGCAGGAAGCAGTCTGCCTCCTTACCGGACTTGATCACACCGAGCTCGGTGTCGATCGCGGCGTTGTCGGTGACCACCCAGCTCGGTCGGGGTTCCGGCCCGCGGGCCAGTCGCTCGACGTCGAACCAGGTCGACCAGCGTTGGTTGTCGTTCAGCTCATCTGTCGGGACGTACTCGAAGGTGAATTCTTCAGCAGGCATGGGGTTGTGGTGCTCCTGAGCGGGAAGGAATGTGGCTGGTGGCAGCCGAGGACAGTCGTTGACATGTCAGGCTCCTTCCGTCGGGGCACCCGTGGCAGGTACGTCTGCCACCCATGCTCGGGCCCTGCCGCGTGGCGGCGCAACCGGATTTCCGCCGGCCGTCGCTCACGCGGTACGGCCCGGTGTCGTCAGGCGATGGCGTCGGTGATCGGGGTGTCGCCGTCGTTGTACGCGTACGACCGGCCCGCCGTGGCCGGGTTCGCCAGCGCCGCGGCGATCGTGGCGGCCACGTTGCCCCGGCTCACCTGGCCGGACTCGGTGTCGGTGACGCTGATCCGGCCCGTCGGCTGCTCGGTGGTGAGCCCACTGGGCTGCAGGATCGTCCACGCCAGGTCACTCCGCCGCAGGTGGGCGTCAGCTGCGGCCTTCGCTTCTGCATAAGCGAAGAACGAGCTCTCGGGGTCCACCCCGTGGTCGGTCCGGGCGCCGAAGTAGGAGACCATCACGAACCGTCGCGCGCCCACCGCCGCCGCGGCGTCCATGGCCCGGATCGCGGCGTCCCGGTCGACGGCGCGGGTGCGCTGCGGGTTCCCGCCGCCGGCGCCGGCCGACCACACCACCGCGTCGAAGCCGCGTAACAGTTCCTCGGTGCCCGCCGCGTCGAGCTGCTCGACGTCGGCGGTCCGGGCGGTCGCCCCGGTGGCCTCCACCTCGGTGACGTGGTCCGGGTTGCGGATGATCGAGGTGACGCGGTGGCCGGCCTCCACCAGCAGCGGGGCGGCGAGCATCGCGACCTTGCCGTGTCCGCCGATCAGGGCGATGTCGAAGCTGTCATGGTTCGAGGTGTCAGTGCTCATGTCGGTTCAACGGTGACGGTGCCCGCAGGCATTCCCCCGGGCGGGCCAGCAGCCCCGTGGAGCTGATGGACGTGGCAGGCGGTGAGGGTGATCCGGTCGGAGGGATCCATGCTCGGCTGCCCCGGGCCTTCGACCACCGTCGTGAACTCCAGCTCGATGCGGCTGGTGTGCACGGGCTCACCGCCGATGTCGGAGGGTACGTCGAAGATCCACTCGGCGGTGGCCGGCCGACCTGCCGTCGGGCCCACCCGGACCCAGGGGGATCGCTGCGGCCGACCACGGGCCTCGCCGGTCCGGTCGTGGTGCTGTGTGCTGAACCGTAGCGTGCCGCGCGCGGTGTCGGCGGGGCACCAGAATTCGAGCAGCAACCCGTACCGTCCCGGTGTCAGCGCCAGGCGCTGACCGAGACCGCCGCTCGACACGCCCGCAGCCACCACGCCGCGTCCGTCGCTGCCGAGTCCCAGGACCCCCGTGGGAGGCTCGTTCACCTCCCAGCCCGCGAGTCCGTCGCGGAACGCCGCATTGACCAGCAGCCCGTCGCGCTGCAGGGCGACCAGCCTGATCAGTCGGGCGAGCCAGCCGACCGTGTCGGCCGGCGGGTCGGTCGGCTCACCGGGCAGTTGGGCGAGTGCGTCGAGGGCGTCGGCCGTGTGCGTCCGGTGGCGATCGGAGGCCCGGAACCAGGCCAGCAGGGCGGCGACCGCACCAGGCCCGAAGGTGGCGTTCAGGCCAGCGCGTTCGAGGACCGTCGGCAGGTGGGCAGCGGCACGTGTTGCCCGGTCCGGTGTGATGTCGTGGAGCAACGTCAGGACCGCCGTCCCGCCCCGGTACCGCGACACCATCGCGGTGAGCAGTTCACCCGCCTCGTCGTCGGTGACCGGTGTGGTGGGTGGCGTCAAGGACGCCAGGCGTCGGTGGTACGCCGTGGCAGCCGCGTAGTAGCGCCACTTCCCCTGCAGCAGCGCGACCCGATCGCCCTGTCGTCGAGTGGGGGTGAGCGCCGCAGCCGCCTCGAGGTGGCTGCGACTCACCGCCTGGTCGCGTTCGGTGACCGGGTCGAGGTAGCTGGGGTCGTCGAACCTGAGGTAGTCCGACCGTACGGGTGCGTCACGCCAGCGGGAGAGCCACCTGGTCCGGGGGATCCGATCGGTCCAGAACTCTTCCCAGTGCCGGTAGTACGCCGCCAACTCCGGACCACCCTCGGCTCCGGCCACCCGGTCGCACCACTGTTCGAGCAGCGTCGTCGGATCGAGTGTGGGGTCCCACATCAGGCGCATCGCGAGCCACACCTGTGGCCCTCCGCCCCAGTCGGGCCACGTCTCCGCGAAGTGGTGGACCACGCCGTGGTCGGCGGCGAACCGGTAGTTGGCCGCGAGCTGGTCGATGGCCACCTTGGGGACCATGTATCCAGCTCCGTGCAGGTACTCCCACCAACCGAGTTCGCGTGCTCGTACCGACCATGACTCGGTCAGTCGGCGGCCCCGGTCACCGAGCTCGGGCACCGACCAGGTGATGCGGTCGCCGGTGATGAACGGCACCACGTTGGGATGGAGGTCGAAGTCCGGTGGGTCGAGGACGTCGTGGTAGGCCAGCACGCCGAACTTCGTGTCCGGATGGTGCACAGCCACCTGGTCCGCCACGCGGTTGACCCAGGTGAAGTAGGCCTGCGAGGCATCCGGGAACCCGGCGGAGTTCCGGTTGCCGGTCGCCACGTCGGCTGCATGGAAGCCGCTGTAGTCGTTGACCGCCAACGACACCGAGTGGGCCTGCGGATCGTCGTCGAGGTGCTGAAGGATCTCGTCGACGGCCGCGGCGGTGGTTCCCGGATCGGTGAAGCGTGGCTGCCAGCCGTACCGCAGTGTCAGGTCGGCGTGCGGCGGGTACCACTCCGGGTGGGTCGTCGCGTACCTGGTGGGCGGCAGGATCCGCCACATGGCGTGTCCGAAGTCGATGTCGCCGTGCAGCCGGTTGCGCCGCCCCCAGGTGAAGGACTCCGGCCCGCCGAGTCCGGTCGGTGTCATCATCGCCATGATCATTCTGGACGACGTGGCGGGGCGATGCGTCTCGTGCGCCAGGCGGGCCGTGAGATCACGTCGTCGCGGGATGTCAACCCCGTCCGGTGAGGGCAGCAACCAGCTCGCCCCGACGAAGCGCTCCAGAAATTCGACGACGGCGAACTCGGTGCCGGTGGGTGTCGGGCCCACCAGGGTGAGGCCCCGCCGGTCGGGATGGAGGACGAAGCCGTCCGGAGGTAGCTGCCGGAGCTCCTCGAGTCCGCCTGCGGCCAGGAAGCCGGGGTGGGCGCCGACCTGAATCAGCGGTACGTCCCGGGACACGGTTGTCGCGTCGGTTCGTAACCGGAGTGTGGCGCCGGTCGCGGAACGAATCGTGTCGATCAGCAGGGCGGCCGCCTCACGGGTGCTGCCGTCGGCGTCCGGGGCAACCGTGACGTGCGCGATCGGTCTGCCCTCCCGGGTCACCGGGACGTGGTACTCCCTGGACGCATCCATGCCAACTCCTCGGCCTGCTCACGATCGTTCCACGGCTTCCGACCAGGCGGTGGGACGATGATCACCTCGGTCGGAATCTGCATAATGCGGTAGCCTATCCGGCGATGGCACCGCCGCCATCGGCTTCACCGGAGAGGCACCTGCCATGTTCACGTTCCGCCGCAGTCTCACGCTGCTCTGCACCCTCGTGCTGTCGCTGGCCATGATGTCCGGCTCGGCGTGGGCCGAGGATCGCGACATCCGCTCGGTCACCGGGGTCAACGGCGAACTCACCGTCCGGTTCGCCGGGCCGGGTACGCGCTCCCTGGACGACTTCACGATCAGCTACGTCGACCGTGGTGGCGTCACCGCGGTGACGCCGATCCAGATGTGGCCGACCGACGGGGGACGAGAAGTACGGATCCAGGTCCCGGCCCACACCCCGCAGCGCGACACCCCGGCGACCTACCGGGTGAGTCATGCCGGGCAGGCCGAAGTGCCGAGTCGACGGTTCGTCATCCGGCCTGGCGTCTCCCTGGTGCTGGACGGAGTGGCACACGCGGTGCTGGTCCGTCCGGCTGCCGCCAGTGATCAACTCCGCACCGACGTCGAGGACCTGCGTCGGCTGATCATGGTCGCGACCGGCGTCCAGCTCGACGTGATCGAACCTGCGGGGGTGGCGGGCGCCAGGGCGGACGGGTTGATCCCGATCCGGGTCGGCACCGCCGCTCCCGACCGGCAGCCGGAACTGCAGGAGGCGTTGACGGGACTCGGCGAGCAGGCGTACGTGATCGACAGTGCCGCACAGGGCATCACCCTGCTCGGTGCCTCCGAAGCCGGCACACGCCACGCCGTCACCGAGTTCGCCGAACGCTTCCTCGGCGTCCGGTGGCTGATGCCCGGCGAGCTCGGCGAGGACGTCCCGGACCGCCCGCAGTGGATGGTGCCGCAACTGCGGGCCGTGGACGCCCCGGCCATCGAGTCCCGGGTGATCCACCCACTGCACAACCCCGGTCGCACAGAACAGTCCATCCAGAACCACGCCTGGGGGCAGCGGGCCCGGGTCGCGTCCACCATCGAGGGCTACAGCCACAACCTGTGGCGCATCTTCCAGCCGCGGCCGGGTCAGCCCGCCGAAGACTGGCCGACCACCCATCCCGAGTACTACCCGATCCTTGGTGGGGAGCGGCACATCCCGACCAACACGGTGCGCTGGCAACCGCACTTCTCCGAGCCCGGGACGGTCGACGCCGCCGTGGCCTGGATCAACGACTGGTTCGACGCCAACCCGGAGGTGACCTCGTTCTCCCTTGCGGTGAACGATTCCGGCGGTTTCGCCGAGTCCGAACCGGAGCACCCGAACAACCCGCGCCGCAAGAACTCGTTCGGCTACGACGACCTGTCCGACGTCTACTACCAGTGGGTGAACGAGGTGGTGGCCGGAGTGCTGGCCGAGCACCCGGACAAGTGGTTCGGCCTGCTGGCCTACCGCGAGGTGGCCGACCCGCCCTCGTTCGCGCTGCACCCGCGCGTGGTGCCGTACACCACGAAGGAGCGTCTCACCTGGATCGACGACGACGTGCGCGAGCTCGGCCACCAGCGGATGGCGGCATGGCGTGAGGTCACGCCCAACATCGCCTTCTACGACTACGCGTACGGGGCGCGCTACATGGTGCCGCGGGTCTACCCGCACCAGATGGCCTCCTACCTCCGGTACGGCGTCGACCACGGGCTGCGCGCCTACTTCGGCGAGTCCGACCCGACCTGGGGTGAGGGTCCGAAGCTGTACGAGACGGCCCGGCTGCTGTGGAACCCGTACCGCAACGTCGACGCCGACCTCGACGACTGGTACCGGCGCACCGGGGGACCGGCAGCAGCACCGTACCTGCGCGACTACTTCACGCTGTGGGAGGACTTCTGGACCCGTCGGGTCACCGAGACCTCGTGGTTCCAGTCCCGCAAGGAGATCACCTACCTCAGCTTCTACATGCCGACCTACCTCGAAGGTGTCACCGCGGCCGACATTGCCACCGCACGCAGCCTGCTCGAGGCGGCCCTGGCCGCCACGGTGACCGAGGCACAACGGGCGCGGGTGCAGCTGCTGCTGAAGGCGTTCGAGTACTACGAGGCCTCCGTGCTCAGCTACCCGCGGGAGGTGACGCCACCGCAGACCTCGGCCGACGCGCTGGCCCTGGTCGACCGGATCGAGCAGTTGCCGGAGTCGGTGGCCTTCGCCCGCAAGCGCGTCGAGCTGTACGAAGGGTTCGCCGACGATCCGTACCTGCGCCCGCAGAAGACCCTCACCTCGCTGCGGGCCGAATGGTCCGGCCTGCAACCGAAGGTGTTGTGGGCCCTGGCCGGCTACGTGGCCTCCGGCGACGGGACCGACGGTCCGGTCCGGGAACGCCTGCAGGCGCTCACCTCGGACGAGGAGCCGCTCGTCGCACAGTACGCCGCGACGATCCTGCAGGCTGCCGACGGCAACTGGGCCAACCGCAACCCCTCCTTCGAGGAGGGGGGCACCTCCGCCGCCGGCTGGGAGTCGGTGGTGCGCAACTACGGGGAGTTCCGCCGGGTGGAGTCGGGCACGGCGGCCCTCACCGGGGCGGCCGGGATCGAGGTGCACGAGTTCTACGCCGGCGAGCTGGTGCAGACGATGCCGGCGCGGCCGGGGCTGTGGGCGGTCCGGCTGCACCACTTCGTGTCGACCGACACCCAGACCGTCGGCGACACCTGGCTGACCCTGCGGCTGCTGGACGCCACCGGTGGTGAGCTGGGCGTGGTCACGAGTGCGCGCACCCCGTTCATGGAGGGCAAGGGTCGATGGCAGACCCAGACCCTGGCGGCACAGGTGCCACCCACGGTGGACGGCGTCGAGGTCGCCGCGGTGAGCGTGTCGGTGATGGTGAACGGCTTCTTCGAAGGTGGCCACCTGTACCTGGACGACTTCCAGGTCGTCACCGCCGAGCCGGTGCAGACGGCAGCCGTCACCGGTGTCGAGCTGGCAGCCGGCGAGCCGGGCACCGGCGCGGTGACGGTCGCAACGACCGGGGTGACCGACCCGCCGACCGCCCAGGACTTCACCGTGCAACGGATGGTCAGCGGGCAGACCCCCACCACCGTGGTGCCGACCGACTTCAGTTGGGACCCGGACACCGGTACCGCGACGTTCACCCTCGACCTGCCCGAGCCGAAGCCGTGGGACCAGGAGGTCGGCGTCGGCGTCGCCCACCGGGAGTCCCTGGTGGCATGGTCGGGCCAGCTCACCGTCACCGGCACGGCAGTCGACTGGACCCAGGTGGCCGCCAACCCGTCGCTCGAACAGTGGCCTGATGCCGGCTCGCCGCCCACGGACTGGACCTACTGGCGAGGCGACCGCTTCCGCCGGACGACCGATGCCAGGACGGGGCAGTACGCCGTCGAGTGCACCGGCTTCAGCGCGGCCGAGAACGAGACCGGTGGCGGTGGGCCACGTCAGCTCGACATCCCGATCACACCCGGCCAGTACCTGGCGATCGCCCGCTTCCGCGCACCCGTCGGGACCAGCGGCACGATGCGGTTGCGGGTCCGGTTCCGCGCCGCCGACGGCACGATCCTGGCCAACGTCGCCGGCGAGAACGTCGCGGTGTCCGGTTCCCGCGGGGAGTGGATCACCCTGGGCCTCGACACCCCGGTGCCGACCATGATCAACGGGCGGGTCCCGGTCACGGCCGACCTGCTGTTGATGTTCCAGGACATCCCGACCGGCAGCAGCGTGGTCGCCGACGACGTGGAGTTCGTCCGCGCTCCCTGAGCACCGTGCCGGCCCGGTGCTCAGGTCAGCCGGTCGGTTCCTCTGCCTCGAGCTGCTCCTGGATCAGGACCTCGTCCGGTACGTCGGAATGGTCCGGCTCGGTCCGTACCCAGTGACGGTCGGCGACCTCGACGAGCTCCTGGCCGGTCAGGTCGAGCTTGCCGACCGGCTGCCAGGGCAGCGGGTCACCCTTGGCCGGCAGCACGGCCGACAGCAGGGCCCGGGTGTAGCTGTGGCTCGGCTTGGAGAACAGCACGTCGGTCGGGGCCGACTCGACGATGTTGCCCTGGGTCATCACGATGACCCGGTCACACACCTCCTGGGCGACGCCCAGGTTGTGGGTGATGAACAGCAGCGACAGGTTGAGCTCACGCCGCAACTCGGCCAACAGCTCGAGGATTTCGGCCTGGATGGAGACGTCGAGGGCCGAGGTGGGCTCGTCACACACCAACAGCTTCGGCTCCAGGGCCAGGGCGCGGGCGATCGCGACACGCTGTTGCTGCCCGCCGGAGAACTGGCGGGGGTAGTGGTCGGCGCGGTTGCGCGGGATCCCCACCTGCTCGAGCAGTTCGAGGGTGCGCTTGCGTCGCTGTCGCTTCGAACCGACGCGGTGCAGCCGCAGCGGTTCGATCACGTTCTCGGCGATCGTCAGCTGTGGCAGCAGGGAGGCGTACGGATTCTGGAACACCATCTGCACGTCCCGCCGGACGGTCTGCATCGTACGGCGATTGGCCGCGAGCAGGTCGATGTCGGCGAAGGTGACCTCACCCGAGGTGGGCTCGATCAGCCGCAGCAGCAATCGGGCCAGCGTCGACTTGCCACTGCCGGACTCGCCGACGACGCCGACCGCCTCGCCGGTACCGATCTCCACGTCGACCGAGTCGACGGCGGTGACCTCGCCGGCCGCTCCGTCGAACACCTTGGTGAGGGAATGGGCCGTCAACAGGTTGACCCGGTCCCGCTGTCGCTTCTGCTCGACCGGGTCGGCGTCGACGTCCAGTGCCGCATCGAGCAACCGCTTGGCGTAGTCGGTCTGGGCGTTCTCGGCGAAGTTGCGCATGCCGCCGCGCTCGACGATCTTGCCGTGCTGCATCACGATCACGTTCTCGCACATGTACCGCGCGACGCCGAGGTCGTGGGTGATCACCGCCATGGTCAACCCTTCGGTGCCCAGCCGCAGCAGCAGGTCCAGGACCTGGCGCTGCAGGGTGACGTCCACCGCCGTGGTCGGCTCGTCGGCGATCAGCAGTTCGGGCTCGGCGACGATCGCCTGGGCGATCATCGCCCGCTGCAGCATGCCGCCGGACAGCTGGAACGGGTAGAGGTTGATGCGCTGGGCGGGGTCGGGGATGCCGACCCGATCGAGCGTGTCGATCGCCCGCTCCAGCGCCTCCTTCTTGTCGTAGATCCCGTGCCAGCCGAGGTGTTCGGTGAGCTGACGCTTCAGCGGGATGGTCGGGTTGAACGCCTGGGACGGGTTCTGGAAGATCATCCCGATGCGCCGGCCGCGATACTTCTGCATCTGGTCGCGGCGCTTGCCGAGCAGTTCCTCACCCTTGAAGTACGCACTGCCGGTGACGGTGGCGGTGCCGGGCAGCAGCTGCATGAGTGACCGCATGGTGACGGTCTTGCCCGAGCCGGACTCGCCGACGATCGCGAGGTGCTCGCCCTCCCGGATCTCGGCGCTGAAGCTGTCCACCGCGACGTTCTCGACCTTGCGTCGGTCGCGGAACACGACGCGCAGGTCCTGGATCGAGAGCAGTGTCTTGGGGTCGGCCGCCGGTTGATCCGGTGTTGCCACCGTTCGTCCCGTGGTGGTCGTCATGCCTGCTCCTCCTCGGAGACGTCGAATGCGTCGCGGAAGCCGTCACCGATGAAGGTGAAGGCCAGCATCGTGAGGCTGAACAGCAGCAGCGGCCACACGATCAGGTGGGGCACACCCAACACGTAGTTGTAACCATCCATGATCATTCCGCCCCAGGTCGGGGTGGGCGGTTGCACGCCCAGGCCCAGGATGGCCAGACCGGTCTCGGCCGCGATCGCGGCCGGGATGCCGAAGCTGGTGGTGACCAGCAGCGGACCCCAGGAGTTCGGCAGGATGTAGCGCATCACCAAGGTGGTGCCACGGGCACCCATCGAACGACCGGCCTCGACGAACGAGTAGTTCTTCACCTTGAGCGCCTGGGCGCGGGCCAGTCGGGCCTGTCCCACCCAGGACGCCACCGAGATGGCGATGATGATCGTCCACAGGCCCTGACCCATCGCGACCACCAGGATGATGGCGAACAGGTAACGGGGGAAGGCGAACATGATGTCGGTGAAGAACATCAGGACGGCTTCCCACCGGCCCCCCAGGTAGCCGGCGGCCATTCCGATCAGCAGGGCGAAGCCGAGGGACAGCGCCTCGGCCACGAAGCCGATCGTCAGGGCACTGCGCAGGCTGTACACCAGACGGGTCATCAGGTCGCGACCCAACGGGTCGGTACCGAGCGGGTGGCCGGGCGATCCCATGGGCTCCAGGCGTCGCAGGATGTCCTGCTCGCTCACCCCGTACGGCATGAAGAAGGGGCCGAAGATCGCGATCAGGATCAGCAGGCCGACGAAGATCAGGCTGATCAGGGCGACCTTGTTGTGACGGAACCGGGCCCAGGCGCGGGAGAACTCACTGCGGGCACGCTCAGGCGCCTTCCCCGGCTGGTCGGCGATGTCTGTGGCCACCTCGTCGGACACGTCGGTGGCGACGCCACGCGACACCCCGTCGGGAGTCGTGGGTTCGTCGGTGGTGATGGGTTCGTCGGTGCTGTTGGGTTCGTCAGGCACGGGCGGCCTCCTTCTTGAACGTGGCGGCCCGGGCTCGTCGACTGCGGATCGAAGCGGCGGGGCTGGAGTACCGGACACGCGGGTCCAGGACGCGGTAGCTGAGGTCGACGAGCATGTTCATCGTGACCAGCAGGATGGCGAAGAACAGCGTGGACCCCATCAGCAGCGGCATGTCGCGGCTCTGTGCGGCCGTGGCGAAGTAGAGGCCGAGTCCGGGGATCCGCAGCAGGGCCTCGATGAACACCGTGCCGGTGAGCAACTGGGCGAAGTACGGGCCGGCGACGGTGACCAGCGGGATGAGGGAGTTGCGCAGCACGTGCTGCACCATCACGATCCGCTGGGTGCCACCCTTGGCCAGCGCAGCGGTGACGTAGTCCTCACGCAACTGTTCGAGCACCGAGGAGCGTACGTACCGTGCTTGGGAGGCAACGCCTTCCAGCGCCATGGCCGTGACCGGGATGACCAGGTAGATCGGACCCTCCCAGCCGCCGGTCGGCAACCAGCCCAGGCCCAGCGCGAAGATGAGCACCAGCACCAGCACGAAGAGGTAGCCCGGCATCGCGGTCAGCGCCGTGGTGAGCGTCATCAGGATGCGGTCGAACAGCGAGTCCTTCCACACCGCGGCCATTAGGCCGATCGGGATGGCCAGCGCCAGGGTGAGGATGATGGCGAGCACCGCGAGCGTGGCGGTGATCGGGAAGCCCTGCGCGATCACGTCGCCGATGGTCAGCTGCGGATACTTGTACGTGTAGGGCAGGTCGCCGGTGACGAGGCTCTGCATGAAGCCGAGGTACTGCAGCCAGGCCGGTGCCTCGCCGCCGCTGCCGGCGTTGTTCCCGTCCTGCGGGCCGCCGGCCGTCTGGTCGAGTCCGAGCCCGATGTTCATGTTGGCGAGTTCGCCGAACGAGCCCGGGACCGTTTGCAGCAGACCGAAGGTGATCATCGACACTGCGAGGATCGACACCACCAGCCGCAAGAGTCGTTTGATGATGTTCCCTGCCATGAACCCCTCCGTCGCCGCCGCATCCTCGCGCGGTTCGAACCTCGAACAGCCGAAATCTTACGCGACCGTATCCGCATTGCAAACGAGGAAGGCTGAACGTCCACAATCGCACGCCATCATGGGTCCACACGCCTGCGGGGAGCCAGCGTTACCGAACTGACACCGACAGGGTGTGGTGCCTCGGACCGTTTTCGCGCATAATCGGGGCCCAGATGGCCCATTATCGTCTGGCCGCCGGTCGGCAAGGAAGCCGGACGGCCAGGAGGAGGAGACGATGTCAGAAACCAAGCTCCAGCACGGCGTGACCCGAGGGGTCGGCGCCATCGTCGGCCCGATGCTGACCCGCCGAACGATGCTCGCCGGATCGCTCACCGCGGCTGCGGTGGGGGTGAGTGCGTGCGGGTTCGGGGCGAACGATCCCGAGCAGGGCCCCGGCAATGAGCCGGGCGCCGGCGAGATGACCGACACACTTCGGGAGGCCCGCCGCCCACCGAACCACCTGAACCCGGCCTTCGGAGGCTCCGGGTCCCCCCAGGGCACCATCTTGATGTCCATGATGTGGGAAGGGTTGGTCCGTCGTGACCCCGCGGACTCGGCGAACTACCTGCCCGGCGTGGCGGAGAGTTGGGAGGCCTCCGAGGACGGCCTGACCTACACCTTCAAGCTGCGCGAGACCACGTGGAACAACGGTGACCCGCTCACCGCCAACGACTTCGTGTGGAGCTACGCGTACTACTACTCGCCGAAGTTGGGCGAGCAGGAGAACGAGAATCCCCCGGCGAAGAACGGCTCCGAGTCCCGGACCAAGATCAAGGGCCTGCCGGCGTACTACACCGGGGAGACCGACGACTTCTCCACCGTCGGCATCGAGGCGACCGACGAGCAGACCCTGGTCTTCACGATGACCGAGCCGGACCCGGAGTTCATCAACAGCCTGGTCAGCCTGCTGCCGCTGCACCAGGAGTCGGTCGAGGCGAACGTCCAGGACTTCTGGATGCCGGAGAAGCTGGTCTGCAACGGCCCCTACCCGCTGGTCGAGTACGCGCAGAACTCGGGCGGCAAGATGGAGCTGAGCGACACCTACTGGGACAAGGACTCCTACAGCATCAAGACCCGGGAGATCCAGTTCAACTCCAGTGGTGCGACCGGCATGATGGTGTCGTACAACGCCAACGAGATCGACACCTTCCGGGTGGACGGTGACCCCTCGGCGCTGATCGCCGGCCGGTCGGACCTGGAGGAGCAGCTCGTCCGGGGCACCCTGATCCAGTTCAAGGGACTTCAGTTGCTGGCCAGCAAGAACGAGGTGCTGCGCACCAAGCTCAAGGTGCGGCAGGCGCTGGCGCTGGCGATCGACCGGGAGGCACTGGCCTCGGTCGCACCGCCGGACGTGGCCGGGCCGTCGTGGGTGCCGAGCGACATCACCGGCGCGGACCAGCTGCCGGCCATCCCGTTCGATCCCGATCGGGCGAAGGCGCTGCTGGAGGAGGCGGGCCACGCCGGCGGCAAGGACATCCCGATGCTGTCGATCCTGACCTACGCCACCATGCCGATGCTGGAGGCCACCGCCGAGATGTGGGGTGAGCACCTCGGCATCAAGGCCGAGGTCGCGGTGCGTGAGGTCGGCGTCTACGGCGACGAGCTGTACGGCAACAAGGCCCCGGAGTTCACCGGGTTCGCGTTCAACTACCAGGCGCCCTCGCCGTTCAACATCCTCCGCTACGGTGCGCAGCCGACACCGTACTGGAACCGCACCTCGATCCCGTACGACGTCGAGAAGGAGATCTTCGACATCACCCGGGGTGACCGGAAGGGTGAGTTCACGCCGGTCGAGCAGCTGGCCAAGGTGGAGGAGCTCACCGAAGCCAACTGGACGCCGGAGTACAAGAAGTTCGCCGAGCAGAACGCGGCGGCGGTCGCGGCCCTGAGCGATCCGGAACGCGCCACCGAGTTGGCCACCCAGGCCTGCATCACGATGCAGGAGACCTACTACTGGATCCCGCTGCTGTGGGCGGGCTACACGTTCATGATCAAGCCGCGCATCAAGGGCATGATCCCGACGTCCTACCCGGACCACATCTACGGGTTGAAGGGGGTCACGCTCGATCCGCTCTGATCGAGAGTGACAGCCGCACCACGTACGACCGGGCCCCGGCGGAGACCGTTCTCCGCCGGGGCCCTGTCACGTCAACCGGATCGATGATCAGTCGCGCCGACCGGCTGCGAGCAGCCTGACGGGGAACTCCTCGATGCACTTCGCCACGATCGCGATGATCAACATCCCGAAGGCCAACAAGAACCCGAGCGACATGGAGAAGTCATCTCCGCCCTGGGTGGCGAAGGCGGCCAGCAGCAGGCTGCCGATCAGGGGTGAGGTGGTCGTCCGAGCCGCGGCCAGCAGCAGCGCCACCAGGATGGCAGCGCCCGCCACGATGACGCTGCAGAGGACATCGGGCCCTGACTCCACGATGCACCCGACGGGTTCGGGCGGGACCAGGCCGAGGAAGAAGCACAGCACCACACCGCCCATCGCTGTCGCAACGGTGCAGCCGGCACCGATGATGCGGACGATGCGGGCCGTGGTGGCCTGCCCTGCGGTGGAGTGTGTTCCGATCATGACCGGTACACGTGCAGGGTGTGCCTCGGGTTGTCAGCCGTTGCGGACGCGGCTGATCTCGTACAACGCCACCCCGGCAGCAACTCCGGCGTTCAGCGACTCGACGTCACTCGCGATCGGGATCCGGGCCAGCTGGTGGCACGCCTCGCGTGACAACCGCGACAACCCGTCGCCCTCGCT
Source organism: Carbonicoccus niuqiaonis (assembly GCF_050157065.1). Classification (GTDB taxonomy): domain Bacteria; phylum Actinomycetota; class Actinomycetes; order Propionibacteriales; family Propionibacteriaceae; genus Avipropionibacterium. Next base: position 799,115 of record NZ_CP189573.1, read on the forward strand.
GCCGACCAGCAGCACGAGCGGGCCGTCGGTACCGGGGACGGATGCGATGTCGGCGTCACCCTCACCGGCCAGACCGACCAGGGTGAAGCCGGCCTTCGCGTACGCCTGCAGGGATCGGTTCAGGTTGGTGGCGCGGGCGATCGGGAGCCGGGCCGCCGCACCCGCGGAGGTCTTCCACGCGGCCGCGGTCATCCCCGCCGAGCGACGTTCCGGGATCAACACCCCCGACGCGCCGAAGGCGGCGGCCGAGCGCACGATCGCGCCGAGGTTCCGCGGGTCGGTGACCCCGTCGAGGGCCACCACCAGTGGCTCGGCCTCCGACTCCAGGGCGGTCGCCAACAGGTCGTCGGGATGGGCGTACCGGAACTCCGGCAACTGCAGGGCGACTCCCTGGTGGACCGCGCCACCGGTCAGCCGGTCCAACTCGGCACGGGTCACCTCGAGCAGCACGATCCCTTGGTCGGCCGCCGTCTTGAGGATCCCGCGGAGTCGTTCGTCACGGTCGGCACCCTCGGCCACGTACGCGGTCTTCACCGGAATCCCCGCGGTCAGCGCCTCGAGCGCCGGATTGCGTCCGGCCACCCACTCCGGCCCCGTACCGGGGCGGCCCGTCCGCTCACCCCGTGGGCCGCTCCCGGACGGCCGTCGGGCGGCAGCCTTCTTGGCCCGATGTGCCTTGTGGTACTCGCGATCCTCGGCCTTCGGGGTCGGCCCCTTGCCGGCCAGGCTGCGCCGGATCCGGCCACCCGACCCGGCGGTGTTGCCCTTGCCCTTGCGGCGGACCGCGCCCTTGCGCTGACTGTTGCCGGCCATGATCAGTTCCTTCCGGTGCCGGGGTCCACGCTCCAGCGCGGTCCGGACGGGGTGTCCTCGATCTTGATGCCGAGGTCGGTCAGCTGGTCCCGGACGTCGTCGGCGGCGGCGAAGTCCTTGCGTTCCCGGGCGGCCTGCCGCTGGGCCAGCAGCGCACTGACCAGACCGTCCACCACCGGTGCCAGGTCATGTCCGGTGCCACTCGCCCAGACCGGGTCGTCGGCCCGCAGCCCGAACACGTCGAGCATCGCCAACACCGCGGCCAGCGCGTCCTTCACCCCGCCGGCGTCCCCGGCGTCCAACGCCTGGTTGCCCGCCCGGACCGCGGCGTACACCTCCGCCATCGCGGTCGGGGTGCCGAGGTCGTCGTCCATCGCCGCGACGAACGCGGCGGGCAGCGGGCCGGCGTCGGTGCCCGGTGCCAGCCTGGCGGCACGGTCGACGAACGAGTCGATCCGGGCGAGCGCCGCGGTCGCCTCCGCCAACGAGGAGTCGGCGAAGTCGACCGACGACCGGTAGTGCGGCTGGACGAGGTAGAACCGCACCGCCCGCGGTGGATGGCGCTTGGTCACCTCCGACACCAGAGCACCGTTGCCGAGCGACTTGCTCATCTTCTCGCCGGCTGCGGTCACCCACGCGTTGTGCATCCAGAACCGCGCGAACCGGTGACCGGCGGCTCGCGACTGGGCGAGCTCGTTCTCGTGGTGCGGGAAGCGCAGGTCGAGCCCGCCGCCGTGGATGTCGAACTCCGTGCCGAGGTACTTCTGGGCCATCGCCGAGCACTCCAGGTGCCAACCCGGCCGACCCCGACCCCACGGGGTGTGCCACGACGCCGTCTCGGGTTCCGACGGCTTGTGTCCCTTCCACAGTGCGAAGTCGCGGGGGTCACGCTTGCCGCGCGGGTCGGCATCGGCGGCCGGCTCCATGTCGTCGATCCGCTGGCCGGACAGTTCCCCGTACGAGGGCCAGGACCGTACGTCGAAGTAGACGTCGCCGGAGTCGTCGGTCGCGGCGTACGCGTGTCCGCGCTCGATCAGCACCTTGATCAACTCGATCATCTCGGGGATGTGGCCGGTGGCCCGCGGTTCGTACGTGGGCGGCTCGCAGCCCAGCGCGGCGTACGCCTCGTGCAGCTCACGTTCGTAGCGGTAGGCGTGGGCGAACCACGGCACCCCGGCCTCGGCCGACTTGGTCAGGATCTTGTCGTCGATGTCGGTGATGTTGGCGATCACCGTCACCCGGTAGCCGGAGTGGGTGAGCCACCGCCGCAGCACGTCGAACACCACTTCCTTGCGGATGTGGCCCAGATGGGGTGCCGACTGCACGGTGAGCCCGCAGTGGTAGATCGACACCGTGCCGGGCTCGACGGGCACGAAGTCGCGTACTTCGCGGGTCGCAGTGTCATACAGGCGCAAACTCACGGCGTCAGGATACCGGCCACGGCCGGGACCGCTGCCCACGTCGGACCGCAGCCGTGGATCGCCGTTGCCGCCTCCGGCAATCCGGAGCGCGGCGTCCCGTCGATGACCCGCTGTGCCTCTAGCGTCCCAGCGACCCCCACCGAAGGAGATCGCGCATGTGCAACCAGGACCACCCCCAAGCCGGACCGGACAGTTCGTCGACCACCGCACGGGAGCTCGCAGCCCCGCGTGCGTTCGGGCGGCGGACGTTGTTCGGGGCCGCCGCCGTCGGCGGTGTGGCAATGGCCTCGTCGGTCACCGCCGCACACTTCATGGCCCCGACCGCGGCCGCGGTCACTGCGCCGCAGGTGCACTCCACCGGCGACTGGGGTGCCGAGCCGCCGCGGCAGACCCTGCAGACCCTGTACTACCGCCCGACCTACATCGCGATCCACCACACCACGTACCCGAACACGACCGACCACTCGCTGTCGCAGGCGTATGCCCGGGCCCGGCAGATCCAGCGGGACCACTTCGCCCGCAACTTCGGCGACTCCGGCCAGCAGTTCACGATCAGCCAGGGTGGTCACGTGCTGGAAGGGCGGCACGGCAGCCTGGCCGCCGTCCGCAACGGGAGCCGCTTCATCCTGGGGGCCCACGCGAAGGGCCACAACAGCGAGGCCGTCGGCATCGAGAACGACGGCCTCTACACCGCCGCCCTGCCGAGCGAGCCGCAGTGGAAGTCGCTGGTGACGTTCGTGGCGTACCTGTGCCAGCAGTACCGGGTCCCGGTCAGCAAGATCGTGGGTCACCGTCAGCTCAGCTCGACCGAATGCCCCGGCGACCTGTTCTACGCCAACCTCGCCACGCTCCGCGAGCACGTGCAGATCGTGCTCGACGGTGGGCCGGTCTCCCCGCCGCCCGAGGGTGGCACCCCGCCCGGCGACGAGAACTCGTGGTCGATCCTCAAGTCCGGATCGACCGGGTTCCGGGTCAAGAGCCTGCAGTACCTGCTGCGCCAGCGAGGCCACGACCTCGTGGTCGACGGCAGCTTCGGCCCGAAGACCGACGGGGCGGTGCGCGCCTTCCAGGACTGGGCCGACCTGACCGTGGACGGTGTCGTGGGACCGAAGACGTGGCCGAAGGTGGTGCTGACCGCGCGTCAGGGCGACGAAGGTGACCACGTCCGGGGTGTCCAGGTCGGCCTCGGCGGCCGCGGCTTCGCGACCACGGTCGACGGGCAGTTCGGTCCGGGCACGCACGGCAAGGTGGAGGCCTTCCAGGACTCCCGCGACCTGGTCGTCGACGGGGTCGTCGGCCCGATCACCTGGAGCTCGCTGATGGCACGGGGCTGAGGGCCCCCGACCCCTCACAGCGGAGGTCGGGTGGGTCGGGGCTCAGCGGTGCAGCGGGGCCCCGACCACCTGGCCGGCGTACGACAGCCCGCCACCGAAGGCGAACAGCAGCATAGGCGCCCCGGGCGGCAGGTCGGTGGTCGCCAGCAGCTTCGACAGTGCCATCGGGATCGACGCCGCCGAGGTGTTGCCCGACTCGGTCACGTCGGTGGCGACCACGGCCTGCTCGGCGCCGATCTTGGCGGCCAGCGGGGTGATGATGCGCAGGTTGGCCTGGTGCAGCACGATCGCGGCGATCTCGCTCGGCTGCAGGCCGGCGCGGTCGATCACCTTGGCCGCGATCTCGGGGAGCTCGAAGGTCGTCCACCGGAAGACGGCCTTGCCGTCCTGGGTGAACTTGTTGTCGTGGTCGTCGGGGCTGATCCGGACCGCACTGCCCATCTCGGGCACCGAACCCCACAGCACCGGGGACACCTCGTTCTGCTCGCTCGCGGTGAGCACGAATGCACCGGCCCCGTCCGCGGTGAGCACACAGGTCGTCCGGTCGGTGAAGTCGGTGAAGTCGGTCAGTTTCTCCGCACCGATCACCAACGCGTTGGTCGCCGAGCCGGCGCCGATCGCGTGCTGGGCCAACGCCACCGCGTGCGGGAAGCCGGAGCACGCCACGTTGATGTCGAGTGCGGCATGCCCGGTGATGCCGAGCGCGAGCGACACCTGGGAGGCCGTGTTGGGGGATCGGTCCTGTGCCGTACAGGTCGCGACGATCACCATGTCGATGTCGGACGGTGCCAGTCCCGACTTCTCCAGCGCCATCCGGGCGGCCGCGGTGCCCATCGTCACCACGGTGTCGTCGGGGCCGGCCCAGCGGCGTTCGACGATGCCGACCCGGCGCCGGATCCACTCGTCGTTCGTGTCCACCATGGACTCCAACTCACTGTTGGGGACGACGCGGTCGGGCTGGTGGTGGCCGACGGCGAGGAGTCGCGTACCGATCATGAGCACCTAGTATGCGCCGCGGCGGCGCTGAAGCGTCTGTAGGGTCGGACGTGGACGCGGTGCCGGTCGGCGGTCCGCCGCCGACGAGGGAGTGAACGTGACGACGCGGAATCCCGAGGACCACCCGGGGCAGCAGGACGAGTTTCCGCTCTACGACCCCGGATGCAGCACGGTGCCGGCCACCGGGGAGGTCGTCCCGCATGACCCGCCACCGCCCCGAGGTGCGAGGGGAGCAGCACGACAGTGGGACGCGCAGCCGTCGGGGTTTCCTGGCGTTGGGGGCCGGGGCGGCGCTGTTGGCCGGTGGTGCGGTCGCTGCCATGTCGCTGACCAGTGAGACCCGGGGTCGTGGCGTCGGTCTGGTGACCGTCCCACCGGGAACGCGCGTCATCGAGGTGAACCTGACAGGCGGTGACCTGGAACTCATCGGCATCGACGGGCAGCCCGCCACCGGGAGCTGGTCGGGCAGGGTCGGCGAAGGGGAGCCCGGGATCACCACCGGCGAGGTCGACACCACCTTCTCCATCACCGCTCACCCGGGCGTCGACCTCACCCTCAGCGTGCCCGCCGACGTCGAGCTCCGTGTCGCCACCACCAACGGCGACGTCACCGGCGAGGAACTACGCACCGAGCGGATCACGGTCCAGGGTTCCCACGGTGACGTCGAGCTGGAGTGGGAGGTTGCGCCGGTCGAGGTGTCGGTGACCACCACCTCCGGCGACGTCTCGATCGAGCTGCCCGAGGGGAGCGGGCCGAACGGGTACGCGATCGAGGCCGACACCCGCAACGGGGACCTCGACGTGATGCCGAGCTCGGGATCGCGGCCGATCCGGGTGCGGACCACCAACGGCGACATCGAGGTGTCGGACTGACGCGGCGCCACGTCAGGGCGCCTGATCAGGGTCGACCGGCGTGGGCGAGGGCGTCCTTCATCGCGGCGAGCAGGAACAGGGCGCGGTCGGGGCGGGCGTTGTGCCCCATCAGCCCGAGCCGCCACACCGTCGACGCGTACGGTCCGGCGCCGGCACCGATCTCGATCCGGTGGCGGTCCATGAGGTACGACCGGACGCGGGCCGAGTCGACCCCGGCAGGCACCTTCACCGTGGTCAGGTCCGGCAGCCGGTGCCCCTCGGCGGCGAACAACTCCAGGCCGAGTTCGACCAGTCCGTCCTGCAACAGTTGACCCGCTTCGGCATGGCGGGCCAGCACGTTCTCCAACCCCTCCGCCACGATCTGGCGCAGTGCCGCAGCCAGACTCGCGACCATCGCGGTCGGCGCGGTGTGGTGGTACGTGCGCTGCTTGGTGTCCGACGTCTCACCGACGTAGCCGCCGAGCATCCCCAGATCGAGGTACCAGGACGGGGACGGCGTACGGCGTCGCTCGAACGCAGCATCGTTGATGGTGAACGGAGCCAGGCCCGGTGGCACCCCGAGGCACTTCTGGGTCCCGGCGTACGCGACGTCGACGCCCCAGTCGTCCAACCGCAACTCGAGGCCGGCGATCGAGGTGACGGTGTCGGCGACCAGCAGGGCGTCCCCCTTCACCGCGCCCAGAGCGGCCAGGTCGCTGCGCACCCCGGTCGAGGTCTCGGCGTGGACGGCGGCGATCAGCGCCGGCCGCGGGTGGGCGTCGGCGATCCGGTCGGCCGACAGCGGCTGACCCCACTCGTGCTCGACCGCGATCACCTCGGCACCGCACCGGGCAGCGACGTCACACATCCGCTGCCCGAACAGCCCGTTCACCCCGACCACGACGACGTCACCCGGATGCACCAGGTTGACGAACGCCGCCTCCATCCCGGCCGAACCGGTCGCGCTCAGCGGCAGGGTCCGGCGGTTGGCCGTACCGAACACCGTGCGCAGACCGTCGCAGGCCGAATCCATGATGTCGAGGAAGTCGGGGTCGAGGTGACCCAACAGCGGTGCGGCCAGGGCGGCGGTCGCCTCCGGGTACGGGTTGCCCGGTCCGGGGCCGAACAGGTGACGTTCGGGCAGGACGGTCATGTGGTCTCCTCCACTGGCGTACGGCGGGTCACAGGATGGCTCCGGGGTTCAGGATGCCTTGTGGGTCGAGGGTTTCCTTGATGCGGCGGGTCAACGCCAGCACGTCGTCGCCGAGCTGATCACCGAGCAGGCCCTTCTTGCTGCGACCCACGCCGTGCTCGCCGGTGATCGTCCCGCCGAGGTCGACCGCCAGCCGCATCACCTCGTCGAACGCGGCACGGGCCCGCGCCACCGAGTCGGGGTCTGCGGCGTCGTGGATCACGTTCGGATGGGTGTTGCCGTCTCCGGCGTGGGCCACCACAGGGATCAGCACGTCATACTTGGCAGCGATCCCGGCGATCCCGTCGACCAGGTCCGGGAGCTTCGGGATCGGCACCCCGACGTCTTCGAACATGATCGACCCAAGCGGCTCCAGGGCGTGGAAGGCGCTGCGGCGGGCCGCGGTGAACATCTCCGCCTCGGCGGGATCGTCGGTCACGAAGACGTCCCGGACCCCGGGGGTGTCCCGGCAGAGCCGCGCCATCTCCTCGGCCTCCAGTCGTCGAGCATCCCCGGGGGCGTCGGACTGGGCGATCAACATGGCCCCGCACTCGGTGTCCAGTCCCATCGGTCGCAACCGCTCGACCGCCCGGATCGACAGCTGGTCCATGTACTCCAGCATCGACGGCCGCAAGGTGGCCCCGATCGCCACCACCGCCCGGGCGGCCGCGGTGACGTCGTCGAACGTCGCGACCATCCCCGCCACCGGGTCGGGCATCGGCACCAGCCGCAGCACCGCCCGGGTGAAGATGCCCAACGTTCCCTCGCTCCCGACGAAGAGCTTCGTCAGCGACAATCCCGCGACATCCTTGATCCGCTGCCCACCGAGAGTGATCAACGTCCCGTCGGCCAGCACCACGTCCATGCCCAGCACGTAGTCGGTGGTGACGCCGTACTTCACGCAGCACAGTCCACCGGCGTTCGTGGCCAGGTTGCCGCCGATGGAGCAGATCTCGTACGACGACGGGTCGGGTGGGTACCACAGCCCGTGGTCGGCGGCCGCCTGCTTCACCGAGACGTTGAACGCGCCGGGCTCCACGATCGCGGTCCGGGTCGCGACGTCGATCTCCACCGCCGTCATGCGCTCCAGGCTCAGCACGATGCCGCCGTCGACGGCACTCGAACCACCCGACAACCCGGTCCCGGCGCCGCGTGGCACGATCGGCACCTGATGGGTCGCGGCCCATCGCACCACCGTCTGGACCTGCGCGGCGTCGGTCACCCGGGCGGCCGCGACCGGGGTCCCGGCGGAGGGATCACGTGACCAGTCGTGACGGTACGACTGCAGTGCGGCAGGATCGGTGAGCAGCGCCCCGTCGGGCAGTGCCGCCGACAACTCCGCCAGGGCGCCGTCCCACCCGGCCGCGGGCTCAGGAGACGTAGCGGTGCTCACCCGGCCACCGTATCCCGGGTCATGCCCCCGGCATCAGAACAGCGCCCCCGGTCCTTGCAGGACTCCGGCCCAGCCCGCCAACGCGATCACCGCGCCCATGACGGCCAGCACTCCGACCACCAGCAAGACATCGCCGGGGCCGATCGGCACCGGCCGCCAGATCGTCCGGGGCTGCAGTCCCAGACCGCGTGACTCGAGGGACTCGGCCACCCGTTCGCCGCGCCGCAGCGCCGTGATGAGCAGGGTGAACCCGGCGGACGTGAACGTCCGCAGCCCGCGGCGCGGTCGGCCCTTCGCGTCCAGGGGTGCGCGGACGTCCTGGGCCCGGCGGATGGTGACCCACTCCCGTCCCAGCAGTTCGAGCAGCCGATAGCCCGACATGACGGCATAGCTCACCCGCGCCGGCAGCCGGGCGTGTTGGTGCAGACTCGCCATCAGGCGTACGGCGCCGGTGGAGTGGATCAGCGCGATCGACAGCACCCCGATGGTCAGGGCACGGGCCGCCAGGGCGGCTCCGACGCCGAGGCCCTCGACGGTGACCCGCAGGAGCCCGTACTGCCACAGCACCTCACCCGGACGGCTGAGCACGTTGATCCAGAACACCCCGAAGCCGAACGCCAGGAAGGGCAGTTGGGCGAGCAGCAGGGTACGGGGGCGGATGCGCGTACCCGCCCAAGCGCCGAGCAGGGCCAGGCCGTAGAGGGTCCAGGTGGAGACCGGATCGGCCAGGAAGAGCAGACCCACAGACACCACGAACAGCAGCGCCAGCTTCACCGTCGGGTTGCGGCGTGCCAGCGGGGAGGCAGGGTCGGCCCGGATCAACAGTGCACTCATCGGACCTGCTGGACCGACGACTGCGGGCTCGGCCAACCGGCCAGCCGGCGCAGCACCGCCACGGATTCGGCTCCGGTGCCCAGCTCGGCGACGAGGAAGCGCAGCAGTTCGGGCAGCACCAGCCCACCGGCCTCGCGGACGGCCGGGTCGGCCAGCACCGGCAGCGTAGGACCGTCGGCAACCGTGCCTGCGGTTGCCCCGGGTCGAAGCTCGCCGAGCACGACCACCCGGTCGGCGACCGTCGCGGCGAACCGCAGGTCGTGGGTGGACCACAGCACGGCGCGGCCAGCATCGGCCGCGGCGCGCAGCGTACGCGCGGCGGTCATCGTGTCGCGCCGGTCGAGGCCGAAGGTCGGTTCGTCGGCCAACAGCACGGGACGGTCGGCGTGCGCCAGCATCGCGGCGAGGCTGAGCCTGCGCTGCTCCCCGCCGGAACAGCGGAAGGGGCTCTGGTCGGCGACATGGGTCAGGCGGTGCTCCCGGAGCAGCCGAGTCACCCGATCGGCCACGTCCGGACCGGTCAGTCCGACGGCGATCTCGTCGCGCACCCGATGCGCCAGGAACTGCCACTCGGGATTCTGGAACACCATCGCCGGACGTGGCCCGGTCACGCTGCCGCGACCCGGTGGCAGCAGCCCGGCTAGGGTGAGCAGCAGGCTGGTCTTCCCGACGCCGTTGGGACCGAGCAGTGCCACCACCTCGCCGCGGTGCAGCTGGAGGTCGAGATCGGTGAGCAGGTCGCGGGTGCCGCGACGGACCGTCACCCCGGTGGCGGTCAGCACCGGATCCGGCGCAGGCGTCGCGGGCCCGGCCGACGTCCGGGCGGTGCTGTCGTCGGAGCCGCCGCGGCGTAGCCAGTCGACGACCTGCGGGTTGGCGAGTCCTCCCGGGTGCCCGCTGAGGGCGTACAGCTCGGCGGTGAGCGGCAGCCAGCAGCCGGCGTCGTGGAGGGTGCGCGCGTGGGTGGTCAGGACCTCGGCGGTGGGGCCGTCGGCGATGATCCGTCCGTCGGCGTCGAGCGCGACCGACCGGCTGGGCAGGGCGGCTGCGCCGGCGGTGCCGCCGTACTCGTCGAGCCGGTGTTCCACCAGGACGACGGCGGGCTGGTCGGTGGTGGCCGCCGCTGCCACCGCCTCGCGCACCGAGGTGATGCCGACGGGGTCGAGCATCGAGGTGGGCTCGTCCAGCAGGAGCACCTGCGGCCGCATGGCGAGGGTGGCCGCCAGCGCGACCCGCTGGGTCTCGCCGCCGGACAGCTCGCCGGTGCCCCGGTGGCGCAGCTGTGTCGCCCCGACGGTGGCGAGGGCGGAGTCGATCCGAGCTGAGATGTCGGCCCGGTCGACCGCGAGGTTCTCCAGCGGGAGCGCCACCTCGTCCTCGACCGTGGCCAGGCAGACGGTGGCGGCGGGGTCCTGGCCGAGGAACCCGACGATCCGGGAGCGCTCCACCACACTGGTGTCGGCGGTGTCGGTACCGGCGACCAGCACCTCGCCCGCCAGACGGGCGTTGACTGAATGCGGGATGACGCCGGTGATGGTGCGCAGCAGGGACGACTTGCCCGACCCCGACGGCCCGAGCACCAGCACCCGTTCGCCCGGCGCCACCTGCAACCGGACCTCGCGCAGCACCGGGGTGTCACGCCGCGCCGCGGTGACGGTCACGTCGCGCAGCTCGACCAGGGTCACTCGGACTCGCGGCCGATGGCGTAGTTGTCGACGACGCCGGTGCGGTGGATGCCACCGACGGTCACCTTGGCCAGCAGGCCGCCCAGGATGACGCCGCTGATGATCTGGACCACGAACCGGATCCACAGCAGGTCGGTGCCGTACCAGCCGCCCTGATAGGCGGACCAGAAGAAGACCAGGCCCGCACCCAGCAGGCCCGACACGGCGAAGATCCACCACGAGTAGTTGCGATAGCGGGTGAGGGCGAACGGAAGTTCGCTGCCGGCGCCCTGGATGAGACCGACGACGGCCAGCAGCGGACCGACCGGCGAGCCGAGGAAGATGAACTCGACCACGGCGGCAATGAGTTCCGCGCCGATCCCGGCGAAGGGGCGTCGGATGATCGCGATCGCGATCGGGGCGACGATGAGCCAGCCGCCGGCCAGGACGTGTTCGGCGAGGTCGCCGAACAGCAGCCGCGAGGCACCCCAGGCCTGGACGAGCGCCCAGTAGAGGACCCCGAAGACGACGCCGAGGACGACCAGCAGGACGATGTCCTTCAGCTGCCAGCCCTGGCGTGACGGCGTACGTGGGGGTGTGGTGCTGGACTGATCGGGCGTGGAAACTGCGTTCATGTGGATACCCTCCCTGCGCTGGCATTACCCAGTTCAGGTTTGGCGGTCGAAGCGTGGTTCGCTTCCTCTCAGCCCGGCCGTTACCGAGCTCCCGCGTGCGTGAGCCACACCGTAGCCCAGCTGCCGCGGAGGGTGCGCACGGGTCCAGCTCGCGTCGGACTGTTCGACACGAACGGCGGGTGCCGTGGCCCATGGCGCACTACGGTTGCCCCATGGCAGTCGAGAGGTTGTTCCCCACCGAGGAGGGACACGACCTTGTGGCCCTGGTCCGCGAGATCGCCCAGGCCGAGCTGGCGCCCCGGGCATCGGCGGCCGAGGCCGCCGGCGAGTTCCCGCGCGACCTGTTCACGCTGCTGGGCGAGTCCGGGCTGCTCGGCATGCCCTACCCGGAGAAGTGGGGCGGGTTGGCGCAGCCGTACGAGGTGTACCTGCAGGCGCTGGAGGAACTGTCGACGGCCTGGCTGAGCGTCGGGGTGGGGGTGTCGGTGCACGTGATGACCTGCCTGGCCGTCGCCACCCACGGCACCGCGGCCCAGCAGGAGGCCCTGCTGCCGGACATGATCGGCGGCCAGTTGTTGGGGGCGTACGCGCTGTCGGAGGCCGGCGCCGGATCCGACATCGCCGCGATGACCACGAAGGCTCGCGCCGACGGGGACCACTGGGTGGTGAACGGCACCAAGTCGTGGATCAGCCACTCCGGCCATGCCGACTACTACACGACCTTCGTCCGCACCGACAACGACCGCAGCCTGCCGGTGTCGTGCTTCGTCGTGCCCGGTGACCTGGCGGGCCTCAGCTTCGGCACCCCCGAGCACAAGATGGGGATGAACGCCTCGCCGACCGCGACGGTCCACTTCGACGACGTCCGGGTACCGACCGACCGACTGATCGGGGATCCCGGCCACGGCCTGCGGATCGCCCTCGGATCGCTCGACTCCGGTCGACTCGGCATCGCCGCCTGTGCGACCGGACTGGCCCAGGCAGCCCTCGACCTGGCCGTCGACTACGCCCGGGAGCGCCACCAGTTCGGTCGGGCCATCGCCGAGTTCCAGGGGATGCAGTTCCTGCTCGCCGACATGGCCACCGCCGTCGATCGGGCCCGGTCGACGTACCTGCACGCGGCCCGGCTGAAGGACGCGGGTCGCACCTACAGCCGGGCGGCCGCGGTCGCGAAGCTCACCGCCACCGACGCCGCGATGCAGGTCACCGAGGACGCGGTCCAGGTGCTCGGCGGGTACGGCTACACCCGCGACTTCCCGGCGGAACGGTGGATGCGGGAGGCCAAGGTGACCCAGATCTTCGAAGGCACCAACCAGATCCAACGGATCGTGATCGCCCGCCAGCTGATCGGCTCGCAGGTCCGCAGTGGCCTCGCGACCCGCAACACCGACCGTCGACAGGAGAACTGATCATGGAACTCGCGACCGACGACGTCGCCCTCGTCACCGGCGGTGCCTCCGGGCTGGGGGCCGCCACGGTCCGACACCTGCATGACCGGGGCGCGTCGGTGGTGATCGTCGACCTCGAGTCGTCGGCGGGCGCGGCACTGGCCGACGAGTTGGGGGAGCGGGCCCGGTTCTGCCCGGCCGACGTCCGATCCGCCGAGCAGGTCGCCGAGGCCGTACGGACCGCGCAACGACTCGGTGCACTTCGGGTGGCGGTCAGCTGCGCCGGGGTGGTCAACCCCGGCCGCATCATCGGCCGCAAAGGGGTGCTCGACCTCGACGCGTACCGGACCGTGATCGACATCAACCTGGTCGGCACCTTCAATCTGCTGCGGCTGGCCGCGGCGGCGATGGTCGACAACGAGCCGTCGGGTGGCGACCGTGGGGTGGTGGTGATGACCGCGTCGGTCGCCGCCTTCGAGGGGCAGGTCGGGCAGGCCGCGTACGCCTCCAGCAAGGGCGGGGTGGTCGGGCTGACACTGCCGGCGGCCCGCGACCTGGCCGACAAACAGATCCGGGTGATGACCATCGCCCCCGGCATCGTCGACACCCCGATGATGGCGGGGCTGCCCGACGACACCCGCGTTTCGCTCGGTGCCGGCGTTCCGCACCCGTCCCGACTTGCCCGGCCCGAGGAGTACGCCCAGCTGGTGGGTCAGATCGTGGCGAACCCCTACCTGAACGGGGACGTTATCCGGCTCGACGGGGCACTGCGGATGCCCCCGCGCTGACCTCGCGCACCCGAACGGCCGATCCGATTCGTACCGACGAGGTGTCCACATGTTGCAAGCGATTGCACCCCCGGGGGTGGATCGGTAGGTTGGCCCGCGGGTGTCAGAACTGGCATCCGAGCACGTGCCGACAACGCCAGAACGCGAGGAAGACATGGCAGAAACGCCGACGGAGCAGGCCACGAACAAGGTCCGGGTGGGAATCCTTGGACTGGGACGCAGTGGCTGGGGCATCCACGCCGCCGGCATGGCGGAGGTCGCCGACCAGTACCAGGTCGTCGCAGTGGCCGATGCCATGCCCGATCGCCTCGAGGAGGCCAAGGAGAAGTTCGGGTGTGACACCTACACCACCCCCGAGGAACTGATCGCCGACGCCGACGTCGAGCTGATCATCGTCGCCACCCCCTCCCACACCCATGTACCGCTCGGTCTGGCCGCGATCGAGGCCGGTCGCAACGTCGTGATCGAGAAGCCGATGGCGACGACCCTGGCCGAGGTCGACCAGCTCACCGCGGCCGCGGAGAAGGCCGGCGTCGTGGTCACCGCGTTCCAGAACCAGCGACTCGACCCGTCCTTCCTCGCGGTCAAGGAGGTCTTCGACTCCGGTCGTCTGGGCGAGATCATCCTGGTCCGCCGCACCGTGCACCGGTTCGCCCGTCGCGCCGACTGGCAGACGCTGCGCTCGATGGGCGGCGGCGAGCTCCCCAACACCGCCCTGCACTTCCTCGACCAGCTGATGACGCTGCTCGACCCGGACACCGACATCGACGTGCTCGGCGACCTGCGCCGGACCAACTCGGCCGGCGACGCCGAGGACCACGTCAAGATCACCCTCCGACCGGCCGAGGGCCCGGTGCTGGACCTCGAGTCCAGCGGTGCGATCACGTTCCCGCAGGACTCCTGGTACGTCGTCGGCACCACCGGCGGCATCATCGGGTCGCCGAGCGAGCTGCAGGTCAAGTGGGTCGACCTGTCGAAGATGCCGGCCATCGAGGCCGACGCGTCGACCCCCGAGGGCCGCAAGTACGGCGCCAAGGAGGAGTTCGACTGGCAGACCGAGACGATCGCGGTGCCGCCGCCGAACCAGCGGACCCAGCAGTACTACTCGAAGCTGTACGACACGCTGCGCAACGGGGCCGACCTGTTCGTCACCCCCGCCAGCGTGCGGAAGGTCGTCGAGGTCATGGAGAGCGCTCGCGAGATGGCCGACTTCGCCTGAACGACACGTGGGCCCCTGCCGAGATCATCTCGGCAGGGGCCCAGTGTCGTGTCCGGGCTGTCATGTCCCGGACGAAACCGGTCAGTCGTCGTTGTTGCCGTCGTCGTTGCGCTTGTTCCGGTGCTCGCTGTTGCCGCGGCTGTTGCGCTGCGGGTTGCCGTTGCCGGTGTTGGCGTGCGGGGCGGCGTTGGACGGGCGCCCCCACGGCCCGGTGATGGCCAGCGTGTAGCCCGGGCCCGACTGGATGTTCACGAACAGCGTCTTGCCGTCAGCGCTGAACGCGGGACCCGCGAACTCGCTGTCGCTGCTCTGGTTGAGCGCCAGCGGGTACGACTTGCCCTGCTCGGTGACGCCGACGAGGTGCGACTTGCCGGACCCGTCCTCGGCCAGGATCAATCCGCCGTGGGCGGAGACGGTGATGTTGTCCGGACCATCGAAGTGGTTGTTCTCGTTGTCGACGTCGGGATTGACCCCGAAGATCGTCTTGAGGGTGATCCGCTCCTTGCGCGGGTCGAAGAACCAGACCTGGCCGTCGTGCTCGTTCACCGAGCCGTCGGACAGGCGGGCGAAGCTGCACACGAAGTAGGCGCCGCCGTCGCCCCACCACTGGCCCTCGAGCTTGCGCGAGCGGGTGACCTCGTCATCGCTGAACTGCCTGCGGATCGACACCTGGCGGGCATCGCGGTCGGGGACCGGGACCCAGCGCACCCGGTAGCTGGTGTTGAAGTCGGTGGCGGCCGCCAGGTCGGCGACGTGGTTGCCGTCGGCGTCGAAGCACTTCATCGCCTCGAGCTTGCCCACCTCGACGGCACCGTCAACGGCGAGGTCGAGCAGCGAGTCCTTGCCGAGCCGGTAGCCCGCCGGCGGCGACCAGCGGAAGTACAGCCCGTTGGGGTTGCCGGCGTCCTCGGTCAGGTAGATGTGACCGGTGCGGGGATCGGTGGCGGTGGCCTCGTGGGCGAAGCGGCCCAGGAACTTCAACGGCAGGTTCGACTTGCCGTGGTTGGCCGCCTGGCTGGTCGGGTCGACCTCGAAGACGTACCCGTGGTCCTTGGTGAGCTTGCCACCGGCGCGGGCCTCGGTCTCCTCACAGGTCAGCCAGGTGCCCCACGGGGTGATGCCGCCGGCGCAGTTGTTCACGTGGCCGGCCGCCGAGGCGTACTGCAGCACGTTGTTGCCGTCGGCGTCGACCTCGATGGTCGTGGTGCCGCCGATGCCGCCCTCGTCGTAGACGATGTCGGCGTTGTCATGGGGGACCGGGTAGGCCTCGGAGCCACCGTTCTCGTGGTTGGTGACCAGGATCGAGCCGCCGGCGGGACGCTCGAAGACGCCCATCGCGTCGGGGTCGTCGGGGTGCACGATGCCGCCCTCGGTCATCTTGCCGACCTCGCCCAGGATCTTGTACGAGAAGCCTTCCGGCAGCGCGATGACCTCGCCCGCCTTGTACTGCAGCGGGCCGTAGCCGAGCGCCGGTCGCGTGGTGGCCGCTGCGGCCTCCCGGACGAACGGGTCGAGGCTGCCGGCACCGGCGAACGCGAACCCGAGGGCAACCGCGGAGCCTCCGATGAAGCCGCGGCGAGTCACTTGATCAGACATGGGTTTTTCTCCTCCAAGAGATCGGTGATGTCCACCCCTGAATCAATCGGCCGCAAGGAAAATCCAGTGCCACCTGAATGGTCATCCACGTGAACAGGTCGTGACCAATCTTGGTGACTTCGACACTGCCAATTTACGCAATAGAGGCGTGATGCATTTGATCGACCGATGTCGATGCTCAGCCTCGGGCCTGGACGGAACCGACCGGGTGACCGGCCGGCAGCAGCCAGCGTCCCGCGGAGGTGACCGCCCCGTCGGGGCGCGACACCTGGTCGCCCAGGACGTAGTCGGTCAACCAACCGTCGGCCGACAGGCTGTGGCTGGTGTAGCCGTTGTAGTTCTGCCAGCCGCCGGCGGCACCCTTGTTGTACGCCTTGCGCAGCGCCCGCGGGTCCATCGCCGGGCGCCACTGCCCCCGGCCACCACTGCTCATCGGCGCATTGACGAACTCGGTGGCGACGAACGGCGACTGCTTGTCGCCGTGCAGTCGGGTGTGGGTGACGATCCCGCAGTGTGCGTCGCCGGACAGGATCACCGGGTTGAACGCCTCGGGGGCCCGCTGCTTGCGAGCCGCCAGGGCTGCGGTGAGCTCGGCATGGTCGGCCGCCACCCATCCGCTGGCGCCACCGAAACCGGTGACCGGCTGCCCGACGCCGATCGCGGTCCAGGTGGCGTCGGAGTCGCCGATCCAGTCGATCAGCTGGGCCTGCTGTGCGGTCCCGAGCATGGTGGTCGCGCTGCGGTACTGCCGGGTGTCGCCCAGGAACAGGTCCAGCAGGCTGCCCCATCGGATGGTGCGGTGCAGGTCGATCTGGTTGGGGGTCGTCGCCTCCAGGTCGCCGGGCCGCGGGTTGCGGAAGGGCATGTGCTCCCAGTACGCCTCGGCGGCGTGGTTGAAGCGCTCGACGTTGCGTTGCGGCAGGGCCCCGCCCCGGAAGTCGTTCCAGAACTCGTGGTCGTCGGGGATCGCGTACCACCCGAACCGGGCGTGCACATCGGCCAGGGATGACCGCAGCTTGTACTGCGCGTACCGGGTCCGGTACTCGTCGAGCGTCTGCACCGGCCGCGGCGGGACGTGGGCCGCCCGACCGAACTCGTAGATGTAGTCGCCCAGGTGGACCACGAAGTCGATGTCGTCGCGGCGGGCGAGGTGACCGTACCCGTTGAAGTACATCGGGTTCGGGCGGCCGCCGGACAGGTTGCCGCCGGCGAGGCTCTGGCAGTTGACCAGCGCGAAGGTGAAGTCGCGGCGCGTACCCGGGGCCGGGGCGGTCCGGGTGCGACCGACCCGGCTGCGGAAACCGTCGACCCCGAACTGGTACCAGTACTCGCTGTCCGGCGCCAGCTCGGTGACGTCGAGGTGGACCGAGAAGCCGGTGTTGCGCTTGGCCGGTGTCGTGCCGACCCGCAGACAGGAGGCCGGGTCGGCCAGCGCGGCCTCGGACTCGGCCACCCGGTACTCGACGTCGACCGCGCCGAAGCCGGCCATCCCGAAGTCGGCCTCCGGCTGCAGGGGCAGTGGGGCCAACCGGGTCCACAGCACGACCGCCGTCGGCGTCGCATCCCCCGAGGCGACCCCCAGGGTGAAGGGCTCGGCGGTCAACCGCTCGCGGGCAGCGGCCGGCCGGGCCGGCTGCCCGGCCGTGGCGAGCGCGCCCACCCCGGCGGCTCCGGCGGCGGTGGTGGTGAACAGGCGGCGACGATTGATCATGGGTCTCAGCCAACCACGTGACCGTGAACCTCGGGAAAACGCCGGCGGTCGCACCGGTGACCAGTTGGCCGATCAGTCGTTGCGGTTCGCTCAGTTCGTGGGCGGCTTCGACCTGGCCCGCAGGGCGTCGATGTCGAAGTGGCGGGCTTCGGACTCGTCCACCGCGTCGGCGTCGGCCTCCCACGGGTCGTACGGCGGCTCCTCGTCGTCGGGTTCGGCGTTGCCGCCCCACGGGGCGTCGATCGGGTCGAGGGTCGGGTCGGCGTTCGGGTCGACCGGTTCGGCCACCATCGCCAGTCCCGGCTCACCGTCCAACCCTTCGTCGGGGCGGCGTGCGAGCACCTGTTGCAGGTAGTCGTCGGTGGCCTGTGCCATCGAGATCTCCCGACCCGCGTTCTCCGAGGCGAACCAGCGGCTCTCCAACACCTCGTGGAACACCTCGGCCGGTTCCAACCGGCCGCGCAGTGCGTCCGGGATCGCATTGATGACCGGCTCGAACACCTCAGTCAGCCACTGGTGCGCCACGATGGCCTCGTCGGCGCCCTGCTGGTCGGTCCGCGCCCGGAACGCGTCCAGGTCGTTCAGCAGTCGGCGGGCCTGGTTCTCCTCGGTGTCCAGTCCGGTCAACCGGATCAGCCGGCGCGAATGGTGGCCGGCGTCGACCACCTTCGGCTGGATCCGGATGCTCGATCCGCCGATGTCGGTGGTGATGTCGAGCTCGGCGACGTCGAAGCCGAGGGCGTTCAGCCGGCGGATCCGGGAGTCGATGCGGTGCATCTCGGAACCGTCGAACTCTTCCACCCCGGTCAACTCACCCCACAGCTCGCGGTACCGCGCTTCGATCGACTCGACCAGCGCCAGCGGGTCGAGGGCCGCGTCGAGCAGGCCCCCGGCCTCCAGGTCGGAGAACTCCCCGAACAGGTTCGTCCGCGCGATGGTCAGGTCGTGTTCCCGTTGCCCGGTGGTGAGTTGATCATGGAGTTCCCCGGTCTCGGCGTCGACCAGGTAGGCGGCGAAGGCGCCGGCATCCCTACGGAACAAGGTGTTCGACAGCGACACGTCCCCCCACAGGAAGCCGATCAGGTGCAGTCGGGCCAGCAGCACCACCATCGCGTCGACCAGCCGGTTGACGGTGTCCTGCCGGATGCCCCGGGTGAACAGTGACCTGTACGGCAGCGAGTACTGCAGGTGCCGGGTCAACAGCACCGGGTCCAGCGGTCGGCCCTCGTCGTCGTACCGCTCGGTGACCACGCCGACCGCCTCCACCGACGGGGTGTCGAGGCGGTGCAGGTCGTGCAGCAGTCGGTACTCGTGCACGGCCAGGTGCTCGATCACTTCCTTGGCCGCGTACACACTGCGGCCGACCCGGATGAACCGCACCACGTGCCGCGAGATGCCGCGGGGGAGTGCGACGAGGTTGTCCCGCGGCCAAGCCTCCAGCGGCAGGTTCCAGGGCAGCGTGATCAGCCCGACGTCGGGACGTGCGGACACGAAGCGTGGCATGGCCCCATTCTCTCCTGCTGGGCAGTGGATCTGCCGGGAAACGATGAACGGTCGGTGCTGCGAAGACGGACAGGGGTCCCACCATGAGGTGGAACCCCTGTCCGGGTGTCCGGACCACGCTTCGTGGTCCGGACGGTGTCATCAGCTGAGGCGGTCGCCCGACTCGTCGGAGAACACGTGCACGTTGTCCGGGTCCACCCCGATGCGAACGGTGGCGCCACGCTGCGGCGGACGCCGCGAGGAGATGCGGGCGACGATCTGCTGCGCGATGAGCTTCTCGTTGTCCTCGAGGCCGGCCAGGGTGCCGTACAGGTAGGCGTCGGCGCCGAGCTCCTCGACCACGGCCACGTCGAGGCCGATGCCGTCACCGTCGGAGAGGGTGAAGTTCTCCGGGCGGATGCCGATGGTGAGGGTCTCCTCGCCGGCGGCCTTGGACAGCACCTCGCGCTTCACCGGGACGGTGAAGTCGCCGACCTGGACGCCGCCCTCGCTAACCTTGCCCTTGATCAGGTTCATCGCGGGCGAGCCGATGAAGCCGGCCACGAACACGTTGGCCGGGGTGTCGTACAGCGCCAACGGGCTGTCGACCTGCTGCAGCACGCCGTCCTTCATGACCGCCACGCGGTCACCCATCGTCATGGCCTCGATCTGGTCGTGGGTCACGTAGACGGTGGTGACACCCAGCCGCGACTGCAGGGCCGCGATCTGGGTACGGGTGGAGACGCGCAGCTTGGCGTCGAGGTTCGACAGCGGCTCGTCCATCAAGAACACCTGCGGCTGCCGGACGATGGCGCGACCCATGGCAACACGCTGGCGCTGACCACCGGAGAGGGCCTTCGGCTTGCGGGCCAGGAAGTCCTCCAGGCCGAGCAGCTTGGCGGCCTCCATCACGCGGGCCTGACGCTCGGCCTTCGGCACGTTCGCCATCTTCAGGGCGAAGCCCATGTTGTCGGCGACGCTCATGTGCGGGTAGAGCGCGTAGTTCTGGAACACCATCGCGATGTCGCGATCCTTCGGCGGCAGGTGGGTCACGTCCCGGTCACCGATCTGGATGGTGCCGGAGTTGACCTCCTCGAGGCCGGCGAGCATGCGCAGCGAGGTCGACTTGCCACAGCCGGACGGGCCGACGAGCACCATGAACTCGCCGTCGCCGATCTGCAGGTCGAGCTTGTCGACGGCCGGCTTCTCCGAGCCCGGGTAGACCCGGGTGGACTGGTTGAAACTGACGGTGGCCATGCCACATTCCTTTCCACGGGCAGGTACGTGCCCGACGATCCGTAGTGGAATCGGAAGCTGGTGGCAGCGTCCGACCCCCGCACGCAGCGGGTGGCCTCAGGCCGCCGTCGAGTCGACAACGTCCCGTGGATGAACGGAGTCTAACCACAACCGGCCGGCTCGGACGACCGCGGCCGGGATTCGGTGGTACCGATCGGGTGACGATTCGGTACCACCGCAGGTCTCAGCGCATCCGGATGCGTTCCCGGTGCTCGTCGTGGGGCAGTTCGTCGGCGACCGCGGTCACGGTGAACCGTTCCAGGTCGAGTCTCGCCCAGTGGTTGGTGATGAACGCGGTGTCGGCGGCGTCGCGGCCGGTGGCGATGCGGACCAAGCTGGCCCGGGGAGCCTTGCGGGTCGAGTCGACCAGTACCCAGTTGTCGTCGACGTAGGCCTCGACCACGGCGTGGAACTCCATCGGGCTGAGCCCGGGGGCGTAGCAGGAGACCAGTCGGGCCGGCACGTTCATCGCCCGCAGCAGGGCGATCGTCAGGTGACTGAAGTCGCGACACACGCCCTTGCGGTTGAGCAGCGTGTCCACCGCCCCGTCGGTGCCCTTGCTGGAGCCGGCGACGTAGCTCAGCTTCTCGTGCACCCGGTCGGAGACGGCGTCGAGCAGGGCGCCGCCGGACAGGCCGGCGAAGTCGTTCCATGCCGTCGGGCCGAGCCGGTCCGACTCGCAGTATCGACTGGGCCGCAGGTAGGTGATCAGGTCGGTGGGGTCGACCGGGGCGAGCTCGGCCGTCCCGATCCCGGATGCCCGGTAGCGCAGTTCGATCCGACTGCCGTCGGCCACCAGCTGGTGGAGTCGGCTGCCGTGCCGGTCGACCATCTCGGTGAACTCGACCGGCCGATCGTCCACCAGGATCTCGAGTTGTTCGTCGCCGACCGGGACGCCGACCGCGGTCGCGACCGACCAGATGATGTTGCAGCGCCCCGAGAGGGAAGCCTCGAAGGTGGCGCTCACGTCACGGCTCATGGTGCAGAGGGTACGGGGTGCGCGGCCGGGTGGGCGTCGTGGACCGCGTGCCACCAGTCGGTCCCGGCGTGCCACCATGACTGTCACGCCGCGGGAGTCGTCCGCGGACCGTTCGACAGGAGCAGACGACCATGGAGTTGTGGATCACCGGGGCGCAGCTCGTCGACGGGACCGGTGCCCCGGCCCGTCCCGCGGACGTCCGGGTGGGTGGTGACCGGATCACCGCGGTGGCCAGTCCCGGAACGGCCCCACACGCCGGCGGGGAGCCCGTGCTCGACGCGACCGGACTGGTCCTGACGCCCGGGTTCATCGACATCCACACCCACTCCGACGTGAGCGTGCTGCACGACCCGCGGGCGCAGAGCAAGGTCCGCCAGGGGGTCACCACCGAGGTCGTCGGCAACTGTGGCTTCTCGCCGTTCCCGTTCAACCCCGACCGGCTCACCGACCACCTCGACCTGCTGGCCGGCATCGGGGACGACCCGATCGAGCCCGACTGGCACGACCTGACCGGCTACGCGGCCGCCGTCACCGGTCGCGGGGTCGCACTCAACGTGGCACCGCTGGTCGGTCACGGCCAGTTGCGGTTGGCCGTCCACGGCGTCGAGCAGGTCCGGACCGCCGAGGGCCTGACCGAGATGGCGGCGCTGCTCACCACGTTGGTCGAGCAGGGTGCCTGGGGGATGTCGACCGGCCTCACCTACACCCCCTCCTCGTACGGGGACCCCGATGAGCTGGTCGCGCTGTGCCGCGTGCTGGGGCAGTACGACCGGCTGTACGCCACCCACGCCCGCGGCGGCGGGGCGAACGCCATCGCCGAGACCGCCCGGGTCGCCCGCGACTCCGGCGCGGCCGCCCAGTTCAGCCACCTGGCGATCAACCACCCCGACCAGTGGGGCAGCGGCCAGGACCTGCTCGACATCTTCGACGCCGAGGTGGCGGCCGGGGTCGACATCGCCTTCGACGTCTACCCGTACGACGCGTCGTCGTCCGCGCTCACCCAGTACCTGCCCGACTGGCTGCAGGAGGGTGGCATCGAGGCGATGCGGGGCCGGCTGGCCGACCCGGCCACGGCGGCCCGGGCGCTGGCCGACGCCCGGCAGGGGTGGGGCAAGTCGGTGCCGTGGCTGTGGGACCGGGTCGTGCTGTCGCGGACCGACGGGCTGCTCGGGTTGGCGCCGGGGATGTCGATGGTCGAGGCCGCCGAGGCGACCGGGACCGAACCGACCCAGGTGATGCTCGACCTGTGCCGACTCGGCGGCAACCGCGTCCAGGTGGTGCTGTTCTACCGGACCGAGCAGGACATGCAGGCCTTCCTGGCACACCCCTCGTCCCTGGTCGGCTCGGACGGGTCGGCGCTGCCGTACGAGTTGGACAGGGAACCGCACCCCCGGGCGTACGGGGCCGCCGCCCGGGTGCTGGGCCGCTACGTCCGTGACCTCGGCGTGCTGGACCTGCCGACCGCGGTGCACAAGATGAGCGGTGGCGTGGCCGACCGGCTCGGCATGACCGACCGGGGCGTGGTCGCCGAGGGGAGGATGGCCGATCTGGTGCTGTTCGACCCGGCCGCCGTTGCCGATCGGGCGACCTTCACCGAGCCACGGCAGGCACCGGTGGGGGTGTCACACGTGATGGTGAACGGTGAGTGGGCCGTGACGGCCGACCAGCAGGTCGACACCCTCGCCGGCCGGGTGCTGCTGCACAGCTGACCCGTTGCCGCGCGTCCGGGCGACCGTTCAGCCGGCGATCCGCATCACCTGCGACAGGGGCTGCAGCAGTGGACCGTTGCTGCACAGGATCCACTCCTGGTCGAGGGCGCGGCCGCCGTCGCGGCTGCGGACGTCGCCGCCGGCCTCTCGGGCGAGGATCGCGAGCGGTGCGTAGTCCCACACCTTGCCGCCGGACAGCACCAGTGCGTCCAGCTCGCCGGTCAGGTAGTCGGTGATCGGCGAGGCGCGGCGGCCCGCCCAGGTCGTACGACCGGTCAGGAGATCGATGTGGTCGTCGGGGGTGGACTGGTAGCCCCCCACGGTGGCCGCCGCCAGGTCGGCGGTGCTGCTCAGTCGGAGCGGTCGGCTCCGGTCCTGGGGTGCGTCCAGTCCGCACCGGTAGGCGCCCTCGCCGCGGACGGCCCAGAACAGCTCGTCGTCCTCCGGGCGGGTGATGATGCCGAGCATCACCGCACCGTCGACCTCGAGCGCGATGTGGTTGCCCCACCCCGGCTTGCCGGAGATGAACTGACGGGTGCCGTCGATCGGGTCGATGACCCAGCGGCGACCGCTCGTGCCGGTGCGCTCGGGGTACTCCTCGCTGAGTACGCCGTCGTCGGGGCGCTCCTCGGCCAGGATGTCGGACAGCACGCGGTCGACCTCGAGGTCTCCCTCGGAGACCGGCGAACCGTCCTCCTTGATCGTGGTCGGGACGTCACCGCCCGACCAGCTCAGCGAGATGGTGGCGGCATCCGCCGCGAGTTCGAAGGCCAGGGCGAGGTCGTCGTCGTTCACCGTCGCAGTCCATCACATGGCGCTCGGCGCAGTGTCGGCACTCCGCGTGCCGGTACCGATCCCACTGGCCTCAACGGCCCGCCAGGGACATGGCGCACAACCCTGGGATCCAGTGGAATCCGGCTCAGCACTCGACGATGTTGACCGCCAGCCCGCCCCGGGCGGTCTCCTTGTACTTGGTCTTCATGTCGGCCCCGGTCTCCATCATCGTCTTGATCACCTTGTCAAGGCTGACGGTGTGGGCACCGTCACCGTGCAGGGCGAGCCGGGCGGCGGTGATCGCCTTCACCGAGGCCACCGCGTTCCGTTCGATGCAAGGGATCTGGACCAGTCCGCCGACCGGGTCGCAGGTGAGGCCGAGGTGGTGCTCCATGCCGATCTCGGCGGCGTTCTCGACCTGTTCGGGGGTGCCGCCCAGGATCTCGGCGAGAGCGCCGGCCGCCATCGAGCAGGCGGTCCCGACCTCACCCTGACAGCCGACCTCGGCACCGGAGATGGAGGCGGTCTGCTGGTAGATCGAGCCCAGTGAGGCCGCCACCAGCAGGAACCGGATGATGTCGTCGTCGCCCATTCCCGGGACGAACCGGACCGCGTAGTGGAGCACGGCCGGAATGATGCCGGCGGCCCCGTTGGTGGGTGCGGTGACGACGCGGCCGCCCGAGGCGTTCTCCTCGTTGACCGCCAGCGCCCACAGGGTCACCCAGTCCATCGCGGCGAGCGGATCGATCCGGTCGATGACGTCGCCGCTGTTCTGGGTGGCGGTCCCGCTGCCGAACGGCCCGACCTCGTCGAGCACCCGCTGGTGCAGCTCGGGGGCCCGGCGGCGCACCTTGAGCCCGCCCGGCAGGACGCCGGTGGTGGTGCAGCCGTTCTCGACGCACTCGACCATCACCCGCCAGATCCGCAACAGCCCGGCCCGGACGTCGGCCTCCGGACGGCGGGCCGACTCGTTGGCCAGCGCGATCTCGCTGATCGACAGCCCGGTGTTGGCGCAGTGGATCAGCAACTCGGTCCCGGTCCGGAACGGGAACGGCACCGGCGTCGGGTCCGGCTGCAGCACCGGGTGGCCCGAACCGTCGTCGT
This sequence comes from Carbonicoccus niuqiaonis, assembly GCF_050157065.1. Taxonomy (GTDB): domain Bacteria; phylum Actinomycetota; class Actinomycetes; order Propionibacteriales; family Propionibacteriaceae; genus Avipropionibacterium. The sequence goes on from NZ_CP189573.1 coordinate 824,294, forward strand.
CCAGCACGAAGCCGCCGCCGATGGAGTAGTAGGTCCGCTCGACGAGCACGTCGTCCGCGGCGTACGCGGTGAACGTCATCCCGTTGGGATGGAACGGCAGCGAGCGCCGGCGGTGCAGCACCAGGTCCTCGTCGACGTCGAAGTCGATCTCGTGGCGGCCGTCGAGGCGGAGCCGCTTGGTCTCGCGGATCTCGGCGGTCCGCGCCGGGCTGGCCGTGGTGTCGACGGTCTCGGGGTCCTCACCCTCGAGGCCACCCAGCACCGCGCCGACCGAGCCGTGGCCGTGCCCGGTCGCCCCGAGTGAACCGAACAGTTCGGCGTGGACGCGGGTGACGCGGGCCATGGCGTCGTCGGCGGTCAGCTCGCCGGCGAACCGGCGGGCAGCCCGCATCGGCCCGACGGTGTGGGAACTGGACGGCCCGATACCGATCTTGAACAGGTCGAAAACACTGACGCTCACGCGTCCCAGTGTGCCTGCTCGCCGAGCACTCCGGTGACCGCATCGGTGACCGTACGGACTGCGAGCCGGTTGAGGTCGGCGCGACTGTGCCTGCGGAGCGGGCCGTGCAGGGCCAACTCGGCGAACCCGTGGACCGCGGCGAAGCAGGGCCACTCGGCGTCGGCCCGTCGTTCGGGGGACAGGACGCCGACCTCGACCAGCCGGTCCAGTGCCTCGACCAGCAGTTGGTAGGGCTTCGGGCCGCTGCTGGCGGCGGCGACGGTCGGAGCCTGGGCAGGGTCGTGCTCGGTGCCGAAGAAGGCCGTGCTGAACCAGCCGGGTTCATCGAGGGCGAAGCGAATGTAGCCCAGTCCGACCGCGTGCAGCCGACCGACCGCGACTGCCGCCGGGTCGGTGCCGGCGGTGACGCTGCCGCGCGGTTGCATCCGTCGCGCCATCCTCTGCCCGATCACGGCTGCCACAGCACCCACCAGGGCATCGCGGTCACCGAAGTGGCGATAGGCGGCGTTGGGCGAGACCCCGACCCGCCGGGTCGCCTCCCGCAAGGTCAGGGCGGCGGGGCCGCCGGTGCGGGTGAGCTCCAGCGCGGCGTCGACCAGGGCGGCGCGCAGGTCGCCGTGGTGGTAGCTCGAACGGGTGCCCGTCCCCGCCGGTCGTCCGGTCACCCTTGCCTCCCTCGGACTCGCATGTGTACGCTGTCAACATACCAAAGTTGACGCTGTGAACATTGGAGGTTCCCATGACGGACCAAGCCCTGCCACCGGTGGTCGACGAGGCCACCTGGCGGCGCGAACTCGACGCACTGCGGGCACGGGAGAAGGCGGCCACCCGCGAACTCGACGCGATCGCGGCACAGCGCCGACGACTGCCGATGGTGGCGCTGCCCGACTACACCCTCACCGGGCCGGACGGCCCCGTCCCTCTGGTCGACCTGTTCGGCGACAAGAACCAATTGATCACCTACCACCACATGTGGTTCCCCGACGCGGAGTGGCAGTGCGGTGGCTGCACCAGCTTCACCGCCCAGTTCACCCGGCTCGAGTTCCTGGCGCCATACGACGCGCGGTTCGTCGTCGTCACCCAGGGGCCGATCGGCGAAGCCCTTGCCTACAAGGAAAAGGTCGGCAACAAGATGGACTGGTACTCCACCGCCGACAGCCCGTTCGGGGCCGACATGGGGGCGGGGCCGGGCGAAGGGTTCGCGGTGAACGTGTTCCTGCGCGACGGTGACACGGTCCACCGCACCTGGCACACCGACGGCCGCGGCACCGAGCAGCTCACCCACACCTTCGCCCTGGTCGACCTGCTGCCGTACGGCCGCCAGGAGGAGTGGCAGGACTCACCGCCGGGTTGGCCGAAGACGTCGACGTACAGCAAGTGGCCAGGCTCCGAGGACGTCGCCGCCGCGTACGGGCCGCAGGGGGTGTCGGCATGACCGAAGCACACACGAAGACCCTGGCCGTCGACGGTGCGGTGCTCACCTACGACCTGCACGGAGACCCGACGAGCGCGGTACCGCTGCTGGTGCTGGGTTCCCCGATGCAGGCGTCCTTCTTCGGACCGCTGGTCGCCGAACTGGGGGACCGGCCGGTGATCACCCTCGACTTCCGCGGCACCGATCGGAGCCGTCGTGACGATCCGTCGACGGTGGTCACCCCCGAGGAACACGCGGCCGACCTGCACCTGGTGGCGACCGAGCTGGGCCTCGCCGAGGTCGACGCCTTCGCCACCAGCGGGGCGGCGGTCAACTGCCTCGCCTGGGTCGAGGCGGGCGGCCCCATCCGCACCCTGGTGGCACACGAGGGACCCATCCTTTCGGTGCTGCCGGACCGCGAGCAGGCCACGGCCGCGTGGCGGCGCATCCTCGACGCCTACGACGCCGATGGCCTCGGAGCCGGCATGGCGAGGTTCCTGCAGCTCGTGATGCACGAGGGCCCGATCACCGAGGCCGACGTGAGCGCTCCGACACCCGATCCGGCCATGTTCGGTCTGCCGACCACCGACGACGGTGATCGCACCGATCCGCTGCTGGGACAGTTCCGCCCGTGCACCTTCTGGGAGCCGAACCCGGCAGCCCTGCGCGATGCCGACACGCGGATCGTGATCGGGGTCGGGGAGCAGTCGCGGGACACGCTGCCCGGCCGGTCGGCACTGGCCCAGGCCGAGTTGCTCGGGCTCGAGCCGACCTGGTTCCCGGCCGGCCACGACGGGTTCCTGCCCCCGAACGAGCATGGGATGGGCGGCGACCCGGTCGCTTTCGGCGCCCGGCTCCGGGAGGTGCTCGCCAGCAGCGTGACCGCGGGTTAGAGGTTCTGCAGGCCGAACGCGAAGGCGAGGAAGATCGCCCCGGGCGCGAGTACCGAGATGATGATCGCGAAGACCCCGGCCGCAGCGCCGCGTCGGGTCGACGCGGCGATGATGCCGAGGACGAAGCTGATCAGACCCAGCGATGCCGGCAGGATCTGCAGGAGGAGGTGCGTCGTGAGTTCGCTCTCGACCGCGCGGTAGCCGGGCGTGCCGGAGGACATCGAGGAGATCGCGTAGATCAGGTCGATGGTGCGCGAGGTCAGGACGCCGCCGATCACGCAGGCGACCAGCACCAGGAACAGTGCCACGATCCCGAGCGCCGGGCTGCGTGATTCCTTCTGCGGTGGCTGTGCGTACGCCACCGGCATCGGCATCGACTGGGCGTACGGCGCCGGGGCGGGTTGAGCGTACGGCGGATGCTGAGGCTGGGCCTGTACCGGGGGCGGCGGGGTCGGGGTCTGCTGCGGGTTCGGGTAGTCGGGGTGACTGAACTCGTCCGGTGGTGAGTACCGCCCGGCCGACGGCTGGTACCCGAACTCGGGGCCCGAGGTCGGGTGTTGCGGCGGTTGGCTCACGAGGTCTCCAACTGGTCGGAGCGAAGCTGACTGCTCAAGGATAGGCCCGCGACGGGGAACCCGCTGTTCGGTGAGTTGCTTGGCACCGGATCCCGACCGGTGGACAGGTACCCTCGCGGGGTGACACGTACCGAGCCCGAGGAGGCTGCCGACCACGAGCCGGAGACCGACGAGTCGGGCGACGAACAGGAGTGGTGGGCCGACCCACGGATGCCGTGGCGCGGCCGCAAGCCGTCGAAGGCCGACATCGGCTGCCTGTTCGCGATCATGGGCATGGGGATCTACGCGCTGGCGATGATGCCGCTGCGCCCGGTCCTGCTGGCGCTGAACCCGTACGTGCTGGCGGCGATCTCCGGGTCGTCGATCGCGATGGCGACCATCGGCGCCTACGCCGCGGTCGACGGCGGCTTCTGGTGGGTGTTCGGACTCCTCGTCGGCACCCTCAGCATCATCAAGTTCGACTGGATCTACTGGTGGGCGGGCCGACTCTGGGGGCAGGGCCTGATCGACTACCTGCTGCAGGGGCGGTCGGAGCGGGCCAAGCGGAACGCGGCCCGGGCGCAGAAGCTGACGCACCGGTACGAGACGTTGGCGCTGGCGGCCACCTACATCCCACTGGTGCCGATCCCGGCCGCCATCATCTACGGCGCGCTGGGCATCTCGGGGACCTCGCTGCGCAAGTTCCTCATCCTCGACATCGTGTTCGCGTTGATCACCCGGGCCGGCTACATGGCACTCGGGTTCTGGGTCGGGCAGCCGGCGGTCGACTTCCTGGAGATCTACGGCCGCTACGCCTGGTACCTCTCGATCGCCATCATCGTGGGCATCGTGGTCGTCAGCATCGTCCGGTCACAACGCAAGGCGAAGGCCGCAGCCGACAGCTGAGTCGGGACCCTCGACCGCCCTACCATGATTATCGGCGGACCCCAACGGTTGGAGATGACGTGTCGTACCTGTACAGCCTGGAGCAGGGTTCGCTGGAAGGCCTCCGCGCCGAGGTCGACCGGATCCGCTCCGGTCCGTTTCCGACCGACGAGTACTGCGCTCTCCGCGGCCTGGAGCCCGACGAGGCGGCCGAGATGTTCGGCTACGTCGACGAAGACGTGCGGATCCTCGACATTGCGGTCCACCGCACGCACTGGGAGGACCCGTTCTCCCCGATCGACAAACTTGACTGGCACGAGTACGAGACACTGCTCGACCAGGTGGGTGGGATCAGCGAAGCGGCAGGGAAACTGGTCATCGATCTGTTCGAGGGGCCGCCGCTCGACATCCGGCCGGACGAATGGGGCTACCACGGCTCGCTCGAAGCAGACTCCGTGGATCGGCTGCGTAGTCTGCTCGAGCCCGTCGTCGGCGCCGCGGCCGACCGGTTGCAGGCAGACCCACGCGCGTGGGACGAGCCACTGACCTCCCATCGGCTGGTCGGGCCGGCGCGGGTCCTGGCGGTGCTGCGGCCGGTGGCGCCCGGCAAGGACGTGATCGTCGGCCTCGGCTAGGCGGATCAGGCTCGTGAGCCCCCAACAGGATTCGAACCCGCGACCTGCTGTTTACAAGACAGCTGCTCTACCAACTGAGCTATAGGGGCGTGCCCGGGTGAGGGGCGCACCGGAAATGGTACCGGGTCAGCCGACGCCGGGTCCGGCGACGAAGACCTGCCCCGTCCCGGCCACCTCGGCGGACTCGGCCGCCGACACCCAGACGGCCTCGACGGGCGGCACCTCGACGCCGTCGACGGTGACCGTCCCGCTGATCACGAGCACGATCCGGCCGGTGCCGTCCCCGGGGAGCCGGATCGGAGCCCCGGCGACCTCCAGTCGCCACAGGCGGTACTCGGGGGTGTCGCCGCCGTAGCGGAACACCCCGGTGGCCTCCTCGGTGACGGTGACCGGGACCGAGGCGCTGGGGGAGAAGTCGACCACCCGACCGAGTTCGTCGACGTCGACGTGCTTGCCGGTCAGGCCGCCCCGCAGCACGTTGTCGGAGTTGGCCATGATCTCCACCCCGCCACCGCGCACGTAGGCGTGCATCAGCCCGGCCGGTACGTGGATGGCCTCACCGGGCGCCAGGGTCAGGTGGTTCATCAGCAGGCCGGCGATCACGCCCGGGTCGCCGGGGTGGTGCTCGGCCAGGGCCAGCGCCGTACGGCACAGTTCGCGATGGTCGTCGTCGGCGTCGTCGCGGCCGGCGCGGGCCGCGGCGACCACCTCGTCGACGACGGCACGGTCTTCCTCGGTCAGCCGGCACAGCCCGAGGAAGACCGTGGCGATGCCGTCGGCGCCCCCCGGTTCGGTCAGCGGGCCGAGCAACTCGGTCAGGGACGGCACCTGCAGTCGGGCCAGCCGTCGGGCCGACACGGTCGGGTCGGCGAAGCCGTACAACACCTCGGTCGGGACGACGGCGACCAGCGTCTCGGGCTTCGGCCAGTCGTCACGGTAGTTGCGGTCCGGGGCGTCACGCGACGCGCCGGCTGCCTCCTCGCGAGCGAAGCCGGCCTCGGCCTCCGCGCGGGAGGGGTGGGCCTGCAGGCTCAGCGGTTGCTCGGCGGCCAGGACCTTCAGCAGGTACGGCAGGGTCGCGCCGAACCGTTCTGCGGCTTCCGTGCCGACGGCGGTGGGATCGTCGGCCACCAGGTCGGCCAGCGTACGCCCGTCGGCGTCGAGGTGGGACGGTGCCTTGGGGTGGGCGCCCCACCACACCTCAGCCTGCGGCAAGCCGTCGGGAGCGACTCCGCGTAGCCGCGGGATCGCGGTCGTCGAACCCCAGGCATAGTTCTGGACGGTGCCGGTCAGTCGCTGCACCATCAGGAGTCCTCATCTGTGTCGGTCGGTTCGGTCGCCGCGTCGGGCAGGGCGGCGAGCCAGGCTTCGAGGGTACGCAGGCACTCGACCGTGGCCGATCGCGGCACCAGGGCGGACTCGGTCCGGCCGGCGGCCAGGCTGTCCAGCACGTCCTGGGCCTGGAAGGTGTAGCCGTGGCCGGGGAGGTCGAGGGTGAACACCTCCGGGTCGGCGTCGGTGCGTTCGAGCCGAAGCTCCTGGCAGGCAAGGAATCCGTCGGTGACGATCCGACCGGCGGTGCCGACCACCTCGAGCCGGTTGGCCGGGTTGCCCAACAGCGAGGTGTGCACCGATGCGGTCACCGGCCCGTGTTGATCATGCCCGTGTTGATCATGGACGAGGACGGCGGTCGACTCCACGTCGACCCCGGTCCGCAGGTGACGGGTGCCGACCGCCATCACGCGGTCGGGTTCGCCGAGGAACAGGTGCGCCATGTGTACGGGGTAGATGCCCATGTCGAGGATGGCGCCGCCGGCCAGGTCGGGGTTCAGCAGGCGGTGGTCGTCGTCGGCATCGCTGTGGAAGCCGAGGGCGGCCTGGACGTGTCGCACCTCGCCGATCGCCCCGTCGGCCACCAGGTCAACCGCCCGGCGGATCAGCGGGTTGGTTCGGGCCCACATCGCCTCCATCAGGAAGGTTCCCTGACGCTCGGCCAGGTCGAACAGGTCGGTCGCCTCGGCGGCGGTGACGGTGAGCGGCTTCTCGCACAGCACCGCCTTGCCGGCTTCCAGGCAGGCGCGGACCACGGCCGGGTGCTCGCTGTGCGGCGACGCCACGTACACCACGTCGACCTGGTCGTCGGCGACGAGTTCGGCGGTGCTCCCGTACGACCGGGGGATCTCGTGGTGGCGGGCGAAGTCGGCCGCCCGGTCGGTGCTGCGGGAGGCCACCGCGACGACCTCGATGTCGGGCAGGAGTTGGAGGTCCTCGGTCACCACACCGGCGATGTGTCCGGTGCTCGAGACACCCCAGCGAACGGGTCGGTCAGCCATGTCCCCATCCAACACCAGCGCTGGGCGGGAGGAATGACACTGGTGTCATTCGCAGCTAGACTCACGGCCATGGCATCAGCGATCCAGCCGCAAGGGGCATCCGGCGAACCAGTCGGTCTGACCGACCGGGATGCCGAGATCATCGCCTTCGAACGCCAGTGGTGGAAGTTCCCCGGGGCCAAGGAGCAGGCCATCCGCGACAACTTCGACATGTCTGCCACCCGTTACTACCAGATCCTCAACGCGTTGATCGACCGGCCAGAGGCCCTGGCCCACGATCCGCTGCTGATCAAGCGACTGCGTCGGCTCCGCGAGACCCGGCAGCGGGCCCGTTCCGCCCGTCGGCTCGGCTTCGATCCCGACCGCTGACGCGCGACAACTGGGCCCGCGCCACGCGTACGGCATCGGCCAGTCCCTCGCGCAGCGGCCGCAGCGGTAGCCGTACGTAACCGCCCACGTCCAACCCGGCACGAATCTCGAACCAGTTCGCCGACGCCCGATCCCCGGTGCGCAGCCACGACCAGCCCATCGCCGCCGCGTAGGCGGGCAGGAAGAGCGGCCCGAGTGCCGCCCACTGCCACGTGTGGGCCTCCTCGTGCTGCAGCAGGCTCGGGTTAGTCCGCTCGTGGTGGGACCACTCCTGTCGGCTGAGCAGCACGTTGCCCACCGCGAACGCCCCGGCGTACGGGAACCGCAGCCGGTAGCCGTCGGCCAGATGGAGGCCCCGGGGGCCACGGGCAACCGTGCACCCGCCGACGCGGGCAATCAGCAGCCCGAGCGGGGTCGACACGTTGGCCCAGTTGCCGACCTGTCGTACTCGATGAACCGGAAGCACCGCGTCCCCCTCCTTCGCCGCGGCTCGCCGGGGCACCGCGATCGGTGTCGATCGTCCCACGTCGACGACGGCGCCGACACCCGCCACAACGACCGTGCGGACAGTAGGGTGACTCCCATGCACCCGCAGCAGCCCCCGGCGCAGCCGTACGGTCAGCAACCGCCTCCCGGGCAGGCCGGGCCCGGGCAGCCGCCCAAGGTCGACCATGCGATCCCGGCCCGGGTACTGCTCATCCTCGGATCCATCGCGGCCGCCTACGCCGGCGGCGGTGTCCTGGGTTCGGTGTTGTTCGGCAGCGGCAGCCCGATCGTCGCCGTGGCAGGCCTGCTCGGCTTCCTGCTGGGACTCGTGGCTGTCGCGCTCGCCGGCTCCAGGACCACGGCTCGGTACGTGGTGACGTCGATTGCGGCCCTGGTGATGATCGTCGGGGCCATCGTCCACGTGCTCACGCCCGACTTCGCGGTGTCGACCTTGTTGGCGATGATCGTCGGCGTCGTCGCGTTCGGGGTCGCGATGGCGCTGCTCCCCAAGCGACCGATTCCCTGAGCCGATTCCCTGACTTGCCGCCACCGCCTGCCTCGGTGACCTTGGCAACTGGCAAAGTTGCCCCTGGAAGAGGAGGCACATGTGACCGAGAACCTGCTGGCCGAGCTGGCCCAACTGACCGCCCGCACCCGGCAACTGCAGAGTCTGGTACCCCAGGTCCAGGGGGACGGGCCGTTCAGTGGGTCTGACCCTGACGGGGCGGTGTCGGCCGAGGTCGATCGGGACGGCACGCTGACCAAGGTCGAGGTCGACACCGACTGGAAGTCGCTCATCTCGCCGGATGCCCTCGGCGCGGCCGTACGGGGTGCCGTCGTCGCTGCTGGCGCCGCGCGCATGGGCTTCGAGGCGCCCACCCGCGAGGATCTGGCGAAGGACTGGTCGCAGGTTGAACTGACCGGCGAACTGCCCGAGGCCACGCCGACGCCGGAGGACGAGGAAGCGGTCGCCGAGCAGGTGAAGGCGCAGCGCCAGGTGCTCGACGATGCCGCCTCCAGGATGACGATGGCCGAGGCCGAGGAGTCGTTCCTGACCCAACTGGACCGGCTTCGCGAGGTCACGTCGGTGCTGGCCGAGCCCGGGGCGGACACCGAGCTCGTCAGCGAGAACCGGATGATCCGGCTGACCCTCAGCCCGTTCGGTCAGGTCACCGACTGCCACGTCGAGTCACGCTGGGCCGATCGACAGAGTGGACGTGCTCTCAGCATGGCCTTCGGCGAGTTGCTCGCCCAGCGTTCCTGAGCCGCGCCGGCTCGTACCCACACCTGCGCACCATCCCTGACACAGTCGGACGAGAGGATTTCCCATGAGTGAGTTGAAGGTCGCCCTGGAGGCGCTGACCGCCGAGGAGGGCTATCTCCGCGACATGGCGAAGGCCCAGTCGTCGTTGTCGTCGTCGACCGTCGGCATGCCGGACCAGATCCGGGAATGGGGGCCCTGGTCGGCGATGAAGTCGCCGATGGTCCAGGCCTTCACCCAGTTCGACGAGACGGTCTCGAGCTCGGACGAGGCGCTCAACGCCGTCGCCGACCTGATCCGCGACACCAAGGCTGCCTACGAGGCTGCTGAATCCGCCAACATGGTCCCCTGAGGAGGAGCCCTTCATGACTGCAGCACCAGCACCTCTGCCCGTCGTCACCGTCTCGTTCGGCAACCAGAACGCCGAGGAGAAGCTGATGGAGATCCGCGATCGGGTCCAGAGCTTCTGCGACGACCTCGCCTCCTACCGCAAGCCCGTCTACGCCACGGCCACCGCCATGGTCGTCGCATCGGCCGGGACGGCGTTCCCGTTGGCGTCGGCCTGCGTCGCCGCGTACGAGGGCGTCATCCTGCTCGCCCCGAAGCTGATCGAGTGGTACAACGACATCTGCCAGTGGGTCTGGGCACCGTTCAACGTGGTTGATCTCGCGAACGCCCTGCAGGGTCCGTACGACCACGCCACCGACTGCAAGCAGGCACTGATCCGGCAGGCGATGCCGGCCGACCGCGAGTGGGAGGGTGCCGCCGTCGACGCGTACTACGGTCACATCGAGACCCACAACGCGGCGGCGGGTGACGCCGAGTCGAGCGTGAAGTCGATGAAGGACACGATCCACACCGCCGGGATGGCCGGTGTCGTCGCCACCTTCACCGCCCTCGGTGCCCTGATCGCCGCCCTGATCGAGGCCATCGTCGGGCTGGTCGCCCTGATCCCGCCGGCCACGCCCGGTGGCGCGGCCCTGATCGGCATCGCGATCACCACCTTCGGCGCCACGATCGCGGCCCTGATCGCCTTCGCCCAGGCCACCGGCTCCGCCATCGAGGGACTGAAGAACGACCTCGACGGCAAGCTCCGCAGCAACAACTTCCCCGGTGGCAAGTGGCCGCAGCCGACCTCGCACTCGGTCAAGTCCGACATTCAGGACGTCGAGGGCTGGTCGTACGAGTGACCCGCTGACCCGCGGGGTGTCCACGGGTTGTCCGCACAGGCTCGGGTCGTTTGCACTCGGGGGTGCCGAGTGCTAAGAATGAGGTTGGCACTCTCCGTATGAGAGTGCCACCACAGTCGGGCACGGTGAGGTCCTGCCAGGGCCGTCCGTCGCGGGCATCGTCTCGGCGTCAACCTGAACATCTAACCCACTGGGGTGCCCGCGGGCGCCCTCGACGCGGGAGGACTGCCGATACACCATGGCAAAACTCATTGAATTCAACACCGAGGCACGGCGTGCGCTCGAGCGGGGGATGAACACCCTCGCCGACGCCGTCAAGGTGACCCTCGGTCCGAAGGGCCGCAACGTGGTCCTGGAGAAGAAGTGGGGCGCCCCCACCATCACCAACGACGGCGTCTCGATCGCGAAGGAGATCGAGCTCGAGGAGCCGTACGAGAAGATCGGCGCCGAGCTCGTCAAGGAGGTCGCCAAGAAGACCGACGACGTCGCGGGCGACGGCACCACCACCGCCACCGTGCTGGCGCAGGCGCTGGTCCGTGAGGGGCTGCGCAACGTCACCGCCGGCGCCAACCCGATGGGCCTCAAGCGTGGCATCGAGAAGGCCGTCTCGGCCATCAGCGATGCCCTGCTGGCCCAGGCCACCGAGGTCGACTCGAAGGAGCAGATCGCGGCCACCGCCTCGATCTCGGCCGGTGACAGCTCGGTCGGCGAGATCATCGCCGAGGCGATGGACAAGGTCGGCAAGGAAGGTGTCATCACCGTCGACGAGTCGAACACCTTCGGCCTTGAGCTCGAGCTCACCGAGGGCATGCGGTTCGACAAGGGCTACATCTCGCCCTACTTCGTCACCGACACCGAGCGCATGGAGACCGTGCTCGACGATCCGTACATCCTGATCGTCAACGGCAAGATCTCCAACCTCAAGGAGCTCCTGCCGGTGCTGGAGAAGGTGATGCAGTCGGGCAAGCCGCTCGTCGCCATCGCCGAGGACGTGGAGGGCGAGGCGCTGGCCGGCCTGATCGTCAACAAGCTGAAGGGCACCTTCAAGTCGGTTGCGGTCAAGGCGCCCGGTTTCGGTGACCGGCGCAAGGCCATGCTCACCGACATCGCCATCCTCACCGGTGGCCAGGTCGTGTCCGAAGAGGTCGGGCTGAAGCTCGACGGCGTCACCCTCGACCTGCTGGGCCAGGCCCGCCAGGTCGTGGTGACCAAGGACGAGACCACGGTCATCGAGGGTGCCGGCGAGTCCGACGCCATCGCCGGACGGGTCGCCCAGATCCGTGCCGAGATCGAGAACTCCGACTCCGACTACGACCGCGAGAAGCTGCAGGAGCGCCTGGCCAAGCTGGCCGGCGGTGTTGCGGTGATCAAAGTCGGCGCGGCCACCGAGGTCGAGCTCAAGGAGCGCAAGCACCGCATCGAGGACGCGGTGCGCAACGCCAAGGCTGCCGTGGAGGAGGGGATCGTCGCCGGTGGTGGCGTGGCCCTGCTGCAGGCCGCCAAGGCTGCCGACGTCTCCGGTCTGACCGGCGACGAGGCGATCGGCGCGCAGATCGTGCTGACCGCCTGCGCGGCTCCGCTCAAGCAGATCGCGGTCAACGCCGGCCTCGAGGGCGGTGTCATCGCCGAGAAGGTGGGCAACCTGCCCGCGGGCGAGGGCCTCGACGCCGCGACCGGTGAGTACGTGGACATGCTGAAGGCCGGGATCATCGATCCGGCCAAGGTGACCCGCTCGGCGCTGCAGAACGCCGGCTCGATCGCCGCGCTGTTCCTCACCACCGAAGCGGTCATCGCCGACAAGCCGGAGAAGGCTGCGCCTGCCCCGGCCGGCGACGACGGCATGGGTGGCATGGGCGGGATGGGCTTCTGATCCCCGGCCACGGCTGAGAGGGGCGGTCCCGGGTCTCCGGGGCCGCCCCTTTGTGTGTGCCCGCTGCGAAAACTTGTCGTTTCCAGGGCTCGGACCCACTGACGTGGCCGAGGGATCAGATATGACAAGTTTGCGTTCGCCAAGTTGTCCACAGATCCAGAACTCGAGCGGCCAGGCAGGGCTTTGGGGCGTCAAGCTGGGTCAATGAAGCCGACTCCCCGTCTCCCGGACGGCGTCGCCCGCACCGCCACCCTGCATTCCTTGGGAATCTCCAGGGCAGCTCTGGGGCAACTGGTCACGGCAGGGCAGTTGCAGCTCGTCCGGCGCGGCTGGTGGTCGGTCCCCGATGCCGACCCGGCCGTCGTCCGGGCCGTCCGGCTCGGTGGCCACCTGACCTGTGTCTCCGCGTTGGCCCGCCACGGCCTGTGGATCCCTGAGGGTCGGGACCTGCACCTCCGATACTCCCTTCACCAGCGCCGGTCGACCCCATCGCCACCCGGCGGTGTCAGGGTCTGCCTCCCACCCGGGCGCAGGGCGGCGGCGGCCGCCGTGGATCCCCTGCCGATCGCGTTGACCGCGGCCGGTGGTTGCGTCTCGGCCGAGGAGTTCGTCGCCATTCTCGATTCGGCGACTCACCGCCTCGCGCTCTCACCTGGCGAGCTGGCCGGCCTGCTCCACGATGCACCGGCCAGCACCCGGCGTCTGGTCCAGATGTGTGATCGTGCCGAGTCCGGCTCGGAGTCATTGGTCAGGGTTCGGCTGCGGTCGGCCGGCGTCTCGGTCCGGCCGCAGGTGGTGATCGCCGGTGTCGGCCGCGTGGACCTGTTGGTGGGCCGGCGCCTCGTCCTCGAGATCGACAGCCGGGCCCACCACACCGGCACCCAGAACCACTCCAGCGACCGAACCCGAGACCGTAGGTTGATTGCTCTGGGCTACCTACCCATGCGCTTCACCTACCATCAGGTGATGCACAGCTGGGACGACGTGTGGCCTGATCTGCTTGCCGTCATCCGCCGCGGTGAGCACCTCCGCGAACCTCGGGCAGTGCGCCGTCGGTCGCCGGGGAGAACCCATTCGTGACGCAAACTTGTCAGATCCACCCACCGGATCGCCTGACGTGGTCCGGGGCCCGGATTTGACAAGTTTGCGCACGGGAAAGGGCTTACTTGCATCCGGTGGGCCGGGTGGGGAAGGATGGCGCCATGCATGAGGGGTGGAGCGAATGACTGGAGCAGCAGACGACCGGCCGGTGGCGATGGTCACCGGCGGCAACCGGGGGATCGGCCTCGGCATCACCCGTGGGCTGCTGGCCGCCGGGTACGCCGTGTCCATCCTCGCCACCCGGGAGGAGCCGACCGAGCTGTTGGCCGAGCTGGGCGAGACCGGGCCGGTCCGCTACAGCCGGGGCAGTGTCGCCGAGCTCGCCGACAACCAGCGCTATCTGGCCGAGACGCTCGCCGACTGGGGCCGGGTCGACCTGCTGGTCAACAACGCCGGCGTCGCCCCCACCGTCCGCGACGACATCCTGGTCGCGACGCAGGAGAGCTACGACCGGGTGATGTCGATCAACCTGCGTGGTCCGTACTTCCTGACCCAGGCGGTGGCCAACCAGATGATCAGCCAGCGCGGCGAGGTGGACCTCACCGGCCCGGTCGCCGGCACGATCGTCAACGTGTCCTCGACCTCGGCCAGGACCGTGTCGACCAACCGTGGCGAGTACTGCATCTCCAAGGCGGGGGTGGCGATGGCCACCCAGCTGTGGGCCGCCCGGCTGGCGCCGGAGGGGATCGTGGTGTACGAGATCCGCCCCGGCGTGATCGACACCGACATGACGTCCGGGGTGAAGGATCGCTACGACGCGATGTTCGCCGACGGCCTGGCGCCGATCCCGCGGTGGGGTGTGCCCGCCGACGTCGCCGGCGCGGTCGTCCAGCTCGCCGCCGGCGCGATGCCGTACTCCACCGGTGACGTGATCAACGTCGACGGTGGCATGCACATCCCGCGACTGTGATCTCGGCAAGGAGCGTTCTGATCATGGGAAACACCAGTCCTGACAGCGAAATCGACAGCACCGTGCTGGTGATCGACGGGCACGAGGTGCCGGTCGTGTCGGCCAACACGGTTGTCGTCGGCACGGGGGCCGCCGGCTACTGTGCGGCCGCCCGGTTGGTCCAGTTCGGCACCACCGACGTGGTCGTGGTGACCGACAAGATCCGCGCCGGTGCCTCCCGCAACGCCGGTTCGGACAAGCAGACCTACTACAAGCTCACCCTGTCGGGGGCCGAGCCCGATTCCGTACGGGACATGGCCGAGACGCTGTTCGCCGGCGGCTCGATGGACGGCGACATCGCGCTCGCCGAAGCCGCCTGGTCGGCCCGTACCTTCTTCAACCTGGTCGAGGCAGGGGTGCCGTTCCCGCACGCCCGCAGTGGTGAGTTCGTCGGCTACAAGACCGACCACGACCCGCGGCAGCGTGCGACGTCGGTCGGACCGTACACGTCCAAGACGATGGTGGAGCAGCTGGAGAAGCAGGTCCGGCGCAACGGCACCCCGATCATCGACTCCTGTCGGGTGGTCGACCTGATCGTCGATCATGAGGGTGACCGGGGCGGCAGCATCGCCGGGTTGTTGTGCCTGCGTACGGATGTGCGCGACGGGGCGGACGAGTCCCGGTTCCTGTTGCTGCGTTGCCACAACATCGTCTACGCCACCGGCGGTCCGGCCGGGATGTACGCCGACGCGGTCTACCCGCACGGCCAGTGGGGTGCCAACGGGGCGGCGCTGCGGGCGGGGGTGCGGGGCAAGAACCTGACCGAGTGGCAGTTCGGGCTCGCCTCGATCCGGCCGCGGTGGAACGTCTCGGGCACCTACATGCAGGTGCTGCCGCGCTTCATCTCCACCGACGCGGACGGCAACAACGAACGGGAGTTCCTCACCGAGGCGATCCCCGACTACGGTCGCCAGCTGTCGATGATCTTCCTGAAGGGCTACCAGTGGCCCTTCGACATCCGCAAGGCGACCGACGGGTCGTCGCTGATCGACCTGTTGGTGCACCGGGAGACGGTGCTGCGGGGCCGCCGGGTGTTCCTGGACTTCCGGTCGAACCCGGTACGGCCCGACTTCGACCCGAGCACGCTGAGCGAGGAGGCCCACAGCTACCTCGACCGCGCAGGCGTCCTCGCACTCGGCGACAGCACCCCGATCCAGCGGCTGCAGCACATGAACCGTCCCGCCTACAACTTCTACCTGGAACGGAATCCGCAGATCGACCTGGAGGTCGAACCGCTCGAGGTCGCGGTGTGTGCCCAGCACAACAACGGCGGCCTGGTGGTCGACCAGTGGTGGCACTCCAACGTGGCCGGGTTCTTCCCGGTGGGGGAGGCGGCCGGGGCCCACGGCATCTACCGCCCCGGTGGGGCTGCGCTCAACTCCGGCCAGGTCGGTGCCACCCGAGCGGCCACGTACGTCGCCGCACGCCGGACCGGCGACCCGGTCGACCATGATCAGTTCGCCACGCTGGCGACGCCGGTCACCCGGAAGGCCCAGGCCCTGCTGGCCGGAGCGGCCGACCGTGCCGCACAGGCCGGTGACGACACCGACGCGCTGCTGCGGGAGGCGACCGAACTGATGAGCCGCAATGCGGCCGTGGTTCGTTCCCGGGCGGGGATCGGCGAGGCACTGCAGCAGGTGAAGGCGTGGCTGGACTCGTACGAGTCGACCGTCGGTGCGGATGCGGGGAGCCGACGGTCGGTCAACCGGCTGTTCCTGATCCGCGACATCATCACCAGCCAGTTCGTCTATCTGTCGGCGATGGCGGACTATCTCGATCATGGTGGGCGCTCACGCGGGTCGGTGCTCTACACCGACCCGGAGGGTCGGCTCCCGCTGGCGGGGACGGAGGACGACCCCACCGCCGAGCTGGACCTGCCCGAGGTGTACCGCTTCAGGCTCGACGAGGGCGAACTGGCCGGGGTGATCCAGGAGACCGACTGGCACGGTACGGGGACGCCCGACTTCGCGTGGCGGCCGATCCGTCCGATCCCTGCCGACGACGAGTTCTTCGAGAACGTGTGGCGTGGCTATCGCGAGGACCAGAACGTCCACTGACGTACGGCCCTGATCCGGCACGTGCGGCCGACCGGCCCACCGCTCCCGGCCGGATCGGTGTGCCTGTGGGACGATGTTTGACGTGTCTGGGTCCGTGATTGGCGTGGTCGACGGCCACAACGACCTGCCGTGGCGGATGCGTCAGGTCGACTACGACCTGTCGCGGCGAGACGTCAGCCGGCCCCAGTCCGAGCTGCACACCGACCTGCCCCGGGCCCGGCAGGGCGGGCTGGTCGGCCAGTTCTGGTCGGTGTTCGTCCCCTGCAACCTTCGCGGTGCCGATGCGGTGACCGCCACCTTGCAACAGGTCGACTTCGTGCACGAGCTGGTCGCCGCCCACCCCGAGGACCTGCGGCTGGTGACCTCCGCGTCCGGTCTGCAGGAGTGCCTCGACGGTGACGTGGGCGGTCCGATCGCCTGTCTGATGGGGGCCGAGGGTGGCCACAGCATCGATGACTCACTCGGGGTGCTGCGCAACCTGTACCGGCTCGGGGTGCGCTACCTGACGTTGACCCACAACGAGAACACCGCGTGGGCCGACTCGGCGACCGACGAGCCACGCCATGGTGGCCTGACCGACTTCGGGCGGACCGTGGTCACCGAGCTGAACCGGCTCGGCATGATGGTCGACCTCTCCCACACCTCGCCCGACACGATGCGCGACGCGATGGACGCCTCCCGGGCTCCGGTGATCTTCTCGCACTCCTCGTGCCGTGCGGTCTGTGATCATCCTCGCAACGTGCCTGACGACGTGCTCGGTCGCCTCGCCACCGACGGCGGCCTGGTCATGATCACCTTCGTGCCGCAGTTCGTCAGCCCGCCGGTGGCCGAGTGGGAGCTGGACCTGGCCGAGCGATGCCGCGCCGCCGGGGTCGACCCCCATGACACGGCCGGGTACGACCGGGTCGCGGCCGAGGCGCCGCCTCGACCACAGGCACGGTTGGCCGACGTCGTCGCCCACTGTGAGCACGCCCGCGAGGTCGCCGGCATCCGCCACATCGGGATCGGTGGCGACTACGACGGGGTGAGCACCACTCCGGTCGAGCTGCCCGACGTGGCGAGTTACCCCCGACTGCTGGCCGCACTGGCCGACCTGGGGTGGAGCCGGGCCGACCTGACCAGCTTCGCCCACGGCAACCTGATCCGGGTGATGCACGAGGTCGAACGCGTCGGTGCCCGATTGCGTGCCACCACAGTCCCGGCCTGGCAGCCGATCCCGAGGAGTTGATCATGGACCGGCCACTGCTGGAGATCATCGGGCTGCACGCCGCCGACGCCGAACGGGCCGAGGCCGGCGGTGCCGACCGGATCGAACTGGTCGGCACGATGGAGTTCGACGGGCTGTCACCCGAACCCGGTCTGGTCGAACAGGTCTGTGCGGCGACCTCGCTGCCGGTCCGGGTGATGCTGCGGCTGCGGGAGGGGTTCGGCACCGACGGCGGTGAGGCGACCCGGCTGGTCGGGTTGGCGCGATCGTACGAGGACGCCGGCGCCAGTGGGCTGGTCTTCGGATTCCTCAACGCACACTCGGAGATCGACCGCTCGGTGATCACGACGCTGGCGCAGGCCACCGACCTGCCGTGGACCTTCCACCGGGCCGTCGACGCCACCTTGGACAGCGATCGGGCCTGGCGGCTGCTGCCACGGTTGGGGTGTGACCAGGTGCTGACCGCAGGCTCGGCCCGCGGCGTCGAGGAGGGGCTGGACGACCTGATCGCGCGGGCCAACCAGGACCCGACCGTCGCCCGGTTGATCATGGCCGGTGGGGGACTGCAGACCGATCACGTGCCGTGGCTGATGCGCGCCGGGATCACCGCCTTCCATCTCGGCAGCCGGGTCCGGCCGACGGCGTCGTGGAAGGCCTACGTGGACGACGAACTGGTGGCGATGTGGCGCAAGCTGCTCGACGCCACGCACCGGAAGCTGGGCGGCTGAGCGTGGCGATCTACGTCGACCGGCCCACCTGGCCCGGCCACGGGATGTTGTGGTCGCACCTGATCAGCGACACCTCGTACGACGAACTGCACGACTTCGCCGCCGGCCTCGGCATCCCGCGCCGGGCCTTCGAGCGGGACCACTACGACGTGATGGAGTCCCGGTTCGACCAGGTCGTCGCCGCCGGAGCCGAGGTCGTCACCACCCGCGAGATCGTCCGGAAGCTGTTGGCGTCCGGGCTCCGGGTGCGCGCCGCCGACGCCTGAGCCGTCGGGTCGCCCAGTCCTCGGCGAATCATGCTTGATTCATGCCGTTGGTGAAGGATTCACTCGGGCCGTCGACCCACCATGGCTACCGCGCCGTTCGAAGGAGAATCCGCGATGACTCCCAACATGATCAGCCGTCGGACACTGCTGGCCGGGGCCTCCGGCCTCGGTGTCGCTGCGATCGGCCTGACCGCCTGTCAGCCCGGAACCGAGGACGCCGAAGGCCCCGCAGGGGGCGCGCCGGGGGAACAGACTCCCGGCCTGCAGCTGCCCACGTACACCCCCTTCGGTGACGTCGAACCGGATTTGCCGGGTGACGCCGAGCTCGGGTTGCCGGCGGCCTACTTCCACTTCCCCGAGATTCAGGAGATGGCAGGGATCCCGTTGCCCGAGACGGAGCCGTTCTCCTATCTGGCACAGATGCCGCTGACCCAGACACCCCAACCGGGAAACCCGTGGTACGACAAGTTCGTCGCCGACATGGGCAACCGCTTCGAGATGATCGCCGGCGGCTATGCCGAGTACCTGCAGAAGTTCTCGGTCACGATGGCCGGTGGCGAGTTGCCGGACCTGGTGATGATCGAGCCGGTGCCGCAACTGGAACGCCTGCTGGACGAGAAGTTCCACGACCTGACGCCCTACCTCGGCGGCGACAACATCCAGGAGTATCCGGGGTTGGCGTCCCTGCCGACCGCGACCTGGAGGGTGTGCGTCCAGGGCGGCAAGCTGCGCGGTGTGACCCGGCCGGCCGTCCCGGCGCCGGCCGTGGTCAACGTGTGGAGTGACGACATGGAGAAGCTGGGCCTCGAGGCCGACCCGGCGCCGAAGGACGGCGCCGAGCTGATCGACATGCTGAAGGCGATGACCAGCGGCGGCAGCTTCGGACTCGGCGCCGATCCGACGGCCTCCAGCCTGCGCATGACCACCCAGATGTGCGGTGTGCCGAACGAGTGGCGGGTCACCGACGGGGTGTTCACCCATGCGTACGAGACCGAGGAGTACCTGCACGCACTGGAGGCGGCCGGACAGATCTGGGCGGCCGAGGTGATGCACCCGGAGTCGATCACCAATCCCGACGCCAAGTCGGGCTGGTTCCGCGAGGGCGTCAGCCGCGCCATCTTCCAGGGCTTTGCCGCGTGGGGCTACACCACCACCAACGCCAAGACACGTCGACTCGGGCAGCTGGTCCTGCCGAAGTGGGACGGCGGTGGCGAGGCCTCGCTGCATCGCGGCTCGTCGGGCTACTACTCCTACACCGCGATCCCGAAGTCGGTGAGTGAGGACCGGTTGCGGGAGTTGCTGAAGATCATGGACTACATCGCCGCACCGTTCGGCACGCGGCAGTACCTGACGGGGGAGTACGGCGTCGAGGGCGTGCACTACACGCTGGACGGCAACGATCCGGTGCAGATCAACGAGGCACGCCGGCGCGACATGATCGGTGGTCTCGGGTATGCGGGTCGACAGAGCCTGTTCAACATCTACATTCCCGGGTACGACGACGTCGCGAGCCGCATGCATGCCTACGCCGCTGCCACCCTCCCGACGTCCGTGCCGGACCCGAGCGAGGGGCTGTACTCGGAGACCTGGTCCACCAAGGGAGCCAGCTTCGCGACGAAGGTGAGGGACCTGCAGTTGGCCATCATCCGCGGTCTCCGACCCGTCACGGCCTGGAGTGACTTCATCACGTCGGAGTGGACGCCCACCGTCGGTGACAAGTCCCGTGAGGAGTACCAGGCCGCGTACGAAGCGTCCGATTCCTGAAGCCACCCGTCAGAGGTGGAACACCACGGTGAACTCCCGTGGTGTCGAGGACCGGGGGACCGTGATGCTGATCGTGTCCCCCCTGGTCGCCACCGTCGCCTCCCCGTCGTCGGCCAGTGTCGACCACACCCCGCTGGGCAGCTCGACGGTGAGCGCATCACCTCCCACGCCGTGCGGGGTCACTGCCACGGTCCGGATGCCGTCGGCGTCCTTGATCAGGACGGTGCCCGGTCCGTCGGTGGTGAGCCCGTCGACGCTGTTGGCCTGCCAGAACGCGAATCCGCGAACGTCGCCGATGCGGGCGGCCTGGGTCAGCTCGTCGTTCACGAGCACCTCGTGGCCACCCGAGGTGGCCGCGGCCGCGGTCTGTTCGGCTGTCGCCCCGGGCAACAGCACATAGCCGTACGAGTGTCCGTACGGGTTCGTACCGTGCCAGATCCAGACGGTCAGGAAGCGACGCTGCAACACCTCGGTCGGTCCGGTCCCGTTGATGGTGGACCAGGCGCCACTGCGGGTCTCACGGCGCATCTTGAGTACGGTCCCCGGTTCGAACAGGTAGCCACCGACGCCCTCGAGGTGGGCCCATCGGGGGCTGTGCAGCGTACGTGACGTGTCGAGTCCGGGGATCTGTTCGTCGCCGTCGACCAGCAGCCTGTTGCTGCCCTCGGCGTGCAGATTGCGGTTCTCGACGATCGTCTCGACCTGTGCGCCACTGGTCGACCGGATCCCGGAGCCGAGGGCGACGACCCGGCCGTCGTGGCCGAGCCAGTACTTGCGGGCCCGGAGCAGTGGCTCGGTCTCACCCAGTCCGCGAAGGTCCTGGGCGAAGACCACCGCGGCCTCCGGATCGTCTCGATGCACCGCACTGCCGCCGGTCCACTCTCCCGGACACAACGCACGCCCGAAGGTCAGCCCCGTCTCGTCGGGAAGCCGGGTCTGGTCGGTGGTGGTGCCCGGCAACCGGTACCAGTCGACGGTGGGCCAGAACTCGTCGTCGTACTGCGTCACGTCGTCGTTGTAGAGCGTGGTCATGCCTGCGCCGGTGTGGAATCCGCGCGGGTTCTCGTCGTTGCCGCACTCGTACAAGGCGATGCGGCTGCTCGCCCCGGCGATCGCCAGGCCCCAACCCGGCTGCCGGAACACGACCCGGTCCATGGAGCCGAACAGGTGTACGCCGGCGGGGTCAGGCAGGGCCGGTGCGGGGCTCGCCTCCAACCGTCGGATCGCCGACACCCGGGTGACCGAAGTCAGGTTCACGTCGTCGCCGAGGTCGGCCAGCCATCCCTTGCACCGGCCCAGCCAACGAGACGCCGTCGTCGCGTCCACGGCGGCACTCATGTCCACCAACGCCTCCAGCAGGTTCGCGGTCTCGGTCCGGCTGCGCAACTCGGCCCGGCTGATCGCGCGACCGCGGGTCGAGTCGAGCACCTGACCGCGGTGGACCACCGGCAGGAAGGCACGGTCGATCAGGTCGAAGAAGTCGGCGTGATACGCCCCGGCCCCGACCACCGGCTCGAGCAGCGCGAACAGCTTGGCGAGCGCCACCGGCATCACGATGCCGTACGAACCGGTGTAGGCGACCGTCGTGTGGGTGATGAACGACCCGTCCGCGTAGAAGCCGTCGCCGCTGGTGACCAGCTCCCAACCGACCGCCAGCCCGGCCCTGGCGTGCTCGAGCTTGGCGGTGTCCCCGTCGGCCAGTGCTCGGACGATGATCGACCGGCACAGGCTGATGCGGCCGGTGCCGACCGACAGCTTGCGCCCCTCTCCCTCCGGCAACTTGTACCAGGGATCGGGGACGTAGAAGTCGATGGCGGCACAGTAGTTGGCGATGTCGGTCGCGGTGAGGTGTTCGTACACCAACATCATCGTGGACGACAGACACTCGGTGACGCCCTGTTCCCAGGTCCACCAGTTGCCGTACTCCGGGATCGAGGGGTTGTACCCGAACTGGTTCGCGGTCCGCAGGCCTTCGATGATCTCGGCCACCAGCGTGGGGTCGTGGAAGAGGGCCTGGCCCGGGGTGGCCCACGCGTATCCCATCGACCGCAGCCGACGATAGGTGAGCATCACGCCGTCGTTGGTGTCCAACGGGGCGTCGGTGAACACGGCGCTACGCCCGGCGCCGTGGTCGAGGTGCGTCCTGGCATCGGCGGCGGCAGCACGCCGCCGCTCCAGCACCACGGCGTAGCGGGGGTCGCCGGTGTCGATCTCCTGTCGTCCGGTGAAGACGTCGAGCCAACGGGACCGCAGCGCCGGATGGTCGATACCGGCGTCAGCGGCGGCGGGAAGGCTGCCGAAGAGGGACGAGATCACCCCTGCGGCGGGGAGAGACGCTGCAGCCAACAGGATTGTCCTTCGCGTGGGATCAGGTTGGGACATGGGCCCAGCAGATCGGGCGGCGGCGGGTTGAATCCAGTACCTGTGGCGGATCCGATGTCCTGATGTGATGCGTCCCGCGATACGCAAAGAATCTTGATTCATTCCGTCGTCCATGGGTTGAATCCTGTGACATGGCACATTCCTTCGTCCCCATCGGTCCGCAGGAGGCGACGTTGGCGCCATCGGTGCACCATCGCCGGCTGGTCGAACGGACCACACCGCGGCTCGGGTTCACCGAGGGGGCCGACGTGACGACCTGGCAGGCTGACCTACGCGGCGAGCTCGGCCCCATGGTGGCGATCCCGGAGAAGCGGGGGCCACTGGAGGCGCGAACCGAGTGGCGCCTCGACACGACGTGGGGGACCGTCGAACGGATCCGGTTCCACGCGGAGCCCGGGGCGGACGTGGTCGGCTACCTCTGCCTGCCGAGAAGCGGACCCGATCCGGCATCCGGTGCGTACCCCGTGATGATCTGTCTGCAGGGGCACTCGAGTGGCGCCCACAACTCGATCGGCCGCGCCTATCACGACGAGTCCACCGTGATCGACGTGCCAGGGGATCGTGACTTCGCGGTCGAGGCCTGCCGACGCGGGTATGCGGCGTTGTGCCTCGAACAGCGCAGCTTCGGACAGCGGGCCGAGTGGACGCAACCTCGGGTGTCGGACTACATGTGCCTGGACACCTCGCTGCAGGCCCTGCTGCTCGGTCGGACACTGTTGGGCGAACGGCTGCTGGACGTCGACCGTGGCATCGACTACCTCGACCAACGCGGTGACATCGACATGTCGCGGATCGGGCTGATGGGCAACTCCGGCGGTGGGGTGGTCACCATGTACGGCGCAGCGTTGCTGGATCGGATCGCCTTCGCGATGCCCTCGTGCGCGTTCTGCACCTTCGACTCCTCGTTGATGAGCGTCTATCACTGTGCCTGCAACTACATCCCTGGCCTGCTGACCGTGGCCGAGGCCGCCGACGTCACCGGACTGTTCGCCCCCAAACCGATCGTGATCGTTGCCGGTCGAACGGATCCGGTGTTCCCACTCCACGGCGTCGAGGCCGGGTTCGCTTCGCTGCAACGGATCTACGCAGCCGCCGGTGCCCCGGACCGATGTCGGCTGGTCATCGGTGAGGGCGGTCACCGGTTCTACGCCGAACAGGGCTGGAACGAACTCGGCGAACTGCTCGCGCGATGACCGCGACCGGCGGGCCGGGTGTGACAGGACCCCAGGGGCGACGGTCCCTGAAGTTCCGAGAGGTGTCGGAGTGGCTGCGTCGCGGCATCCTGGCCGGGACGTGGCCGGTCGGTGACCGGTTGCCGACCGAGCAACAACTTGTCCGCAGTACCGGCTATTCCCTCAACACGGTGCGGCGGGGCGTGGACGACCTGGTCGCCGACGGACTCGTGGAACGGCGACAGGGGGCGGGCACCTTCGTCATGCTGCAGCGTCGGTCGGGCCCTCGGGGTCGGGTCAACATCGGAGTCATGCTGCCGGGGACCAGTCAGTACTTCCCGACCGTGTTGCAAGGGGTGTCGGAGGCGTTGACCCAGGCTGGGGCGTCACTGCAGCTGGCGAGTTATGCCTACCGACCCGAGCGTGAGGACGACTGCATCGAGCGGCTGCTCGCAGCCGAGGTCGACGGCCTGTTGCTGGTTCCCACGCTGGCCGGACTGACCGATCCGGGCCACCGCGTCCGCCAGCTCGGCAGGCTGCCCGTACCGGTGGTGATGTTGGAGCGGAGCCTGCCCGAACTCGGCCCGGCCGACAGGTCGGAGTACGTCTGTTCTGATCATGAAGGTGGGGCGTACGACGCCGTGCAGCACCTCCACCGGTTGGGGCATCGACGCATCGCGCTGTTGCTGCGCGACCAGTCGGCAACCCGGTTCGGTGTCCACGCCGGACATCGGCGGGCCGCCAGTGACCTCGATCTGCCCACTCTCCCGGTGTTGCGCGCCGACGCCGACCAGTGGCGTCGGACCAGGGCCGAGGGCGTCCTGGACGCACTACTGGCCCAGCATGCGACGGCGGCACTGGTGTTCGGCGATTCGGAGGCCACCCTGCTGCTGAACGCGGCCCGGCGCCGCGGCATCGCCGTGCCCGAGGAGTTGGCGCTGGTGTCCTACGACGACGAGACCGCCGACATCGCCGATGTGCCGCTCACCGCGGTGTCGCCCCCCAAGCACCGGATCGGCCGCATGGCCGCGGAGATCCTGTTGCAACGGCTCGCCGAGGGTGCCGAATGTCCGCTGCATCAGGTACGGCTTCGCCCCGAGCTCGTTGTCCGGGAGTCCTGTGGTGCGGCTCTTGACAGCGGTCCTCTGCATCTGGAAATCTCTGAACACAGCTGAACGAATGTGCACGTAGCTGCTCACGAAGAGGTGTGGATTGGGTCCCAGATCAACGCGACGGGATGTCGAGGCACGCTGTCGTTCGTTGATGGATGATCTGCGACTGCGCGCCGCAGACCCCGCGACTGCCCCGGGCGAGGCCGTCCCGACGCTGCGCGAACTGCGACTGCGATACGACCTGTCCTCCGGGAGCGTGACCGCCTGCCTCCGGACGTTGTCCGAGGAAGGGGTGTTGGTCACCGTGCCCCGGGTCGGCGCCTTCTTCGCGCTGCCCACGCAACAGCGACCGCCCACCTTCCTGCTGGCCGTGGAGGACGACCTCGAGCACTCGGCCCCGCTGGTCGGGACGTTGACCCGCGTACGGTCTGCCTTCGAGCGCCGCTGCGCCCAGCTGGGTGGGGCCTCGCTGTTCGTCGGTCTCTCCCGGCTGCGGGACACCGCCTACCGTCGAGGGCTGCCGGCGATCTCCGGCGTGTTCGCCTGGACCGAGGAGCGTGAGCCTCTTCCAGCCTGGCTGCCGACCTCTGACGTGCACCAGGTGCGGTTGGCCAGCCGCGCCCCGGACCGGGCCGGCGACGCCGGCGTCCCTGTCATCGATCGGGTGGACATGGACCAGGTCGGCGGTGGCCGCGCGGCCGTCGAGCACCTGGTCCATCTCGGCCACCGTCGCATCGCCTTCCTCGGGCTCCATGGGCGACCTGTCGACGACCATCACTGGTCTCGTGCTCGGGAGCAGGGGTGGCAGGCCGGCCTTGCCGGCACCGGGTCAGCTGCGGGGCCGACCTACCTCCCGGCCCGGCAGCCGATCCGCGGAGACGATGAACTCGTCGCCGCCCGTGAGCCGGCCGGCCGACTGGTCGCCGAACTGGACGACACCGGTGTCACGGCAGTCGTCGGGGCCAACAACGAAGCGGTGGCTGCGTTGTTGGAGGCGCTGGCGGCCGGTGCCATGCACCCCAACCGCTGGCCCGCCGTCGTCGGCTTCGACACCGGGCGGGACCTCGGCAACGACTTCGTGAGTTCGATCCAGTCTCCGTACGAGGAAATGGGCCGCGCCGCCGCGACGCTGTTGTGGCAGCGGCACTCCGGACAGCTCACGGGTCCGGCTACCGCGCGCATCCTCGCCATGACGCCGATCCCCCGATTGAGCTCACACTCCGCGTGGAAGGCGACCCTGCCCGACACGAACGCCGTACCCATCCCCAGCACCACCGCCTGAGCACCGCGAACGACAGACCGACAACGCGTCCGAAGAGGTCGGGCGCGAAACACGACGACACTGCTGTCGAAAGGAAGTTGATCATGTCCAACCAACCGCCACACCTGCACCGCAGGACGCTGCTGACCACGGGGTCGGCGCTCGGCCTGGCCGCTTGGCTCGGCGTCGGCCCCACCGCCACACCCCGCGCCCTCGCAGTCGACGACCTGGTGCTGGTGCGACAGGGCGTCGCCGAGGCCAGCATCGTGCTGGCCGCCGATCCCACGACTGAGGAGGAACAGGCTGCCGCCGAGATCGTTGAACACGTCCGGTTGATCACCGGCGCAACGATCCCGCTGGACGACTCCGGAGCCGTCCTGATCCACCTCGGGCCGTGCCCGGCGCCCGTCCCCGACATCTCCGACCAGCCGGAGGCCTTCGTGCTGTCGGTGGAGACCGACCGAATCCAGATCCAGGGCAACATCGGCCAAGGCGTGCTGGCCGGAGCCATCCACCTGCTGACCATGCTCGGGGTCCGCTGGCTCGATCCACGATGGACCCACACACCGTCCACGACGACGCTGGCGGTGACGCGGGGTGTGGTGCGAGACCAACCGTGGTGGGCCTATCGGACCCCGACCGCACTGTGGCACTACGCTCCGCCGTTCCCCCGCGGGCCCGAGCAGCAGCTGGAGCCCACCCCGTACGCGCGACGTCACCGCCTGACGGCCTCGGGCAACGGAGTCGGTGGACATGGCCTGCCATTGGTGCCCAAGCCGAACCCGACCACCGAACCGGAGCTGTTCATCCGCCGCAAGGACGGCACCGTGTCGCCGCAGGCCGACGTCACGCACCCAGAGATCCTGGTCCGCGCGCTGCGCGGTGCCCGGGAGATGTTGGCCAAGAACCCGGCCCAGAAGTGGCTGAGCATCGGACCCGACGACGGCCTCGGGTTCGAGTCGACCGACTGGGACGCCGGGGACTGGGATCCGCTGGTGGGCGACATCAGCGTCACCGACCGCTACGTGAAGTTCTTCAACCTCATGCTGGCCGAACTGCAGGCCGACGACCCCGAGGTCGGCATCGTCTTCTTCGCGTACGTGAACTACATGCGGCCGCCGGTCCGGGAGGTCCCGAACTCGCGGCTGGTACCGATGTTCGCACCGATCACCGTCGACCGAATCCACAACATCAACGACCCGGACGGATACGAGCGGCGCTACGTGTTCCGGCTGATGGAGCAGTGGCGGGCCTTGGGGGTGCAGGTCGCCAGCTACTCCTACCTCGACAACCTGGCCGACCCGGGCCTTCCGTTCTCGCCGCTGCCACAGGTCGCCGCGGAGATGCCGGCCGTCGCAGCGCTGGGCAGCAAGGACGCGGTCCGGGTGGAACCGTTGCCGAGCTGGGGATACGACTCACCCGGCATCAATGCCGCGATGGCCGTGATGTGGGATCCACAGGTGGACCTCGAGGCGCTCACCGACGAGTTCTTCGCGCTCGCGTACGGCCCGGGCGCGACTGCCATGCGGCAGCACTTCGCCTCACTCGACGAGGTCTACCGCACCACCTCGTGGACCGCCGGCAGCATGTACGACTCGCTGCACGTGCTGACACCGGAGGTGATGACCCGGCTCGAGCCGTCACTGCAGGCAGCCGAACGGGCGGTCGAGGGTTCCGGTACGGAACGCCACGTCGCGCAGGTCTCGATGGTCCGGCTGCGGTTCGACTACGGACAGCAGTTGCTGGCGATGATGCGGTACTGGCGTGCCGGCGAGTTCGCCGAGGCGAAGGTCGCCTACGACGCGGCCTGGCAGCTCGGACAGCGCGGTGCGACGAACGTGCCCGTGGCGGTCTACCCACTGCGCGCGCAGTACCAGAGCTGGTTCTGGAACAAGCAGGTCCACCAGGCGCTGGACAAGACGTCGGGCGACAACGAGCTGGTCGCGACCGCGCGCGATCGCTGGGACGCCATCATCGACAACGGGGTCGACGGGCTGGCCGATGCGGTCCCCACCTCTGCCGACGGGCTGACCTGGCGGACGGCCTCGACGAATGAGCGGACCTGGTCGGGCCAAGGGCTTCGGTACCTGTTCGGTGGCGGCCTGTGGTACCGGACCACGGTCGAGGTCCCGGAGCGGTTCCGCGGTCGGGCGCTTCGGTTGTGGATCGGTGCGGTGGATGACCGCGCGCAGTGCTGGATCAATGGGCATCCGGCCGAGGCGACCGGGCGGTCCGGTGGGCTGGCACCGTGGGAGTTCGACGCTCGCGGCCTGATCCGCTTCGGCGAGGAGAACGAGATCGTGGTGAAGGCCAGCAACATAACCCTCGACGAGATCGGAACCGGCGGCATCCAAGGTCCCGTCTTCGTGTGGGCGGGGGAGGCTGATGCGACCCCGGTCAAGGCACCTGCGGCACCGACCCTTCCGCATCGGTTCCGCGATGAATGGCAGCGCCTCGCCCGCGAGGCCGCCCGCCTTGACGCGATGGCACCGCGGGGGCCGAACGCCACCCGGCTGCCGCACGCATGGCAGGCCATCGTCGACCCGTCCGGCAAGGCTGTCGAGGTCGGCCTGTGGGAGCCGCAGGTCGACGACAACCACTGGATGCCGCTGCGCTCGGACAAGACGTGGGCCGACCAGGGCATCGCCTACTACACCGGCGGCATGGTCCAGCGGACTCGCCTCCCGCGGGTGAAGGGTCGGCCGAGCACGTTGTGGATCGCCCGGGCCTCCGGCACGGCACAGGCATGGCTCGACGGTGAACCGTTGACGCCGATCAGCGGTGCCGACGGCGGGTCGTGGGAGTTCGCACTGCCCGCGGTCGCCGAGGGTCAGGTGCTGGTACTCGCCACGTACGCACCCAACGCCGTTCCCGGCACCGGCGGCGTCGTGGGGCCGGTCGTCCTGTACTGACTGACGCGGCTCAGCTCAGGAGTCCAGCTCGGTCGGCAGAGTACGGTCGTGCACGATCACCAGTGAGGTCACCGCACGGGTGAGGCAGACGTACAGCCGCCGCAGTCCGGTCATCCGGTCGGGCTCGCCGTCGACGATGGCGGCGGGCTCGACCAGCAGCACGTGGTCGAACTCGAGGCCCTTGGCCAGACTGGCCGGCACCAGGTCGATCCGGGTGTCGAACTCGTCGGTGGCCACCCCCAGCAGCCGGAACTCCAGCCCGGCCTCGGTGAGCGAGTCCGCAGCCGTGGGGACGTCGGCGTCGGCGACGATCACCCCGATCGTGCCCTCGCGGTCGGCGAGCCGCGACACGGCCTGGCCGACCGCGGTCGTGCTGCCGGTGGTGATGGCCAGGTCGCCCCGGCTGCGCCGGACCGCGTGCGGGGGTGTCAGGTCGGGGGCGATCGTCGGCAGCAGCCGGGCCGCGTACTCGATCACCGAGGCGGGGACGCGGAACCCGGCGACGAGTTCCTCGACCCGGGCGTCCGGCTGACCGAGGTGGCCGAGCGCGTCGGTCCACGACCGGGTCGCCCACGGCGTGGTCGCCTGGGCGAGGTCACCCAGGACGGTCACCGAGCCGGTGCTGGCCCGTCGGCCGACTGCGCGCAGCTGCATCGGTGACAGGTCCTGGGCCTCGTCGAGGATCAGATGGCCGCGGCTGGGCGTCCGGGTCAGCAGGTCGGTGACCTCGTCGATCAGCACCAGGTCGGCCAGCGTCCACTTCGCCGACTTCACCGATCGTGGCGGCTTCGCCCAGCGGATGAGCTCCTGTTCGGCCTCGTCGAGGATGCCGTCGGCGTACCGGGCGAGGGCGTCGGCGTCGGACAGCAGCTGCCAGACCAGTTTCGCCGGGTCGATCGCCGGCCAGAGTTGCTTGCACAGCTTCTTGACCGGGGCCGACCGGGCGACCGCGTTCTGCACCCGGTCGTCGGGGGAGTCGCCGGCCGCCTCGAGTCGCAGCAA
The DNA here is from genome assembly GCF_050157065.1 of Carbonicoccus niuqiaonis. GTDB lineage: Bacteria > Actinomycetota > Actinomycetes > Propionibacteriales > Propionibacteriaceae > Avipropionibacterium. Next base: position 854,557 of record NZ_CP189573.1, read on the forward strand.
CACCTGGTGGGCCAGCCGCTGCGGCAACATCTCGCGGCCCGCCTCGTACCGGATGCCCCGGTTGCGCAGCTCGGCCAGCACTTCGCTGATCAGGTACTCCGGCACCCGCCACTGCCGCGACCCGCGCGGCACCACCAGCGACTCGGTCGGCGTGCCGAGCTGGTCCCACACCGCGCGCCGCAGCACCTCGGCCAGCCGGCTGTCACCCTTCAGCACCGAGACCGCCGCGTCCTCCTCACCGGTCACCTCGATGCCGGTGCCCCGACCCACCAGTGACGTCACGGTCTCCGACACCGCGTCGATCTCACCGAGGGCGGGCAGCACGTCACCGATGTAGGACAAGAAGCTGTCGTTCGGACCGACCACCAGCACCCCGGCGCGGGTCAGCTGCTCGCGATGGGCGTACAGCAGGTACGCCGCCCGGTGCAGCCCGACGGCGGTCTTCCCGGTGCCCGGGGCACCCTGCACGCACACCGAGGTGGTCAGGTCGGTCCGGACGATCACGTCCTGCTCGGGTTGGATGGTGGCGACGATGTCGCGCATCGGCCCGGTACGGGGCCGCTCGATCTCGGAGTCGAGGATGTCGGAATGGGCCAGCTCGATGCCCCCGGTGAGGTCCTCGTCCTCGTACGCGGTGAGCTGGCCACGCACGAATCCGAACCGCCGACGCCGTCGGACAGCCATCGGGTCGGCGGGCCTCGCCCGGTAGAAGGGCAGCGACACCGGGGCCCGCCAGTCGACCACCAACGGTTCGCCCCCGGTCTCCGCGGTGACGTGGCGCCGGCCCACGTAGTGGGTCTCGTCGCGGTCGGCGCCGAGCGCGGTCGCATAGTCGAGGCGGCCGAAGAACAGCGGGATGGTCGGGTCGTCGCGCAGCGACAGCATCCGCCGATACAGCGTCTGCAACAGGTACTGGGTGGACACGTGGTCGCCGCCGTACGCGGTGTTCTCGCCGGTGAAGGCGAGCGAGGCGGTGTGGTCGTGCATCCGCTTCAGGGCGGCGCGGGACTCGGCCAGGTGTCGTTGTTCCAGCAGCAGGTCGGACGGCGGGGCGGGGTCGGCGAGGTCTGTGGGCATACCAGCAAGAACCCTTCGGGCGGGAGTGGCTTGAGGCGGAAGAGCGACGTTACTCCCGATGCGGGGACCCGTCCAACGGAAATCGTCGTGGGGCAGAATGGGGGAGATGATCACCGAAGTGCTGGCCCGGCGACTGGCCGACCTCGGCCTGACGTGGCAGCCGGCCCCGGGTGACCGATTCGTGGTGGACAACCCGGAGCTGGTCGAACAGGTGCTGCACCTGGCCGACATGACGATCGAGAGCCATCAGCTCGACACCGGCACCATCTTCACCTTCAACGGGACGACCGAGTGGGCGCTGGACTCGGTGGCGAAGGAGAACACCTTGTGGCTGCCGCGGGAGGACCAGCTCCGGCAGGCGCTGGGGGACTCGTTCCGCAGCCTGTCGCGGCAGGGTGGCCGCTGGGTGGTCGACATCCAGGTCGACGGTGACCTCGCCACCGCCACCGATGCCGACGTCGAGTGCGCGTACGCCCGCGCGCTGATCCGCGTCCTGGGAGTCGCCACATGACCGGTCGCCGTACCGATGCCGTCCCACCCGCGCCGGCCCGACCGGTGCTGCGCCGACGGACCGCCCGCGTGATCATGGTCGATCCGGCCGACCGGGTGCTGCTGTTCGCCGACTCCGACCCCGGCCTGCCCGCGTACGGCTGGTGGGTGACGCCGGGTGGCGGCATCGACGCCGGCGAGACCGCCGAACAGGCGGCGGTACGGGAGGTGGCCGAGGAGACCGGGGCGGTGATCACCGAGGACCAGCTGATCGGGCCGCTGGCCCGCCGGCACGTGGTGCACGGCTACTCCGACCAGGTGGTCGACATCGACGAGCTGTTCTACGGCGTCCGGGTCGACGCGTTCGAGGTCGACATCACGGGCCACACCGTCGACGAGCAGCTCACCCTCACCGGGAACCGCTGGTGGCCTCGGGCCGAGCTGGCGACCACCGACGCGTGGCTGTGGCCGAACTGTCTCCCCAGGCTGGCCGACCGCGTCGCCGGCCACCTCGCCGGTGTCGCAGTGGCCTGCGAGGACCTGGGCGAGATGGAGGAGTCGACGCTCGCAGTCGAGCCGGCCGAGTCGGCAGACGACCTCAGGCGCTGAGCAGTTCGGTGAGTTCGGCTGCCATCAGGGCACGCCGACCGGGCGACTCGAACGAGCGGGTGTCGTGGCCGAGGAGGTCCACGATGATGTTGAGGCCCGGGTCGCGGCGCCGCCACACCACCGGCTGGGGCTCCCCGTCGAGCACGTGCTGCAGCACCGGCTCGACGTCGTCCCCCATGATCATCTTCGAGTAGCGCTCGTCGAACGCGACGACCTCGGCGCGGCCGCCGAGCAGCGGATCGGCCTCCCGGCCGGGCACCGCCTCGAACACCGCGTCCGAGATCGGCGGATGCATCGACGTACCGGGCCGCCACTCACCACCCAGCAACGTGCGGTAGCCCGGCCAGTCCGGGAATCCGTTGCTGGCTTGGTGATGGGCGAGCATCGCACCGCCGTCGCGGAGCCACGCCTCGGCGACGGTGAACGCCTCGGCCCACGCCGGATCGGGCGCGAACTCGGGGTCGGGGCCGCCACCGCCGACGTTGACGACCAGCAGATCCACGCGATCGAGGTCACCGAGCGCATCCGGGGTGACGGGCACGATGGTGTGCTCGGCGTCGAGGGTGTCGGCGACCGCGCCGATGGCGGCCGAGGTCTCGACGAACGGGTGCCACGGGTCGGCGTACCGTCCCGCGCCGCAGATGATCCTGATCATGACGTCTCCCAACTCCGGTGGGGTTGCTTCGGCGTCGAGCTTACGGGCGGTTCGCGCCGTCGGCCGCGGTGGATGGCGTACGGTCGACGCATGGCTGAGGTGACCGTGCTCCACAATCCGCGCTGCTCCACGTCCCGCGCCGCGATGGAGGCGGCTGCTGCCGCCGGGGTCGAGGTGAACGACGTCCGCTACCTGACCGACCCGCTCGACGAGGCCGCGCTGCGCGATCTGCTCGGCAAGCTCGAGGACCCGCCGACCGACCTGGTCCGTCGCGACGCGACCTTCGCCCTGTTGGGCTTGGGTGACGACGACGTCGCCACCGTCGACCAGGTCGCAGCCGTGCTGGCCGCCAACCCGAAACTCATGCAGCGACCCGTGCTGATCCGCGGCGACCGGGCGATCATCGGCCGCCCCAAGGATCGGGTGCCAGCCTTCCTCCGGGGCGAGTGACCGACCGCCGCTGAGCACAGGAGTTGATCGTGGAAGCCCTTCTCGTACTGCTCAGCGCCTTCGTCAACGCGCTGGTCCTCGGCTTCCTGGCCCGGCGACTGGTCGGCTCGCCGGTCGGCTGGCCACGAACGATCCTGCTGAGCCTGCTCGTCACCGCCCTGCTCAACCCGGTGTACGCCACCGCCATCCCGGCGCTGGGCGTCGACATCAACTCCGACGACCCGGTCCGGCTGCTCATCGTCGCCGGCGTCGGTGCGTTGCTGTTCGCGTGGGTCCTGGTGATCGAGGTGATCATCCTGGTGATCGCCGAGGCCTTCGTGCCGACCGGCTCGCTGCCGAGCCTGGTGGGGTTGATCCGCGGCATCCCGGCCCGGCGGAAGCGGACCAAGCGCTACCTGGCGATCATCGGCATCCTCGCCAAGCACGGACTGGCCGGTTACCTGCGGCCCCGCCGCCGGGTCGAACCGGCCGCGCGGATCGCCCGCGCGGTGCGGGAGGCGATGACCGACGCGGGTGTCACGTACGTGAAGCTGGGCCAGATGCTCGCGACCCGGCCCGACCTGTTGCCGCCGCCGTTCGTCGCCGAGCTGTCCACCCTGCACTCGGCGGTCCCGGCCGAGCCGTGGGCCGCGGTGGCGCCGGTGATCGAGGAAGAGCTGGGCCGGCCGATCCAGCAGCTGTTCGCCGAAGTCGACCACGACCCGATGGCGGCCGCGTCGGTCGCGCAGATCCACGCCGCCCGCCTGATCGACGGGACCGAGGTGGTGATCAAGGTGCAGCGGCCACGGGCCAGGGCGCAGGCGATGGCCGACCTCGACATCCTCGACCGGCTGGCCGAGCGACTGGAGCGCACCACCGGCTGGGGTCGCTCGCTGCGGGTGCGCGACCTGGCCGACGGGTTCGCCGACTCGCTGAACGAGGAGCTCGACTACCGGGTCGAGCTGGCCAACATGGACGCGGTGGCGGCGGCCAGCGACGCCGTCCGCGTGCCGACGCCGTACCCGGAGCTGTCGGGCCGTCGGGTGCTGGTGATGGAACGCATGCAGGGCACGCCGCTGTCGGCGGCCGGCACCGAGGTGGCCGCGCTGTCGGCCGGGCAGCGCGCGACGATGGCCCAGGACCTGTTCACCGCGGTGTTGCGGCAGATCATGGTGTCGGGGGTGTTCCACGCCGACCTGCATCCGGGCAACATCTTCGTCGACCGCACCGGGCGGCTGGCGCTGCTCGACTTCGGCTCGGTGGGTCGGCTCGATCGGGCCGCCCGCAATGCATTGGGGTCCCTGCTGCTGGCAACCGAACGGGGTGATGCGATCAGCGCCACCGACGCGTTGATCGAACTGCTGGAACGCCCGGCCGGCCTGGACGACCGGCGGTTGGAACGTGAGGTCGGGCAACTGGTCGTCCGGTACGGCGGTGGCCTCGGTGCCGGTGGCTCGTCCCGCCTGTTCGGCGACCTGATCAACCTCGTAGCCCGACACCGGTTCTCGATCCCGCCGGCGGTCGCGGCCGCGTTCCGTGCCCTCGGCGCCCTCGAAGGGTCACTGCGGTTGCTGAGCCCGGACCTGGACGTGGTCGCGACCGCTCGCGCCGAGGGGCAGCGGATGATCGCCGCCCAGTTGGAGCCGGAGGCGATGCGCACCGAGCTGGAGAACCAGCTCGCCGGGTGGGTGCCGTTGCTGCAGCGGCTGCCACGCCGGGTGAACCGGATCACCGAACAACTGGAGGACGGCCGGCTCGGGGTGTCGGTGAGGTTGTTCGAACGGCCCACCGAGCGGGCGTTCCTGACCGGCATCGTGCACCAGTTGATCTTGTCGGTGTTGGCGGGCGCGTTGGCGCTGTCGGGGGTCGTGCTGCTGGTCGCGCCGGGTGGTCCCATGATCACCTCGGCGATCGGGGTCTTTCCCGTGCTCGGCGCGACGCTGTTGCTGTTCGCCTTCGTACTGGGCGCCCGGGTGCTGGTGTCGATCTTCCGGCAGGAGCATCTGGTCAGTCGGTCGGAGGGAAGCGACCCCGCGGGACAGGAACCTCGCCGGTAGCAGGCCTCTCACTGGGACTGCTCCGGCACCACTTCCTCGTCGTGGCACACGTTTCTCGCCGTGGCACACGCTTCCGACGCCTGCAGCGTGTGTCACGGCGGGCAAGTGGTGTCACGGCGGGCAAGTGGTGTCACGGCGGCAAATGGTGCCGCTCCAACGACGTGGCCTCAACTGGGTTCGGTGCCGATTTCAGCGTCGATCTCGTCTGCGTCGATGATGCGGTACGCATACCCCTGCTCGGCCAGGAAACGTTGCCGGTGTTGGGCGAAGTCGGCGTCGACGGTGTCGCGGGCGACCACGGCGTAGAAGCGGGCGGTGACCCCGTCGGCCTTGGGCCGCAGGATCCGCCCGAGTCGTTGTGCCTCCTCCTGCCGGGAGCCGAACGCCCCCGACACCTGGATCGCCACCTGGGCACTGGGCAGGTCGACCGAGAAGTTGGCGACCTTGCTGACCACCAGCAGGTCGATCTCGCCGGAGCGGAACTGTTCGAACAGCTTCTGACGTTGACGTGTGGTGGTCTCGCCCTTGATCAACGGGGCGTCCAACCGTTCGGCCAGCTCGTCGAGCTGATCGACGTACTGACCGATCACCAGTCGCGGTACGCCGGCGTGGGCGCGGACCAGGTCGACGACGGTGTCGGTCTTGGAGTCGGCGGTCGAGGCCAACCGGTACCGCACGTCAGGTTCGGCCAGCGCGTACGTCATCCGCTCGGCCTCGGTGAGCTGCACCCGCACCTCGACACAGTCCGCCGGTGCGATCCAGCCCTGGGCCTCGATGTCCTTCCACGGGGCGTCGAACCGCTTCGGCCCGATCAGCGAGAACACGTCCCCCTCGCGGCCGTCCTCGCGGACCAGGGTGGCGGTCAGCCCGAGCCGACGGCGGGCCTGCAGGTCGGCGGTCATCCGGAACACCGGTGCCGGCAGCAGGTGGACCTCGTCGTACACCACCAGCCCCCAGTCGCGGGCGTTGAACAGCTCCAGGTGCGGGTGGATCCCGCCGCGCTTGGTGGTGATCACCTGGTAGGTCGCGATGGTGACGGGCCTGATCTCCTTCTTCGCCCCCGAGTACTCGCCGATCTCGTCGGCGGTCAGCGTCGTCCGACGGACCAGCTCGTCGCGCCACTGTCGGGCGGCGACGGTGTTGGTGACCAAGATCAACGTCGTCGCACTCGCATGCGCCATCGCGGCAGCACCGACCAGCGTCTTGCCGGCACCACAGGGCAGCACCACCACGCCGGATCCGCCGTGCCAGAAGGAATCCGCGGCCAATCGTTGGTACGGCCGGAGCTCCCACCCGTCCTCGGCCAGCACGATCTCGTGGGCCTCACCGTCGACGTAACCGGCGAGGTCCTCGGCCGGCCAGCCGAGTTTCAGCAGCACCTGCTTGAGGTGGCCACGCTCCGACGGGTGCACCACCACGGTCTGCTCGTCGATCCGGTTGCCGACCAGACCCTTGACCTTGGCCGAACGCAACACCTCGGTCAGCACCGCCAGGTCGGTGCTGACCAGCACCAGACCGTGCACCGGGTGCTGCTCGATCCGCAGCCGCCCGTACCGCTCCATCGTCTCGGCGATGTCGACCAACAACGACGACGGCACCGGGTAACGGCTGTGCCGCAACAGCACGTCCACCACCTGCTCGGCGTCATGCCCGGCGGCGCGTGCATTCCACAGCCCCAGCGGCGTCAGCCGATAGGTGTGGATGTGCTCGGGTGCCCGCTCGAGCTCGGCGAACGGAGCGATCTCGATCCGGCACGTCTCGGCCTGCTCGTGGTCGACCTCGAGCAACAGCGTGCGATCGGACTGGACGACCAGGGGGCCTCCGGTCATGACGGTGTCTCCTGCGATGTCGTCTCCCGCGATGTCGTGGACTCCGACGGGGAGGACGACGGCCCCACCACGCCACCCTCCTCGGACCGGACGATCTCGAGCGGCTTGCTCCCGTTCGAGCGGTTGCCGTCGGAGTCGACGGCGACGAGGAAGAAGCTGGCACTGGTCTCGTCGTCCAGCCACCGGACGACTGCGGTGCAGCCGGACTCGGTACAGGTGAGGGTGAGGTCCTCGGCGGGCACCCGGATCGGGTCGCCTCCGTTGACCCGATACACCTCGTAGTCCGCAACCCCGTCCTCGGCCGCGTTGTGCGGCCAGCCGAACGTGGTTGCCTCGTAGTTGTTGTCGACCAACTCCGGCTGCGGCGGTGCCTCCGGCGGCGTCGTGTCGGGCGGCGGCGTCGGCGACGGGGTCGGGCTCTGCGACGGCGTGGTGGGCGGCGACGTCGGGGTCGGGCTCTGCGACGGCGTGGGCGTCGGGGTCGGGCTCGGCGACGGTGAGGTCGAGGCCGACCCGGTCGTGCTGGACCCGGCCGTCGGTGACGATCCCGGCGGGGTCGGGACCGGTCGCCGGGTGTTCGGAGGCCGCCGGTTCGTGGGCGCGGTCGCCGTGTTCACCTGCTGGTTCGGGTCGTACGACAGCGTCGGCGACGGAATCGGCGGCGCCGACGTGGCCTGCGGCCCACTGGCCGAGGTGGGCAACCGACTCGGCGCCTGCTGGGCGTCGTGCCGCCCCGACCCGGACGGCGAGTTCGCCGGGGTGGGCAGCACGTACAGGGTTGCCACTCCCGCAACGCACACCGCAGCCACCAACAGGCGGCGGATGGTCACAGGATTCACGCAGGCATTGTAGTCGTTGCGAACAATCCGGGCAGTCGCGTTGAGGCTGCCCCTCAGGGGCGGTGGGGGGCGGCCCCGGTGATCCGGCTCAGCGTGACCGTCCACGGGCCGTCCGCGCCGACGAGCCGGACCGTCCCGCCGCCGAGCTCGATCGGTGTCGCGACGGCGTGCGCCCGGGTCCCGTCCCGGCGGACGTAACTCAGGTCCAGCGGCGCCCCGTCGGCCACCGCCCGGTGCACCGTCACCACGATGTCGTCGGTCGCGGCGGCGTACGAGGCGGCCCGCTCCTGGGCGGCCACCAGGGCCCGGGCGACGTCGACCGGGGTGGCCTCCGGCGGCCGGGTCGCCGGTCGGGCCGGACCTGCGCGCAGCGGAGCCGGCGCGGTGAGCGTACGGCCGGTCTCGTCCTCGGCGGCCGGGTGGAGACCGAGGTCGCGCAGCACCTGGATCACCTCCTCGGCGTCCGCGGCGGCGACCAACACCCCCGGCGCGATCTCGCGCAACCCCAGACCGGCGGCGTCGGGGTGGGCCAGCACACTGCGCGTCTGCGCCTCGTCCTCGGTCCGTACGTAGCACCACGCGACGCCGACCCGGACGCTGCCGTGCCGACGGGCGGTGTCAGCCACCAGGTACGCCAGCGGCTGCGGGACGCCGGTGCTGGAGTGGTCGGTCAGCCACTGGGTGATCTCGTGGTGCGACCAGCCGGCGTCGAAGGCGCGGCGCACGGTGGCGGCCGAGAACCGGAACGTCGCCCCGGCGCCTCGGGACTCTTGGTCGGCCAGCAGCCGCAGGTCCCGGGCCACCTCGTGGTGCAGCGGGCCGGGCGACATCGCGGTCAGGTCACCCTGGATGATCACCTGCTCCACCGGCACCGGGAACTGGTCCAGCACCGCCGGCGGCAGCACGCCGACGCCCCGGTCCAGCACCGGCAGCAGGGCCGAGGTGACCTGCGACGACAACACCCCGAGCAGGTGCAGCTCGGTGCACACGTCCTCGACGGCTTCGAGCAGCGGCCAACTGGCGCGCGCCCAACCGGGTCGGTGCCAACCCAGCACCTCGGTCCACGCCGCCGGGTCGACCTCGAACCGGCCGACGGTCTCGGTCCGGGCCAGCAGTTCGCCGAGCAGGATCCGTCGGACCTCCGGGCCCGGGCTCCACGCACCCTCCGGCCCGAGCACGTGGTGACCGGTCCGGGTGCCGCGGGCGTACCAGCGGGTCTCGGCCGCCCAGCCGTGCAGCAACTGTTCCCACCGGCGGACCGGCGGCTCGCCGAGCCACCGGTCGTACGCGCCGGTGGGCAGCAGCGTCTGCTGCCCGGTCGGCTGCAGCAGTCCGGTGGCGTGGGCGAGCTCGAACAACAGACCGGTCCGCGGCAGCCCGGCCTGCAGGGCGGCGGCCGCTGCACCGACGTCCCGCACCGCCAGCCCGCCGTCACGGAGCAGTCGCAGTGGCGCCCCGGACGCGTACTCACAGACCGCCTCGACATCGGCCACCAGCTCGAAGGCGGCCCCGACCGCGGTCATGTCCACCCGCCGTCGTACGGCGTCGGGCACCGCTTCGGCGGTCGGCTCGGGTGCCTGCGGTGCCGGTTGGTCCCGCAGCAGCCGGCGCGGCTCGCGGAGCTGCCAGGCCACCTCGCGCGGCAGCAGCACCAGGCCGTCGTCCAGGGTGCGGAGCAGCCCCACCCGGATCAGCCGGCCGACCGTCGAGCCGGGGTCCTGCTGCCGGTCGAGCCCGACCTTGCCGGTCGGCGGACCCCACACCAGCCGGTCCAGGACGGCGCGGCCGTCGTCGCTGAGCTCGGCCAGCGCCTGGGTGACCCTCGCCGGCTCCGTCGGCGGGTCAGCGGTCGGGGCAAGCCCGCCGGGGTACGGACCGGCCGCGACCCGGGCCTGGCGGAGCAGCCGATGCCGCTCGGGTCCACCCCAGACCAGCCCACGTCGGGCGAGTTCGGCCAGGGCGGTGGCGACGTCGGCCGCGTCGGTGTCCTCGCCCAGCAGCGTGGTCACCTCGGCCACACCCACCGGGTCGGGGAGGGCGGCCACAGCCTCGACGACCGTGGCCAGCCACGCGTCGAGGTGGTGCAGCGCACGGGTCACCGACGAGTGGGTTGCGGCGCGCGCGGCCAGGTCGGCGATGTCGTCGGGCGGCGGGTGCAGCAGGTCGGGCCGTACGGCCAGCAGTGCGGCGAGCCGGTCGGTGTCGAACCCGCGCAACCACTCGGTGAAGGTCCGAGCAGTCGGGGTGGGTTCGGAGTCGGTCATCCCCAGTTCGACCGGCGCGGGGTGGGGGTCTCACCGTTCTGCAGGGCCCGCAGCACCAGCGCGGCCGCGATCAGCAGCACCGCCCAACAGCCGACCAGGCTGAACAGGCCGAAGGTGCCCCACCACTGCGACAGGTCGCCGCCGACGAAGATCAGGATCAGCCCGATCAGCCCCAGCGCCACACTGGCGCCGATGAAGGTGCGCCGGACCGGGACCGCGGCGACGGTGATCCGCGAGCTCAACGTGAACGCGATCACGAACAGGATCGGCGACAGCACCGGGATGACGCCGCCGGCCAGCAGGAAGATCAGCACGCCGGGGGTGATGGCACCCAGGAAGCTGCCCAGGGTGAGCGGTGCCGGCGGGCCGGCCTGCGGTCCGGGACCGAACCACTCCGGTGTCCCCGGCTGCGGTGCCTGGCCCGGCAGCTGTGCCGCGCCGTGGTGGCTGCTCAACGTGATCGGCTGGGCCGGCGGCGGTCGCAGCACGGTCCGTTGGCCGCTGCCCAGCGGGTCGGGGGCGGACTCGGCCGAGGCGGGCGTCCCGGTCGGCGGGCCCCACCCGGCGCTGACCGCCGGGGTCACCGGCGGGCCGGTGGGTGGGCTCCAGTGGGCGGCCGACCAGGCCGAGGTGTCGGAGGTGAGCGCGGCGGTGCTGGTCTCGAACGCGGTGGTCGGGTCGCGCTCGTCGAGGGCATCGTGGGCGTGCAGCGACGCGAGGGCGGGGACGGGTTGGTCCGGGTCGCCGAACCGGGGGCGCTCGGCCGGGGCGTCGTCGACCGCGCGGGCCCGCGGTGGGGCCTCGTCGAGCGGGGCCACCTCGGGTGCGTCGAAATGGTCCGGGCGCGTCAACGGCGCGTACTCCGGTCCGTCCTCCCACGTGGCCATGGGGGCCATCCTAATGCGGTGTCGGTCAGCCGGATTAGATTGGCCGGGTGACGAGTTCCACCGAGCAGACCCAGGCGCCGCCGACCGAACGGCTGCTGGCCGAGCTGGCCGAGCTCCCCGGGGTGGTGGTGGCGTTCTCGGGCGGCGCCGACTCCGCCCTGGTGCTGGCGGCCGCGGTCCGGGCGCTGGGGGCCGACCGGGTGGTCGCGGCGACCGCGGTGTCGTCGTCGTTGCCGATGGTCGAACGAGGACCGGCGGCCGCGTTCTCGGCGAGTCTCGGGGTCACCCACCACTGGCTCGACACCCACGAGATGGATCGCGACGGCTACCGTGCCAACTCGGGCGCCCGCTGCTACTTCTGCAAGGCCGAACTGCTCGAGGTGCTCGGCGAGCTGGGCCGCGAGCTCGGTTGGCCGGTCGCCACGGGGACCAACGCCGATGACGCCGTGGCCGGGTTCCGGCCCGGGATCCGGGCCGCCGCCGAGCGGGGGGCGATCACACCCCTGTTGTCGGCCGGCTTCGACAAGGAACAGGTGCGAGCCGTCTCCCACGACTGGCAGTTGCCGACCTGGGACAAGCCGGCGGCAGCGTGCCTCAGCTCGCGGATCGCGTACGGCATCGGCATCACCCCGGCGCGGCTGGCCCGGGTCGAGCGGGCCGAGGCGGCGGTGCGGGCGCACTGGGGTGCGCAGGCGCCGCTGGCCGACCTGCGGGTACGTGACCTCGGTGAGGGTCGGGCGCGGTTGGAGGTCGACCGCCCCGCGCTCGAGGCGTTCGAGCGCGGGGCGTGGGCCGAGCCGGTGCTGACCGGAATCCGTGACGCGGGATTCGACCAGGTCGAGGTCCGGGCCTTCCGGTCGGGATCGATGAACGACGCACTCCGGTCCCGCGGCGGAGACCCGGCCCCGTCCTAGCCCCTGGCTGCCGTGGCCGGCGTCGTCAGGTCGTCATGCCGATCACGCGTCCTGCCAGGTGAACCAGGTCAGCCACAGGTTCGACCACGGTGCGTACATCTCGGGGGAGTCGGCGCCGATCCGGTTGCCATCGCGGTCGAAGCAGCGGATGGTGGTCTTGCCGGAGCCGCCGGAGGCGCCACAGGTCAGGCCGTTGGCCGCCATCGTCTCGTCGGGGGACACCGCGACGGACACGATCGGGCCGAACGTGTTGTCGTACACCACCAGGTCGCCGTCGTCCTCGACCTCCAGGTGGGTGGGGCCGACACACATGTGGGACCTGTTGGCGTGGATGTACGGCTTCGTGTTGCCGGCGGCGTCACGCTGGTCGAACCTGATCACGCAGCCGCGGATGGCGATCTTGTTGTTGTGCTTGGCCTCGCGCATGAAGTTCTCCGCGGTGGCGCCGACCAGGCCGGAGCCGACCATCGCGAAGGCCAGCAGCACCACGGTAACGGCTCGGCGGATCGAGACCGGGGTGCTGGCGAACCGGTCACGGAGACGGCGCAGGCCGGTGGCCAGGGGCAGGACAGGGGACATGGGGGATTCCTTCCGTCATGGGTTGCACTTCCGCGTGCAACCGCTTGCGTCGACGGTAAGGGCGTTCCGGAACACCCGTCAAGGGGCAACTTTCCTCGCGAGCGGCGGGCGTGGCCGAACGGTCAGGAGGCGTGTCGGGGACGGGGCCTGGTCGGCACGATCTCCAGCGGGACCAGGCGACGCAGGGTGCGCGGGGTCACCCCACGCACGGTCGCCCGGCCCAGCTTCAGCGGGTCGAGGTGGAGGTCGGCCCGGCGGACCGGAGCCACCCCGAGCGACAGGTTCGACTGACGTGCCATCGCCAACGCCAGGACGCCGGCCAGGGCCAGCGTCGCCAGACCCGAGATCAGCACCGTGGTCCGCGGCCCGATGGTGTCCATCGCGAAGCCGAGGATCGGGCTGCCGAGTGCCTGCATCCCCATCTGCACAAGGATGTAGACCGCCATCACCCGACCGCGCAGGGCGGGTGCCGCAGCGGTCTGCACCAAGGTGTTGGCGCCGATCAGGAAGGTGAGCGACACCAGTCCGCCGGCGACCAGCATGACCCCGTACAGTCCACCGTTGGGCATCTGCGACCCGATGGCGATCAACAGGCCGAGGAGCCCGAGCAGCGCGGCGAGTTCGCGCAACCGCAGCTTCTTCTTCCGGCCGGCCGACAGCAGGGCGCCACTCAGCGCGCCGACCGCGTTCAGGCTGATCAACAGGGAGTAACCGTTCACGCCGAGGTCGTACACCTGGGTCGAGAACGCGGTGACGACGACCGGGATGTTCATGGTCAGGAAGCCGGCCACCGCCAGCAGGACCAGGGCCCACCGGATCTCCGACGTCCGCCGGATGTAGGCCAGGCCCTGCCGCAGCTGCCCCTTCGCGCGCGAGGCGGCGGTGGGGAGCTGGCTGATCGCGGGCCTGATCATCGTGATGACCACCACGACCGCGGCCGTGGCGACGGCGTTCGCGATGAACGACCAGCCGAGGCCGATGGTGCCGATCAGGATGCCGGACAGTGCCGGGCCGACCAGGGCGGCGGAGTGGAACACCGAGCTGTTCAGGCTGACCGCGTTGCGGATCCGCTCGGCCCCGACGAGTTCGGTCACCAGCGCGGACCGGGCCGGGTTGTCGATCACCATCACCACGCCGAGCACGAACGCGATCACGAACACGTGCCAGGCCTGGGCGGTGCCGGTCAGGGCGAGAACGCCCAGCACCAGGGCGCACAGGGCGGCGGCGGCCTGGGTGACCTGCAGGATCCGCTTCTTCGGGTACCGGTCGGCGATCACCCCCGAAAACAGGCCGAACAGCAGGAACGGCAGGAACTGCAGGGCGACGACCAAGCCGACCATGGCCACACTGCCGGTGAGTTGCAGCACCATCCAGTCCTGGGCGACGCGCTGCATCCAGCCGCCGACCGACCCGATGGCCTGGGCCCCGAGGAACAGTCGGTAGTTGCGGACCTCGAGGGCAGCGAGGCTGGCGGGCCACCGACGCGGCGGGCGTCGGTGGTTGATGGGGGCACTGAGGCGGTCGACGGAGGTGGACGTGGACAGGACTGCTTGCGTGCTCGGCGGCACGTTGATCACCCAGGTTCTGGCTTGCGGTGTGGCTGAGGAAGTGGTTGGGGGCGACTGCGCCCGCCTGCTGCAGAGCCTAAGCGCCAAGGGCGCCTCAGGGCAGCACTCGGGCCAGTATATGTGGTATTGGGGGTCGTAATCCAATCGGCGTGTTCATCGGATTTCGCCGGGGTCGTCCGACGTTGCTTCTGGACAGCCTTCGAACGTCCACTTTCCTTGCCAGCAAGGAAAGTGGCAGTGTCGGGCCGGTCCGGCGGTCGGACGGCGCGATGGGTGGTGGTGGCCGGGCTACGATGTGCGGCGTGGCTATGGAGCGGCACTACGACCTGACGCAGTTGCGCACCTTCTTGGCGGTGGTGGCGACCGGCAGTTTCACCCGCGCCGGGGAGCAGTTGGGCCTCAGCCAACCGACCGTGTCGCAACACATCCGACGGCTCGAGGAGTTCGTCGGTCGTCCACTGCTGCTCCGCGACACCCGCAACGTCTCGCTGACCGACAACGGTCAGGCGCTCGCCGGGTTCGCCCGGCAGTTGTTGGCCGCCAACGACGAGGCGCTGGCGTACTTCTCCGCCGGGACGGCGATGCGCGGCCGGCTGCGGTTCGGGGCCGCCGACGAGCTCGCGCTGACCGAGTTGCCGTCGATCCTGCGCGCCTTCCGGGTCGGCCATCCGCGGATCAACCTGGAGCTGACCGTCACCCAGTCCGGCACCCTGCAGCGCCGGCTCGCCGCCAACCACCTCGACCTGATCTTCGTCAACCAGGAGGCCGACAGCGGGCGGGGGCGACTGGTCCGCCGGGACCGACTGGTGTGGGTCGGGCTCGAACGGGCCCAACTCAAGCCGGACGAGCCGATCCCGCTGGTCACCTATCAGGCGCCGAGCCACAGCCGTACCGTCGCCATCAACGCCTTGGAGGCGGTGGGCCGGCAGTGGCGGATCACCTGCAACACCCGCGAGGTGAACGGGATGCTGGCCGCCGTCCGAGCCGGGCTGGGGGTCTGCGTGCTCGCCCAGACCCGGGTCCCGGGGGACATGCGGCCGCTCACCGGCCGATTCGACCTGCCGATCCTGCCCGACATCGAGATGGCCCTGCTGGCCAACCCGCTGGCCACCAAGGAGCCGGTGGAGGCGTTGAGTCGGGCCATCCTCGACCTGCGGATGGTGCCGCTCAAGCCGTGATCGGCCCGGCTCGGCCCGGAACGGATGCGACTGGACGGTGGTCGGCCGGGTAGGCTGGCGGCCAAACGATTCCATGTCCCACACCCCGGCCAGCCGGGACGTTCTCCAGTGAGGTTGCAGTGCCTGTTGGCAAGGTGCGGTTCTACGACGCCGAAAAGGGTTTCGGCTTCCTGACCAAGGACGAGGGCGGTGACGTGTACGTCCGCTCCTCGGCACTGCCCGCGGGGGTGACCTCGCTGAAGCCGGGGCAGAAGGTCGAGTTCGGGGTGATCCAGGGCCGCAAGGGGGAGCAGGCGCTCTCCTTGCAACTGGTCGAGGCGCCGCCGTCGTTGTCGAAGGCGCAGCGCAAGGATCCCGAGACCATGGCCGTGATCGTGGAAGACCTGATCAAGATGCTGGACGGTGTCGGCAACACGTACCGACGCGGTCGGCACCCGGAGAGTCGGACCGGGACCAAGGTGGCGCAGGTGTTGCGCGCCGTCGCCGACGAGTTGGAGCTGTGAGCGTGGCCGCTGCCGAACGAACCAGGACGCCCAAGGCCGACCCGGCCTGCGTCGGCGCCGTCGACCTGGCCCGGGCCGCCGCAGAGGAGGTGGCCGACGCCCCGGCGTCGGGTGACGCCCTCGGGGAATACCTCGGGCACCGGGTCGAGGGCGAGCGGCTGGTGACGCATCGGTTCGCCACCACCGACCCGGCCTACCAGGGGTGGCACTGGTCGGTGACGGTCGCCCGCGCCTCGCGGGCGAAAGACGTCACGGTCAACGAGATCGTGCTGCTGCCCGGTGACGAGGCGCTGCGGGCGCCGGCCTGGGTGCCGTGGGCTGATCGGGTGGAGGCTGGCGACATCGCGCCCGGCGTTCAGTTCCCGACCCCGGCCGAGGATCCACGGCTGGTCCCGGGTTACACCGCCGGCGAGGACGCCGCCGATGCGGATCCGGCCGAGCAGAGCCAACTGCGTGCGGTCGTTGCCGAACTCGGCCTGGGGCGCGAACGGCTGCTGTCTGCCGAAGGACGCGACCAAGCCGCCGAGCGCTGGTACGCCGGCGACGGCGGCCCCGACAACCAGATGACCCAGCAGGCCCCGGGCAACTGCGTCAGCTGTGGCTACTTCGTCAAGCTGGCCGGCTCCATGGGCACCCAGTTCGGAGTCTGCGCCAACGTGTACTCGCCCTCGGACGGCCGCGTCGTCAGCCTCGACCACGGTTGCGGGGGCCACTCCGACGTCGTGGAGGAGCAGCCGAACTCCGAGCCGGCGGCGCCGGTCTGGGACAGCGTCAGCTGGGACAGCGAAGCGACTCTGTTCGAGTAGGGAGGGCTGCTCGACCCGAGGGTCAGGGTGTGCAACGATTCGGCCCATGGTGTCGAAGTCTCCGAAGGCCGTCCGTCGTCCGGACCCGGCCGTCGACAGTCGCGGGCCGCTGGATAGCTGGTTCGAGATCAGTCAGCGCAAGTCCACCGTCTCGCGTGAAGTGCTGGGCGGTCTGGTCACGTTCTTCACGATGGCCTACATCCTGGCGCTGAACCCCCTGATGATCGGCACGGTCGGCGACGTCAGCGGCAACCTGCTGGGCGGCATCCCCGCCGGCACCCCGGAGGCACCGAACCTCGAGGGACTGCAACAGTCCAAGGCGATGGTCGCCGCGGCGACCGCCCTGGTCGCCGGCGTGATGTCGATCCTGATGGGCGTCATCGGCCGGTTCCCGATCGCGATGGCGACCGGACTGGGGCTGAACGCCGTGGTCGCCTTCACCGTCGCCAGCCAGTTCACCTGGCCCGAGGCGATGGCGTTGGTGGTCTGGGAAGGCATCCTCATCGGCCTGCTGGTGCTGACCGGCTTCCGGCAGGCGGTGTTCCGGGCCGTCCCGCCGTCGCTGCGGGCCGGCATCGCGGTGGGCATCGGCCTGTTCATCTGCCTGATCGGCCTGGTCGACGGCGGCATCGTCCGTGCCGGTGCACCGCTGATCTCGTTCGGCGTGAACGGCTCGCTGACCGGCTGGCCGATCCTGGTCTTCGTGTTCGGCCTGTTGGCCGTCATCGTGCTGAACGTGTTGAAGGTCCGCGGTGCCCTGCTGCTGTCGATTCTCGCCTCGACCGTGCTCGCGGTGATCATCGAGGCGGTCGTCGGGCTCGGTCCGTTCGTCCCGGCGAGTGACACCGATCCGGGCAACCCGGCCGGCTGGATGCTCAACGTCCCCACCTTCACCGGTGTGTTGGACGTCCCGAACCTGGGCCTGATCGGGCAGATCGACATGCTCGGCCCGTTCCTGGATCCGAGCCTGATCATGACCGCCGTGCTGCTGGTGTTCGCGCTGATGCTGGCCGACTTCTTCGACACCATGGGCACCGTCGTCGCGGTCGGTGCGCAGGGCGACCTGCTCGACAAGAAGGGCAACCCGCCCCACCTGAGCTCGATCCTGGTCGTCGATTCGCTGGGTGCCGCGGCCGGTGGTCTCGGCTCGGTCTCGAGCAACACCGCCTACGTCGAGTCGACTGCCGGTGTCGCCGAGGGTGCCCGTACGGGCCTGGCTTCGGTGGTGACCGGTATCGCCTTCCTGGTCGCGATGTTCTTCGCCCCCTTGATCAACATGGTCCCGTCGGAGGCGGCCACCCCGGTGCTGCTCTTCGTCGGGTTCTTGATGATGTCGCAGATCACCAAGATCAGCTGGGACGACATCGAGGACGCACTGCCGGCCTTCCTGACCATCGTGCTGATGCCGTTCACGTACTCGATCACCAACGGCATGGGCGCGGGGTTCATCACCTATGTCCTGCTCAAGGTGCTCCGCGGCAAGGTCCGCCAGGTGCACCCGCTGCTCTGGGTGGTCTCGGTCGCCTTCGTCATCTACTTCCTGCAGGGCCCGCTGCTGACGATGTTCAGCGCCTGAGTCACAGTGCTCCCCGGTAGCCGATCGCGGCCATCTTCTGCTCGGTCAGCTCGTTGATCCGGCGCCAGGCCGGCGAGATGTCGGACCCGTGGCTGTTGACCAGTTGGACCGCGATGGTGTCGCCGACATCCCACTCGTACTCCTCGTCGTCGGTGATCGGGTCGAGGACGCGCAGCGCATACGCGACCGCCCGGTCGGTGAAGGCCTCGATCCGGGGATCGTCCGCGTCGGCCCCGACCAGGTCGTCCATCATCAAGAAGAGGTCCACGTACTCCGGATCGGTGAGCGCCCCCTCCTGCCACTCGACCCAGGTGCTGCTCGACCCGGGGGAGATCGCCTCGAGCAGCACGGCGGCGTCGCGTTGCAGCCCGACCAGCGCTTCGGACAGTCCGACGGCCCGCATTGCGTCGAGGACGTCGCAGGCCCGATCCGACAGCACCAGGCGTTCCCCGGTCTGGAGCTGCCGGAGCCGACGCCGATGTGCCTGCAGCTCACGGATCCGTCCTCGCAGGTTGGCGTCCACCTCGTCGACGGCGGCCTCGAACTCGTCGGGCTCGGCCTGCAACAACCCCTCGATCCGGGCCAACGGGACCCCGGCCGCGGCGAGGGTGCGGATCCGCACCACCCGGATCAGGTCGTAGGAGTCGTAGCGCCGGTAGCCGGAATGGTCCCGCTCGGGCTCAGCCAGCAACCCGATCTGGTGGTAGTGGCGAATCGTGCGCACCGTCACCGACGCGTACGTCGCCAGTTGGCTGATCGTCAGCACCGGCCACCTCCTCGGAGTCCGTGGGCCGTTGCACGAAGGATCGTACGCCGGGGGAGAGCATCGCGAAGGCGGCGATCGGGACGAAGGCGAGGAAGCAGATCCAGGCGCCGACCCCGATGTCGGACCCGGCCAGCACCAGCGAGACCAGCCCCAGGCCCACGGGGGCGGCCGCCATCGACCCCGCGCTGAACAGGGCCATCACGCGGCCCCGTACCCGGTCGGGCACGTGCTCGGACAACGCGACCATGGCCACCGGGCCCATCAGGCCGCCGGCGACCCCGGCCAGTGCCATGCCGGCCGTGATCGACCAGAAGAACGCCAGCGGGGCGATCACTCCGAGCGACAGGGCGAACACCCCCATCCCGAGGGTCCACACCATCACGCGACGCCTGGCCAGTCCGGCGTACAACACGGATCCGACCAGCGAGCCGACCGCGTTGGCCGACAGCGCGGCGCCCAACAGCTCGGGCCGACCGAGTTCGGTGAAGTGGGCGGGCAGGATCACCGCCATCAGCGGGGCCACCGGGACCATGATCGCGAGGCTGACGAGCAGGACGGCCAACAGCCCGGGGCGGGTGCGGACGAACCGCCAGCCGCCGAGCGCGCCGGCGTGGCCGTCATCCTCCACGGTGGCCGGTGCCAGCGCGGTGGCGGAGCGAGGCAGCAGGGCCATGCACACCGCGGCCACGGCCGAACACGCCGCCGTGATGCCGACGATCTGGATCGCCGGCAGGGCGGCGAGCAGCAGGCCGGCCAGACCGGGACCGGCCAGCATCGCCAAGGAGTAGGCGACCTGACGCATCCCGGCGACCTTCTCCAGCGCCACCCCCGAGCTCTTCGCCACGTTGGGCAGCAGGGTTTCGCGGGCGGTCATCCCCGGCACGTCGAACAGGGCACCCAACAGGCCGAGCACGATGAACCAGAACACGTCCAGTCCGACGGCCAGGTCGACCACGATCAGGCCGGCCACCGACATCGCGGAGCCGATGTCGGCGAGCACGCTCATCCGACGGCGGCCGACCTTGTCGATCAGGTGGCCACTGATCAGCGTCGCCGCGAAGGACGGCACCGCCGACACGGTGGCGACCAACCCGGTCAGTGCCGGATCCCCGGTCCGCGCGAGCACCAACCACGGCAGCACGATCGCGATCGCGGAGTTGCCGAACAGGGAGGTGGCCTCGGCGATGATGAACAGCGGGAGGGTCCGCCGCGAGGCCGGTGCGGCCGTCGGTGAGGAAGCCATGCCCCCAGTGTCGGGGGTTGACGTCACGTCAGGGTCAAACGGGTTCGGTCAGGCTGCCGGAGCCGGGCTGGACCGCAGCACGCCGAGCAGGGAGTTGAGCGAGTCGAGACCCTCGACCGGCCTACCGCCGGTCATCGCCTCGAGCATCATCACGATCATGCCGCGGCCGAGGAAGTCCCGTGCCTGCTCCGGGGTCGCCGAGCACTCCTCGAGCAGGACCGCGGTCAGCTGGTTCCACGCCAGTTGCCCGGCCTCGGCGATGGCCGGGACCGAGTAGGCGGCGCTGCCGGTGTGGAGCACCATCATCACCACCTCGGGCCGCGTGGCGAGCAACTCCCGGAACCGGAGTCCGGTCCCCACGGGGTCGAAGGTGTCGCCGGCGGTGTCGCGGAACGACTGGGCGATGGCGTCGCGCGCGATTTCGTGCGCTGCCAGGTAGGCCGATTCCTTGCCGTCGAACACTTGGCTGATGCGGGGCTGGCTGACGCCGGCCTCGTCCCCGATGTGGTTCATCGTTGTACCAAAGAACCCTCGTCGGGCGAAGGCGCGCAGTGCGGCCTCCACATAGCGGCGTTCAGGCGCTGGTTGCTGGATCACGGTGGAACGTTAACCCCCAAGGGGTCATAGGTCGAGTAGACGGCGTGTCGGCTTCGATGAATGACTGCCAGAGCGAAACGCAATGACATCGATACTCATCAATATTGGTTTCAGGTGGCCGACAGGTGGAACTCAAGGCACACTCACAGGGTGCGGATGTTCGTGTCACTACCCCTCCCGGACCGACTGCGGGACCCGTTGCAGGCGTTCGTCGAGCCTCGGTGGGAAGCCGGTCCGGAGTGGTCCTGGACGCTGCCCGACCAGTGGCACGTCACCCTGGCGTTCCTGGCCGACGTCGACCCCGGCACCGAGGAACCACTGCTCGAGGCACTGGCCGAGGTGGCCGCCCGCCGCGACGCGTTCACGTTCACGCTCGCCCGGGCCGGCACCTTCCCGCACCCCGACGCGGCCAAGGTGCTGCACCTCGGCCCGGTCGAACCGGTGGCCGAGCTGGACCGGCTGGCCAAGGCCGTACGCACCGCCTGTCAGTCGGTGGGGGCTCGGCACGACGGCCGTCCCTTCACCGCCCATCTCACCCTCGCCCGGGCCCGACGACCGGTCTCGGCCACCCGGTGGCTGCGGGTGTTCGACGCCTGGCGGTCCGAGCCGTGGCAGGTCACCGGTTTTGACCTGGTGTCCTCACAGTGGGCCGGCCCGGGCTCGCGGTCGGTGCACCGCGTCGTCGAGCGGTTCGCCTTCCTCCCGTCGAGCGGTTCGCCTTCCTCACGTCATTGACGCCTCGTGGAGTGATCAGGACCACGCGGCGGACCGGAGTGGCGCGGTGAGCCTCGGACGGTAGATTCACGCCCATGTTTGCCAAGGTGCTGGTGGCCAATCGAGGTGAGATCGCGGTCCGCGCGTTCCGTGCTGCGTACGAGTTGGGTGCGCAGACGGTCGCGGTCTATCCGTACGAGGACCGCACGGCGGTGCACCGGATCAAGGCGGACGAGGCGTACCTGATCGGTGAGCAGGGCCATCCGGTCCGCGCCTACCTCGACGTGGCCGAGATCATCCGGGCCGCGCAGGAGTCCGGCGCCGACGCGATCTACCCCGGCTACGGCTTCCTGAGCGAGAACCCGGACCTGGCGCTGGCCTGCGACGAGGCCGGCATCACCTTCATCGGCCCACCCCGCGACGTGTTGGAGATGGCCGGCAACAAGGTGACCGCGCTGCAGGCCGCCAAGCAGGCCGGCATCCCGACCCTCGCCTCGACCGCGCCGTCGACCGACGTCGATGCACTGGTGGCCCAAGCCGACGAGATCGGCTTCCCGGTGTTCGTCAAGGCCGTCGCCGGCGGTGGTGGCCGCGGCATGCGGCGGGTCGACGAGGCCGGTGCGTTGCGGGAGTCGCTGGAGGCCGCGATGCGGGAGGCCGACAGTGCCTTCGGTGACGCGACCGTGTTCATCGAGCAGGCCGTGCAGCGACCACGCCACATCGAGGTGCAGATCCTGGCCGACGGCCAGGGCAACGTGATGCACCTGTTCGAGCGGGACTGCTCGATCCAGCGGCGACACCAGAAGGTCGTCGAGATCGCGCCCGCCCCCGACATCACCCCGGAGCTGCGGGAGGCGCTGTGCCGCGACGCGGTGGCCTTCGCCAAGGCGATCAACTACTCCTGCGCCGGCACCGTCGAGTTCCTGGTCGAGACCACCGGTGAGCGGGCCGGACAGCACGTCTTCATCGAGATGAACCCGCGGATCCAGGTGGAGCACACCGTCACCGAGGAGATCACCGACGTCGACCTGGTGCAGTCGCAGATGCGGATCGCCGCCGGTGAGTCGCTCGCCGATCTGGGACTGTCGCAGGACTCCGTACGGATCAACGGCGCCGCGCTGCAGTGCCGGATCACCACCGAGGACCCGGCGAACGGGTTCCGCCCCGACACCGGCACCATCTCGGCCTACCGCTCGGCCGGTGGGGCCGGCGTACGGCTGGACGGTGGTACGGCGGCCACCGGCGCCCAGATCTCGGCCCACTTCGACTCGATGCTGGTCAAGCTCACCTGCCGGGGTCGCACCTTCGGGGCCGCGGTGGCCCGGGCCCGGCGGGCGTTGGCGGAGTTCCGGATCCGTGGTGTGTCGACCAACATCCCTTTCCTGCAAGGGGTACTGGCCGACGCCGACTTCCTGACCGGCAACATCGCCACCGACTTCATCGAGACCCGGCCGGAGCTGCTGTCGGCGCGGATCCCGGCCGACCGCGGCACCAAGTTGTTGAGCTGGGTGGCCGACGTCACCGTCAACAAGCCCAACGGTGACCGGCCCAGCACCCTCGATCCGGTGGCGAAGCTGCCGGCCGACGTCGATCTCGCGGTCGACGCTCCGGACGGTTCGCGGCAACGACTGTTGGAGCTCGGCCCGGTCGGCTTCGCCCAGGAGCTGCGTGGCCGCAGCACCGTGGAGGTCACCGACACCACCTTCCGCGATGCCCACCAGTCGTTGTTGGCCACCCGGGTCCGGACCAAGGACCTGCTGAAGGTCGGGCCGTACGTCGCACGGATGACGCCGGAACTGCTGAGCGTGGAGTGCTGGGGCGGTGCGACCTACGACGTCGCCCTCCGCTTCCTGAGTGAGGACCCGTGGGAGCGGCTCGCCGCGCTGCGGCGGGCGATGCCCAACCTGTGCCTGCAGATGCTGTTGCGGGGCCGCAACACCGTCGGCTACACGCCGTACCCGACCGAGGTCACCGACGCATTCGTCGCCGAGGCCGCCGAGACCGGCATCGACATCTTCCGCATCTTCGACGCGCTGAACGACGTGTCGCAGATGCGGCCGGCGATCGACGCCGTGGTGGCGACCGGGACGGCCGTGGCGGAGGTGGCGCTGTGCTACACCGGCGACCTGTCCGACCCGGGCGAGGACGTCTACACCCTCGACTACTACCTGCGACTGGCCGAGCAGATCGTCGACGCCGGGGCGCACGTACTGGCGATCAAGGACATGGCCGGGCTGCTGCGTCCGCCCGCGGCGGCCACCCTGGTGACCGCACTCCGGGACCGGTTCGAGCTGCCGGTGCACCTGCACACCCACGACACCGCGGGCGGCCAGCTGGCGACGCTGGCGGCGGCCATCGGGGCCGGGGTGGACGCGGTCGACGTCGCGAGTGCACCGATGGCCGGCACCACCAGCCAGCCGCCAGCCTCGGCGCTGGTGGCGGCCGGGATGAACAGTGCGCGGCCGACCCGGCTCGACCTGCGTGCGGTGATGAACCTGGAGCCGTACTGGGAGGCCGTCCGGACGCTGTACGGGCCGTTCGAGTCTGGTCTGCCGAGCCCGACCGGGCGGGTGTACGACCACGAGATCCCCGGCGGCCAGCTGTCGAACCTGCGGCAGCAGGCGATCGCGCTCGGGCTGGGCAACCGGTTCGAGCAGATCGAGGCGATGTACACCGCGGCCGACAAGATCCTTGGCCGGCCGACCAAGGTGACGCCGTCGTCGAAGGTGGTCGGCGACCTTGCCCTCCACCTGGTCGCGGTCGGTGCCACGCCGGCCGAGTTCGAGGCGGAGCCGCGGAAGTTCGACATCCCCGACTCGGTGATCGGCTTCCTCGCCGGAGAGCTCGGCGAGCCCGCCGGCGGCTGGCCGGAACCGTTCCGGACCAAGGCGTTGGAGGGGCGGACCGTCCCGGAGCGTGAGGAGTCGTTGTCCGAGGAGGACGCGGCCGCGCTGCAGGTGCCCGGCGAACAGCGCCGCGCCACCTTGAACCGGCTGCTGTTCCCGGGCCCGACCAAGGACTTCCGGGCCGCACACGAGGAGTACGGCGACCTGTCGCGCTTGGACACCAGCGAGTACCTGTACGGCTTCGAGCAGGGCAAGGAGTACCAGGTCCGGCTGGGCCGCGGGGTGAACCTGATCATCGGCCTGGAGGCGATCAGCGAGGCCGACGAGAAGGGCATGCGTACGGTGATGTGCCAGATCAACGGCCAGCTCCGCCCGGTCCGGATCCGCGACAAGTCGATCAAGGTCGACGCGAAGTCGGCCGAGCGTGCCGACAACGGCAATCCCGGCCACGTCGCCGCACCGTTCGCGGGAGTGGTGACGATCGGGGTCGCCGAGGGGGACACGGTCGAGGCCGGGGCCGCCGTCGCGTCGATCGAGGCGATGAAGATGGAGGCCTCGATCAACGCGCCCGTCGCCGGCACCGTCGAACGGTTGGCCCTCGGCGCGGTGCAGCAGGTCGAGGGTGGCGACCTGGTGCTGGTGATCAAGCCGAGCTGAGGTCGACCCGACCGGCGAGGAAACTGAGGTAGCGGGGATCCTCGTCCTCGAAGAACTCCGGGCCCTCCAGCATGTAGGCAGACGGCAGCGCCTCGGTGGCGCGGTCCGGTTGCCGGAGTCGTGCAGGGCCTGACCGAGCCGGAGCCACAAGAACGCGTTGCCGAACGCGTCCGGACACTTCAGCGCCTCGCCGAGGGCCGTCACGGCCTCGTCGTCCAGGTCAGGTGGCTCCGTTGCGGTACCTGTTGCGGACGGGGGTACGGGCCCGTTCGTGGTCATGTCCGGAGCCCAATGGGTCCAGGAGACCGATAATGTTTCAAAAACCTTCATTTCGCGTGATTCATTGCCTTCACCATGGTGGGCTCGTATCTTCTTGTCCACGGCCTCGCCGACGAATGCCGGGGCCACATCACATCGACGTGAGGATCCCCCATGACCCGGCCTGACGGCACACCCCAGGACTGCCGAACCACCACCTCGACACCCGACATCAGCCGACGTGCCCTGTTGGGCGCTGCCGGCGCCGCCACCGGGCTGGGCCTGACCGCCGGCTCGTGGTGGGCCCCCGGCGCCCGGGCCCAGGAGGTGGTCGACTTCGCGACGCTGCGGGCGCGGTACCGCGAACTGCTGATCGGGACCGACTTCGACACCAGCGACCCACTGGTCGCCGCCGGCATCCAGACGGTCAGCGAGGCGTCGGCGACGGTACGGGCCACGCTCGTCGCGGGCGCCGATCGGGACCGGGTGTTCAGCGATCGACCGTTCACCACCTCGGGCAACCACACCGTCACCTACGGCAACCTGCAGAACATGGCGAAGGCGTACCGCACTCCGGGGGCCGACGGTTTCGAGGACGAGACCCTGCTGCAGGAGATCCTCGCCGGACTCTGCACCACCCACGATCTCGTCTACCACGCGGGTGCCGACGAGTGGGACAACTGGTGGCACTGGGAGATCGGGTCGCCGGTCAGCCTGATGGGCGTGCTGTGCCTGCTGGACGGGCTCGTACCGCCGGCCGAGGTCGCCCAGTACGTCGAGGCGGTGACCTGGTTCGTCCCCGATCCGGCATGGCAGTGGACTCGTTACCCGAATCGGGGCACCTTGGAGTCGACCGGGACCAACCGGGTCGACCTGTGCCGCAACGTGTTCCTGGCCGGGATCGTCGGCGAGTCCGACGAGCACATGGACCTGGCGGCCGACCGGTTGGGGGTCGCGTTCCGCTATGGCTCCGAGGGGGATCCCGACGCCGGTTTCTACGCCCAGCAGGGGTTCTACCCCGACGGCTCGTTCCTCTACCAGGGCCGGGTGCCATACACCGGAAGCTATGCGGTGGACTACCTGACCGGCCTGTCGCGGTTGCTGGGGATGTTGGCCGGCTCGCCGTGGGAGATCGACGACCCGCGGGTCAGCAACGTGATCGAGTCGGTGGAGCGCGGCATCGTGCCGATCGTGTTCTCCGGGCAGGTGATGGACGGGGTCCGTGGCCGGTCCATCTCGCGGGTGGGCACCCCGTCCTACAGCTACGGCAACACGTTCGTCGAAGGCATCCTGCGCCTGGCCCCGGCCGCCGATGCCGCGACCGCCGTCCGTTGGCGCAACATCTGTGCCGGCTGGCTGGAACGCAACACGGTGGTGGACATCCTCGACGGCGCCAACCTGCCGCGCATCTCGGTGGTGAAGGCCCTGCTGGAGGATTCGACGGTCACGCCGACTCCCGAGCGATCCGGGTTCCGCGTCTTCCCGAGCATGGCCCGCGCCACCCACCGCGGTGCCGGTTGGGGCCTGATGATCACCGCCGCCAGCGACCGGGTGTCGATCTACGACTACCAGCTGGGGGAGAACTACAAGGGCTTCCACACCGCCTCGGGGATGGTGCAGGTCTACTCCGACGACGACCCGGCCCAGTTCAGCAACAACTTCTGGCCGACGGTCAACCTGTACGGCCTGCCCGGCACCACCCTCGACACGAAACCGCTGCCCAAGGGGTCCGGTGGTGGCGGTGCCGGCAAGACGTTGGCACCCAATGCGTGGGCCGGTGGGGTCACCCTGGACGACGAGGTCGGCACCTTCGGCCAGCATCTGCACGGGGTCAGCTCCACGATGCGCGCCCACCAGTCCTGGTTCTGCCTACCCGACCGGATCGTCGCCCTGGGTGCCGGGATCACCGGTGGCAGCGAGCATCCGGTGATCACCACCGTCGAGCACCGCAACCTCCACACCGACGGCACCAACGCACTCACCGTCAACGGCACGGTGCAGCCGACCGATCTGGGGTGGACCGACACGTTCGACCCCGGGTCGTGGGCCCACCTGGAGTCGACCGGCGGCTACCTCGCCCTTGACGGGACCGTGCCGCTGCACGCCGGCCGCGAGGAGCGGACCGGGAGTTGGCGCGACATCAACGACAACAGCAATGCGTCCCCGGACCCGATCACCCATCGGTACGTGAATCTGTGGTTCGACCACGGCCCGGATCCGGACCCCCGCGAAATCGTGGTCGACACCCACGCGGCGCCGCCGGCGTTCGAGAAGGTGGGCTCCTGGGTGGAGACCACCAGCGTCCGCGGCGTCAACGGGGGCTCGGTGCTGGCCACCTCACCCGGACACGCCGGGTCGGCCCGGGCCATCTGGCGCCCCACGGTGCCTCGGGCCGGCCGGTACGAGGCCGCAGTCTGGTTCCCGCACTTCCACAACAACCCGCCCACGGCGCCGTACTCGATCGCCCACGCGGGTGGGGTCGACGTGGTCACGATCAGCCAACAGACCGGGGGCGGTACCTGGCAGGTGCTGGGCGAGTACGACTTCGCAGCCGGCCCCGCCGAGATCGTGATGGAGGTCGACGGCAGCGGATTCCCCAAGGCGGACGCGGTACGACTGCGGAGCCTCGTGCCGCCGGATCCGGCCGATGCCCGGCACTACGCGTACGTCCAGCTGCCGCGGGCGACGGTCACCGCGACCGCGGCAGCCGCGGCCGATCCGGGCGTCGCCGTGTTGTCGAACACTCCTGAGGTCCAAGCGGTCGCGGTGGCCGGTGACTCCGGTGTGCTGGCGAACTTCTTCGCCGCCGGTTCGGTTCGGCGGGTGGCCGCGGACGGTCCCTGTGCAGTGGCCTTGTCCATCGGCGACGTGGCCCGGCTGGCCGTGTCCGATCCGACGGGCCAGCGGGACAGCGTCGAGCTGCGGGTCAAGCTCGGGGCGCTCGCCCGGGTCAGGTCGGGCGACTCGACGGTGACCATCGCCCGGACGAACGCCGAGGTGACCGTCACCGTCGACACCAGCGACCGGGACGGGCGGACCCACCGGGTGGATCTCGCGCGGTGACGCCGTCGGCTCGTCGGCCTCCTGTCCGCGTCCCCGACGCTGTGCCAAGCTTTCAGCGCGGGACGACGGGAGGGAGGCCGACGATGCTGCGCGAAGAACGCCAGGAGTTCATCGCTCGTGAGGTGCGCGCCGTCGGCTTCGTCCATGCCGCCGATCTGGCCGACCGGCTCACGGTGTCGCGGGTGACGGTGTGGCGTGACATCGACCGACTGTCGCGCGACGGCGTGGTGGCGAAGGTGCACGGCGGTGCTGCCGCCCCGACCGACCGGCAACACGAGGGGGTGCCGCGACGGGCGGGCCGTGGTGAGCTGACGATCGGGATGCAGATCCCCACCGGGGACTACTACTACCGCGATGTCGCGAACGCGGCCCGGAAGGTGTGCGAGGCGTTCGGCGCCCGGCTGGTGGTGACGGCGTCGGGGTACGGCGGCTCGCAGGTCGACCTGGCGTCGATCAAGGGGTTGGTCGACGTCGGGGTCGACGGGTTGCTGCTCACCCCCGGGCCCCCTCACCCCCGATCCGGGATCGGGGGTGAGGTGCTCGACGACCTCCACCTCCCGGTGGTGCTGGTCGAGCGGGACCTGGCCGGGTTGGGCGGCCCCGACAGGGCCTCGGTCACCACCGCTCATGAGGCCGGGGTGTACGCCGCCGTCGACCACCTGGTCGGGCTCGGGCACCGCAAGGTCGGCCTGGTCACGTTCGCCGCGAACAGCCGGTTGCGCAGCCGGATCCGGATCGCCTTCGCCGAAGCGGTCGACGACCTCGGCGCGCTGGACGAGTCAGGCACCCCGTGGGAGTGGGACGGCGGTACGACAACCGCCGACATCCTTGCCGGCGTGGGCGAGGCTGGTATCACTGCCGTCGTCGTACTCAACGATGGTCTGGCAGTCGACCTGTCGCACCAAGCTCGCAGCCTCGGTCGGGAGATCCCGCAGGACCTGTCGATCATCTCCTACGACGACGAGATCGCGGCCACCGCGCTGCCGCCGCTGTCGGCGATCTCGCCCCGGCGTACCACGCTGGGCGAACTCGCGGCCCGGCAGTTGCTGACCCACCTGTCCGGCGGAGCGAAACTGTCAGGACGCCGGACCCAGGTCGAGCCGCGGCTCGTTCTCCGCGAGTCCACCGCGCCACCGGTCAGGACGCGATCACCCCGTCGGTGAGCCGGGCTGCGTCACCGGCCATCCCACCCCGGTGGTAGCCATCGTGGTCGTACCCACCCCGGACCCGTGACTGCGTGGTCCGACCGAAGGTGTCGCCCATGAACGCGTCGACCTGCTCGTCGCGGGATCGCAGCACCGGAAGGAAGGTCTCGGCCCGATCGTCGCTGTAGGCGAGCCGGTTGACCT
Organism: Carbonicoccus niuqiaonis; assembly: GCF_050157065.1. Taxonomy (GTDB): domain Bacteria; phylum Actinomycetota; class Actinomycetes; order Propionibacteriales; family Propionibacteriaceae; genus Avipropionibacterium. The sequence goes on from NZ_CP189573.1 coordinate 884,309, forward strand.
CGGCCAGCCGGTCCCCGATCCGGTTGGCGAAGCCCTGCAGGAAGGCCGACTTGAAACCCGTGGAGCGTCGCCGCGTTCCCGCGGGAACGCCAGCGGTCACCTCGGCGAGCGCGTGCTGCGCCTGCACCAGCAAAGAGGTGTACAACAACTCGACCGCTGCCAGGTCGGTCGGGAAACCGACGACGTTCGACAGCTGCACATCGCCGCCCAGGTAGAGCGCCCGACAGCGCGTCTCGGCGGCGATGGTCTGCAGCAGCAGTGCCTTGGCGTCGGCGTACGGGGCGTCGACCGGGAGCCGGACGACAGCCGGGCCGGTCGTCGGCCGAGAGCCCTCCACCACCGCCTGGTCGATCGCGTGGCGGGTCATCAGCTCCTGCGCCTTGGCGGTGAACGTCATCGCCTCGGCCTCGTACTCGGTCGACTCCGCCTTGGCCAGCAACGCGCGAACCTTCTGCAGCACCGGGTCGGCCGACTGCCCCGCCGCGGCACCCAGGACCGGGCCGCGCGGGGTCAACCCGGGCGGGGTGATCAGCACCTCCAGCCGGGGCAGCAGCTGGAACTGCTGCACCACTTCGACGACGGTCTGCAGGTCGGAGGCGCGTCGGGCCTCACGTGACCGCGTCCACACGTCCAGCCAGTCGTGGGAGCCGGGGACGCCGTTCACCGCCAACTCGTCGAGCTGGGCCTGCCAGCGCGGGTCGACGTGCGGGACCGCCCGCATCAGCGCATCGGCGGTCACCACCCGGCGGGTGAGGTCGCCGGCGGTCGTGTTGACCCGGGTCCGCAGGTGGCGGACCAGCTCGGCAGGTTGCCAGCCGCCCTCGTACGCCAGCCGGAGCTGTCGTGCGAGGAGCTCGGCGGCCTCGCGCATCACGGCCTGGTGGGGGAGCCGATTGAGCTCCTGGATCGCCAGCCACACCGGGATCGCGCGGTGCGGCACAGCGGCCAGCACGCGGCGTGCCTCCGCCCGGGGACTGCGGTGCGCGTCGGGGTTGCCGAAGGGGTTGTCGGGGACGCCGAAGGGGCTGCTCGTGGTCATGGAGGAGACAGTAGGGGGCACCTCTGACAGTGTGTTGAGCGTTCACGCGGGCGACCGCACAGTAGGGTTTGGACGACGCTGACCCAGGGAGGGGATCTGCATGACCGCCAACACGCCCACGCCAGCTGCTCCGCCACCGGATCCGAGTCCGCCCAAGGTGGACGCCGGGAAGCTCTGGGCCGGAGGGGTGGCGACAGCAGTGGTCGTCGCCCTGATCGCCGTGGCCGGCATCGTGATCTCCCGGGCCCTGTTGCAGATCTACGTGCTCGCCCCGGAAGGTGACGGTGTCTGGAACACCGCCGGCATCTGGTACGCGGCAGCCGTCGCCGGTGTGGCGCTGATCGCCACGGCGGTGGCCCATGCCCTCGCGGTCAGCACGCCGTCACCGATGAAGTTCTTCAGCTGGGTGATCGGGCTCGCGACGGTGATCGCCGCCATCGCGCCCTTCCTGTCCGGGGGCGAACTCGGCGCCAAGATCGTGACCGCCGTGCTGAATGCGATCCTCGGCATCGCCATCGGCTCGCTGCTCGGCTCGGCGGCCCGGTCGGCCATCCGCTCCGCGCAGGTCAAGGCGAACGCTGCCGCGGCCGGCATGGCACCGCCCCCGGACGTGGCTGATCCGAGCTAGCTCAACACCCGGCCCAGGAAGGACCGGATCGCCGCGGCCAGCTGCTCGGGTTGGTCGAGCATGATCAAGGTGCTGCTGTCGGCGATCTCGACGAGTTCGGCGTCGGGGATGTCGTGGGCGAGCCGGGCCCCGTGAGTCGGGTCCTGCAGCCGGTCCTCAGGGGTCCAGACCACCAGGCACGGCACGTCCACCGAGCCCAGGTCGGCGCAGATCCGATGCATCTCGTGCCGTCTGTCGGGCCGGGTGTACGCGCGGAGGTCGTCGCGGATCTCCTCCCGCCGCAGTGGGGCGAACCAGCCGGCACTCAGCTCGTCGTCGATCCCGTGCAACGCCATGTCGGCCAGCAGCCGGCGCCGCAGTGGGGCCGAGCGTGCCAGCTGTGCCAGCAGCGCGAGCCCACCCGGGATGCGGCTGAGGGTCGCCAGCGCCCTGCCACCCGCCCCGGGCGGGTAGTTGTCGTACGCCTCGCACGAGGTGATGACCAGCCTGCCGACCCGCGGGCCATGGCGTACGGCCACCGCCAACACCGCCGCGTGGTCGTTGCCGACGACCGTCGCGTCCTCGACGTCCAGCGCCTGGAGGAAGTCCAGGACGAGGTCGCCGAAGAACGCGAGGGAGTGGTCCCGCCCCCCGTTGACCGGGATGCGGTGCGCCCCCAACGGCAGGGTCGGAGCCAGACAGCGGACGTGGGGAGCCAGCAGCCGGATCACCGGCTGCCACACGCCGGCGTCCATCAGCGGCCCGTGCAAGAACACGACGACCGGTCCGTCCCCGGAATCGGTGTAGGCGATCTCGCCCTGGGGGAGCGTGACCTGCGGCATGGGAACTCCTTCTCGGGGAGGCTCCCATACTGCGGCCTGCATCGCAGCGCTGCCAGCCAATCGCTACCGGACTGCCCGGACCGGGCGGGTCAGCGCGCCGTCACCGTCGTGGGCGTGGCGGCCAGGGCGCGTGCTTGGCCCAGCAACTGGATCTGTCGACGTACGCTCGCCGGCGTGATGGCGGGCTCGGCCCGGCCGTTGATCGCCTCGGCCAGGTTGTCGTAGAAGGCCTCGGTGCGGTCGCGCCGGTCGACCGTGATCGTCTCCTCCTGCCAGGGAATCGTCTCGCCGGTGCCGTACTGGCGGTCGGCGGCCGGCCCGGTGTCGACGCTGATCGGGGGCAACGCGGTGGGGTCGACCCAACGGACGGTCAACTCCGACATCGACCCGGTGATGGCGCCCGCGGTGCCGGCGACGAACCAGTGTGGTTGCGGGATGGCCATCGAGCCGCTGCCCTCGATCTCGAGCAGCGGGCCGTCGGCGGCGCGCAGTACGACCTTGGCGTGGTCCTCGGCATCCCCGGCCGAGATCGTGTGGCGCAGGTCGGCGGCCAGCAACTCCACCTCGGAGTCCGGGTAGAGCGACAGTAGTTGATCAAGGTAGTGGCTCACCTGGTTGGCGAGTTCACCACCGCCGAAGCGGGTCAGGGTCTGCCAGTCCCGACGGCGGGCATAGCGGTGCACGCACCGACGGATGAGCAGCGGTTCACCGATGCGGCCGTCCTCGATCGAGGTCCGGATCGTCAGCAGGGACCCTTCGAACCGGTTGTTGTGGAAGCAGGTCACGACCCGCCCCGCAGTCCGTGCGGCCTCGACGAGTTGGTCGACTTCGGCGACCGTGGCCGCCATCGGCTTCTCGAGCACGACGTGCTTGCCGGCTGCCAACGCCGCCAGCCCGAGCCGAGTGTGGGTGTGTGAGGGTGAGGCCACCACGACCACGTCCACCTCGGCGTGATCGATGACCGATTCCGCGGAGTCGTACGCATCGGTCCCGAGCAGGTCGACGGCCTCGGCCCGACGCTCCGGTACGGGGTCGGCCACGGCCGTGACGCGGTACCGGTCAGCCATCTCGGCCCGGCCGCGTGGATGTCCCAGCCGCTGCGCCCCAGGCCGATGATGCCGACGCCGATCGGGGTGGAGGTCATGCGGGCAACAGTAGAGGAGGCAGCCGGGTGCGGCAGGATGGTCCCGTGACCGAAGATGGCATCTCTGCCGGGGTGGGGGAGGTCGACATCACCCCGGCGCTCGGCGTCGAACTGGCAGGAGCCTTCGAACCGCGGTTCGCCGACCACATCGAGCGCCGGCTGTACGCCAAGGCGCTGGCGTTGCGTGGCGACGACACCACGGTGGTGCTGGTCTGTTGCGACACGATCATGGTGTCGGCACGGTTGGTCGTCGAGCCCGCCACGGCACGGATCGCCGAGCTCACCGGCGTCCCGGCCGACCACGTGCTGGTCGCGGCGACGCACGCCCACAGCACCCCGAGCCTGATGCCGGAGTTGGGCGTCACGACGGTCGAGCCGGACTAACGTCGCCCGTGTCGTCGACGCCGTCGTCACCGCGGCGACCACGGCGATCGAGACGATGGTCCCGGCGCGGATCGGGTACGGCCAGACACCGGTCACCGGGGTCTGCTTCAACCGTCGGTATCGCCGTACCGACGGCCTCGTGGAATGCAACCCGGGCGCCGGCCGGGACGACCTGGTGGGTCCGGCCGGACCGGTCGACCCGTTGGTCACCGGACTGCTGGTCGAGGACCGGCGGGGGACGACGATCGGGTTCTGGTCCAACCTTGCGGTGCACTACGTCGGCACCGGCAGCCAACACTCGATCAGCTCCGACTACTTCGGCGCGGTCGGCGAGCGGCTGCGCCGCCTGGTCGGTGGCGACGTGTCGGTACAGCTGACCAACGGCTGCTCCGGCGACATCAACAACGTCGACCTCCACGGCGGCGTCCCCGAGGCCGGGATGGCCCGCGCCGAACTCGCGGCGACCGCCGTCGCCGGTGCGGTGGCGGCGGGCACGATGATGGCACCCCGCCACACGTCGGCGCCGCTGTCGGCCGGCATCGTCGGCGTCGAGGTCGACCGGATGGCGGTGACCGAGCGTGACCGCGCCATCGCCCGTGCGTTCCTGGCCGGCGAACGGCAGGACACACCGTACTCGTTCGTGGTCGGTGCGCCGATCCAGCCGGGGGCGCGGCGCTACTTCGCCGAGATGCTGCCGGTGTTGGCCGAACTCCCCGAACGGGCCACCGTACCGGTGCAGGTGATCATGGTCGGTGAGCTGTGCGTGGTCGGCCTGCCGGGGGAGATCTTCGTCGAGCACGGGCTGGTGATCAAGGACCGCTCCCGGTCCCCGGTGACTGCCGTGGTCGGCCTGGCAGGTGACCACATCGGGTACGTCCCGACGCTGCGGGCCACCGCCGAAGGCGGCTACGAGACCTGGCGCAATGCGGTGTCGTGGACCGCGCCGGGCACCGGGGAGCGGCTCGTCGACGCCGCGGTGGACCTGATCACCGAGCTCACGAAGATCAGATCAACTGCCTCGACCGGGTGAGTCCGGGGCGAATCTGCACCTTGCGTCCGGTGCCGGCCCGGAACGTCTCGAGCGCCTCCCCGTAGTCATCGAGACTGAAGGCATGGCTCACCATCGAGGCGGCGGCCAGGGCTCCGGCGGCGAACATCTCCACCGCCCGGCCGTACGAGTGCAGTACGGCCATCGAGCCCACGATGTTGATCTCGTCGTTGTACACCCGGAACGGTGAGAACCCGGCCCGTGCGTCGTGGTCGGCGACACCGAACACCTGCATCGTTCCGCCGCGCCGGACCCGACCGATCGCGTCCTCGATCACCGGGGCGACACCGGTGCAGTCGATCACGACGTCCCAGCCGCCGGGCCTGGCCGCCTCGTCGGGCGAGGTGACTGCGTGGTCGACGCCGAGGTGGCGGGCCAGTTCGAGACGGGCCGGGTTGAGGTCGACGACGGTGACCGAGGCGGCACCGGCTCGGGGCGCCAACTGGGCCATCATCAGCCCCATCGTCCCGGCGCCGAAGATCAGGTAGTGCTCGCCCATCCGACGCGGCAACAGGTCGAAACCATGGATCGCACACGACAGCGGCTCGATCAGTGCGGCGAGCTCGAGGTCGACCCCGTCGGGCAGCCGGTGCACGTTGCGCACCGGCGCCAACATCAGTTCGGCGGTGGACCCGTCGGTCCGGCCCACCCCGGCGCCGTTCCAGCGCTCGCACAGGTTGGCCCGCCCCACCGCGCAGAAGGAGCACTCACCACAGGTGAGGGTCGGGTCGACGCTGACGCGGTCGCCCGGGGCGAGGTCGGTCACCCCCTCACCCACCTCCCGGACGATGCCGGAGGTCTCGTGGCCCGGGATGATCGGGAACACCGTCGGGGCGAAGTCGCCGTCGAGGACGTGCAGGTCGGTGCCGCAGATCCCGACCGCCGCCACCTCCACCACGACCTCACGCGGTCCCGGTGCCGGATCGGGGACCTCGGTCAGCTCGAATCGGCCCGCCTCCGGAAAGACGATCGCACGCATTCATGAACCCTATCGCCGCTGCCCCGACCGGCATACGATCGCGACATGTTGGAACTGCGTCCCGCCACGACAACTGTCGCCGACCTGGTCCGCGGCGTGGCCGACGATGACCTCGATCGGCCCACGCCGTGCCCCGAGATGCCGGTCCGCGGCCTGCTCGGCCACCTGCACGGACTGTCGGTCGCGTTCGCCGACGCGGCCCGCAAGGTCGACGGGCCGACGACGTCGACGCCGCCTGATCCGTCGCGGCTGCACCTCCCCGACGACTGGCGTACGACCATCCCTGAGGCACTCGCTGCCCTGGCCGAGGCCTGGGCCGCGGCGGATGCCTGGACCGGGATGACCCAAGCGGGTGGGCAGCAGATGCCTGGAGAGGTCGCCGGCATGGTGGCCCTCGACGAGGTGGCACTGCACGGCTGGGACCTCGCGGTCGCGACGGGACAGGCGTACCACGTCGATGCCGACACGGCTGCCGCGGTCGAACAGTTCTGTGACGGCATCGGCGCCGACCCGGCCGAGCGGAACGGCCTGTTCGGCGCCCGGGTCCCGGTGGCCGGTGACGCACCCCTGTGGGACCGCGCGCTCGGCCTCAGCGGTCGCGACCCGGCCTGGCAGTCCCCCTGACCACGAGGGCCAGCACGACCGCGATGAGGGTGATGGCGGTGAGCAGGACGAGACTGCCGGCCAGGCCGGTGAACGGCAACAGGGTCAGCGCCACGTTGGTGGCGTAGTGCATCAGTACGGCAGCGGGCACGCCACCGGCCAGCCGCTCGGTGACGAACCAGTAGGTCAGCGACATAGGCACCATCGACACCACGAAGCCGACCAGCTCCAGCGGGCCGAGGGCGGACTGGAAGGTGCCGGGGAACAGGGCCAGCGGCAGGTGCCAGATGCCCCAGATGCTGCCGAGGATTCCGGCGGTGACGATCGGGGAGAACCGCTCCCGCAACCGCGGTTGTACGAATCCCCGCCAGCCGAACTCCTCCGACAACGGGCCGGTGACGGTGGCGAACAGCAGGAACGGCAGCAACCCCGTCGCCGCGAACCCGGCGGTGACGTCGTCGAGACCGAGGGCACGGTCACCGAGCAGCGGCCCGACCAGGGCCGCCAGCACCACCGGCAAGGCCCCGAGCAGGACGGCCGCCGGGAGCCAGCGGGCGATCCTGCGGACGTCGGCCGTGCGGGGGCTCCGGACGCCACGCAGCCGGTACAGCAGCGCTGCGAGGGTCGGCCCACAGGTGCCGACCGCGAAGCAGCCGAAGACGAGCGGGTCGGCGAGGTCGCCACCGAGCAAAAGGCCCAGCAGCCACGCACCCCAGGACAGGGCGAGGGTCAGCAGCAGGAAGCCGATCACACTGCTGGGACGGCTCATGGCTGGTCGAGGGTCGGTGATCGTCGGGGTGATGGTTGTCATGGTTCGAGCCAACCCTCGAAACGGCTGGTCGGGCAGGGGACTGGCACCCCAGGTCGTAGGGGTGCTGCGCCCACCCCGGTGCTCGCAGTACGCTCCCGACATGGCCACCTACGACGACGCTGCCCGGTTGGCCGCCGAGTTGCCCGAGGTCACCGAGGGGCACCGCCACGGGCACCGCACCTGGTTCGTGAACGGCAAGGCGTTCGTCTGGGAACGGCCGTTCAGCAAGGCCGACATCAAGCGGTTCGGTGACGTCGAACCGCCGGCGGGCCCGATCCTGGCCGTCCGCGTCGCCGACCTCGCCGAGAAGGAGGCCGCGATCGCGGCCGGGGCGCCCACCTTCTTCACCATCGAACACTTCGAGGGGTACGCCGCGGTGTTGGTCCAGTTGAGCGAGGTGTCGGAGGAGGCGTTGCGTGAGGCGATCGTGGACGCCTGGTTGGCGATGGCGCCCGCGCGGTTGACGACGTCGTACGAGGTCGACTGACTGCTCGACCCGCACGACAAATCGATGGTTCCTGTCGGTGGTTGCTCCTAGGCTCGGGAAGGTTCCGACGACGGACGGGAGGTGGGCGGTGCTGACGCTGCTGTTTCGCCATGGCCTGGCCGTGGCACGCGGGCCGTTCCTGGTCGCGGTGGTCACCTCGGTGTTGGGCGCGGGGGTGTCGATCGCGGCCCCGATCCTGGCCGGTCAAGCGGTCGGTGGGTTGCCGGGACTGATCGCCGGCGGGCCCTCGCGTGGCTTCACCTCGGTGGTGGTGGCACTGCTGGTCGTGCTGCTGCTCGGCAACGTGCTCGGCGTCGTGGCGAACTCGACCCAACGCCTGATCGGCGGGTTGGTGCAGAAGGACACCGAACTGCGGATCGGGCACGCCCTCTCGGCCGACCCCGACCTGCGCACCCTCGACGACCCTGCGGTGGCGGCCCAGGTCACCAAGGTGCGGGCCCGCGGCTGGGAGGTGGTGATGGGGCTGCAGCTGGCGGCCGGGCCGTTGTTGACCTCGGTGATCACCGCCGTCGGATCGGCGATCACCCTAGCCGTGCTGCTCGCGTGGTGGGCGCCGATCCCGTTGTTGCTGATGTACGTCGTCGAGGCCGAACGCTTCCGCCGTACGGTGACCGCCCAGATGGACCTGTGGACCGGTCAGGTCGAGGACCAGAAGCACGCCCGGTACGCGTTCAAGCTCGGCATGGGTGAGGCGGCGAAGGAGATCCGCATCTTCGGTCTCGCCGAGCACCTGCGCGACCGCTACACCACCCGGATGGAGGCCGCACACCGACCGTACTGGGCCAAGCGGCGCCAGCAGATCGCCGCCAACTCCATGATCAACACGCTCCGGGTCGCGGTCACCGTCGCGGTCCTCGGGTACGCGGGATGGCTGGCGGGCAACGGATCCCTGGGGCTGGCTGCGTTGACGACCTGCCTGCCGGTGATCATCTCGCTGGGCGGTGCTGATGCGTGGATGTTCGGTCAGTTGCAGCGAGCGGGGGAGGAGACCCGTTGGGTGTACGACCTGATCGAGGGCAGCGACTACCCCGGTGCCGAAGCCCTGGCCGAGCCGGGGATCCTCACCCGCGACCGGGTCGAGGAGTCGGTGCCCGACGTCGGACCCCGTCCCGTCGAGGTCGTCTTCGACGACGTCAGCTTCCACTACCCGCGACAGGACGCCCTGGTGCTCGACGGGTTGACCCTGACCCTGCCCGCCGGTGAGGCGACCGCCCTGGTCGGGGTCAACGGGGCCGGCAAGTCAACCCTGGTGAAGTTGCTGTCCGGTGGCTACCCGCCGACCCGGGGAACGGTCTGGGCCGACGGGGTCGATCTCGCCACCCTCGACCCGGACCAGCTGCGATCCTGGCAGCGGCGGGTGGCGCCGATCACCCAGGACTTCGTCCGGTTCCCGCTGTCGGCCGGTGACAACGTCGAGCTCGGGGCCGGCCGGGTGTGGCTGGGGCGACTCACCAGCGATGGGAGGCCCGACACCGCCGAGCTCGACCACATCGCCCGACGGGCCGGGATCGGTGACCTGGTCGACGGCCTGTCCGACGGGTGGGCGACCGTGCTCGACAAGACGGTCCCGGGCGGCACCGACCTCTCCGGTGGCGAGTGGCAGCGGATCGCGCTGGCCCGCGCCCTGCGCGCGGTCGATGCCGGCGCCGGGGTGCTGGTGCTCGACGAACCGGCCGCCGCCCTGGACGTCGAGTCCGAGGCCCGACTGGTGGGTGGCTACCTCGAGCTGGCGAACCATGTCACCTCACTGGTGATCTCCCACCGCTTCTCGGTGGTCCGTCCGGTCCCTCGGATCTGCGTGCTGGCCGACGGTCGCATCGTCGAGCAGGGCTCCCACGCGGAGCTGATGGAGCTCACCGACGGGCGGTACCGCAACCTGTTCACACTGCAGGCCAACCGCTACCTGAGCGACGCGGGAGCCGACGCATGAGGGGACACGCATGAGGGGTCACGCATGAAGGGGTCACACATGAAGGGGGGCCAACGCGTGAAGGGCGCCGCGGGCGAGAAGCTGGGCCCGGCCACCACGATCCGGCTGTTCCTGCTGTGGATCTCGATCGCGTTCAAGGCCTCGCCCGGTCTCGCCACGTTCCTGTGCCTGGCCACGGTCGGCTCGGCGGCCCTGGCGCCCTTCAGCGTGTACGGGGTGAAGCTGGCGGTGGACGGCCTCACCCGGGGCAGCTCGGTGTGGCCGGGCCTAGTCGTGGTGGCGGTGGCGCTGCTGCTGACCGCGCTCAGCCGTGCGGTGTCCGGCCCGGCGGGCGACACCCTCGACGACCGGGTCCACCTGTACGTCCACGACGACCTGATCAGGTTGACCGCCGGGCTCCCCGGCATCGGACACCACGAGCATCCCGCACTGTCCGACCGGGTGGCACTGATCGAGCGTGATGCCCACCGACTGGTCGGGGTGTGGCGGATGTTCTCGCTGATCGGTGCCGTGGCCGGATCGCTCGCGCTGGTCACCATGCTGTCGACGGTGTCGCCTTGGCTGAACCTGTTGTTGGTGCTGGCACTCGGCGTGACGTCGATCCAGGCGGTCTCGCAGGCCCGCCTCGAAAGCCTGTGGCGTGGCAATGAACGGTTCCGTCGGCTCGGGACGAAGATCGTCGACGTGCTGACCACGATCACCGCGGGCGTCGAGGTGCGTGCCTTCGGGCTCCGCCGGCCCCTGCTCGCGGTCGCCGCCGAGGGCCACGAGATGCACCACCGGCCGATCCGTGACATCACCCGTCGCTACGCCGGCTGGGCGATCGTCGGTTGGATCGTGTACGGCGTCGGCTTCGCGGCGGCCATGGTCTGGCTCGTGGCACGCGCCGCCGACGGGCAGGCGACGGTCGGCGACGTCACCCTGCTGGTCCTGATCGGACCGCAGATCAACACCACGGCACGGTCGATCACCAGCAGCTGGACCATGCTGATCCAGACGATTGCGGTGTTCGCCCGCTACCAGTGGCTGCGCGACTACGCCCGTGAGCACGACTGGTCGACGAGCGTGGCCCTGCCCCCGAGCAGGCTGCGTGAGGGGATCCGTTTCGACCACGTCGACTTCGCGTACCCGGGCGAGGAGGGGAAGGAGCAACCGCGGCAGGCGTTGACCGACGTCGACCTGCTGCTGCCGGCGGGGCGGACCGTCGCGTTCGTCGGCGACAACGGCGCCGGCAAGTCGACCCTGGGCAAGCTGCTGGCCCGGCTGTACGACCCCACCTCCGGCGCCGTCCGGGTCGACGGTGTCGCGTTGTCGGAGCTCAGGCCGGTGGCCTGGCGAGAACGGGTGTCGGCCGGCTTCCAGGACTTCGCGACCCTGGAGTTCTTGGCCTCCGAGGCCATCGGCGTCGGGGCACTGGACCATCGCGACGACGCCGGGCTCATCGACCGTGCGGTCGACACCGGGCAGGCGCGGGCGGTGGTGTCGGAGCTCACCAAGGGGCTCGACACCCAACTCGGCCGCCAGTTCACCGACGGCGCCGGACTGTCCGGCGGACAGTGGCAACGCCTTGCGCTGGCCCGCGCCTTCATGCGGCAGGACCCGCTGCTGATGCTGCTCGACGAGCCGACGGCAGCACTCGACCCGGAGGCCGAGGCGTTGGTCTACACCGAGTACGGCCGGGTCGCCCGGCGGCTGGCCCGGGAGACAGGTGCGGTCACGATCCTGGTGTCGCACCGGTTCTCGACGGTACGGATGGCCGACCTGATCGTGGTCGTGGCCGACGGTCGGATCGCCGAGGTCGGCACCCACGCCGAGCTGGTGGGCAAGGGCGGCCGGTACGCCGAACTGTTCGACCTGCAGGCCAGCGCCTACCGCTGAACAGGCTGCTCAGATGAGCCGATAGGACAGGTAGCGCGCTGTGATGGTGGTGAGGATGCCCCACAGCTGCTCCTGGTCGAGCTGCTCGCTGAACGCGGGAGCGTCGGGAAAGGCGAACTCGGCGTGCCGCCAGAGGACGACGTTGGCTCGGTTGGTGAAGGTGGAGTTCACCCACAGGCCGTCGAGGTCCGGCCACGCCGCGTGGATGGCTCGGGCCCACCGGCGACAGGTCGAGCGCGGCGCTGCGGCGAGCGCCGCCCCGGCGCCGTTCGTGAGCGCCCAGTCATCGGTGAGGCCGAGCAGTCGCAATGGTCGAACGGGCGACCAGGAGGTGGCGCGTGGCCGCCCTGCGCCGGGTCGATGGCCCTGGTGGCTCCGAACGCCTCGACGATGGCGGTGGTCAGGTCAGTCGCTGTGTAGGAGACGCCGTGGGCCGGGTGCACGGCGGGTGGGGGCGGATGTGGGTCCCAGCGCATCAGCGGTGCCGGGCCCCACTGTCGCAAGGCGTTCCAAGCCAGCACGTGGTCCCCGACGGTGCGGTGCACGCGCCACAGCACGGGCGTGACGGTTCGCACGTCCCCGGATGCGCGAACGAGGTCGGTCGGAGGGTTCGCGGGAACCTTCGGTCGGATCACCAGCGACCCAGTGCCGTGAGGAGATCCCCGACGGCACTCGGGGGACCGCCCGCCAGCAGGTGATCCAGTGGGCTCCGGTCGGCCAGCTCAGCGTTCGGAAGCGTCATGAATGCCTCGACCGTGAGCGGATGCATGTCGGTCGGGATGGCCGGCACGATGTGGCGGAGACCGGGGAGCGCGTCCCCGTCATCGGTGACCTGCCACGTCGGAATGCGCCGGCGATGACCCACAGTGACCGCGTACAGGCTGTGGTCGCCGATCCGGTGGGAGATGCGCGACCGTGACACGCCGAGACGTCGAGCGGCCTCATCCAGCTCCATCGTGCCGTCGACCAGGTCACGCAAGGTCCTGGCCGAGGCGACCGTCCGGGCACGGCTCGTCTTGGCCGCCGAGAACTGGTCCAACGCCTCAGCGGCTTCGGGGCCACCGTGCTCCACGAGGTGCTCGACCGCTGCCGCGGTGAGGGGGGTGGACCCAGGAATCGGCACCGCTCCGAGCTCGGCGTCGATCTCGTCCGGGCTCAGGTCGCCGAAGTGTCGTTGCAGGACCTCAGCAGCCGTCATCATGCGCACATCTATGACGCGCTGCTGAGAGTGTGCACTCCACGTCATCAGCCCACACTCCGGTGGATCAGCAGCGGCAGCACCCGTGAGGCGCCGGCGTCGCGCAGCGCGGCGGTCGCGACGGTGACCGGCCAGCCGCTGGCGCTGCGGTCGACCACCAGCAGCACCACCCGGCCCCGTACGGCGTCGGGCTCCGGCACGGTGATCGCCGACCGCCAGTGTGCGGCCTCGTCGGGCCCGGTCAGGTCGTCGGCCGGCGCCGGGCCGGACACCTCGATCTCGGCCCGGTCCAACCGACCGACGCCTGCGAGCCGTTCACCGACAGCGGTCGCGACACCGTCCAGTGCGGTGGTCGTCCGCAGTGGCACCACCACCTCCGGCCGTTCGGCCCAGTCCGACTTCCAGCGCGCCAGCACACCGACGGCCGCGTCGGCCAGCTCCCCGGTCGCCGCCTCGTCGCCGCGACTCGACGCAGCCAAGGTCTCGGCCCACTCGGGCGCGTCCGCGTGCACCAGCACCCGCCCCTCGTCGGCCATCAACCCGGCCGGGATCCGGCCCCGCGCCCCGAACGAACCGCCGGGCCACATCTTCCGCGGCTCCAGCAGCTGCGACCGTGCCCGCAACCCGGTCGCGATCGTGCGTACGGTCTCGATCGACGGCTCCTCACCCAGCGGGTCGGGCAGCACGTCCAGGCACACCGAGCAGCGGCCACACGGTGCCGCGGTCGGGTCGTCCAAGGACTCCTGCAACAGCTGCATCAGACAGCGTCGGCCACGCGTGTAGTCGCGCATGATGTCGGCCTCCCGCTTGCGGGTCGCGACCACCGACTCGTAGTGCTCGTGGTCGTACGCCCAGTCCTTCCCGGTGGCGAGCCAGCCGTCGCGGGTCCGGTCGACCGCACCGTCGACGGCCAACTGCTTCACCATCAACTCGACCTTGGTCCGCCGCAGCCCCGTCTCGGCCTCCAGTGCCGGCACGCTGAGCGGCCCGTCCGCCTCGCGCAGGGCGGTCAGCAGGCGGCTCATCTGATCGGGGTCGGGGATGCTGGCGGTGGCGAAGTAGTCCCAGATGCCGTCGTCGGACGGGGACGGCAGCAGCACCACCGCGGCGTGGTCGATGCCACGGCCGGCGCGGCCCACCTGCTGGTAGTACGACACCGGCGAGGCGGGGGACCCGACGTGCACCACGAACCCGAGGTCGGGCTTGTCGTAGCCCATCCCGAGCGCCGACGTCGCCACCAGCGCCTTCAGCCGGTTGGCGAGCAGGTCGTCCTCGAGCCGTTCCCGCTCGTCGGAGCCGAGTTGGCCGTGGTAAGCCGCCACCGGCACCGCGTCGCCGTGGACCGTGCGGATCGCCTCGGTCAACCGCTCCGCGTCGGCGACCGTGAGGGTGTAGACGATGCCCGACCCGGCGAGCTTCGGCAGGTGGTCGACGACCCAGCCGTACCGCCGCAGTGGGTCGAGCCGGTTGATCACCGACAGTTGCAGGCTCGCCCGGGCCAGCGGGCCGCGCAGCACCAGGGTGTCGCTGCCGAGCTGGGCGGCGACGTCGTCGGTGACCCGCTGGTTGGCGGTCGCGGTGGTCGCCAGCACCGGGGTCGCCGGATTCAGGTGCTGCAGCAGGTCGGCCACCCGCCGGTAGTCGGGACGGAAGTCGTGGCCCCAGTCGGAGATCGCGTGCGCCTCGTCGATCACCAACAACCCGATCTCCCCGGCCAGCGCGTCGAGCACCCGGGCGCCGAAGGTCGGGTTGGCGAGCCGCTCGGGGGAGACCAGCACCAGGTCGAGGTTGTCCTCGGCGAGGTCGGCCTCGATCGCCTCCCAGTCACCGATGTTCGAGGAGTTGATGGTCGCCGCGTTCAACCCCGCCCGCCGGGCCGCGGTCACCTGGTCCCGCATCAGCGACAGCAACGGACTCACCACCAGCGTCGGCCCGGCCCCCTCGGACCGGCGCAACGCGGTGGTCACCCAGTAGACCGCCGACTTGCCCCAGCCGGTGCGCTGCACCACCAGCACCCGTGCACCGGCCTGCCCTTCGGGCACCGGGGCGATCAGGTGGTCGACCGCGGTGGCCTGGTCGTCGCGGAGCTCGGCCCCCGGGCCGGCCAGCGACTCGATGACGGTACGGGTGATCGGCAGCTCAGCGCTCGAAGTCATGGCACCAACCTAGGAGCCGGCACCGACACCGCGCCCGACAGCCTGTGGACAAGTTGCCGGCGCCACCACTTCCCGCCGACCGGCGATGAGCCTAGATTTGCGTCCATGGAGACTCGTCGGTTGGGCCGGACCGGCCACCAGACATCCGTCCTCGTCCTCGGCGCGGCCGCGTTCGCGTCGGTCGACCAGGCCACCGCCGACAGGTCGATCCGGTACGCCCTCGACGCCGGCATCAACCACATCGACACCGCCGCCGACTACGGCGACGCCGAGCTGCGCCTCGGTCCGTGGATGCCGCAGATCCGCAAGGACGTGTTCCTGGCGACCAAGACCCTGCAGCGCACTGCCGAGGCTGCCTGGGTCGAGATCAACGCGTCCTTGGAACGGCTGCAGACCGATCACCT
The DNA here is from genome assembly GCF_050157065.1 of Carbonicoccus niuqiaonis. Taxonomy (GTDB): domain Bacteria; phylum Actinomycetota; class Actinomycetes; order Propionibacteriales; family Propionibacteriaceae; genus Avipropionibacterium. The sequence goes on from NZ_CP189573.1 coordinate 899,840, forward strand.
GGACCTGATCCAGATCCATTCGGTCAACGACCTCGACACGTTGGACACGGTCTTCGCCAAAGGTGGCGTGGTCGAGGCCGTCACCCGGGCCAAGGACGAAGGGATCGCTTCCTGGGTAGGGATCACCGGACACACCGAGATGGCGCCGGTGGTACACGCGGAGGCGTTGCGGCGCCACGACTTCGACTCGGTGCTGACCCCGCTGAACCCGCGCCTGCACCGCGACCCGGAGTTCGCCGACAACTACGCCGCGCTGGTGGAGTTGATCACCGGGCGGGACGTCGCATTGCGGGTGATCAAGGCGGCCGCACGGCGACCGTGGCATGACGGTGAGCGCGAGGGATCCACCTGGTACAAGCCGTTCACCGAACATCGTTTCCTGACTGCCGTGTTGGCCTGGCTGCTCGACGGTCACCCCGAGGTGCACGGGCTGGCCACCGCCGGTGAGGTGTCGCTGCTCGAACCACTGGTCACCGCCGAACGGGCGCGGCACGCGATCACTCCCGAGCAGGCCGAAGACCTGTTGGCCGAGGTCGCCGACTACGCGTCGCCGTTCGTCCGTCGCTGACCGGCCCGGTCCGGAAAGAATGCTGACATCCGGTGCGCCACCGATGTCGAGAACCCGATCCCGGCTCCGTCCCCGGTACGAGAGGCGGCACCGGACCGCACCACACCACAGGAGATGATCACCATGGCCAAGTACCTGTTGCTGAAGCACTACCGCGGCGCCCCCGAGGGGCTGGTCGACACGCCGATGGAGCAGTGGGCCCCCGACGAGGTCACCGCCCACATCCAGTTCATGGAGGACTTCGCCGACCGGCTGCGGCGCACCGGCGAGTACGTCGACAGCCAGGCCCTCGCCCCGGAGGGGGAGTGGGTGCGGTTCGACGGTCCCGGGCGACCACCGGCCACCGACGGGCCGTTCGCCGAGACCAAGGACCTGATCGCCGGGTGGATGGCGATCGACGTCGACTCACGGAGCCGGGCGTACGAGCTCGCCGCCGAGTTGTCCGCCGCCCCCGGGGCCGGTGGCGAACCGATCGGCGAATGGCTCGAGGTCCGACCCTTCATGGGTGAGGCCCCCACCGTCACCGAGTGACATGGTCGACGCGGAACGGCTCCGGGACCTGATTCCCGGGGCGATCGGAGTCCTCGTCCGGCGCGGTGCAGACTTCGCGTCGGCCGAGGACGCCGTGTCGGAGGCCCTGCTGGAGGCGCTGCAGGCGTGGCCCGAGGGGGAGCCCCGCGACCCGTGGGCCTGGCTGGTCACCGTCGCCTGGCGCAAGTTCCTCGACGGGGTCCGCGCCGAATCGTCCCGGCGGGCCCGCGAGCTGCGGGTCCACGCCGAACCGTCGCCGGCCGAGGTCGGCGACTTCGACGACAGCCTCGAGCTGTACGTCCGGTGCGCCCATCCGGCCCTCAGCCCCGCCTCGGCTGTCGCGTTGACGCTGCGGGCGGTCGGTGGGCTGACGACCCGGCAGATCGCCGAGGCCTACGCCGTACCGGAGTCGACGATGGCGCAGCGGATCAGCCGCGCCAAACGGGTCGTCGCCGAGCACCGGTTGACCGAACCGGGCGACCTCCGCGTCGTGCTCAAGGTGCTCTACCTGGTGTTCAACGAGGGCCATTCGGGCGAGGTCGACCTGGTCGCCGAGGCGATCCGGCTGACGCGCCGGCTCGCGGCCGCGGTCGACGACCCGGAGGTGCACGGCCTGTTGGCGTTGATGCTGTTGCACCATGCCCGGCGAGCCGCGCGGACCGATGACGTGGGCCGGCTGGTGCCGCTGGTCGACCAGGACCGGACGTGCTGGGACACCGCGATGATCACCGAGGGGGTCGAGGTGTTGCAGGCCGCGCTGGCCCATGATCAACTGGGCAGCTACCAGGCTCAGGCCGCGATCGCCGCCCTGCACGCCGACGCTCCCACCGCCGCCGAGACCGACTGGCCCCAGATCGTGGAGTGGTACGACGAACTGCTCCGGTTCGACGACGGCCCCATCGTACGGCTCAACCGGGCGGTCGCGGTCGGGGAGGCCGACGGACCCCGGGCCGGGCTCGCAGCACTGGCCGACCTCGATCCGGCGACACCGCGGTATCTCGCCGCAACTGCACACCTGCAAGGAAAGTCAGGTGATCACGCCCGGGCTGCGGAGCTGTACACCGCGGCGGCCCGGGCGGCGACGAACGCGGCCGAACGTGATCACCTCATCCGGCAGGCCACTCGCCTCCGGCACCCAGCGAGTTGATCTTGGCCTGCAGCACCGACCGTTCCCGTTCGTTGCGACACAGCCGCACCGCCAGCTCGAGTTCGGGGCGTGCCTCCGCGGGCCGGCCCAGCCGGACCAACAACTCACCCCGGACCGTCGGCAGCAGGTGCGAGGTGGCGAGCCGCCCGCCGACCGCCAGCTCGTCGACCAGCGGCAGCGCCGCGGCCGGCCCGTGCGCCATCGACACCGCGACGGCCCGGTTGAGGTCCACGATCGGCGACGGGGTGAGGGTCCCCAGCGCCTCGTACAGCAGCACGATCCGGTCCCAGTCGGTGTCGTCGGTCGACCGCGCGACGGCGTGGCACTCCGCGATCGCGGCCTGCAATCCGTACGCCCCGAGCCCGCGGCCCGACCGGCCGGCCATCGCCAGCGCGGCCCCGCCGCGTCGAATCGCCGACCGGTCCCACCGCCGCCGGTCCTGGTCGGCGAGCAGCACCGGCTCGCCGTCGGGCCCGGTCCGGGCCGGCATCCGGGCCGCGGTCAACTCCAGCAACGCCAACAGGCCAAGGGTTTCGTGCTCGTCGGGCAGGATCCGCGCCAGGATCCGGGAGAGCCGGATCGCCTCGCGCACCAGGTCGGTCCTGATCAACGAGTCACCCGAGGTGGCCGTCGATCCCTCGGTGAAGATCAGGTAGACCACGCCGAGCACGGCGGCCAACCGTTCCCGACGTTCCGCCGGCTCCGGTACGGCGAACGGCACCTTGGCCGCGGCCAAGGTCTTCTTGGCCCGGGTGATGCGGGCCTGCACGGTGGCGGTCGGGACCACGAAGGCGCGGGCGATCTCGTCCGAGCCGAGCCCGCCGACGACCCGCAGCGTCAGCGCCACCTGTGCCTCCGGCTTGAGGGTGGGGTGGCAGGCGGTGAACATCAGCGCCAGCATGTCGTCGTCGATCGCGTCCGGGTCGTACGACACCTCGCCCACGTCGGTGTGCTCCCGGGCCAGGGCGGCGTACCGGTCGTCGAGTGCGGCCCGCCGACGGTAGGTGTCGATCGCCCGTCGTTTCCCGACGGTCAACAACCAGCCGTACGGATTCTGCGGGACGCCGTCGCGGGGCCAGGTGACCAACGCCTCGGCCAGGGCCTCCTGGGCGAGATCCTCGGCATGCGCGAAGTCGCCGGTGTGGCGGGCCAGGGCGCCCACGATCCGGGCGGACTCGATCCGCCACACCGCCTCGACGGCCTCCCGGCCGCTCCGACTCACAGCTGGCCGGCCGACTCTCGCCAGGCGCGCTCCTTGGCGGTCCACTCGTTCTGGAACGGGAACTCGTCGATCGAAGGGACCCGGCGCACTTCGATCTTCATCCCAGGCCCGAGCGGTGCCCGCTGGGCCCACTCGACGGCCTCCGGCTGCGTTGCGACGTCGACGATCCAGTAGCCGCCGAAGAGTTCCTTGGTCTCGCCGTACGGGCCGTCGGTGGCAACCGGCGGTGTTGCGGTGAAGTCGACGACGACACCGTTCGCAGCGTCGTCGAGGCCCTCCGCGGCGATCAGCACACCGGCGTCGATCATCTCGGCGTTGTACCGACCCATCGATTCCACGACCTCTTCGAAATCGATGTTCGCGAAGTCTGCCTCGGCCTGGTCACTGCTCCGCATGATCAGCATGTACTTCATGGGGTTCTCCTTGGGTGTGTCAGGTTCGGTTCCGAACCTCTCACCCCTCGGTCGAACGCCGATCGGCCGGATCGACAGTCCGACCAGATCCGGCCCGAGAAACTTCAGGAGACCCAGAAACCGACCAGGTCCGGGACGGCGCGGTGCTGCTCGCGGGCCACCTCGGCCCAGTGCGGGAACCCGTCCATCCAGGTCACCAGTCCGGCGATCATCTCCTGCTGTTCGGTGGTGTCGATCTCGGTGAGCGCCGACCGGTAGGCGTCGGCCATCGCCAGCGCGCGACCGTTGTCGTGCCAGCCGACGCGCAATCCCTGGGCGGGGACCAGGTTGATCTCGGTGGCCGACTGGAACAGGTGCCGCAGGCCCACCGCGGCCGACACCCCACCCCGGGCGAGGGCGAAGTCGACGTCGTCGACCTGTTGTGGCGTCATCGGCAGCCGGATCGACCCCCACGCACGACCGTGCACCAACGTCTCCAGGATCCGCCACGCCGCCGGCACCCGGTCCGGGTCGATCGACTCACCGTCCAGGAACGCGTCCACGTCCTCGGGGGTGGGATTGGACGGGTTGACGACCGGGGCGTACGGGTCCCGCTTGAACAGGGGGCCGATCTTGCCCAGCAGTCCCGGCGCCTTCGGTGGCGCCGGTGGTGCGAATGCGGTGGCCAGGATGTCGCGGAACACCGGTTCACTGTCGTCGTCGGCTCCGTACATCCGCCTGACCTCGTCGATCCCGATCGCGTACAGCCGCAGGTCTGCCATGGCAGCACCGTAACGGAGCCCGGTTCCGCTGAGCCATAAGCTGTGCCGATGGACCCGCGTACCCGGCGACTGATCGTGAGCAGCGCGCTCGTCGTCATGGTGGTGATCGTCGTCGTGGCAGCGGTGTGGTCCACGTTGTGAGTCGTGGTCGAGGGGTTTCCCTGACTGCGGGAACTGCACATACGGTGGGCTGCGGCCGACGACCGTGCAACCGGTCGTCGGGGCGAAGCGTTCCCATCGGTAGGAACCAGGAGAGGCAGTCGATGGTACGGACAGGGCGCAGGCTGGTCGCAGCCGCCGTGCTGTGGTCCTGCCTGCTCCTGTTGCCGGCCACCACCGCCCTGGCCGACGACCCCACCGGGACCACCACGACCGGTGGCGACCGGACCCTCACCTGGCTGGCGCTCGGGGGAGCCGCCGTGGTCGCGCTGTTGGCCGGAACCATCGTGCTGTTCGTACGGGACCCGCACCCCCCGACCTCCCCCCGCCGCTCCGTCTCGGTGCCGCGCCGCACCTCGGTGCCGGCGCCGTTGCAGTGGGACGCCGCCCCCGCCCCGACCCCCGCCCCCGTGCCGAAGCCCGAGGCCGTCAGCGAGCCCGCGCCGTACCGGCCACGGCGCTCGGCGCCCGAACCCGAACCGGCACGAACCCCGGCCACCCTTGAGGACTGGTTCGTCGCCGAACAGCTCACCGACGAGACCGACGCCCGCCCGGTGCGCCCGGCCAGGCTCCGGGAGGCCAGCGCGGACCCGCTGCTCGCCGACCAGACCCCCGAGCGGGTGCTGCCCCGCCGCGCCCGGGTCGACTGACCGGCCCGGTCAGACCAGCCGCTCCAACAGCCAGTCCAGGCAGCCGCACAGGGCCGACACGTCATCGGGGTCGACGGTCGGATAGACCCCGATCCGGAGTTGGTTGCGGCCGAGCTTGCGGTACGGCTCGGTGTCGACGATGCCGTTGGCCCGCAGTGTCGCCGCCAGCGCGGCCGCGTCCACCTCGCCGGCGAAGTCGATGGTCACCACGACCGGGGACCGGTGGGGTCGGTCGACGAACGGGTCAGCCACCGGGCAGGCCTCGGCCCACGCGTACAGCAGCTGTGACGAGGTGGCCGACCGGCCGGCGGCGAACGGCAGGCCACCGTTGTCGGCGATCCAGTCGAGCTGGTCGGCGAGCAGCCACAGCGTCGCCAGGGCGGGGGTGTTGAGGGTCTGCTGCTTGCGTGAGTTGGTGACCGCGGCGGCCAGCGAGAGCGATTCGGGGATCCACCGGTCGACCCTCGCGAGTCGGTCGACCCGCGCCAGTGCGGCCGGTGACAGGAACGCCAGCCACAGCCCACCGTCGGAGCCCAACCCCTTCTGCGGGGCGAAGTAGTACGCGTCGGTCGCGGCCACGTCGAACGCGATCCCGGCCGCCGCCGAGGTGCCGTCCACCACCACCAGCGCACCTTCGTCCGCACCCGCCACCCGCGCCACCGGCGCGACCGCCCCGGTCGAGGTCTCGTTGTGCGCCCACGCGTAGGTGTCGACACCGGCGACCGCCTCCGGTACGGCCATCCCACCGGCCGGCACCTCGGTCAGCACCGGGTCGGCCAGGTGGGGGGCGGCGGCCGCGGCCGCCCCGAACTTCGCGGAGAACTCGCCGAACACCCCGTGCGCACTGCGCCGCTCGATCAGCGACGCCACCGCGGCATCCCAGAACAGCGTCGAGCCGCCGTTGCCGAGCACCACCTCGTACCCGTCGGGCAGGTCGTACAACTCGGCCAACCCCTGCTGCACCCGGCCGACCAGTGACCGCACCGGTGACTGCCGGTGCGAGGTGCCGAGCACCGAGGCACCCGCCCCGGTCAGCGAGGCCACCGCCTCGGCTCGGATCTTCGCGGGGCCGCTGCCGAAGCGGCCGTCGGCCGGCAACAGCTCGGCCGGGATCTGGAGGGTCACGGCCAAATCGTAGCGACGGTGCGACGATGGGCCCATGGATTCCACCGAGCTGGGACGCCGGGTCGACCGGCTCGCGCGGGAGCACGTCGAGTACCGCCGGGCCCGGCTGCTCGAGGCCGACCTGCCGGTCGATCCGCTGCCGCTGTTCGACCAGTGGCTGGCCGATGCGTTCGCGATCCGCGACGGGATGCTCGACCTCGCCGCCGACCTGCTGTGGCTGGAGCCGACCGCGATGACGGTGTCGACCATCGCCGACGGGCGACCACGGTCCCGCAACGTGTTGTTGAAGCATCGCGACGAGCGTGGCTTCGTGTTCTTCACCAACTACCAGTCCGACAAGGGTCGCGAGCTCGCGGCCCGGCCCGAGGTCGCCCTGCACCTGGCCTGGACGCCGCTGCAGCGACAGGTCCGGATCGAGGGGGTGGCCGGCCGGGTCGACCGCGACGAGTCGGTCGCCTACTTCGCCACCCGCCCCCGCGGGTCGCAGCTCGGCGCGTGGGCGTCGGCCCAGTCGCGGCCGGTCACCGAGCAGGAGCTGGCCACCTCGTACGCCACGGTCGAGGCCCGCTTCGAGGGTCGGGAGGTGCCGTGCCCCGACCACTGGGGCGGCTTCGTGGTCGAACCGCACACCATCGAGTTCTGGCAGGGACGGCCCGACCGGATGCACGACCGGATCCGGTTCCGCCGACGTGGGGTCGGCTGGCACCACGAGCGGCTCGCGCCCTGACCCGTCGACGAGCTCGGAGGCCGTCAGCGTCGGGTCGCCGCCTCGTTGAGCAGGATCCGCAGTCCCGCCGACTGCTCGAGGAACCCCTGCAGCACCCGCAGCCGCGGGTCCGGCACCGGGTGCACCACCTTGGGACGCCACAGCTCGGCGACCTCGTTCAGCCGGCCGTCACCGAGGATCTCCTCACACATCGTCCGGTCGCCGCCGCACTCGACGGCGTCCAGCGGCCCCGGCACCTCGTCGACCAGAATTCGTACGGCATCACCGACGGCCCCGTCGCGGGCGTTGCGCGCCTGGTTGTCGCGGCGACGGGCGTACCGCTGCTGTGACCAGCCACCCGCCTTCGTCCGCCCCTGCACGTACGTGCCCCCGACCTTGGAGCTGACCAGCCGGTCGCCCTCGAACACCCCGACCGCGTGGCCACCACGGCGGGCCAGCAGGACGCCGATCCGGCGGGTGACCGCCAGGTGGTCCAACACGTCGGCCCGGGCGTCGCCGGTGCGGTGGATCGGTCCGTACGGGATCCGGACCAGCGCCTGCGCACCGTCGGGGGCGGTGACCGACAGCTCGTCGTCGGCGAGCGCGAACCGTGGTTCGCCATGGCTCAGCGCGAAGTTGTCCAACCAACGCGCAAGCCGTGCCCGGGGGACCAGAACGGTCCGGTCGCTCATGGGCCCACCGTAGACAGGTCGGAGGTGGCCAGGGTTACCGACAGGTGTCCGACAGGCGAAGCCGCAGTGGCCGCCGGGCCCCATCTCACTGCCCGGCCACGGCCCGGTCGATCATGGCAGACTCCTGCCCGTGACCTTCTTCGTTTCGGACGAGATCGCCTCCCAGCCCGAGTGCTGGCAACGCGCCGTCGACCTTGCCCCCACCGTCGCCACCCAACTGCCCGAGCCCGGGATGCGGGTCGCCTTCGTCGGCTGCGGCACGTCCTGGTTCATGGGCCAGGTCGCCGCCGCCTGGTGGGAGGGACAGGGCCATGGCGAGGCGGACGCGTTCACCGCCTCGGAGTACCCGGCGAACCGGCCGTACGACGCCCTGGTCGCGATCACCCGGTCCGGCACCACCACCGAGGTGCTCGAGCTGCTGCGCAACCTCGACGGCGGCAAGCGGCCGAGGACGTCGGTGCTGCTCGGTGACCAGGACACCCCGGCCGCCGAGCTGGCCGACGGGGTGGTCGACCTGGCGTTCGCCGACGAGCAGTCGGTGGTGCAGACCCGGTTCGCGACCACCGTGCTGGCGTTGCTGCGGGCGGCGTTCGGCGCGGCCCCGGCCGACCTGGTCGACCGCTGCACCGAGGCGCTGGCCGTACCGCTGGGGGAGGGTTGGGAGGACGCTGAGCAGGTCACCTTCGTCGGGACCGGGTGGAGCATCGGACTCGCCCACGAGGCGGCGCTGAAGTTCCGCGAGTCGTCGAGCTCGTGGGCCGAGTCGTACCCCGCGATGGACTACCGCCACGGTCCGGTCAGCATCGCCGCCCCGGGCCGGTTGGTGTGGAGCTTCGGCACCCCGCCCGAGGGGCTCGCCGAGCAGGTCGGCAACACCGGCGCCACCTTCATCAACCATGACCTCGACCCGATGGCCGATCTCGTGGTAGCGCAGCGGCTCGCCATCGCGCGGGCCATCAAGCTGGGCCTCAACCCTGACCAGCCGCGCAACCTGACCCGCTCGGTGGTCCTGGACCCCGGACAGTGACGGCGGCCGTCATCGCCGCCGACCTCGGCGGCACCTACACCAAGTTCGGCGTGGTGGCCGAGGACGGGCAGCTGCTGTCGTCGGACAAGCAGCCGACCCCGGTCGCCAGCGGCCCGATCGGGCTGGTCGAGTGGCTGGCCCAGGAGTTGGGCCGGCGCGGCGACGCCGCCGGGGTGGACCGGTTCGGCGTCGCGGTGCCCGGGATCATCGACGAGCGCCACGGGGTGGTGGTGATCGCGCCGAACGTCGGGTGGAAGGACATCCGGCTCACCGAACTGCTGGAGCAGCTCAGCGGGCTGTCCGGGGTGGTCACCCACGACGTCCGGGCCGGCGGCGTCGCCGAACGGAAGGTCGGCGCCGGGGCCGGGGCCGACGACATGATGTTCATCCCGATCGGTACCGGTGTCGCCGCCGCGATCGTGGTGGACGGCCTGATGCTGGTGGCCGACGGGTATGCCGGGGAGATCGGCCACACACCGGTGGCGGCAGCCGGTGACAACGTGTGCGCCTGCAAGCAGGTCGGCTGCCTGGAGACCGTGCTGTCGGGGCCGGGGTTGCGCCGGGAGTACCACCGCCGGGCCGGCATCGAGCTGGCCGACGCCCCGCACCCCGAAGTGCTGGGTCGCCGGGCCCGCGACGGCGACAAGCTGTCCCGCCGGGTGATCGAGACCGCGGCGCTCGGCCTCGGGCAGGCGCTGGTGCCGGCGATCACGCTGTGCGGTCCGGAACGGATCGTGATCGGTGGCGGCGTCTCCGGCCTGTTCGACCTGATCACCCCGACCGTGGAGTCGTACCTGGACGACACCCTGACCTTCCAGCGGCGGCCCAAGCTGGTGCTCGCCAAGCTCGGCTCACAGGCCGGCGTCGTCGGTGCCGGCCTGACGGGATGGGCCACGGCATGATCATCGACGCCGACCGGGTGGTCCGCGGTGACGGCAGCCCCGTCGCGCCGGCCCGACTCACCGTCACCGACGGCATGATCACCGACATCGGTCCGCTCCCGTCCGGGAGCGACGTCACCGTGCAAGGGATCGTCGTCCCCGGTTTCGTCGACACCCACGTCCACGCCGGGGGTGGTGGCGACTTCGCGACCACCGACCCCGAGATGGCCCGCCGGGCGTTGGCGCTGCACCGCCGCCACGGCACCACCTCGGTGCTGGCGAGCCTGGTCACCGACGAGATCGACGTGCTGGTCGACCAACTGACGATGCTGCGTGGGCTGTGCCGGACCGGCGAGGTCGCCGGAATCCACCTCGAGGGACCGTTCCTGTCCGAGGCCAGGTGTGGGGCGCATCCGCCGGCCTTGCTGCGGGCACCGGACCCGGCGTCGGTGGAGCGGCTGCTGGTCGCCGGTGGCGACGACCTGGCCATGATCACCATGGCTCCCGAGCTGCCGGGGGCGATCGAGGCGATCCGTACGATCGTGGCTGCCGGGGTGCGGGTCGCGGTCGGCCACACCGCCGCCGACGTGTCGGTCGTCCGACAGGCGCTCGATGCGGGCGCGACCGTCGCGACGCACCTGTTCAACGCGATGAACCCCATCCACCATCGAGAACCCGGACCGGTGCCGCTGCTGCTCACCGACGACCGGGTGGCCGTCGAGCTGGTCTGTGACGGCTTCCACGTGGCACCCGAGGTGCTGGGGATGGCGGTCGCCGCCGCCGGCGCGGACCGGACGATCCTGATCACCGACGCGATGGCTGCCGCCGGGATGCCCGACGGACGGTACCCGTTGGGCACCTTGGAGGCCGTGGTCGTCGACGGGCAGGTCCGCTTGGTGACCGAGGACGGCACCCCGGGGTCGATCGCCGGGTCGACCCTCACCCTCGACCGTGCCGTCCGGCTGGTCGTCGAACGGCTCGGGGTCGACCTGGTCGACGCCGTGACGATGGCCACCGCCACCCCCGCCCGGGTGCACGGACTCACCGGGGTCGGCCGACTGGCCGTCGGCCACCGGGCAGACCTGGTCGTGCTGACCGACGACCTCGCCGTCGACGCCGTGATGCGCGGCGGCGAGTGGCAACCCACCTCCGAGAGGATCCAGCCATGACGACGGCCCGACTCACCGACCTGCTCAGCGACGCCCGGGAGGGCTCGGTGGCGGTCGGCGCGTTCAACGTGATCAGCATCGAGCACGCCGAGGCGCTGGTGGCCGGCGCCGAGCAGGCCCAGGCTCCGGTGGTGCTGCAGCTGTCGGAGAACGCGATCCGCTACCACGGCCGGTTGGAGCCGATCGCGTTGGCGACGCTGTCGATCGCCCGGTCGGCGTCGGTGCCGACCGTGGTCCACCTCGACCACATCACCGACACCGCCCTGGTCGACGAGGGCATCGAGCTGGGCGTGGGCTCGGTGATGTTCGACGGGTCGGTGCTGCCGTACGAGGAGAACGTCGCCGCCACCGCTGCCGTGGTGCGCCAGTGCCATGAGCACGGGATCGACGTCGAGGCCGAGCTGGGGGAGGTCGGCGGCAAGGACGGGGTCCACGCGCCGGGGGCACGGACCGAGCCGGCCGAGGCGGTGTCGTTCGTCTCGGCGACCGGGGTGGACGCACTGGCGGTGGCCGTCGGGTCGTCGCACGCGATGACCGAGCGGACCTCGAAGCTCGACCTCGACCTGATCGGCGCGCTGGCCGCCGCGGTGCCGGTCCCCCTGGTGCTGCACGGCTCGTCCGGCGTGCCCGACGACGAGATCCTCCGTGGGGTACGGGCCGGCATGACGAAGATCAACATCGCCACCCACCTCAACAAGGTGTTCACCGACCGGGTGCGCGCGGCCCTGACCGACGAACGGCTGGTCGACACCCGCAAGTATCTGGGACCGGCCCGGGACGCGGTCGCGGCGGAGGTTGCGCGCCTGCTGGGACTGCTGCGGACTTCGCCGATCAACTAGGCTGAAGGTTGTTTGTCCCACATTCTGTGCCGCTAGCGAGGATGCCTTGAGCGATCTGATCGACACCACTGAGATGTACCTCCGAACCATCTTCGAGCTCGAGGAAGAGGGCATCGTCCCGCTGCGCGCCCGGATCGCCGAACGGCTCCACCACAGCGGCCCGACCGTCTCGCAGACGGTGGCCCGGATGGAGCGTGACGGGCTGGTCAGCGTGCAGGGTGACCGGCACCTCGAGCTGAGCCCGGCCGGTCGGGTGCTGGCGACCCGGGTGATGCGCAAGCACCGGCTCGTCGAGCGGCTGCTGACCGACGTCATCGGGCTGCAGTGGGAGTACGTGCACGACGAGGCCTGTCGCTGGGAGCACGTGGTCTCGGACCGCGTCGAGGAGCGTCTGGTGGAGATCCTGCACGAGCCGGCGACCTCCCCGTACGGCAACCCGATCCCGGGCCTCGCCGAGCTGGGCCTGCCCGAGCCGCCGCCCGACGCCGTACCGCCGGTGTCCCTGCCGACCCTGGTCACCGAGGACGCCGGTGACACCCGGCTGGTGCTCCGGCGCCTCAGCGAGGAGATCCAGAAGGACAACGAGACCATGACGATGCTGCAGGAGGCCAACCTCGTACCGGGGTCCAGCTTCGCCGCCGGCACGGGCGGCCTGGGGTTCAAGTTGCAGGTCGGTGACGGGCCGGTCTGTGAAGTCAGCCCCGAGGTGGCGGCCCATCTCTTCGTCACTGTCGCCTGACGGAAGGACGCGCATGGGCAAGCCTGACGACTGGTCGGAGTTCCTGGCCGAGTTCCACACCAGCCACGCCGGTGCGATCTCGGAGGTGCTGGAGCGGTTGCGCGCCGGCGACCACAACCCTCACAACTGGATGGCCCGGGCGGTCTCGGCGCAGGCGTCGACGATCATCGACGTGGCGTCGGGCTCCGGTTCGATGGCGCGCGAGCTCGCGCGGGAGGGCCGTACGGTCGTCAGTGTCGACCTGTCGGTCGCCGAGTTGGCCATCGCGGCCGGGTCCGGTCCGGTGGTCCGGGCCGACGGGTTGCGGTTGCCGTTCGCGGACGAATCCGCCGACGTCGTCACCTCGTCGATGGGGCTCGCCGTGATCACTCCGGCGACGCAGGTGCTCGCCGAGATGGCGCGGGTGCTGCGGCCCGGTGGGGTGCTGGTCGCGATGGGGCCGACCGTGCGGCCGTTCAAGCCTTCCGACGTGCTCGAGGTCGGCGCCCTGATCGGGGCGATGCGAGGGCGGCCACGGGTGCCGGGCGTACTGGAACGGATCGGGCTTGCCGAAGCACTGCCGGCGGCGGGACTGCACAAGGTCGAGGACGCCCGGCAGCGGTACGGGTTCACGGTGGCCAACCGGGCCGACGCGGAGTTGGTGATGTCGGCGCTGTACCTCACCTCCGACGCCGCCGCCGGGCAGGTGGCGGCGGGTGTGGAGCACCTGGTCGCCCGGGTGGAGCAGCGGGGCACGGTGGTGCTGCCGGTGCCGATGCGCCGGCTGGTGGCGATCAAGTAGGACAGGCAAGTAGGACTGGTAAGTAGGACGGCTGGAATAGTGCCCGGACGGCGGGCGTTCAACCACAAGACGGTGTGCACGAGGCGCGCCCACGAGAGAGGAACGAGATGGCGGTTCAGGAACTGGGCACCGAAGACTTCGAGAAGACTGTCTCCGACAACGACATCGTGCTGGTGGACTTCTGGGCGACCTGGTGTCAGCCCTGCGTGAAGTTCGCGCCGGTGTTCGACAAGATGTCGGACAAGCACTCCGACGTCACCTTCACCAAGCTCGACATCGACCAGAACCAGGAGCTCGCCGGCCAGCTGGGCATCACGGCCGTGCCGACCCTGATGGCGTTCCGCGAGGGCGTGCTCGTCTTCAACCAGGCCGGCGCGCTGAACGGCCCGCAGCTGGGCGAGGTCATCGACAAGGTGAAGGAGCTCGACATGACCGAGGTCCACGCCGAGGTCAAGAAGCTGCAGGGTCAGCAGGGCTGACCCACCCCCGTGCGGGTCGGCCACAAGTCGATCCGTTCACCGAGACCTGACACAATGAGGCTCGGCCCGCCGCCACCAGCGGCAGGCCGGGCCCGTGTCGTGTCAGGGGTCCTGCCCTCGTAGCTCAGGGGATAGAGCACCGCTCTCCTAAAGCGGGTGTCCCAGGTTCGAATCCTGGCGGGGGCGCACGAACGCGGTCAGGCAGATCCTGTTCAGTCGGTGGCCTGCCCCGAGCAGGTCAGCTCGGCGGGATCTCGATGAGGCGGCACCCGTGCCGTTCGAGATCAACGGTGAGACTTGGGTTCTTCGCTGGCAGTTGAACCACCTCGTCGCCGCCGAAGCGGGTGCTCGCGGTGCGCCGGGCCAGGTGGCGTGGGAGTGGCACGATCACCGTCTGCGGTTCCTTGGTCAGGTTCAGCACCGACACCACATGGCCAGAACGGGATCGGTAGATCGCGTACTCCGTGGTCGCCGTGGTGACCCGGCTGAGTTGCTGCGTACTCCGCTCCGTGGCGAGTTCGCCGAGCCGCGCGATCTCCGGTTGGGCCGCCACCAGCCCCGGCCACAGCGGCGAGTCGGCCAACCGCCAGCCCGGGTCAGTCATCGAGTAGTAGCCGAGTCCGGTTGCCCCGTGGTTGATCGACTGGTGGGCCATGTTGCGCACGTCGGTGATGGTGGGCAGGTACGTCCACCCGTACGTCGGCAGGTAGAAGGCCTGCAGGATCTGCCACACCGGCTTGCTGGGCGTGACGGACACGGCGATGTCGATGTCGTGGCCGACGGTGCCGATCGGCTTGTTGTCCAGTGGGTAGATGTCGGTGGCCAGCACATCGGTTGAGTGCTCGACAGCGCGGTAGTCCGTAGGGAAGCAGGACACCATGTAGACCGGGTGCTCGTCGTCAAGAGAACGAGCCAGCCGGTAGCCGTCAAAGATCTCGTCCATCTTGTTGTTCCCGTCGGGTTCATCCATCAATGCCCAGGCAAGGACCGCGGGATGATCCTTCACCGCCGGGATCAGTTCGGCGTACCAGTCGGCATTCTCCTTGATCTGCATGCCCTTGTAGAGCACGACCAGGCCCTTGAGTCCGGCGGCCTGCGCGGCGTCGAGCTGCTGCAGCGTCGATTCGACGGTCGCCCCCGACAGCTGGACCGTGTTCACGCCGATGGTGGGCATCAGGGGGTAGTCGGCAGCACTGACGTGGTACATGATCACGGGGAAGTACGGCTCCCCGTCGACGATGAGCTCCTCGGCCTCGTTGACCGTCGCCGGTCGCTCCCACCGGATCACCTGTGAGGTGAGGGAATAGGCGGCGTTCTCGGCACTGTCGAGCAACTCGACCGAGACCTCGTACGGAGTCCGCATGGCCAGGTCGCCGGTCGCGAACTCGAAGATCACCGATTCGGCTGCGGCCACGCGCTGGGTCACGACCGGAGTGCCACCAGCCGGAGAGATGGCCAGCCGTACGGACTTGCCGGCGAGCACACCGTCGGCGGGAGTCACGCCGACGGTGACGCTGCCGGTGGTGACATCGGGGTAGTAGACGCCCTGGTCGGTGAACATCTCCAGCTGGACGGGTTCGGCCATCTTCACGAAGGTCAGCGATGCGTCGTCCCAGTGGGCGTCGCACGGGCTGAAGTAGCGCAGGTAGACCTTCGCGACCTTGGCGGTCTCGGGCACTGTCACCTGACCCGTGACCTGTTGCCAATCGGTGTTCGCCGAGCCGGGGTGGGGGATGCTGTGGTCGCCCACCCACGTCTCGGCGGTGGTGATCGGGCTGGTGTAGAACTCGAACTTGATCATGGCGGTGACGGTGGCGGGCTGCTTGGTCCACGCGTTGATCTCGTAGATGCCGCCCTCGACGACCTCCACCTGCTGGAAGGCCCACGGCGCACCTTGGGCACTGGGTGCTTGGATGTGGAGCGACGCGGAGCCGGCGCGGCCGCCGGTGGCATCACGTGTCACGAACTCGGGCGTGCTGGTCACCCAGTTGGCCGGGAGGCTCGGTTCCTGGTCCGAGACGAGGTCGAAGTCTCCGTTGACCAGCAGGTTCTCACCCGCAGCGTGGGTGGGGAGGTGCTGCAGCCCGGCGACGGTCGGGGCAGTGAGGGTGGTGAGGATGCCGGCGCGCAGCAGCGTCCGGCGTTCGACGTTGAACATGACGACCTTTCATGAATGGGACGTTTCAATCACTGGCGTTCGCAGCCTATGGCCGGATGCTTCAGTTGGGAAGGTCTGGCGTCGTCTTTCCTTGATGCACCCGTCAGCCACTCGGTGTCGGGCACGGTGCGTCCGGCGAGTCTCGGTGTGCATGATGTGGACATGAACGAGGTGTTGGGCACCGAGCGGCGCCGTTACATCCTGGAGGCTGTCCGGCGTCGCGGCTCCGTACAGGTTGCCGGTCTGGCGGCAGAACTCGGCGTGACCGGCATGACAATTCGGCGGGACTTGGCAATTCTCGCTGAACGGGGGGCCGTCGACCGGGTGCACGGGGGCGCCGTGACTCCTGCCGAGGCGAATCGGCTGGTGCGAGATCGGCCGTTGACGATCGCCATGGTGGTTCCGACTCTCGGATACTGGTGGGGTCCCCTGGCGCAAGCCGTGCGCACGGAGGCCGCCGGTCGAGGTATGCGGCTGGTCGTCACGGAGTCGAGGTCGTATGGACGCGACACTCAGGAGATCGTCTCCCAACTGCGTCAGACGTCGCGGATCGATGGCTTCCTGCTGAGCCCGCCGACGGAGGGGCCTGAGCGCCGCGAGATCGATGAGTGGCTGGCCACGCTTGATGCACCGGTGGTCCTTGTGGAGCGTGAACCGGGCGACACTCGACTGCACGACGTCTCGTCGGTGGGCACGAACGGCGTTGTCGGTGCCGCCCTGGCAGTGCACCATCTTCATGGACGTGGGCACCGTCGGATCGCATTCATGGCCCCTGCGTCGGGACCGGGCGTGCCGGCGAGGATCGAGGGTTGGCGTCGCGCGCTGATCGACCTCGACCTGCCAGCACCGGCTGATTGGCGTTACACCAGCGTGTCCCTGACTGCCTCTCATCGGGATCGTCAACTGGGCCCCGTCCTGGATGCCATGGCGGCCGACGGGGTGACGGGTGTCCTCGTCGTCGGGGACCCCCATGCGCTCGCCCTCATGGATGCTTGTCGGGATCGCGGTGTCGTGATCCCTCGCGATCTGTCAGTGATCGGCTACGACGATGAACTGGCAGCCCTCGCCGACCCTCCGCTCACGAGCGTGCAGCCACCCCGGCACGAACTGGCCGAGATCGCTGTCCGCCTGGTGACCGACCGTCTGCTCCGCCCTGAGCGCGTTGCCCAGCAGGTCCTGATCGCTCCACGGCTCACCATCCGCGCCTCGACGGCGCCACCGGCCTGAGTTCACTCGTGTTCATCCATGTGTATTCCTGTTCAAACTGCTTGCTGGACCCAACCACTGTGCGTTGACTGCCGGACAGTCGTTCCGAATCACCTTCCAGAAGGGCCAAAGATGTCCGAGCTCAGTCGCCGTGGTGTTGCACTCGCCTTGGGAGGTGCCGGGGTCGCGGCGGTCGCCGCACTGACGGCGACTCCCGCGCACGCTGCCCCGCCACCCCGAGGACGGCCCCACACCCCCTTCCGAGATGTGCGGCAGTGGGGCGCGACCGGAGATGGGACCACCGATGACACCGCAGCACTGCAGCGCGCCCTCGATTCCCTCAACGACGGCGAAGGCCTGTACTTCCCCTCCGGGATTTACCTGGTGACCACGGGGACGATCGACGACTTCATCCTCAAGATCCGCACCGACAACATCGCCATCCTCGGTGAGTCGCGCGAGACGTCAGTGATTCGGATCAAGCCGAACACAGGGGAGTACTGGGGCATCCTGGGGCGCAAGGACGGTATCGCCCGGCACTGGGAGATCCGCGACCTCGGGTTCGACCACAACTATCAGAACAACCCGCTACCCAGCGACGCTGCTCACTGGCGTCCGACCCTCCGCTACACCGTCGCGTGCTATCCCGGAATCAGCCATGGTGTCTCGATCGACACCATCGACGTCCTCAACTGTGATTCTGTGGTCTCGTTGTACTTCCCCCAGACATTCGACCGCGGGACGAACATCACGGTCACCAACTGCCGTTGGCTCTCGGCCGGGCGCGGCGCCTCGGACACCTACGATTACGACCAGTCGATGATCAACGTGGCCGGCGAGAACGTGAGTATCAGCGACTGCGTCTTCGAGGGCGACAGTTGGTCCCGAACGCCGCGGACGGCCATCGAGGTTCACGCCGACAACTTCACCTGCACGGGCAACGTCATCAAGCGGTTCCAGGTCGGGATCAACCTCACCGGCATGACCCGCGCCGGGACCGACTACGCGCTCACCTGCGTCGGCAACTCGATGGTCGTCTCCCGCTTCGGCATCGTGGCCTGGTCGTGGTCGAACAGTGGTGACACCGATCTGGATCACGGTGGAGCGATCGGCATGTCGATCGTTGCCAACACCATCCACATGCGCACCGATCTGTATCCCGCGAAGTATCCCCAACCTCGTGGTGCCGCGCTTCACCTGTTCCCTGGCCCGCAGGCGCTGCGGATCCGGGCACTCATGATCAGCAACAACACAATCGTGTACGGCGACGGCGTCAACATCCCAGACCTGCGAGCAGACAATCCGGGGTTCTTCGCTGCGATCTGCATCGCTCACAACGCGTCCCCGGCCGACACCCGTACCGACCAACTCACCGTGTCCGGCAACACGGTGCTCAACGCGCCGTTCGCAGCCCTTTCGATCTCACTTGGCGTGATCCAAGCCTTCTACGCCAGTGAGAACTCGTTCCTCGACTGCGGCATCAACGAGTTCGGCACCGTGGGCACCCAGCGCGGGCACGTCATCATCCTGGAGTCGTCATTCCTCGACGCTCCGGTCATCTCCGGCGGCCGGATCGTGATCGCGCAGGATCCAACCTTCCGATCAGTCGTCTACTACCGCGACCGCAGTCCTGAACCGAAGCCACTGCACTTCTCCACCTCGGTCGACGTCCGATCCGCCCAACTCGGACCGCTCACCACGGCGGTGATGTGCCATCCCTCGTCACGGGTGCTGATCGAGAGCTTCTTGAGCGGCACCCCGCTGGATCCCACATCGGCCGCCGCTGGCCTTCCCGGATCGCGGGTCACAACGGACCGGGGCGTTGTGCTCGAGCCGCTGGGGGACGTCTGGGTGAGCAGGGCGACAGGTACGTCGGCACCCACGGCTGGGACCCACACCGTCGGATCGACCGTGCACAACTCAGCTGTGGCACCCGGTCGACCGCTCGGCTGGGTGTGCATCACGGCCGGTTCGCCGGGGACGTGGAAGGGCTTCGGGCAGATCGACGTGTGATGGCCAGTTGACCACGGGGATGGCGGAGAGCGCCACGTAGTGACCGGGTCCGGCCCGACTGGCACGATGAGGCCATGGCTCAACGCATGGTGCTCTTCGTCTGCTGGGGGAACATCTGTCGATCACCCATGGCCGAACGGATGGCTGAGTCGGCCGCCGCCGAGGCCGGGCTCGACACCGTACGGTTCAGCAGCGCGGGTGTGTCGTCGGAGGAGGAGGGTAGTCCGATCGACCCACGCGCCGTTGCCGTGCTGAGCCGACTCGGCTGCCGGACCGACGGTCACCGGGCGCACCGGATCACCCTGGACGAGGCGCGCGACGCCGACATGATCATCTGTGCGGAGCAGTTGCACGCCGACATGATCATGCGACTGGATCCTGCGCTGGCCGACAAACTCTCCCTGGTCACCGACCACGTGCCCGGTGCCGAGCCCGGGTCTCCACTGCCGGACCCGTGGTACGGCGCCGAGACGGGGTTCGACGACACCGCCGAGACCATCGACGCCGCGCTGCCAGCAGTCCTGGCCCAACTGAGGAGATGACTCCCATGTCTGAACCTGTTGACGTGATGGCCCCGCTGCGCGCCCGGTACGCCCACTGGCTCGGCATGGACCAGGGCCAGGTGCTGCAGGACCGTGACGAGGCGGCCGAGGACATTCGTGCCCTGCAACTGGTGCTGCGGATGGAGAAGGCCACCCCGCCCCGCTGGCACACCGCACTCGGTCTGGCTGCGTCGGCGACCGCCCTGGTGTGCCTCGACCCGCGGGCGACCGACGCGGGAGGGGAGTGGCACGACACGATCGCCGACTACACCACCGGCCACATCCGCAAGGTGACGCGACGGGCGCGAGGTGCCCAGTGGGAGGCGGTGCAGGACCTGCCCGGTGCCACCCTCAGCGATGGTGACACCCAGGTGCGGGCGCTGCTGCCCGGCCGCGTCGTGGACCTCGACAAGCGCGTCTCCAAGTTGCAGGTCGGTGGCACCGACGCACCGGTCGACGACCAGCCAGCGATCGACGACGACCCCGGGGTGCTGCGGATGTGGCTACCGCCGGAGCCGGTGATGACACTCGGCAAGTCGATGGCCCAGGCCGGTCACGCGGCCATGATCGGCGCGGCGCTGCTCGCTGCCTCGCCGGGCGGGCCGGACGTCCTCACGAACTGGGTCGAACACGGCTGCCCGGCCGTCGGAATCCGTACCGACGCGGCACGGTGGGCCACCTTGACCGATCAGCTCACCGAGCCCGACCGTGCCTGGCGCAGCGAGCGACTGCTCGGCGTACGCGACGCAGGCTTCACCGAGATCGAGGCGGGCACGATCACGGTGATCGCACGCGCCCCGGGCTCGGTCTGACGAGCGCCCATCAGGTCACGTTTGGTCACCGACGGTCCGACCGGATCTTCAATCCCCACTGGGGTTCCCGGCCCTTCATGGCCGCGGCCTCGGTCTCGGTCGGGATGTGGTCGTCCGCGGTCGCCTCGCGCCAACGGGCCAACCGTTCGGCCAGGTCGTCGCGCACTTCGGCGTAGGCCGGGTCGTCGATCAGGTTGTGCCGTTCCTCCGGGTCGCGCGCCAGGTCGTACAGCTCGATCGGTGGTCGCGGACCGGGCGGGAACGCCACGCCGGGGAAGGCGAGCCCGACGTCCTTGGGTACCTCGTAGTGATCACGGTCGGCCAGGTTGACCAGGTAGCTGTGCTCGAGGGTCCGTACGCACCGGATCGGGTCGAACGTGTTGTGGTAGGTCCGTTCGGTGAAGACCTCGGCCCTCACACCCGGACCGTCACCGGTCCACATCGCCGCCTGCGACACGCCCTCCACCTCGTCGGGCACCGGGGCGCCGACCAGGTCGAGCAGGGTCGGCATCAGGTCCACCCCGGAGAACAGGTCCTCCCGGAGCCCCGGCGCGACGTCCCGCCCCGCCGGCGGCCGGACGATCAGGGCGATCCCGCTGCCCCGGGCGTACAGGGTGCCCTTGGCGCGCGGCAGCGGCGACCCATGGTCGGTGACGAAGACCACCCAGGTGTCGGTGCCGAGTCCGGTCTCGTCGAGTGCGTCGACGATCCGGCCGGTCGCGGCGTCGGCGTACGCGATCGCCTTGTGGTACAGGGCGAGCTGATGCCGTACGGCTTCGGTGTCGGGCAGGTTGGGTGGCACCGTCAACCTGTCTGCACCGTCGGCGGGACCGAACTCCTCCTCGCGCCACGGCAGGTGTGGCTCGTGCATCCCGACCGTCAGCAGGAACGGCCGGTCCGCCTTCGCGGCAGGATCCGATCGCGATGCCGCCCGGTCTCGCAGCCATCCGACGGCGGTGTCGGCCACGTCGCCCGCCCGGTTGGTCACGGTGTCGTAGAACGCGAAGCCGGTGTCGGCCGGATCGATCGCCTCGTGCTGCAGGCCGACCAACGCGGTGTCGTACCCGTGGGCGGTGAGCGACCGGGTCAGCAGGGGAGGGGTGCCGACGTACCCGTGACCGGCGTGGACGAGTCCGTTCATCCCGTTCGTGTGCGGGTACTGGCCGGTGAACAGCGACGACCGGGCCGGTGAACACTGCGCCGAACTCGCGTGCGCGTTGGTGAACCGCAACCCGGTGCCGGCCAGCCGGTCGAGCGTCGGCGTGGCGACGTTCGACTCCCCGTAACAGCTGACGGCCCGGCCCAGGTCGTGCCAGTGGACCAGCAGGATGTTCTCGGTCACGTCGTCGGCCGGCTCACCAGGCGTACGCCTCCGGGGCCTGGTTGCCCGGTCCCGGGAAGATCTCGTCGATCCGGGCGAGGGTGTCCTTGCTGAGCCGGATCTTCAACGCCTTCCGCGCCCCGTCGAGCTGGGCCATCGTGCGTGGGCCGATGATCGGGCCGGTGACACCGGGTCGGGTCAGCTGCCACGCCAGCGCGACGTCACCGGGGTTCTTGCCCAGCTCGTCGCACAACTTCTCCCACTTGGTCAGCTGCGCCTTCAACGCCGGGTAGCGGTCCTGGTTGCGCTGCTGCGCCCGTCGACCCTCCTTGGCCTTGGCGACCGCCCCGGCGAGCAGGCCACCCTCCAACGGCGACCAGCTGATCACCCCGACACCGTACGCCTGCGCCGCCGGCAGCACCTCGAGCTCGATGTCGCGGGTCAGCAGCGAGTACTTCGACTGCTCGGAGACCAGCCCGACACTGTTGCGGTGCCGCGCCACCTCGCAGGCCTGGGCGATGTTCCAGCCGGCGAAGTTGGACGACCCCACGTACAAGATCTTGCCGGCGGTGATCAGCTGGTCCATCGCCTGCCACAGTTCGTCCCACGGCACCGACCGGTCGATGTGGTGCATCTGGTACAGGTCGATGTAGTCGGTGTCCAGTCGGCGCAGCGAACCCTCCACCGCGGTCCGGATCGCCTTCGCGCTGACCCCCTTGCCGTTCGGATGGTCGGCGATCTGGCCGTACACCTTGGTCGCCAGCACCACCTCGTCGCGGCGGCCCGACTTCTTCAGCCACCGGCCCACGATCTGCTCGGTGTGGCCCGGGCGCGGGTTGCCGTACCGGTTCGCGGTGTCGAAGAAGTTGATCCCGGAGTCGATGGCCGAGTCCATGATCGCGAAACTGTCCGGCTCCGAGGTCGCCGGACCGAAGTTCATCGTGCCGAGAACGAGCCGCGAGACGGTGAGTCCGGTACGACCGAGTTGGGTGTATTCCATGATCATCTCCTGCGCGAGGACGGGGCTGCCGAACCGGCTGGTCCAGCAGTGGTTCCCGGCGCCGTCGGGACGGCTGGCTGGGGTAGGGTGTCGGCGCAGCTGTCACGCTAGCAGGAGTCTTCAGGAGGTCAGATGGGTGCCATCCGGGTCGCCATCGCAGGTGTGGGGAACTGCGCCAACGCACTGGTCCAGGGGGTCTCGTACTACGCGGACGCAGACCCGTCGCAGACCGTGCCGGGGTTGATGCACGTGGTCTTCGGTGACTACCACGTCGGCGAGGTGGAGTTCGTCGCGGCGTTCGACGTCGATGCACTGAAGGTCGGCACGGACCTGTCGGAGGCGATCTGGGCCTCGGAGAACAACACGGTCAAGTTCAGCGACGTACCCCACCTCGGGGTGGACGTGCTGCGCGGCCCCACCCTCGACGGGATCGGCCGCTACTACCGCGAGACGATCACCGAATCCGACGCCGAGCCGGTCGACGTCGCGCAGGTGTTGCGTGACACCGGAGCCGACGTGCTGGTGAGCTACCTGCCGGTCGGCTCCGAGGACGCCGATCGTCACTACGCGCAGGCCGCCCTCGACGCCGGGGTCGGCTTCGTCAACGCGCTGCCGGTGTTCATCGCCTCCGACCCGGAGTGGGCCGAGAAGTTCACCGCCGCCGGTGTCCCGATCATCGGCGACGACATCAAGTCGCAGGTGGGCGCGACGATCACCCACCGGGTGCTGGCCAAGCTGCTGGAGGATCGCGGCATCGAGCTCGACCGCACCTACCAGCTCAACATCGGCGGCAACATGGACTTCAAGAACATGTTGGAACGCGACCGGTTGGAGTCGAAGAAGATCTCCAAGACCCAGTCGGTGACCTCCAACGTGCGGCGGGACCTGGGCGACGCGAACGTCCACATCGGTCCGTCCGACTACGTGCAGTGGCTCGACGATCGCAAGTGGGCGTACGTCCGCCTCGAGGGCCGGGCTTTCGGGGACGTACCGCTCAACCTGGAGTACAAGCTCGAGGTGTGGGACTCGCCGAACAGCGCCGGCATCATCATCGACGCCATCCGGGCGACCAAGATCGCGTTGGACCGCGGCATCGGAGGGCCCCTGCTGTCGGCCAGCTCCTACCTGATGAAGTCGCCCCCGGACCAGCTGCCCGACGAGCTGGGACGGCAGAAGCTCGAGGCGTTCATCCGCGGGGAGGAGCCCCGCTGATGGCCGCCGATCCGGCGCAGGCGCCCGACATCGTCGACGTGCACGTCCACCACGGACCGCACCTCAAGCCGTGGCTGACCGACGACCCGTTGGCCGACCTGGCGACGACGGCGCGACGGGCTGGTGTCTCGGCGATGATGACGTCGGTGCTCGGCCAACAGGGCTACACCGCGCAGCCGACCGTCGAGGACCTGCAGGTCGCCAACGACTTCTGTCTCCGGGCGGTCGAGTCCGACCCGATCTATGCCGGGCTGGTCTACACCTCTCCTGATCATGTCGAGGAGTCCCTGGGCCACATGCGGCGGCTGATCGCCGAGGGCCCGTTCGTCGGGATCAAGTTGTGGGTGGCCCGGCGGGCCAGTGATCCGGCGTTGGACCCGATCGTCGGCTACGCCGCCGAGCTGGGTGTCCCGGTGCTGCAGCACGCCTGGTACAAGACGGTCGGCCAGTTGCCGGGGGAGTCGACTCCGGCCGACGTGGCCGACCTGGCACGACGCCACCCCGACGCGACGATCCAGATGGCTCACCTGTCCGGTTGCGGTGAACGCGGGGTGCTCGACGTCGCCCCGTATCCCAACGTCGTCGTCGACACCTGTGGCGGCGACCCCGAGGACGGCATCATGCAGTTCGCGGTCGACGTGCTGGGCCCGGAGCGGGTGCTGTACGGCTCCGATGCGCCGGGCCGTGACTTCGGGGTGCAGCTGGCGCGGGTGTACGGCGCCGGGTTGGCCCCCGACGTGCTGGCCGCCGTCCTCGGTGGCAATGCGCGACGGATCTACTCCCGACTCGCCCCGGCGGTCGCGGCATGATCATCGACGTCGCCGCGTACGTGGGCACCTGGCCGTTCCGCGACCTGCCGGGCGATCCCGAGACCGTCGCAGCGGTCCTCACCGCGGCCGGCGTGACGACGGCGTACGCCTCGCCCGTCGAGGCCGCACTACATGCGGCACCACACGTGGCCAATCGGCGGCTCGCCGACCAGTTGGCCGGTCACGACCTGCTGCGATTCGTCCCGGTCGTCAATCCGATCCTGCCCGACGGCCTGGCCCAGGTCGAGTCGTGGGCCGATGCGGCGGCGATCCGGCTGCACCCCGGACCGCACGGGTACGAGCTGCCGGCGGCGACCGAGGTGGTCCGACGTGCCGGGGAGCTGTCGCTTCCGGTGTTGGTGCACGTCCGGTTCTGGGACCAGCGGATGTCGCACCGCAACTTCGTCTCGCCGGAGACCGGCGCCGACTCCGTCGTGGAGCTGGCGAAGGCCTGCCCGCAGACGTCCGTGATCGCTGTGGGGGCACGGAATCCGGAGATCATCACCCTGGCCACGGCCGGGTGTGACAACCTGCGCGCCGACGTGTCGATGGCGGAGTCGATCAACGTGCTGCGGATGTTGATCGAGGCGTGCGGGGCGGACCGGCTGATGTGCGGTACGCAGGCCCCACTGTTGGTGCCGGGGGCGCTGGCGGCGAAGCTCGACGGGGTCGACCTGACCGAGCAGGAACGGGTGGCGTTGACGTACGAGAACGCCGTCGCCGCCGGGCTGCCCGCCTGACCGTGGCTGGCGGCTCACCGCTGTCGAATCGTCGTTTCGAGGAGGCAGCAGCTAAGGTGGGTCCTCGTGTGGGCAGCTTGCCCGCAGCGTCGTAGCACCTCCTCTCCTCGGTCCACGAGTGACGACTCCTGCGGCGAATGACCGCGGCACCTTGCCGCGCTCGCCGAACCAGAAAGCCTCATGACTCAGAACTTCGCCGATCTCGGCGTGCCCACTGTGCTCGTGTCCGCCCTCAAGGCCATGGACCGCGAGACCCCGTTCCCCATCCAGGCAGACACCCTGCCCGACACGCTCGCCGGCCGGGACGTGCTCGGCCGCGGTCGCACCGGCTCCGGCAAGACGTTGGCGTTCGCGATCCCGATGGTCGCCCGGCTGTCCGGGGACGACCGCCCGTCGGGCCGCCGCCGCCCGCCGCGCGGCCTGGTGCTGGCACCCACCCGCGAACTCGCCACCCAGATCGCCGCCACCGTCCGGCCTCTCGCCGAGGCGGTCGGACTGAAGGTCACCATCGTCTTCGGCGGGGTGTCACAGCGACCGCAGGAGGCGGCCTTCCGCGCCGGCGTCGACATCGTGATCGCCTGCCCGGGCCGGCTCGACGACCTGATGAAGCAGGGCATCGTCGACCTCGGCTCGATCGAGGTGACCGTGCTCGACGAGGCCGACCACATGGCCGACCTCGGCTTCCTGCCGGTGGTCACCCGGATCCTCGACAAGACGCCCAGGC
Organism: Carbonicoccus niuqiaonis; assembly: GCF_050157065.1. Taxonomy (GTDB): domain Bacteria; phylum Actinomycetota; class Actinomycetes; order Propionibacteriales; family Propionibacteriaceae; genus Avipropionibacterium. Next base: position 926,266 of record NZ_CP189573.1, read on the forward strand.
GCTGTCAGCGGCTGTTGTTCTCGGCCACCCTCGACAACGGGGTGGACAAGCTGGTGAAGCGGTTCCTGAACGACCCGGCCACCCACTCGGTCGACGAGGTCACCTCGCCGGTGGCCACCATGACCCACCACCTGTTCGAGGTGGCACCGGGTGACAAGTCGGCGCTGGTGCAGCGGTTGGCGTCGGGCACCGGCCGGCGGATCCTGTTCACCCGCACCAAGCACAGCGCCAAGAACCTGGCCCGCAAGTTGACCGCGGCCGGGGTGCCGGCGGTCGACCTGCACGGCAACCTGTCGCAGAACGCCCGCGACCGGAACCTGGCAGCCTTCTCCACCGGCGGTGTCCGCGTGCTGGTCGCCACCGACGTGGCCGCCCGCGGGGTCCACGTCGACGACGTCGAACTCGTGGTGCACGTCGACCCGCCGGTCGAACACAAGGCGTACCTCCACCGGTCCGGTCGTACGGCCCGCGCCGGCAGCGACGGTGCGGTGGCCACGGTGATGCTGCCCGAGCAGCGGCGCGACACCCTCGCCCTGCTCCGCAAGGCGGCGATCAAGGTGCAGCCTGAGCGGGTGGCCGCCGAGGCGCCGGCCGTCGTCGAACTCGTCGGCGAGCTGGCCGCACACGTCACACCCGCCCCACCGGAGCCCGCCGGCGACGTGGTGCGCGGTGGCGGTCGGGGTGGTCGGGGCGGCCCGGGTGGTCGCTCGGGCGGTCAGGGATCCCAGCGTGGCAAGGGGTCTCGGGGGCAGGGCGGTACGGGTCGTTCCGGTGGCGGGCGCTCGGGTGGTGGCGCGCGCTCGGGTGGTGGCGGGCGCGCCGGCGCCGGTCGTGCCGGCGGACGTTCCACCAGCGGCGGCTCGGTCGTCGCCTGGAGCTCGTCGGGCGGTGGAAGTTCCTCCGGCCGCAGCTCCGGTCGCGGTCGGCGTCCGGCCCGCAGCAGCTGACGCCCTCGGGCGTCGAGTGGCGCGGCCCGTACGATCGGTCGCATGAGCGACTCCGGACTGCGGCAGGCCCAGGACAAGATGCGGGACGCGGAGGTCAGCCAGGCGGCGATCGACGTGTTCACCCACTACTACCGCCAGCTCGAACAGGGAGCCACCGGCCTGATCGCCGAGGACTCCATCGAGCCGCTGACCGACCCGCCGACGTTGGCCGACGTCGACGTGTCCGAGGCGGACGCGGCCGGCGCGCTCGACGCGACGGTGATCATCAAGCTCAACGGTGGGCTGGGCACGTCGATGGGGATGGATCAGGCGAAGTCGCTGCTCCCGGTCCGCGACGGCAAGACGTTCCTCGACCTGATCGTCGACCAGGTCCGCGCCGCCCGTACCGCCACCGGTGCCCGGCTGCCGCTGCTGTTCATGAACTCCTTCCGCACCAGTGACGACACCATGGCGGCGCTTTCCTCGTACGAGGACCTCGCGGTCGACGGTGTACCGCAGGAGTTCCTGCAGAACTTCGAACCGAAGCTGTTGACCTCCGACCTGACTCCGGTGTCGTGGCCGGCCGAGCCGAGCCTGGAGTGGTGCCCGCCCGGACACGGTGACATCTACACCGCGCTCGAGGGGTCGGGTGTGTTGGATGTCCTGCTGGAGCAGGGATTCCGCTACGCCTCGGTGTCCAACTCCGACAACCTCGGTGCAGCACCGAACGCGTCGATCGCGGGTTGGTTCGCCGGGAGTGGTGCACCGTACGCGGCAGAGGTGTGCCGCCGTACCGCCAACGATCGCAAGGGTGGTCACCTGGCGATTCGCAGGACCGACGGGCAGTTGATCTTGCGCGACACCGCACAGACGGCACCGGAGGAGATGGCGTACTTCACCGACGAGCACCGGCACCCGTACTTCCACACCAACAACCTGTGGTTCGACCTGCAGGTGCTGCGGGACACCCTTGCCGAGCGTGAGTCGGTGCTGGGGTTGCCGTTGATCAAGAACGTGAAGACCGTGGACCCGGCCGACGCGTCGTCGCCCGAGGTGGTGCAGATCGAGACCGCGATGGGGGCCGCGATCGAGGTGTTCGACGGAGCGACGGCCATCGCCGTGGGGCGCGATCGGTTCCTGCCGGTGAAGACCACGAACGAGTTGCTGCTGCTGCGATCCGACGTGTACGACATCGACGAGGTGGGCCGGCTGGTCCAAGTGCCGGAGAAGGTGCCGACCATCGACCTGGACGCTGCACACTACAAGAAGATCGACGACTTCGAACGCCGCTTCGGTGCCGGAGCACCGAGCCTGCGGGAGGCCACCTCGCTCACCGTGGCCGGGGACTGGACCTTTGGCCGCGGGGTCACGGTCCGAGGGACCGCTACCGTGGACGGTGCCGGTGGCGAGGTCGCCGACGGGGCCGTGCTGGCCGAGGGCTAGCTAGGGATGGCGTAGCTCGTGGGCGGTGTGGGCGCAGGTGTGACTGGTCTCGACCTGGAACGTCGAGTGTTCAATCCCGACGGGGAAGTGTTCGGCGACGCACCGGCGGATGCGGTCCAGGATCTGGGGCGCGTGGCCGTCGGTGAAGCATTCCTCGTCGACCACGACGTGGCCGGAGATGGTGGGTAGTCCGGTGGCCACGGTGGAGGCGTGAAGGTCGTGGACGTCGCGGACGTGGTCCAGGCCGCCGATGTGGGCGCGGACGTCGTCGAGGTCGAGCCCCTTGGGGGTGAACTCCATCAGCACGCCGACGGTGTCGCGCATGATCATGACGGCTCGTGGCACGATCAGGGCGGCGATGAACAACCCGGCGAGGGCATCGGCGCGTTGGAATCCGGTGGTGGCGATGACGACTGCGGCCACGATGACGCCGAGCGAGCCGAGGGCGTCGTTGGCGACCTCGAGGAACGCTGCGCGCATGTTGAAGTTGGCGCCGCGGCCACCGGCGAGCACGGCGATGGCGATGAGGTTGATGGCCAGGCCGACGATGCCGAAGAACAGCAACTCGCCCGACGCGATCTCGGGTGGCTCGAACAACCGCCGGACCCCCTCGATCGCGGCGAAGATCCCGACCGCCACCAGCAGGGTGGCCTGTGCCAGCGCGGCGATGACCTCGATGCGTCGGAACCCCCAGGTGCGGCCCTTGCTCGCCGGTCGCCGCGTCAGCGTGGCCGCGACCAACGCGACCAGCAGTCCGCTGGCGTCGGTGACGGCATGTGCGGTGTCGGTGAGCAGCGCCAGGCTGCCGGTGAGGACTGACCCCACCAGTTGCGCGACCACGATGGCTGCGGTGAGACCGAAGGCGATCGCCAGTCGCCGACGATGATCCGGTGTCGCGGCCGATGCGCCCCCGCCGTGGCTGTGGTCGTGCGCGGCGCCCATCAGCTCGCTGCCTCTCCGGTGGAGTCCAGATGCGGGCAGTGCTGTGTCTGGCCGGTCTGCAGCAGAAAGGCGCCGGCCGCGTCCAGCATCGCGGCAACCGCGTCCGGCTCTTGCAGCGCGACCACCGTCGCGCGTCCGCGGGACGCGGTCGAGACCAGACCGCAGTCACGCAACCGGGCAACGTGCACGCTCACCGTGGACTGGGCCAGCCCCAGATGGTCCACCAGGTCCCGCACTCGGTGTTCACCGGACGTCAGGTGGTGCACGATCGCCAACCTGGTCGGGTCGGACAGCGCCTGGAACAGGTGGGCGTAGAGCCCTGCCGCCGACTCCGGCAGCAACCGCTCCCCACCCTCAGCATGTATCGTCATATGACGATGGTATAGCCGTGAAGCGATCAGTAAAAGGTGGATCCCGGGGGGAGTGCTATCGGGCACTGGCTGAGACCTCGGCCCAGGCGCTCGAGGCCGTCGACTGCCGCAGCGAGCACGCCGAGTACCAGGTGGCGTCCATCCATGACAAGGAGTTGGCGAGCCTCTGTCCGCCGGGCACCATGCCATTGGTCTACCCGGAACCGGCCAAGACGTTCTGTCTGGGAAGTCCCTGATCAATCGTCGGCCCTGGGGTCGACGGGTTGTCCACAGGTTCGGTGGGTGGGTTGCAGTGCTGTCCACAGGTCTGGTGTTGGTGTGTGGTGGGTGTCCGACCTCGGCTCTAGTATCGGCTACATGTTCGATTCGAGCGTGTGGTTGACCGGTGGGTCCGGGTCGTCGTGTGGCGATCGGGGCTGTCGGCGTGCGCTGGCGGACGAGATCATTGCGGCGAACACGGCGATCACGCATGCGGATTGTCGGGTGTTGTTGCGGGTTGCGGAGTGGGTCGACCTGTACGCCCCGACCCCGGAGCAGGAGCGCGAGGCCGCTGCGGCCGAGCGGGAGCCGATGTCTGCGGCGGCTCGGCTGGCGGGGGAGGGCGTCCGTGCCCCGGGTGGGGATGGCACGCCGAGGGTGAGCGAGTTCTGCTTTGCCGAGTTGGGCGGCATGTTGGGGATGGCCCGGTTCGCCGCGGAGCAGCTGGTCGCCGATGTGGTGGACCTACGCCACCGGCTGCCGTTGTGTTGGGGTCGGGTGCAGCGTGGTGAGGTCCGGTCCGCGGTAGTGCGTCGGGTGGCGGCGGAGACCCGCTGGTTGTCGATGGAGGCCGCCGCGCTGGTGGATCGGGCGGTGGCGCCGGTGTTGGGGTCGGTGACGATGTACCGGCTGCGGAATCTGGTGGACGCGGAGGTGCTGCGGGCTGATCCGGCCGGCTATGAGGCTCGGGTCCGGGCGGATTGGGACCAGCGGGTTGCTCGGGTGGGTCAGACGAATCAGTACGGGTTGAAGACGTTGTTCGTCCGCGCCCGGGCCGCGGATGTGGTGTGGTTCGACGCAATGTTGGACCGGATCGCCGACATTTTGAAGCTGGAGGGCGACCCGGCGTCGAAGGATGTGCGGCGGTCCAAGTCGCTCGGGGTGTTGGCCCGACCGGACCATGCGTTGTTGCTGTTGGCGAAGTACGCGTCCATGTCCGTGCCCGGCGGGCTGACCGATGAGGCCGAACCGGCCGCCGACCCTGCACCGGCTGATCCGGCCGATGAGGACATCCGTTCCGAGCAGTCACCCACCTCCCGTCCAGAGGAGCCACCAACCGCTCGTCCCGAGGCCGAGGATCGTGCGCGCGCCTCACAGGACGAGCGTCGTGCCTTCGATCCGGCGACGACGGCAGCGCTGGCCAGCGCATTGGGTCGGATAGATCCGGTGAAGCTGTTGCCGCCGGTCACCCTGTACGTCCATGTCGCCGAGGAGATCCTGGTCGCTGGGAACGGCCCGGTCCGTGACGAGCACGGCGGGCTGACGAGTTGGCACCGTGTCCTGGCCGGGCTCGCCGGTACTCGGGTCACGATCAAGCCCGTGATCGACCCCAGGGGCGCGACGCCGGTCGATGCGTACGAGGTTCCTCGGGCGATGCGCGAACGGATCCATCTCCGCCAGCCGGTCGACCAGTTTCCGTGGGGCACCCAGACTGATCGGCACCGGCTCGACCTGGACCACACCATCGCCTACACCCGTCACGGGCCTCCGGGGCAGACCGGCTTGGCGAATCTGGCCCCACTGTCGCGCACTGCGCATCGGATCAAGACCCACGGTGGTTGGCAACTGCGACAACCCGAGCCCGGGGTGATGCTGTGGCGATCACCGTTGGGCCAGCACTACTTGATCAACCACACCGGAACCCACCCGCTGGGCCACGGGCCACTCGCCCACGCCCTCTGGCAGGCAACCGACCCAGAGCCCACGAGCATCAGCGAGGACAGACAAATGTGAGCCGTGCTCGCGAGATGATCACCGAGTTGGAGCACCGGCAACGCGCCGAGGTGCTCAGCTCACAAGCGCGTTGTACTCAGTGATCCGTCATCGGCCACGGTGATGCGATGCCGACTCCCGTCGGGTGACGACAGGACCACGCCAGAGCCTGCCCGTACCTCTACGTCGCCCACGCTGAGGGCTGCCTGGTCCCGGAGCCCGCTGATGAACGAGCTCGTGACGCCGGGACCCAGATGGACGGTGTCGCGGAAGCGGACGTCCGGGTCACTCGAGCCGTAGGTGATCGACGAGTTTCCGACCACGCTGATCTCGCTGCCTTCCTCGATCACGATGGTCGGCTCGGGCTGGGTGAGATCGAGGGGCCGGATCGCCAGCTGGTTGCCCGCGATGGTGATGCCTCGGAAGGTGTTCTTCCAGGTCTGGCCCATGGCCGGTTTGTAGATGTGCGGTCCGCGTACCTCGGAGAACTTCGGAGCAAAGTTGGCCTCGAAGTAGTTGCCGCTGATCATGATGCCGTCGTAGATGGAGTTCTCGAACAGGATCCCGTACGAGCCGTTGCCCTCGATGTCGTTGCCGGCGATCAGGATCCCCTTGAACTGGGCGGCGAACTCATTGGGACTCACCTCGTCCTTGGGCGCGGTGATCCCAACCCCGCTGTTGGACTGGATCCGATTCCCGATGAGGCGGATCGCGTTGCTGCACCCGACGAAAACCACCGCATCGGTGTTCTGCCGCAGCTGGCAGTAGGTGATGTCGCCGATGTAGGCATCGATGAGGGTCAGCCCGGGGCTGTTGGCCTGCTCGATCGCACAGTTCGACACATGGAACTCGATCGTCTTGTGCAGAAGGACCGCAGTGTCCCCGGGTGCGGGATCTTCGATCTCGGGACCACCGACGACGTTGTTGCCGATGGCGAGGTCGTGCAGGCCGCAGCGCCGGATGTAGCCGGATCGGCGTCCTTGCGGTCCGTAGATCGCAACGATGGTGTGGGTGTCCGACGACCGCAACCGAACGAGCTGCGAGCCGCCACCCTCACCGGCGAGTACGACATTGCTGGCCGCCACCGTGATCGTGTCCGAGACCGCGTAGCGCCCGGCAGGGAAGAACACGGTGCCACCGGCAGCGCTGGCGTCGTCAATCGCTGATTGGATGGCTCCGAGGTCATCGGTCGTCCCGTCGCCGACGGCCCCGTAGTTCTTGACATTCACCGGCATCACTGACTTGGTGAGGAACCGCGTCCGTTCTGGCTCCGGTGCCGCTTCGGCCGGCGCTGCCGGTCCGAACGAGGACAGCACGGCCCCGCTGGCTACGGCTCCCGCACCAAGTAGACCAGTCATCATGCCTCGGCGACCAAGGCCGGTTGTCGTGGGGGAACTGTCGACGGTGCTCACAGCGGACTCCTCGTTGAGAATGCAGTATGCAGAATGACGCTAGGGGTTTCCCGCGGCTCTGTCAAAGGTGCGCTCAGACAGCGGAATCACGTGACTCGCGTCGGTCATATTCTTGGCCGATGATCACCGAGAGCGAGTACCGGCAGCGCGCCGAGCAGCAGGATGACTGGGCGCCCGGGTGGGACGCCATCGACGAAGCCTTCGCCGCCCACTACCCTGGGATCGAGCCCAAGCACTACGGCACCAACCTCGCCAGCCGGGCGCAGTTCGGCGGGACGGAGTACTTGGACGGCATCAGCCTCTTTCCGACCGCACATCGCACCCAACACATGGTCACGTACGGCATGAGCACGCTGTACACCGACGTCGAGTCCTACGGCGGTGAGCACAGTGGCTGGGGGTACGAGATGACCATGCAGATCGCGGCCGCCGATCCGCAGAACTGCGGTTGGGCGCTCAGCATGCTCAGCAACGTGGCCCGCTACACCTGGACCAGCAAGAAGTGGTTCGACCCGTACCAACTCATGGTCGGCCGCAACGAGCCGATCGCCCAGGGCAGCGGCTCCGAGCTGACCGGGTTCATCACCATCCCGGATGTGATCGTTGACGGCGTCGGCACCGTCCACGGCCGCGTCGAGTTCGTCCAGGTCATCGGCATCACCCAGGCCGAATCCGACTGGATCACCGCCGCCGAGCCCATGGACATCCCGCTGCGCTGTCGGCAGTTGGGCGAAGCCATGGTCGCGGCTGGCAACACCTTCGGCGTCACCGATCTCGCCCGGACCACCTCATACGTCTGACACACCCCGGACGCCGGACCGCACCGGGACGCCCTGCTCGACGGTCCGGCTGACCGTGCACAGCCGATCGTGAGAGGTACGGATCGCCTCGGGCAGCCGGTCCTGGGCGGTGCGCCCGGCGTCGTCGTCACCGAACTCCACGTCGAAGATGACTTCAAGGTCGGCCATCCGGTGGTCGGGCAGCTTCTCGCCGGTGGACCGCACCCGGAATCGGATCGGCTCGGCACGCTTGGTGATCAGGAGGTCGACGTCCACGGCGGTGCAGCCGGCGATCGCGGTGAGCAGCAGCTCGACCGGGGTGAAGTCATCGCCTGAGCCGTCGCCGATGGTCAACTCCCCACCGCGGGGGTTCGTGACGCGGTACCGTCCGCGTTCCAGTCGGTCGAGGTCAACTGAGCGGTGCTGGTCGTTGGTCATCCACCCATCCTGTCGTATCACGCAGGCCGAGTCGTTCGGCCGATCACACGTACCCGTCAGCGAACGACCAGTACGACCAACTGGCGTGGCCCGTGGACACCCTCGACGCGGTCGAGTTCGATGTCACTCGTCGCGCTCGGGCCCGAGATCCAGGTCAGCGGTCGGGTCGGCTCCACCGTGGCCACCGCCTCGGGTACCGATCCGACGATCACCTCGGCCGGCACCACGCACACGTGCAGGTCGGGCACCAAGGTGATCAGCCGGCGACCCTGCACCGCACCGGAGTCCAACACGATGGTGCCGGTGACCGCGACCGCGGCAGCGCATCCTGTCACCACCGCGTCCACCTCGTCGAGCTGGGCCGCGGTCACCTCAGGCGAGTCACGCACCACCTTGGCATGGGTGGTGACGAGCCACCGGTTGTCGAGGTCAGCGGGGACGACGAGGCTCCGCACCTTCCGCTCGCCGAGCACCTTCCCCAGCACCAGCGGCAGTTCGCCGGCGGTGATCACCTGCACCTCGGCGCGGTAGTCACCGGTCCGCTCGACGAACAGCTCGAGCAGCCCGTCCGCACCCTCATGATCAAGCGCCGCAAGATCAACACCGGAAAGATCAACATCGCGCCGGTACGCCCGCGGCACCTCAGGATCGACCGCGGCATGGGTCGCGGAGCGTACGGCGGCCAGGATCCGATCACGCGCGTCCATCGTCACCCTCCCGATGCGCCCACCATTCCCGGAACGACTGGGGCGGCGGGTTCGGCACGCTGCGACTCCGGGTCCAGCCGCCCGGGAGTCCGGGCAGCCACCGGATCCGCGAGATCAACCCGCGGAACCGGCTCGCCAGCCGCTGGGCCAGGGCCAGCCGGGACGCCTTGCCGAACACCCACGCGGCCAGGTTCATCGTCATCCGCTCGGGATCGGGAGTCGGATGCGTCGCCTTCTCCGCCACCGCGGCGGCCCGTTGATCGATCAGCACGGTCGGGATGTCGATCGCGACCGGACACGCCTCGTAGCAGGCCCCGCACAGACTCGACGCAAACGGCAACGCCGCGTCGTGCGGGTCGGAAACCCCGTGCAGCAAGGGGTTCAGGATGGCGCCGATCGGCCCGGGATACACCGAGCCGTACGCGTGCCCACCGACCCGCTCGTACACCGGGCACACGTTCAGGCACGCCGAGCACCGGATGCACCGCAGCGCCTGCCGTCCGACGTGGTCGGCCAATGCCCGGGTACGTCCGTTGTCGAGCAGGATGATGTGCACCTCCTGCGGCCCGTCGTCAGGCGTCACACCGGTCCACATCGTGGTGTAGGGGTTCATCCGCTCAGCGGTGGCCGACCGCGGCAGCAGTTGCAGGAACACCTCCAGGTCGGCGAACGACGGCAGCAACTTCTCGATGCCCACCACCGACACCAACACCTCGGGCAGGGTGAGGCACATCCGGCCGTTGCCCTCCGACTCCACCACGACCAAGCTGCCGGTCTCGGCGATGGCGAAGTTCGCCCCCGAGAAGGCGACCTTGGCCCGCAGGAACTTCTCCCGCAGGTGGATTCGTGCTGCCTCGGCCAACCGGGCCGGCTCGGCGGACAGGTCAGCCGGGGCGGGCCGGCCGACCTCACCCATCCGCCGCCGGAAGATGTCGGCGATCTCGAACCGGTTGCGGTGGATGGCCGGCACCAGGAAGTGACTGGGGGTGTCGCCGCCCAACTGCACGATCAACTCGGCCAGATCCGTCTCCCAGGCGTGGATCCCGGCGGCCTCGAGCCCCTCGTTCAGCCCGATCTCCTGGGTGGCCATTGACTTCACCTTCACCACTTCGGTGGCGTCGTGCCGTCGGGCGATGTCGATCGAGATGGCCCGGGCCTCGGCGGCGTCGGCGGCCCAGTGCACCTGCGCCCCGGCCGCGGTCGCGGCCGCCTCGAACTGCTCCAGGTAGCGGTCCAGGTTGGCCAACGTGTGGTCCTTGATGGCGGCCCCCGCCGTCCGGAGCTCCTCCCAGTCGGGCAGTTCCCCGACGGCGTTGAGCCGCTTCGTCCGGATGGTGGCCGTGGCGTGGCCGAGGTTCGCCCGCAGCTGGGTGTCACCCAGCGCCACCTTCGCGGCGGCCGGAAACACCGGCATCCCGAGGAACGCCTCACCGGATCGCGGCTGCAGGCTGGTCATCGGCTGGCCAGGATCTCGGCGAGGTGGATGGTGCGGGGCCGTGCCGTCGTACGCCGGGAGTGCTTGCCGATGATGCCCTGCAGGTGCATCAGGCACGACGAGTCCGAGGCGCACAGGTAGTCGGCGTCGGTCTCCTTCGCCTTCGCCACCTTGTCCAGGCCCATCGCGGTCGACGTGTCGGCGTTCTTGATCGCGAACGTGCCCCCGAATCCGCAGCACTCCTCGGCACCCGGCAACGCGACCAACTGCAACCCCGACACCGCCTGCAGCAGTCGGGTGGGCCGGTCGCCGACACCGAGCAGCCGCAGTGAATGGCACGTCGGGTGGTACGTGACCCGGTGCGGGAACACCGCACCCACGTCGGTCACCTGCAAAACGTCGACCAGGAACTCCGACAGTTCGTACACCGGAGGGAGTGCCGCGCCGGGTGCGACGGTGTGGCCGTGGTGGCGCAGGGTCGCGGTGCACGACCCCGACGGCAGGACCACCGCGTCGGCGTCGGCGAAGACTTCGGCGACGTTGCGGACCATGTCACCGGCGGGTGATGGATACCCACTGTTCATGTGCATCTGGCCACAGCACGTCTGGGCCGTGGGGAAGTCGACGGTGCACCCGAGTCGCTCGAGCACCTCGACCGTCGCCCGTCCGACCGCCGGGAACAGCGTGTCGGCCAGGCACGTGACGAAGAGGCTTACCCGCATGACGCGGACTCTACGTGGTGCGGCCTACCCTTGGGCGGGTGGTGATCATCTACCGGCACTGGCATCGGGCCGTCGCCTTCGCGCTGCTCGGCGTCGACCGGCCCGAACTCGGGGAACAGGGCTCACCTGACGTGGCTGAGCTGCTCCGCAGCCTGGACCGGACGGCCGTGGCCGACGCACGGGCCCGGGCCGCGGCTGCCGACGAGCCGTGGCCGTACGCGCTGCCGTCCGAACTGGCCACGGGCATCGGCTGGGCCCGGTACGGGGCGACGCTGCAGCGGGTCCGTGACGCGCTGGCCCTCGACACCACGATCGTGCCCGCCGGTGCCGGGGACGACGACCGGTCGGCCGGCCGGCGTCACCCCTCCGCGGAGGAGCGTCGCCTGCTGGCCGATCGGCCGCCGCACTGGGGGTGACCCGGGACGGTTTCCAGCAACCGTGGTTCAGCGGCTCGCGAGCAGGTCGCGGATGTCGGTGAGCAGTTCCTCGCTGGTGGCAGCCTTCTCCGGCTCCTCGACCTTCTTGCGGTCGCGGAACTTGTTGTACGGCAGCACCACGAAGAAGTACACGATGGCCGCGGTGAGGATGAAGGTCAGCAGCGAGGTGAGGAAGGTGCCGACCGGCAGTCCGCCGGGTGCCCAGGCATTGAAGTTGGGGACGCCACCGAAGAAGCCGATGAAGCTGAGCACGATGTTGGTGAACGAGCTGACCACGTCAGCGAACACCGCGCCGATGATGAATGCGACGGCAAGCTCGATCAGATTGCCGCGCAGGAGGAAGTCCTTGAAACCCTGCATGGGGTTACTCCTTCAGGTCACGACGTAGTTGATCCGGGCACGGGCTGTGCGGCTACGTCGGCAAGGAATGTAGCAGTCCTGCGCCCCCGGTGGGGGGATCCTCAGGCCCGCCACACGATCGTCAACCTTGCGTTCACCGAGGCGGCAGCCAGACCGCGAGCGACCTGCGGTGTCACCTCCACCAGCACCAGCCGGCCGGCATCAGTGCCGCCGGTGCCGAGCGGACCGGCTTCCGCTCCTGCGGTGATCGCGGCCACCCGGGCCCGTTCGGCCACCACCTCGCTGCTCCCGACCTGCGGGTCGGCAGCCAGCACGTCGACGAAGTCACCGACGGCCAACATCGCGACGACGTCGGCGTCGGCGAGCCGCAGGGGAGCCACCACCAGCCCGTCCTCGGGCCCGGTCATCCGTGGCGACACCACGGACAGTTCGGTGATCACCTGCCCGGCCGGCAGCGGTGCGGTCAGCACCCGACCGACCACCGTGGCCGGGTCGGTCACCACCTGCTCGGGCACCAACCCGACCGGCATCGCGACCAGCCGCAGGTCATCGGCGGTCAACGTCCGTCCACCCGGCAGGGCGGTGGTGGTCACCACCACCTCGGTGCTGGGTGGCGGTGCCGGGTTGACCACGGTGATCGTCGCCACGACCGTCACGACGGCGGCGAGGACGGCCAGCTTGCGGCGATGCCAGGAGACGGCACGCCGTAGCGCGCCGAGGAAGGGCTGGGGACCACGGTTCGAGGACTTCACCTGGACACGATGGTGCAGCACCCGTCGGGCGCGTCACCGTTGTCCACAGCCGAGGCTGCCCCGGGCCGGTTCGGTGACCTGTGGACAACTCCGCCGGTGTCAGCTGGCGGCGGCCGCCGGTGCCTTGCTCGGCTCGGCCTTCTTGGTCTCGGCCTTCTTCGGCTCTCCCTTGCCGGCCCCCGACGCGCCCTCGGACGTCGACGACTCGGACTTCTTCGAGTCGGAGCTGCTGTCGCCGTTGCTGGTCGACGAACCGCGCTTGGCATCCCGGTTGTCGGTCTTGTAGAAGCCAGACCCCTTGAACACGACACCGACGGCGTTGAACACCTTCTTGAGCGCGCCGGCGCACTCGGGGCACTCGGTCAACGAGGGGTCGGTGAACTTCTGGACGACCTCGAGGTCGGAACCGCACGAGGTGCAGCGGTACTGGTACGTGGGCATCGATTCTCCTTCGGGCAACCCGGACAGGATACCCGGATCCGGCAAGAGCACGGCGTTGCGGTCAAGACCACTACGCTGTGCGCGTGCGTCGACTCCACCGCTGGTTGCTGTTCGTCGCGTTCGTGCTCATCCTGGCCCTCGGCGCCATGTCGTCGCTGGCCGTGGTGACGGTCCGGGAGAGCTTCCCGCAGACGAACGGGAAGATCACCGTCCCGGCCATCACCGGCACCGTGGACGTACTGCGTGATGCGTATGGGATCCCGCACATCTACGCCGACACCCCCGAGGACCTGTTCGCCGCGCAGGGCTACGTCCACGCCCAGGACCGCTTCTTCGAGATGGACTTCCGCCGGCACATCACCTCGGGCCGACTGTCGGAGCTGTTCGGGGAGTCGCAGCTGGAGACCGACACCTACATCCGGACCCTCGGCTGGCGGAAGGTCGCCGAGGAGGAGGCCGCCGCACTCAGCGGGTCGACCAAGCGCTACCTGGAGTCGTACGCCGCCGGGGTGAACGCGTGGCTGCAGACCCGCAGCGGCGGGGAACTGAGCCTGGAGTACTCGGTGCTCGGCGTCACCGGCCTCGGTGGGTACCAGCCCGAACCGTGGACCGTCGCCGACAGCCTGGCGTGGTTCAAGGCGATGGCGTGGAACCTCGACGGGAACCGGATCGACGAGCTCGAGCGGGCGGTGGTGACCGCCGAACTGGGTGCCAGCCGGGCCAACGAGCTGTGGCCGGCTCCCGACCTGGACCGGTTCGCGCCGATCCTGACCCGCGGCGCGATCCGCAACGGGGCGTTCGACCCGAATGCGCTGCCGGCGGCCGCCGGCGCCGACCCGTTGCCCGGTCGCACCGGCACCGGCAGCAGCACCCCGATCGACCTCGAGGCGGCGTTGCCGGCGCTGCGGGCGACCGCCGGGGTGGACGGGGCGCTGGGTCCCGTGCTGGGCGACGTCACCGATCGGCTCGGCGGGTCGAACTCGTTCGTGGTGTCGTCGCTGCTGAGTTCCACCGGATCGGCGCTGTTGTCCAACGATCCGCACCTGGCGACCGCGATGCCGTCGACGTTCACCCAGATCGGCCTGCACTGCACCGTGAAGAGTGAGGCCTGCCCGTACGACGTGGTCGGCTTCTCGTTCAGCGGGGTGCCGGCGGTGGTGATCGGCCACAACGCCAACATCGCGTGGGGGCTGACCACGCCGTACGTGGACACCCAGGACCTGTTCATCGAGCAGGTCCGCGGCAACGACGTCCGGTACGGGGAGGAGTACGAGCCACTGACGACGCGGACCGAGCAGATCTGGGTCCGCGGCGAGGAGACCCCGCACACCATCACCGTCCGCTCCTCGCGCCACGGTCCGCTGCTGTCCGACGTCGAACCCCAACTGCTGACCGGTGCCGGTGCCGAGCCGCCCGCTGACGGGACCGAGTACGCGGTCGCGCTGGCGTGGACCGCGCTCACCCCCGGCACCACCGCAGAAGCGTTGTTCGGCCTGAACACCGCACTCAACTTCGCCGACTTCCGCAAGGCCGCGCAGCAGCTCACCTCGCCGTCACAGAACCTGGTGTACGCCGACCGGTTCGGCAACATCGGCTACCAACTGCCGGGCGCCATCCCGACCCGCGGCAAGGGGGACGGCCGGATGCCACGGCCGGGCTGGGACCCGAGCTGGGACTGGACCGGGCTGATCCCGTTCGAGCAGCTGCCGTGGGACTTCAACCCGCCCAGCGGCTACATCGTCGCGGCGAACCAGTCGATCATCGGCCCGCAGTACCGGCAGTTGCTGGGCAGCTCCCCGTCGTACGGTTGGCGCAGCCAACCGATCCAAGACCTGCTGGAGTCCCAGGAGCAGGTCACCCCCGAGATGGCGACGTCGATCTTCGCCGAGTCCACGATGGGGGTGGCCGCCGAACTGGTCCCCACCCTGTTGCGGGTGCAGGTCACCGACGGCTGGGTACGGCAGGGACAGTCCGTCCTGGTCGGCTGGGACTACCGCGCCGACCCGGACTCGGCGGCCGCGGCGTACTTCTCGGTGGTCTACAAACGCGTCCTGCAGTTGACGTTCTCCGACGAACTGCCGCCCGAGGTGGTGTACGGCAGCAGCGACCGTTGGTTCTCGGTGCTGGGGAACCTGATCCGCGAGCCGCACAACGAGTGGTGGGACGACGTGACCACTCCCGAGGTGGAGTCGCGCGACGACATCCTGCTGCGCGCGCTGACCGAGGCGCGCAAGGAGATCACCTCGCGGTTGAGCAACGATCCGGGCGGCTGGCGCTGGGGTGACCTGCACACCGTCGAACTGCGGCACGGCAGCCTCGGCGAGAGTGGGATCCCGCCGATCGAATGGGTGTTCAACCGGGGCCCGCTGCCGGTCGGCGGCTCGACCGGAGTGATCAACGCGATGTCGTGGCAGGTCGGCCGCGGTGACTACACCGTCACCACCGCGCCGACGATGCGGATGATGGTCGACTTCGCCAACGTCGACAGCTCACGCTGGATCAACCAGTCCGGGGTGTCGGGACACACCTCCCACCCCAACTACGACGACCAGTTCCCGTTGTGGGTGCGGGGCGAGATGATCACGATGCCGGCCACCCGGACCCGGGTGGAGGAGCAGGCGATCGACCACCTGGAGCTGTTGGCCATCGGCTGACGCGAGACGCTCGTCGAGCCTGTCGAGCCGTCAGTAGTCCCGCGCGTCGCCGTCCTCCGGTTCGCACATCACGGTGCGGGTCGGGGTGATGATCACGTCGACGTGTCGGTCGTTGGGCTCGACCGGGACGGCGTCGAACAGTTCGTCGTCATTGAGCAGCATCACCCGGACGGCCATGTCGGAGGCCTCGGCGAGTGCGCGGTCGTACCAGGCGCCACCCCGGCCGAGCCGATGGCCGTACTCGTTGCCGGCCAACCCGGACAGGATGATGATGTGCGCCTCCAGCAGGGCGCAGGCGTCCAGCACCTCACCGTCGGGTTCACCGACGCCGAAGGAACCGAGCTGCAGGTGGCCGGGGCCGGTGTAGACCCCCCAGGCCGGTCGGCGGCGACCCGAGTCGTCGCTGGGCAGCGGGCGCTCGTCGTTGCCGAGCACCGGCAGCAGCACCCGGCACCCTTGGGCGGTCAGCCACGAGATCAGCTCGAGGGTGTCCGGCTCGGTGCCGCGCGACAGGTAGCAGGCAACCGTCAGCTCCCGTCGGGCGAGGTCGCCGATGAATTCCTGTACGAGTTGCGTCCGCGCGTGGTCGTCGGCCTCCCGTACGGCGGTGTCACGGGCGTTGCGGCGCACCTGCACCGCGTTGCGCAGTGCGTCCTTGGCCTGCCGGATGGCGCGCTGATCCGCTTCGTTCAGCGTGGCGGGCGATGGGGTGGGCTCGCTCATGGCTCTAGGGTAGGCCCCATGGCCCTGTTCGGACGACGTAACAAGAAGAACCACGAGGAACCCGCGCCGCCGGTGGAGCCCGAGCAGGTCCCCGAGCCCGTCGGGCCGCAACTCCCGCCGGTGGACGCCCAGGGTCTGCGATCGATGGAGGACCACCGCGACTTCGTGCTGTCCCTGATCGACGAGCTGCCCCCGTTCGGCCAACAACTGCTCGACGCGATCGACCTCAGCCTGTGCGAGGACGTGATCAGCGAGCTCGACCTGCCCGGCTTCGACAACTCGGCGATGGACGGGTACGCGATCCAGACCCCGGACGTGGTCGGCGCGACCGACCAGGACCCGGCCGTGCTGGCCGTGGTCGGCGAGATCGCCGCCGGGCAGACGGCCACCCATCGGCTGTCACCGGGCACCGCGATGAAGATCATGACCGGCGCCCCGTTGCCCGAAGGTGCCGATGCCGTCGTGAAGTACGAGGACACCGATCGGGGCACCGATGACGTCCTCGTCTACGCCGAGGTCGCCCAGGGCGCCAACATCCGCCGCAGGGGTGAGGACCTGGCCGCCGGGACCGTCGTGCTGACGACGGGTGATCGACTCCACTCGGGCGGGATCGGACTGCTCGCCGCGATCGGGATGGACAAGGTGATGGTGCGACCCCGACCCAGAGTCGTGGTGATCGCCACCGGGTCCGAGCTGGTCGACCCGGGCACCGAACTGCAGCACGCCGGGCAGATCTACGACTCCAACTCGTTCCTGCTGGCGGCGGCGGCCAAGGAGGCGGGGGCACAGGTGTTCCGTGTCGGCCAGGTGTCCGACGATCCCGACGAGGTACGGCAGCTGATCCATGATCAGCTCGTCCGCGCCGACCTGATCATCACCTCCGGCGGGGTCAGCGAGGGCGACCACGACGTGATCAAGGACGTGATGCCGACGATGGGCTGGTGCGACTTCGCGAAGGTGGCGATGCAGCCCGGCAAGCCGCAGGGCTTCGGCCTGATCGGTGACGACAAGGTGCCGATGATCATGCTGCCGGGCAACCCGGTGAGCTCGTTCGTGTCGTTCGAGGCGTTCGTCCGCCCGGTGATCCGCAAGCTGATGGCGGCCGAACCGTACGTCCGCACCGCCGTGCCCGCGATCAGTTCCACCGACATCGTCTCGGTCCCCGGCAAGCGACAGTTCGCCCGGGGCGTGGTCAGCCTCGACGACCAGGACCAGCGCCGGGTCCGGTGGGTCGGCGAGCACGGTTCACACCTGCTGGGTGACCTGGCCCGCGCCAACGGTCTGATCGTGCTGGACGAGGAGATCGAGCACGTGACGGCCGGCGACGTCGTCCCGGTGTGGCAGTTCGGCGAGGACTGACCGTGTCCGGGTTCTCCCACCTCGACGACACCGGCCGGGCCCGGATGGTCGACGTCTCCGACAAGGCCGTCACCGCCCGTACGGCCACCGCTGCCGGCACGGTGGTGACCACGCCGGAGTGCGTGGCGGCACTGCGCGACGGTGCGGTACCGAAGGGGGACGTGCTCGCCGTGGCGCGGATCGCCGGGATCTTTGGCGCGAAGCGGACCGCCGACCTCGTGCCGTTGTGCCATCCGTTGATGCTGAGTGCCGTGGAGCTCGACCTCGCCGTGGTCGACCGTGGCGTCGACATCATCGCGACGGTGCGGACCGCCGAGCGGACCGGCGTCGAGATGGAAGCCCTGACCGCGGTGTCGGTGGCCGCGTTGACCGTGATCGACATGATCAAGGCCGTCGACCGGGCGGCGACGATCACCGACGTCCGCGTGTTGGCCAAGTCCGGTGGGCGCAGTGGGGAGTGGCGACGTGACTGACGCTGAACGCCCGCCGAGACGTGCGGTCGTGATCACCGTCTCCACCCGGGCCTCGATCGGGGTGTACGAGGACCGCTCCGGTCCTGCGATCGTCGAGGCGTTGCGGGAGGCCGGGCTCGAGGTCGCCGAGCCGTGGGTCGTGCCGGACGGGCCGCCGGTGGCGGTGGCACTGCGGCGGGCCGTGGCGCAGGGGCCGGCGGTGATTATCACCACCGGCGGGACCGGGATCAACCCGACCGACGAGACCCCGCAGCACACGCAGAAGGTGTTGGACGTCGAGCTGCCGCACCTGGCGGCCGCGATCGCCTCGTACGGGGCCGAGCACGGGGTGCCGACCGCCGTGCTGAGCCGCGGCGTCGCGGGCGTGGCCGAGCGCACCCTGGTCGTGAACCTGCCCGGCTCGACCGGCGGGGTCCGCGACGGGCTGGCGGTGCTGCTGCCGGTGCTGCCGCATGCCCTGGACCAACTCGCCGGCGGGATCCACCGACCGGCCGACCCGCCGCCGCGGCCGAGCTGATGGCACGGGACTGGGGGGCCGTGGACACGCGCTGGCCCGTCACCTTGGTCGACGGTGACCTGACGCTGCGGCCGATGCACCGCAAGGACGAGAGCGTTTGGCACCGGGTGCGGTCGATGAACCGAGGGTGGCTGGGGCCGTGGGAGGCGACGCTGCCGCCAGGGGGCGTCCGGGGGCCCGACTCGTTCAAGGGGCTGGTGCGGGTGCTGAACCTGCAGGCGCGACAGGGCCGGATGTTGCCGTGGGCGGTCTGTTGGGACAACCGGCAGGGCAAGGGGCCCGAGTTCGCCGGGCAGGTGACGGTGTCGGGGCTGGTGGGCGGCTCGGCGTCGTACGGCCAGATCGGCTACTGGATCGACGAGCGCTTCGCCGGCAAGGGGATCATCCCCACCGCGGTGGCGATGGCGACCGACCACTGCTTCCGGGACGTGGGGTTGCACCGGATCGAGATCGCGATCCGGCCGGAGAACGTCAAGAGCCTGCGGGTGGTGGAGAAGCTGGGGTTCCGTCCTGAGGGGATGCGACCGCGGTTCCTGCACATCGACGGGGACTGGCGTGACCACCTGATCTTCGCGCTGAACGCCGAGGAGGTACCCGAGGGGGTGCTGGCACGCTGGCGGGCCGGAACTGATCATGGACAGGCCTCCGAACGCTCTTGATCTTGGACAGCGTGTCGAGCATGTCGACACACCCTCGCGGTTGAGCCGTCCGGCGGTGTGCAGCCCGTACCTTGGGACACGTGGAGTTGACCGGGTTGATCTTTGCCGCCATCGCGATCGCGTGGCTGGCCTACCTGGTGCCCCTGTACCTGCGGAGCCGGGACAACGAGCAGTTGCGTGCCGACACCGAGGTGGACCGGTTCGCCGACTCGATGCGGGTCATCGCGCGGGGTGCGGCACCGTTGGTTGATCATGACGGTGCTCCGCTCGACATGGTGGAGGTGTCCACCCCGCTGACGCGTCGTGCCGCCGTACGTGATCTTCATCGGCTCGAGGCCCAAGCCGCGTCGCGACGCCGCCGGGTGCTGGTCGCGTTGATGGCCCTCACCACAGCTGTCGTCGTGGTGTGTGCCCTCGGCCTGCTGCCCTGGTGGTCCGTCGCCGCGCCGGGACTGCTGGTCGTCGGCTTCGTCGTCGTCGCCCGGATCAGCGTGAAGGCGATGAAGCGGTCGTTGCAGGCCCGGTTCGAGGCCATCACCGACTCGTCGGACGAGGCGACGGTGTTCCTGCGCCGCACCGACGTGGTGGACACCAACGAGCCGTCGGTCGGTCTGGCGCTGAACGTCCCCGTCGCGACCAGCCACGCCCTGTGGGACCCGCTGCCCATCACGATGCCGACGTACGTGTCGTCCAGGCCGTTGGCGCCGCGCACGGTCCGTACGATCGACCTCTCGGCGCCCGAGGTTCGGGTGGCCGGCGACGCGGCCGAGGTGCCGGTGACCGCCGACGGGCCCGTCGTCGAGGTCGTGGAGACCCCCGACACCGAGGTCGTGCCCGTCGCCTCGGGCCACGACGACAACGCCTACGACGAGGGTGAGCGGCGCCGCGTCGTAGGGGAGTGACGAGGTCGATCACACCCTCCGGGGCGTGCTAACCTGTGTTGCTGCTGCAGCGTTGACGCTGCACCTGGGGCTATGGCGCAGTTGGTAGCGCGTCTCGTTCGCAATGAGAAGGTCAGGGGTTCGAATCCCCTTAGCTCCACGTAAGTTGAGAAGTTCGAAACCTGCCCCGTCTGATGGCGGGGCAGGTTCGTCTCTGTGTCCGGTTGGGTCGTCTCGGGCCCGTGTGCCTGGGCGAGGACGGCGGCCGTCGGTTCCGCTGGTAGGAACGTGACGTGTTCGTCCTCGTCGATGACGATCCGCTTGAACAGCGCGCGGGTGAGGATGCGGCGTTCAGTAGGTTCGCACTTGCTGTAGAGGTCACCGAGGTCGGTGAGGACACCGAGGACCTGATCGAGCCCCTCGTGAGCGCTCTGGTAGGTGGTCGCGAGGCTGTCGAGGCGGTTGGTGATCGCGTCCAGGCTGGTGCGGATGCGCTTGGACCAGCTTGAGGCGTTCGGCTTCGAGCTTGTCGGATCGACGGCGGCACCGGCGTCGATCCGCTCCAGCTCACTGGCCACGTAGTGGCGTAGCTCGGCCGGCTGGGCGGGGTCGTCGGCAAGCTGCTGGAGGTAGCCGATCTTGTCGCGCCGGACCGGGTGATGATGCGGATTCCCGTATCGCAGATGCTCCTATGTGTACCAAGTCGTCAGCTGGCGGCCTTCTGCCGGACGAGCTGGCGGTAGCGGGTCGGGCTTGCTCCGACACACTGGCGGAATAGTCGCGCGGCGTGACCGCGGCTGTGCCACCCGACCTCACGCATCGCGACCTCGATCGGCAGATTGGTCTCACGCAGCAGACGCGCCAACTCCTGGGCGCGCAATGTCGCCAGGTACGTCATCGGTGTTTTCCCGTAGGCGTTGACGAAGACCCGGCCCAGCTGGGACGGCGAGAGATGCACTGCCTTGGCAAGCTCGGGCAGTGTCCATCGACGTGCTGTCGCGGTGCGAAGGAGTCCAGCGGCCTTGCGGGTTTCGGTGCGTAACGGCGCGAACCGGCGGTGGTGGGGCAAGCCGGGCCACGTTGCCAACCGTTGGGAGTGTGTCCGTCGTACCGGAGTCGTCTTGACGAAGGGGGCGATCACATCCAGCACCGCGAACAGCAGCGCCTGGAGCCGGTAGAAACTCTCCGCTGCGGGTCCGTCGATGCTGAGCGCGACCATCTCGTCCAGCCAGGGCATCAGCATCCCCGCGCGGTCCTCACCCAGGAGCAATACTTGTGCAGGCTCGGAGTACAGCTCGTCGGCGAAGCCCTGGGCATCCCACCGATCGGCCAGCAACGCTGCGTGCTGCCAGAACACCTGATCAATGACGTAGTCACGATCCAGGTGCAGCGTGGTGACCGTGACCCAGCCCTCGGGCTCGCTCCCGCACAGAGTGTTTGCCCCCAACGCCACGACATCGCCGACGGCGACCGGCTTCTCACCGAACTCGCTGAGCAGGACCGCGGAGCCCGAACGCACAAAGATCAACTTGACGCAGTCGTAGGCGATGGGGGAAATCGGAGCATGGATGGAGCGAGTGCGGGCAAGCACCGGGGAGAAACGTCCGACGGGCATGCTGTCACGCGCCCGCACCGTCCGGGTCGCCGTCGCCCGTCGTTGCGACGGTCTGTGGATGACCCGGAGCCGAGGCGTCGCCCGGTCCATGCACGTTCAGCAGACGTGCGCCTTGCTGGCTGCATCCACAGAGCAGTACAGCAGCGAGTACGACCGTGGCGAAGGTGATGGAAGCAACGCCGCCAGCGGTGACCGCACCGATGCCGACACATGCACCCGCACGCGGCTGCGGAGCGCGCGTCTCCAGCACATATCGCGGTACGATCGACATCGGGACCCTCCCCACCCTCTCAGCTCATCCGGGCACGTCGAGCTGAGCCCCTGTTGAGGAGCAATGCAGTGGAGCGGGCCCGCCCCGAATGAAAAACGCGTGCTCACCGCGCCCCGTCCGGCCTCGGTGGGCTCGCCTCAGGGCACTACGACGATCTTTCCGGCGGCATGTCCGGTTTCGACTGCGGCAATCGCTTGGCCTGCTTCATCCAGGCCGAGCTGGGCGTCCACGTGCGGATCGACGAGCCCGTATTGGATCACCTCGGTGATCTTCCCCATAGCCTCATTCGTGCGTGCCAGGGCCAGGCCGCCCAGCTCGGCGGCGGTGTCCGGATCAGCCGCTGAGATGATCCGGGTCCGGTCGGGCACCAGGTCCGCGACGGCGCGCAGCGCGTCCCCACCGACGAGGTCGACAATCAGATCTGCCCCGTCGGGGGCGATCTCGCGCACCCGTTCGGGCAGGTTCGGACCGGATTCGACGAAGATGGCACCGGTGGACTCGACCAGACCCCGCTTGGCTGCGCTGGCCACACCGATGACCCTGAACTCGTGCACCCGGCCGATCTGTGCGGCCATCAGTCCCACCCCACCGCCAGCGCCCAATAGCAGTAGGGTCTGGCCCGCTTCGAGTTCGATCTGGTGGGTGGCGTCATAGGCCGTGGCCGCGGCTACCGGGATGGTGGCGGCGTCGGTGAAGGAGATCTCCTCGGGCTTGGCCACGGTCGTGGACGCGCGCAACACTGTGTGCTCGGCCAGCCCACCGTGCCCGGGTGCCACCAGCCCGAGCACTTCGTCGCCCACGGCGAAGTCATCGATCCCGTCGCCGAGCTGGGTGACCACGCCGGCGGCCTCACGTCCCATCGGCGCCGGCAGGCTCCAGTGATGGCCCAGCTGGCCCTCGCGGATCTTCCAGTCGGCGGGGTTCACTCCGGCGGCCCGTACCTCGATGGCCAGCTCTGCGGTCCCGGGCACTGGAACAGACCGGTCGATCAGCTCCTGCGTCTCGGGCCCGCCGTAGTCGTTGAACACGTAGACCTTGGACATGGGATGGACTCTCTCTCAGTGGTTGGATTTGGCGTCGCAGTGGGTTCGCCAGGACGGTGTTGTTCAGTGCCGCGGTGGTTCGTCTCGGCCGGCGGCCTCGGCAGCGTCGGCTTCGCCCCTTGTGGCGAAGGCGACACCGATAGCGTGTTCCGGCGGGCTGTAGACGGTGTAGAGCACCAGCGACTCCTCGCCGGTGTTGCGGAAGTTGTGCTGGGCGCCGGCAGGAACCGCGCACTGGTCGCCTGCCTCGATGGGGTGGGTGTGGCCGTTGAGGTCCGCCTCGCCGGTACCGGAGACAAAGGTCAGGATCTGGTCGGTGTGTTCGTGGACCTCGTCCCCGATCTCGCCACCGGGCGGGATGGTCATGACGACGATCTGGGCGTGTTCGCCGGTCCACAGCACCTTCCGGAAGTCCGGGTTGTCCCTCGCGACGTCCGCGATGGTGAAGTGCTCGACGTTGTCTCCAAGGGTGAAGTTCTTCTCGGTCATGGCTGATCTCCTCTGCTTCCTGTATGGCTGTCTCTATGTCGCTGTCTGAGTTTTCGTGCTTATCGCGTCCTCGGGATGACCCGGAGGCGTGCGGTCCCCAGGGCCCCGGTGCGGATTTGGATGTCAGGCGGTTACCTGCTGTGCCCCTTTCTCCGTGGTCCTCTCGGCCGGTGGCGTCGTGGTCGAACCGCGGGTCTTCCGTAGCAATCGCATTGCGTTGATGATGACGACCAGTACGGAGGCTTCGTGGACGAGCATGCCGACGGACATGGTCACCCCGCCGGCGAAAACACCGGCCAGCAGCAGCACCACGGTGATCAGGGCGATCGCGATGTTCTGCCGCATCACGGACACAGTCCGCTTGGCTAGACCGATGGCCTCCGGCAGTTTGAGCAGGTTGTCACCCATCAGGGCGATGTCCGCGGTCTCCACGGCCACGGCCGAACCGGCCGCGCCCATCGCCACGCCGATGTTCGCGGTGGCCAAAGCTGGGGCGTCGTTGACGCCGTCCCCGACCATGGCAATCGTGTGGCCCTGGCGCTGTAGCTGTGCGACCACGTACAGCTTGTCTTCGGGGAGCAGGGAGGCGTGGATCTCGTCGATCCCGGTGGCCTTCCCGACGGCCTCGGCCACCAGTCGGGTGTCACCGGTGAGCATGACCACCTTCTCGACCCCGGCTCGGTGGAGCCGGGCGACCATCTCGGGGGCATCCTGGCGGATTTGGTCGGCGACGGCGACGACGCCGATCACCTGGTCGTCGACGGCCACGATCATCGGCGTCTTTCCATCGGAGGCCAGCGTTTCCGCCGCCCGGGCGGCGCTGCCGTCGTCGGGAACGCCGTACTGGTCCAGCAGCGGCGGGTTGCCGATGAGCACCCGTTGGCCGGCAACGTCGGACACGATGCCCTTACCGGGGACCGGGGTGACGGTGCCGGGGACCTCGTCGGGGGCCACCCCCTCATCGCGCGCCGTCTGAAGGATGGGACGGGCCAGCGGGTGCTCCGACCCGGCCTCGGCGGCCGCGGCCCAGCGCAGCACGTCGGCACGGTCCCGTGCGGAATCCAGGACCACGACATCGGTGAGGACAGGTTGGCCCTCGGTGAGGGTGCCGGTCTTGTCCACGGCGACCGCCGAGATCTTGGCCGAGGTCTCCAGGAACTCGCCGCCCTTGATCAGGATGCCATTACGGGCAGCCCGGCCGATGCCGGCCACGATCGCGACCGGAATGGAGATCACCAGGGCGCCGGGGCAGCCGATGACCAGCAGGGTCAACGCCAGGACCACGTCGCCGGCGATCAGTCCGGCCGCCAGTGCCAGCACCATGACGGCGGGGGTGTACCAGCGGGAGAAGCGGTCCATGAAGGCCTGGGTGCGGGCCTTGGCGTCCTGGGCCTCCTCCACCCGGTGGATGATGCGGGCCAGGGTGGTGTCCGCGCCGATGCCAGCGGCCAGCACTTGCAGGAAGCCGCCGCGGGAGACAGTGCCGGCGAACACCTGGTCACCTTTAGATTTCCCTACCGGGATCGATTCGCCGGTGATGGAGGCCTCGTCGATGGCACCAGTGCCGGAGACGACCTGGCCGTCCACGGGGACCTTCGAGCCGTTCTTGACCAGGACGATCTCGCCCATTCTCACCTGTCCGGCAGGGATCTCCTGTTGTTCACCATCGCGCACAACGACGGCGGAATCCGGGGCGACGGCGACCAACTCGGCCAGGGCCGAGCGGGTCTTGTTCAGGGTCGCCGCTTCCAGAGCGTGTCCGATGGCGAATAGGAACGTGACCGCCGCGGCCTCCCAGAAGTTGCCGATGATGACCGCGCCGATGGCCGCCACCGACACCAGCAGGTCGATGCCGATGACCTTGGCGATCAGCGCGCGAACCGCCTTGATCACGATCCCGTAGCCGGCGACCACTGCGGCGGCGACCATGAAGGCATCCGCGAGGGTGAAGACCGCGGTGGCATGGGTGGCGTGGGCGCCGGCATCGAGCCACCACTGGGGGCTGATGGTGAGGTTGGCCGCACCCTCGGCCAGCCGTTGAACGGCGAAGGAGATGATGATGAGTACGCCGGACACGACGGGGACCGACCAGTTCCCATAGACCCATTTCTGGAGCCTGTTCACTTTCGGGTACGACCTTTCTGCGATAAGTGCCAGCGGACCGGCAGATCGGGTATGAGGGAAAATGTGCGACTCCACAGGGGCCCGCGTGCCTCAGAAGGCTGAAGGAGTGGCCTTGTAGCCGGACTTCGCCACGGCAGTCACGAGGTCATCCACGGAGACGCGCTCGGCGTCGTGGTCGATCTCGATGCGGGATGAGGCGAAATGGACCTTCACGTTCTCGACACCCTTGAGGCGGCCGACCTGTTTTTCGATCTTCACCACGCAGGACGGGCAGGAGAACCCCTCGGCCCTCAAAAGGGTGTGGGTGGCGGTGGAGGTAGTCATTGTGAGAATCCCTTTCTTGGTGGTGTTCCGTATTGACACCTTCACGATAGGTTCGCGCCCCGGGGAACTCCTTGACCCAGGTCAAGTCCGGACGGCACCGTACGAGGCGCCACCTGGGGCATCTGGGGCGGTGGCGCCCGCGCCGATTCCGGTAGGCTTGAGGCATGTCTGAGGATGACCTGTGCGTTGCTCGCGTGCCGATCTTCCAAGGACTGACGCGCCAGGAGCAGCTGCACGTCGCCGACTTCGTTCGCCCGGTGTGCGTCCACAAGGGGGATATTGTTTGTTCCCCCGGACAGTCGGTGTCGCGTCTGCTGGTGATGCACAGCGGACAGCTCAAGGTCAGCCACACGGCGGCCAATGGTCAGGAACAGATTCTGCGAACGGTGACAGACGGTGATGTCGTGGGAGAACGGGCCTTCCTGACGGGCCACAGCCCGGTCGACCTCGTCGTCGCGCTAGAAGACAGCCGGATGTGCGTCTTCGACCACGCCGACCTCTCGGCCCTGCTCCGCGACTACCCCGACATTAGCCAGCGGATGCTGCGGACACTCTCCGACCGGCTCTCCTCGGTCGAGCGACTGCTGGGCGCCGTCACCTCCAGCGACGTCAACGCCCGCGTGGCGGCCTACCTGCTGGATCTGCCCGGCAGCATGCGAGCAGGCGTACCCACGGTCAGGCTGCCGATGGCGAAACAAGACATCGCCGCCTACCTCGGAACCACGCCCGAAACCCTGAGCCGACGCCTCGCCGCGCTCTCCACCTCCGGCATCATCGAACTCCACGGACGCCGAGACGTCTCCATCCTCGACATTGATGCGCTCGAACACGTCACCACACCCCGATAGCCCGGTACCGTCAGGATGCATCCGAGACGCGTCGATACGTCGATCACGGGCTCTTCCCAGATGAGGGTGTAGGTTGGCCGGGCGCGTCGGTCCGCAGATAGACGTCGAGGTCTCCCGACGATGGAGGTTCCTACGCCATCCATCCGAAAGACCTCGACGTGTCCGACGCTACCCCGCCGGCCGGCTTCGGCCGCCCTGACCGCCTTCGCGTCTTATCCCAATCGACTCTGATCGGGTCTGCTGATCCTCTCGACGAGAACGCAGCGACATCACAGCCGCCCAACCCCGACCGTCCGGGAAGCCGGGACACGTCGCATGGCCTGTGCTGCGGGCGTGTCGAGTGGGTCGTGCAGGGGCGACGCAGGAGCGTCGACGCGACGTGCTGAGAGGTGGTTCTAAGGCATGGCGATAGGTCAGGAACGGCGTCGCTCCCTGCGCAGGAGGGAGCGCAGAGTCTCGGCGTTCGCGTAGCCGACCCGTAGCGCGATCTCGGCGGTGGTGAGGTCCGTGGTTGCTGAGAGGTGCCGAGCTCGTTCGATGCGAAGCCGTTGGACGAAGCCGAGCGGAGTGAGGTTGAGCGCCGCACGGACTCGTCGTTCGAGGGTGCGCCGGCTGGTGCCGAGCGACTGCGCGACGAAGGCGACGTTGAACGGTTCGTCCAGGCGGGCGCGCACGAAGCATTCGAACTCGACGACGATCGGGTCCTCGTGCCGGAGATGTTCGTAGGCGACGAAGGCCGCCTGCGACGGGCGCTCGTCGATGATGAGGAGCTTGGCGACATGTTGGGCCAGGTCGGGGCTGATCGATCGCACGAGTGAGAGCGCGAGGTCGATGTGGGCGAAGGCGGCGCCGGCGGTGACGAGGTTCCCGTCGACCACGACCATGGTGTCGAGATCGAGGGCGACGGTCGGATAGCGCTTCAGGAACTCCGGCCCCAGGAACCAGCTGGTCGTCGCCCGCCGATGATGCATCCGTCCGGTCTCGGCGACGGCGAACACGCCGGTGCACGCCGCGGCGATCCGGGTGGTCGCCTCGTCGAGGCGCCCGAGCGAGGCGATGACCGAACGAGCATCTCGGCTCTGGAGAGCGTCGTTGGTAGCGGCGGCCGTAAGGGTTCCAAGCGCAGGGACGACGACCACGTCGAACTCTCCGGACTCCGACAGCGGGTGGTCCACCGACAGGGTCATCGATGCCGTCGTGGTCACTCGCCGTTTCGGTCCGAGGATGGCGAGTTCGATCGGGTCGATCCGCGGGTCGACATCGCCGCGGGCTCCGTCGGCCACCCGCACGATGTCGATGATCGACGCGATAGCCGAACCGAAGCAGCCGTCGATCGCGATCAGTCCGATACGCATGACGTAAACAATAGCAATACTGCCGTATACGCCACTCCCCACCGGCTCTCGCTCGTCATACGCTGAACTCGCTTCACCAAGAAACCTCGACACCTAGGAGAACCCCTCATGTCCACACCCGCATCACTTCCGTATGCCTTCGTCGCCAAGATCGTCGCGGCCGATGGACAGCACGACGCGCTCGCCGATCTGCTCGCCGGCGCTGTCGCACTCGCCAACGAAGAAGTAGGAACGATTGTCTGGTTCGCGGTCAGGACCCACGCCGACACCTTCTGGATCTTCGATGCATTCCCCGACGAGGCCGCTCGCGACGCCCACGCCAACGGCGCCATCGTCGCAGCCCTGATGGCCAACCAGCACCTCCTCGGCGCAGCACCCGAGATCCTGGCGGCCGACGTCCTCGCGTCCAAGCTCCCGTAGTCCGCCAACGCACGAGACGATCGCGCCCCGCCGAGCCGTCGCCAGGTCGCGACGCAACGCCACGCTGCGTTGCCGAGCGGTGCGAGGCCTATCGGCACACGGACAGGATGCCGGCCGCGAGCGCTCAGCCGGCGAGGGGTCCGTCGCAGAGGAGAGCGACGTCGGTGTCGGGCAGAGCCGTGAGGCCAGCGCATCGCGCGACCACCAGAACCGAACAGCCCCTGCCCTGCGTTTCCGCAGGTCAGGGGCTGTTCGCCGGAGCCGCCTGTCGGAATCGAACCGACGACCGAATCACGTCGGCTTTGCGTCTATCGCTTGATGCGCCCACTGGGCGAACGAGCCGCTGACCTGCGCAAACGCCGAGCGTGGGGGACGCCGCCATCCGGTGGTGACCGACTACGACCGACCAGGACCGACCGTTTCACCGGAGCTTGCGGCGGCGTCGAAGCCGAGCAAGCTCCATTCCTTTAGCGGCTCTTCCCAGATGAGGGTGTAGGTCGGGCCGGCGCGTCGGTCCCGAGGTAGGCGTCGAGGTCTTCCGAAGATGGAAGTTCTCACGCTCACCATCTGGAAGACCTCGACGTGTCCGACGCTACCCCGCCGGCCGGCTTCGGCCGCCCCGACCTGACAACCTTCGCTCGACTCGACGGCCTTGGCCTTGCCGTCGTCGGCCAGCGCCTCGAGCCCCGACGGGGCAGTCCTTGCCTGCCGAGTCGTCGAGCCGGACCAGTGGTGTCGACGCTGCGGCGCTGAAGGGCTGGCCCGTGACACCGTGACTCGTCGGCTGGCGCACGAACCGTTGGGCTGGCGTCCGACCACGCTGGAAGTCGCGGTGCGTCGCTACCGGTGCCGCGAATGCGGTCACGTCTGGCGTCAAGACACCACCGCGGCTGCCGACCCGCGATCCAAGCTGTCGCGGGCCGGGTTGCGGTGGGCACTGGAAGGCATCGTGGTCCAGCACCTCACCGTCGCGAGGGTGGCGGAGGGCCTCCGGGTCGCATGGGACACCGCCAACAACGCAGTCCTGGCCGAGGGCAAGCGGCTGCTGATCGGCGACCCTGCCCGGTTCGACGGGGTCAAGGTCATCGGCGTGGATGAGCACGTGTGGAGGCACACCAGGCGCGGCGACAAGTACGTGACCGTGGTCATCGACCTCACCCCGGTCCGCGACGGCACCGGGCCGGCGAGGTTGCTCGACATGGTCGAGGGTCGCTCCAAACAAGCCTTCAAGACTTGGCTCGCCGACCGCGACAAGGCCTGGCGCGACGTCGTGGAGGTCGTCGCGATGGACGGATTCACCGGCTTCAAGACCGCTGCGGCCGAGGAGGTTCCCGACGCGGTCGCGGTGATGGATCCCTTCCACGTGGTCCGCCTGGCCGGTGATGCCCTGGACCGCTGTCGGCGCCGGATCCAGCTGGCGATCCATGGCCACCGCGGCTTCAAGGGCGACCCGCTCTACAAGTCCCGCCGCACCCTGGCCACCGGCGCGGACTGGAGGCGGCGGAACACCTCATCTCCCGGACTCAGGCCAGTGCCTCCAACGCTTGAAGAACGGGAGACTTCGCTCGAGGGAGTCGAGAGCCGACCAGGCTTGCCGCCGCGACGTAGCCACTCCCTCAGCGACTCCCGCGCCAACTCGGAGCCGACATCGCCACGTAGTCGGAACGCGTCCCCGATCGACCGCTCGGGCGAGTAGATCCCGATTGTCTGACCGGTGCCCGGAATCGGGATCTCCTCCCGGCCGATCTCGAACGTGGCCCGGTCGAACTGATGCCAAGCGATCGCACCCGCGCTCGCCGGTGTGCGCGATCCGCGGGAGATCGCGACATCCAGCGCTACTGGGATCGCATCGGTCAACTCATGGTGCGCGAGCGCCGACGCCAACAGATGGTCGCATCCGAGCGACGAGTCGCGGCCTCGATCCAGTCCCAGTCCGCCGCCTCCGCATCCGCCGACTCCGCCCAGGCTCAGGCGTCGTCGAGGTCCCGAGGTTTGGCACGATGGGGGCGTGCCGTCTCCTCCGCCCGTTCCACCGACACCACCACCGGTCGATCGGCTTCCACTCGGACAGATCGACGTCGTCCTGGCGCCGGCCTCGTGGCCGTCGACGTGTCGTATTGGCGAGCACGAACTCTTCCGGAATCAGAAGCAGGGGGGCGGTACGGAGATTGCACCTGGTCGCCATGCGGTCACCTGCTTTGCCAGACACGGCGGCGCCGAATACGGACTGGTGACGCAGCACTACGACGTTCGACCGGGCGAGCACGTCGTCGTCCACTACGCGGCACCCGCGTGGTTGTACGCCAAGGGCTCGATGGGCCTCGTCCCGCAGCGCCGTTCCGCGGCCCCGAACTGGAAGGACATCGGAGTCGCCGTGGTCGGTGTGCTGGTGCTGGTCGCGCTGATTGGCCTGATCGCCTTCGTGGCAAGCTTGGTCGGTTAGCCTACGAATCGGTCCGCTGTGCGATGTGCTGGGCAGCCGCACCGGCGGCGAGAATGTAGGTCGCCGTGTGCTCACTGACCACGGGGTCCGGAGCCGAGACCTGGTCGAGCAGGATGCCGTCGATGACGGCACACACGAATCTGGCGGCAGCCTCTGAACTGGGCCCGGGTAGTGACTCGGCGATGGCGGACACGAAACGATTCCGGGCCTCAGCGACGATCGCCTCCCTGCGCGGATCACCGGAGGCGTCGAGATAGAGGTGGAACCGCGCTCGCACATGATCGGGTCGCGCCAGCATCGCTGCGGCCACCGCCCGGGCCTGTCGAAGCAGGTCGCCGTCGTCTCCCCGTGCGTCAGCATCGCGACCTGCGTCGGTGAACGCGTGCACGAGCGGCAGATCCAGGTCCGCCAAGTGCTGCAGGACGGCTTCGGCCAGGGCGTCGGTGGTGCCGAAGTAGTACTTGGTCGAACCTTGCGCCAGGCCCGCCTCCTGTTCGACCTTGCGATGTGTCAGGCCGCGCATCCCGGCATCGGAGAGCTGGGCGATGGCAGCTTCGATGAGCGCACTCGTCGCGGCCCGGCGTTGCTCCGGTCGGCGGATTCGACCGGCGCCCGCCCCTGGGGTATCTTCCACAGTCATGGAAGATATCGCGTCCTGTCGATCCATGGCGGGAGACTGGCTCGTGCGGCGCGTCGCACGAGGTGATCACAGCGTTCGCCTCCGCATGGGCACACAGCGACTCGTCTACCTCCTCGGTCCCGAGGCCAACGCGCTGATCTTCAAGCACGACGAGTGGTTCCGCGCCCGCGAGGCGTTCGCAGCGCTGGAGATCGTCGACGGGCCCACGTCGGTGGTGCTGTCGGACGGGGAGGATCACGTCCGTCGCCGCGGGCTCATCCGACCCGCGGTCGCGCCCCGGCGCATTGACGGTTACCTGTCCACCATGGCCGGCGCCGCCGACGAGGCCCTCGAGCGCATCCGCCCCGGCGAGGCCTTCGACGCCTACGCCGTCCTGCGCAGCGCAATCCGTCGCTCGACCCTGCGCATCCTGTTCGCCGGGAGCATGGCCCACCACGCAGACGACCTCGGTGACCTGCTGCAGCCACTCCTCGACCTCAGCGACAAGCTCCCGCCGGTGCTGTCATGGCATCGACGGCTGCGCACCCCGGCATGGCGACGCGCGATGGCCGCCCGTACCGCCCTCGACGCCTTCGTCGGTCGTGAGATCGCTCGCGCACGAGCAACGGCCCCGTCGGAGCAGGACGACCGGGCCGGTGCGATGCTGCCGCTGCTCGTCCATGGCCGGGACGGGCGAGGGTCCGGGCTGGACGACCAGGAGGTCCGTGACCAGGTGGTCACGATGATCGCTGCCGGGTACGAGACCACGGGCGCGGCGATGGGGTGGATCGTGTACCTGCTCGGCCTCCATCCCCAATGGCAGGCACGGGCGCGCGACGAGGTCGCATCGGTGCTCGGTGAGCGTGCGCCCGATCCGGCCGGTCTGGCCCAACTGTCCCTGCTGCGAGCGATCGTCTCCGAGGCGCTGCGCCTCTACCCGCCGGCCATGATCTCGGCCCGATACGCCGTCGAGGGCTTCGAGCATCGCGGCGAGCGGGTCAGGCCGGGGGACCTCGTCATCTTCAGCCCGTACGCGACCCACCGAGATCCTGGTGTGTACCGCGAACCGCTGCGGTTCGATCCGAGCCGGTGGCTGGATGAGCCAGCCCCCGCCTCCAGTGAGTTCATCCCGTTCGGGGGCGGTAAGCATCGGTGTCTCGGATCGGGGCTGGCGACGGCGGAACTCACGGTGTTCCTGGCGCGCCTCCTGCGTCACGGACCCTTCAGGCTCAACCGGCCGCCCACCAGCGCTCGAGGATTCTCGGCGGTGCGCCCACATCCCGGTGTCACGATCACGATCCAGTCAACGTAGAACCCATGTACTCGGGCCTTGCGCGGATCTGACCATCAGCGATCCTTGGAGCATGCGAACAGTCAGCGCCACTGAGGCATCCCGCCGATTCTCCGACCTGCTCGATGCGATCGAGGCGGGCGACACGGTCACGGTGACCCGGGGCAACCGGCCGATCGCGGAGATTCGACCTGCGCCGTACCGAACCGGACGCGACCTGCGCGCAGCGCTGGTCGAGAGTGTCCCGCCAGATGACCGATTCGCCGCTGACATCGCTGACGCCCTGGCTGCCGAGCATCCATGACGCTCATCCGGTTCGCGCCTCGCCGCGCTCCAGCACAGCGGTGTTGAGCGCGGTCGCGATGCCGGTGAGGACGAGGCTCGCAGCAGCGATCATGACCACGACGGCCGGGGCGATGGTGCCGGTGTCGGCGAAGGTTGCGGTGCCGAGTTGGGTGGCGCGGGTGAGGGCGGCGTACGGGCTGACGAACATCACCGCGTCGAGTCCCATCACCAGCAGGGCCGACGACAGGCCTGCGCCGACGAACGCGACCGCGACCGGGGCGGCGAACGACCGCATCACCATCGACAGCCACGACTGCAAGGCAGCGACCGGCACGCACGCGAGCACGATCAGCCCGAAGATGCCCAACTGTGTCGGTGGGACGAACCCGGGCAGACCGAAGACGAGCTTGCCGAGCAGGGCGACCACGCCGAGGGCGACCAGCTGCATGACCACGGCCAGCAGGGCGACCGAGGTCGCCTTCGCGACGACGATCCGCAACGAGGACGTCGGGCCGCTCAGCAGCGCGTTCCAGTTGCTGCCCCGATGTTCCGGTCGCCACACCAGCGAGGCGCTCATCGCGATCCCGACCGGGAGCGGGAACAGCCCGTAGAACACGAACGACCGCATCCAGAGCGTCTGCCAGTCGTCGTCGAGTCCGGTGCCCTCGACGATCGTCATGATCGATCCCGTGAGGACCAGCACGACGGGCAGCAGTACGACGAGGAGCCAGCTCATCGAGCGCTTGAGCTTGACGAGTTCGGCGGTGAGGGTCTGCATGTCAGGCCTCCTGACGATCGAAGCGGTGGGTGAGAACGCCGAACGCGATGGCCGCGACGACGGCCAGCCCGGCGATGCTGAGCACGGACGGGGTGGTGGCGACCAGCTCGGACTCCACGTACCCGGCACCGGTGGCCACGGCGTAGTAACCCCACGGGACCAGGTGCGTCACCCAGCCGGGCAGGCTGCTCGTCACGAGCGCCAGGATCGTGCCGAGCAGCCCGACGCCGAGGCCGACGAGCTGGTTCTCGACCCGAGCCGACACGATGACGTGCAGGGCGACCAGCACCAGATTGACCACGAGCACCGCCGCAGTACAGCCGATCCAGCGACCGGCGGGCCACGGGGCGGAGATGCCCAGCAGCAGCCCCGTCCCCGCGGCGAGAGCACTGCTGCCGACGGTCGAGCCGGTGACCACCGCGGCCAGCGCGAGGAACTTCGCCCGGCACAGGGCCCCGGGGGTGACACCGTGCGTCGACGACAGCAGCCAGCCGCCGCCCACGTGTTCGACATCGACCTGCCGGCTGGCCAGGATCGCGAGCAGCAGCGGAGCGGCGAGCGGTAGTGCACCGCCGAACCCGGCGAGCAGCGCGTTCCACGCACTGTCGGTGGTGCGGTCGAAGTCCGGGTTGACGACACCGATGTACAGAGTGATCACGGTGGGCACGACCAACAGCGCAACGGCGAGGAGCCAACTGTGCAGGTGACGCATCTTGGCGAACTCGTTGGTGATCATGGTGCTGTTCACAGCCCACCTCCTGCGGTCAGGCCCATGAACACGTCCTCCAGCGACTGCTCCTCCCGTCGCACCCCGTGGACGCCGATTCGTGCGCCGACCAGGGTGGCGACGGCTCGCGCTGTCGTCTCGTCGTCCAGGCCGGCCAGCCGGATGACGAACTGGTTCTCACACGTCGTGCCGAACTCGCCCGCGAGCACGCGGTGAGCCTGCACCGGGTCGGTGCAGTTGATCAGGACGTCGGGAGCCGCGGCGGAGAAGAGTTGGTCACGGGTGCCCTGGAAGATCATCCGACCCTGGCTGAGGATGCCGAGCACGGTTGCGGTCTTGTCGATCTCCTCGAGCAGGTGCGAGGACACCATCACCGTGACCCCGGAATCGGCCAGCCCGCTCAGCAGCCGACGGATCTCCTCGATCCCAGCCGGGTCGAGACCGTTAGTCGGCTCGTCGAGGATCAGCAGCTTCGGCTGCCGGGCGAGCGCCATCGCGATCCCCAGCCGCTGCTTCATGCCGAGCGAGAACTCGCGCACCTTCTTGTCCAGCTGGTCCTGCAGCCGCACGAGCCGTACGGCGTGATCAACCTGCTGGTCGGTGAGGCCGAGGAGCCGCTGCACGATCCGCAGATTCTCCCGGCCGGTCAGGTGGGCGTAGCCGGGCGGGGATTCGATGAGCGACCCGATCTGCCCCAGCAGGTCCCGGCGGGTGGCGCGGGTCATCTCGGTCCCGAACACCTCGGCGCGTCCCGATGTGGGACGGATCAGGGACAGCAGCATCTTCATCGTGGTGGACTTGCCGGACCCGTTCGGGCCGAGGAATCCGTACACACTGCCCTCGGGGATGCGTAGGTCCAGGTCTTGGACGACGGCGCGGTCCCCGTACCGCTTGGTCAACTTCTCGGTGGCAACGACGAAAGACATGCCATCCACCCTGACGAACGGGGCGGCGCGAAACATCTGCCTGCGCGCTGATCTTCGACTGCACGATCTGGGTACGGAACCCGGCCCGCCTAAGCGCCGCGCTCAGTCCTTGCTGCTGCCCGCGATCCCGGTCTCGTACGCCATCACCACGGCCTGGACCCGGTCGCGCAGTCCCAACTTGGCGAGGATGCGGCCCACGTGGACCCGCGTCGTGCTCTCGGTGATCACCAGCCGTTCGGCGATCTCCCCGTTCGACAGGCCCTCGGCGATCAGGCCGAACACCTCACGTTCCCGCGGGGTCAGGTCCGACACCCGGCTGTCGTCCCACGCGTCGTCGACCGACGGGTCGGGCCGGTGTGCCGCGACGTGGTCGAGCAGCCGCCGGGTCGTGCTGGGCGCCACCACGGCGTCACCCTGGTGGACGTGGGTGATCGCTGCCGCGAGCTCCGCCACCGGTACGTCCTTGAGCAGGAACCCGGACGCACCGGCCCGGATCGCGTCGTAGGCGTACTCGTCGAGGTCGAAGGTGGTCAGGACGATCACCCGCGGGCCGCCCGATTCCCGGATGCGCCGGGTCGCCTCGACGCCGTCCAACCGAGGCATCCGCACGTCCATCAGGACGACGTCGGCCTCGACCGTACGCAACAGCTCCAGTGCGGTGTCGCCGTCGTCGGCGTCACCCACGACCTCGAACTCCGGCCGGGAGTCGAGGACCATGCGGAACCCGGCCCGATACATCTCCTGGTCGTCGACCAGCACCAGCCGGATCGTCATCGTGTCTCCTTGATCGATCGCGTCTCCTTGATCGGCAGCCGGGCCCGGACCTCGAAACCACCCTGCTCGCGGGGACCTGCGGCCACGGTCCCACCGTAGGCGGTCGCCCGCTCGCGCATGCCGACCAGGCCGTGCCCCGGGGGCGCGGCGTCGGTCGGGGCCGGGGCGGGATCGCTGCCGTCGTCGACGATGTGCAGTTCCACGGCGGTGTCGGTGTGGCGAACGGTCACCGTCACCAGGCTCAACAACGGGCCGCCGTGCTTGCGGGCATTCGTCAGCGACTCCTGCACGATCCGGTAGGCCGCCAGGTCGACGCCCGCCGGCAGGTCCGCCGGCTGCCCGGTGACGCTCCACTCGACGCGCAACCCGCCGACCCGGGCCTCGTCGACCAGCCGGTCCAGCCTGTCCAGACCCGGCTGCGGGGTGCGCGTCGCCGGGTCGTCGCTGCGCAGCACGTCGAGCATCCGCCGCATCTCCGTCATCGCTTCTCGACCGGTGTCGCGGACCCGTGCCATCGCCGTGGCCGCCTGCTCCGGATCGGTGTCCACGACCTGTGTCGCCCCCTCGGCCATCACGACCATCGTGCCCAGGCCGTGCGACACGATGTCATGGATCTCCCGGGCGATCCGGGCCCGTTCCTCTGCCGCCGCAACCTGCGCACGCGCGTCGCGCTCGAGGGCCAGCTGCTCGTTCAGCCGACGCAGGCCGGCGACGTGCTCCCTGCGGGAGCGGGCCAGCACGCCCAGGCTCGCGGCGAGGACGACGCCCAGCACGAGGACACCGACCTCGCCGATCCGCAGGTACTCCTGCCGCAGCACCGGCTGCGCCGCCACGACGATCCACGCGGTGGCCGCCACCGCCGCCGGGACTCCGGACCGCCAGCCATGCTGCGCGGCCAGGAAGTACGTCAGCAGCCCCATCACCACGAGGGGAGCCGGGGTGAGGCCCACGCCGGACACGAGAGTGCCGCAGGAGGCGACGAGAACGGCTCCGGCCACCACCAGCGGTGACCGGCGCCGCAGCACGTACAGCACGCAGATCGCGGCCGACAGCGCCTCCAAGGTGATGAACCACGGCAGCGACAGTGTCTCGAACCCGGCGTACTGCCCGGTCAGGTACATCGAGTCGTAGCCGAACAGCGCGACCGCAACGACGACGTCGATCAGCAGCGCGTGCCGCCGCAGCCACCGACCGAACGGGTTGTGGCTGAACGGGGCCGGGCGAACATCCATGTCGTCCGAGCCTATTGCCGTGGCGCATTCGTCGAAGTCGAACCAAGGGCTGGTGAAAACGGTTGCACCTGCGCTACGGTGTCGCTCACCCATTTGTTGACTCACTGCTGAGGAGACCACCGATGTTGGCTCGACGAACCCTGCTCGCCGGAACCGGAGCGGGCCTTGCCCTGGCCGGTCTTGCCGCCCCGCACGGCCACGCCACCGGACCTGCCCGACGCACCTACTACGTCGCGGCCAACGGGTCCGACGAGGCAGCCGGCACCACACCCGACACGCCTTGGGCGACCACCACCAAGATCAACAGCCTCTCGCTGAACCCCGGCGACCGGGTGCTGTTCCGCCGTGGTGACCGCTGGGACGGCAATCTGGTGATCACCGACTCCGGTGCACCGAATGCCCCGATCACGATTGGCTCGTACGGTAGCGGCTCCCGGCCCCGGATCGATGCGCACCTGCCCGGTGACGACGTGTTGGCCGCCACTGTGCTGGTGCACAACGCCGAGTACGTCCACGTCCAGGACCTCGAACTGACCAACACCGCCGCCGAGCAGGGCATGCGCACCGGCATGCTGGTGGCCGTCGACGCGCCGACGCAGCCGGTCTACTCCGGCTACCGGATCCGCAACCTGTACGTCCACGACGTGACCGGCGCGATCGACCACATCTCCAACGACACCAAGCGCAGCGGCGGCATCGGGGTGTACCTCGACGGCTCAGCCGAGGCTGTGTCCCGGTTGCACGACGTCGTGATCACCGACAACACCGTCGAACGGGTCGACCAGACCGGTATCTGGATCGACGGCAACCTCCGCAGCAAGAACCTGCCGCCCGGCACCGACACCGTCTACCGCGGCTACACCTGGGACCAGATCAAGTACACCGGGGTCGAGATCGCGTACAACCACGTCACCGACACCGCCCGCAACGGCGTGATCATCCGATACGCCGACAGCGGCAGCTTCCACCACAACGAGGTCTCGTGGACCACCCGTCGGGTCGAGGGTGGCAACTCCGTGTTCACCGTCAGCGTGTACCGATTCGTGGTCGAGTGGAACGAGGTGCACCACAACCGGGCATACGGCAAGGCTGACGGCTGCGCCTTCGACCCCGACCTCGACTCGCCGGAGACCGTGTGGCGCAACAACTACAGCCACGACAACGCGTTCGGGCTGATGACCCTGTGCACCCGACCGCGCGACTACGGCATCCAGGTCAACCAGAACATCGACATCGGCGGCAGCGGTCGGCTGCTCAACCTCAACTACGGGTTCACCGACGTGACCTTCGAGCGCAACGCCTTCTGGGTCAAGCCGGTGCCCGACGTGCAGTACCCCGAGGAGCACCCCGACTACGTCAACCCCGACCGCGAGATCGCCGGTGGCTACCCGCAGGTGATCTGGGAGACCTACCACCGCAACTCGTCCAGCTTCATCACCCCGCAGACCTACACGTACCGCCACAACGCGGTGTTCAACGAGGCGTCGACCGCGACCTTCTACCTCAATCCGCATGACGACACCTCCCACCGCACCACGGACCGTACGGTGGTCGACAACACCTTGTACGGTGCGGTTCCCGACAAGATCACTCCGATCGCCGACGGGTTCCACCACGCCGGGGAACAGGCGCCCAGCCGGTGGATCGCCGACGCTGTCGGCGCCAGGACCTACGCCTTCTGGGCAGGTGCGATCGAGGGTCGGGGTCGCCGCCCCGCCATCGGCCCCCGTCCCGGCATCGCGGGTTGACGAGCCGAACCATGATCACCAACGTTTCCGGCCGCCTGTTGGCGGTCATGATCACCGCGTTCGCCCTGCTGGTCACGGTGCTGCCGACCACGGCAACCACCGCGCACGCGCTCCGACCGCTCGACTGGGTCGGCGCCTGGACCGCGTCCCCGCTCGGGGCCGGTCGGGACACCGACACCGTGCAGGGCAAGGGATTCGACGACCAGACGGTCCGCAACGTCGTCCACCTCGCAGCCGGTGGCGACCAGGTACGGATCGAGGTGACCAACGCGTACGGCGACCGACCGTTGCACGTCGGGGCGGCCACCGTCGCCGTCCGGACCAGCGGTGGCGCGATCGATCCGACCACCGTCGCCGAGCTCCGGTTCGACGGTGCCGCATCGGCGGTCGTCGCACCCGGGGCGGTGCAGACCAGTGACCCGGTCGAGTTGTCGGTCGCCCCAGGCACCGACCTGGCCGTGAGCCTGCACCTGCCGGAGCCCAC
Source organism: Carbonicoccus niuqiaonis (assembly GCF_050157065.1). Classification (GTDB taxonomy): domain Bacteria; phylum Actinomycetota; class Actinomycetes; order Propionibacteriales; family Propionibacteriaceae; genus Avipropionibacterium. The sequence continues at coordinate 966,464 of NZ_CP189573.1, forward strand.
GGGCCCGGTGACCTGGCACCAGAACGCCGCCGCCACCTCGTACGTGTCGGGCCCCGGTGATCACACCGGCGACGCCGACGCGACGGCGTACGAACCGATCGGCTCGTGGTTCTTCCTGAGCCAGGTGTCGGTGCACGGCTCGGGCAGTCGTGGTGCCGTGGTCGCGTTCGGTGATTCCATCACCGAGGGCTACCGGACCACCACCGACGCCAACCACCGCTATCCCGACCTGCTGAACGCTCGCCTGGCCGCCGGGCCGGCGGGGCTGCGGCTGACCGCTCTCAACGCCGGGATCGGCGGCAACCGGCTGCTGACCGACAGCGACGGGGCGACCCGATCGCACGAGTCGGCGCAGCACCGTTTTGTCCGGGACGTGGTGTCGCGGACCGGTGCGACGACGGTGATCGCAACCTTCGGCACCAATGATCTCGCCTCGTACGGAGGCAACGCCGATGGCGGGCTCGCGACCACCGACGACCTGATCCGTGGGATGCAGCAGCTGATCGCCGAGGCGCACGCCGCAGACATCCGGATCATGGTCGGCACGATCGCACCGTTCGGCGGCTCCAACATCTACAACGAACGGACCGAGGCGGTCCGCCAGGACTACAACACCTGGGTCCGGCGCAGCGGGGAACCCGACGCGGTCGCCGACTTCGACGCAGCACTGCGCGATCCGGCCGATCCGACCCGGATCCGCGACGACCTGCACAGCGGGGACCGGGTGCACCCCAACGACGCCGGCGCGCAGGCGATGGCCGACGCCGTCGACGTGCGCTGGCTGCAGGGGCAGGAGACCGAGCCACCGGTGGCCGAGGACTACCTGGTCATCGGCACCCTCACCGCCCCGCAGCCGATGCCGGGTGGAGTCACCGAGCACGTCACCGTGCCGCTCAACAACGGGCTCTCGGAGGCGACCGAGGTCACGGTGTCGCTGTCCGTCCCCGAGGGGTGGTCGACCGAGCCGGTGCAGGTGCGGCTCGAACCCGGCCAGGACGCGAACGTGTCAGTGCCGGTGACGGCACCGAGCACCCCGACCATCGGCACCGTACGGGCAGGGGTCGAGGCCGGCTCGACACTGGTGTTGGGGCAGCCCGCGCTCGACCTGGTGACGGTACCCGCGGTCTCCCTGGCAGCCCTGGCCCTCGACTTCGGCGGACCCGAGTCGCCGGTGCTGCAGGGGTACCGCGGCGTGTCCCCGGCCGACGTCGAGGACGGGAGTGGGTTCGGTTGGGTCGGCACGGTGCCCGACTGGCGCGACCGTGGCGTCGGCGGCCCGTTGAGCAGCGACTTCGTGATGTCGACCGAGCCGGTGACCCTGCGGCTGTCCATCCCCGCGGGGGAGCACACCGTCCACGTGCTGACCGGCGACGCCAGCTATGCAGCCGGCCGGCTGGTGCTCCACGAGGGCGAGACACTGCTCGCCGACACCGACGGCAAGCTGGCCGCCGGCGAACTGCGCTGGTTGACCTTCACCCTCGACGGTGGCGCGTCGGGCCGTACGGTCGACCTCACCGCCACCGTCGCGAGCACCGGGACCCTCCGGCTCAATGCCCTCGCCGTGATGGCCTGACCGATGGCGCAGGGTCGGCCGTCGTGCCGACCGTGCTGCGGAAGCGGCGCCGGTACTCACCCGGCGTCGTGCCCAGCACGCGGTTGAAGGCGCGGCGCAGCGAGTCGTCGGAGCCGAACCCGGAGTGCCGGGCGACCGCGGCGAGATCGGAACTGCCGGACTCCAGCAACGCCTGGGCGGCCTCCACCCGTACCTGCTCGACGTACTGGGCCGGGGTCAGGTCGGACTCCCGCCGCAGCATCCGACGCAGGTGACGTTCGCTCAGGTTGGCGCGGGCCGCGAGCGCCCGGGCACTGTGGTCGTCGGCCGGGGCGGCGACGACCTCGTCCAGCACCCGCCGCAGTACGGCGTTGCTGTCGGCCGTCGGTCCGACCGTGCTGCGGATGCTGAACTGGGACTGCCCGCCGGGGCGCTGCATGAACATGACCAGGTGCTTGGCGATGGACCGGGCGACGTCGACACCGCTGTCCTCCTCGATCAGTGCCAGCGCCGCGTCGATCCCGGCCGTCACACCGGCCGAGGTGATCACCGGTCCGTCCCGGACGAAGATCGCATCCGGCTCGACCCGCAGCGCCGGGTAGCGCCGCGACATGTCCTCGCAGGCCGCCCAGTGGGTGGTGATCCGCCGACCGTCGAGGATCCCGGCCTCGGCCAACAGGTACGACCCGGTGCACACCGACATCGTCCGCCGGGATCGCCGGTGGATCCGCTCGACCTGTGCCACGACGGCGGGGGGCACGGAGGCCGGTGGCCGGACGCCGGGGACGAGCAACACGTCGACCCGACCGTGGACATCGGCGAGGGCGGTGTCGACGTCCAGTCGGATCCCGACGTCGCTCCGTACGGCCCGGCCGGTCACCGACGCCAGCCGGACGCGGTGGCCCGCCCAGGCGAACGCCTGCACCGGGCCTGCCAGGTCGAGCAGCACGACGTGGTCGGTGACGACCACGAGCAGTTCCCTGCGCAGGCGGCTCTTCATCCTGCCAGCCTGACGAACCCTGACCACGTCCGCAAGGACACGTGACATGCAGCTCCGGACTTGGGGAACTTGCCCGGCCGGGGCGGCGTTGCCCGAGTGTGAAGACCTTGCCTGCCCTGTTGTCCTTGGTCGTGCTCGTCCTGCTGGGCGCCGCCGGCTGCCAGTCCCAGGGTTCGGGGGCGGTGACCTTCGACGACGGATACGTGAAGGCCATGCCGGCGGGGGAGATGACGGCGATCTTCGGGGTGATCCGCAACGACACCGGAGCAGACGTGACGGTCGTGTCGGCGAGCAGCGAGTCCGCCGAGACGGTCGAACTGCACGAGATGATCATGCAGGACGGCCAGATGGTGATGCGGGAACGGGCCGGCGGCTTCGTCATCCCGGCCGGCGAGTCGATGGCCCTCGAGCCCGGCGGGCTGCACCTGATGCTGATCGGGCTCACCGAAGAGATCCGGGCGGGCGACCAGGTGTCGGCCACGTTGACGCTGGCCGACGGCGGCACCCTCCAGGTCACCGCCACCGGCCGCGACATGGCGAACGCCCAGGAGTCGTACGACCCCGACAGCCAGCACGGCGGGTTCCTGGCCCGTGAGGGACGGTGACCGGGCGGAGTCCCGTCAGCCGTCGCGGCATGTTGCTCGGCGGCGGACTGACCGCGGTCGGCGTGGGCGCCGGGGTCGCCGGGACGACGGCGGTGCAGCGCGTCACCGAGCCCGAGCCACCGCAGTTGCTGATCGACTTCCACGGGCCACACCAGGCGGGGGTGGAGACGCCACCACAGCAGCATCTGGTGCTGAACGCGTACGACCTGAGGCCGGGGACCGACCGCGAAGCCGTCCGGCGGATGCTCACCCTGGTCACCGACGACAGCTCCCGGCTCACCCGGGCCGAACCGGCGATCAACGACCAGGAACCCCAGCTGGCAACGATTCCCGCCCGACTGACCGTCACCCTCGGCTTCGGGCCGGGATGGTTCGACAAGCTCGGCCTGCAGCAGCTCCGGCCCGCCGGGTTGGCCGACCTGCCGTCGTACGAGATCGATCGGCTGCAGCCGGAGTTCGGCGACGGTGACCTGATCATGCAGATCGGCGCCGACGACCCGACCGTGCTGTCCCACACGGCACGGCAGTTGACCAAGACGATCCGCGGTTTCGCCGCGCCCCGGTGGTCGCAGCGCGGCTTCACCGCCGAGCCGCGCAACCTGATGGGGCAGGTGGACGGCACGGTGAACCCGGAGGCAGGCACCGACGACTTCGGCGCCGTCGTCTGGTCGGACGAACCGGGCTGGTTCACCGGCGGCACCACGATGGTGTTCCGCCGGATCCGGATGCAGCTCGACACTTGGGACGAACTCGACGCGATCGGCAAGGAGCTCACGGTGGGCCGCACCCTCGACACCGGGGCACCCCTCACCGGGACCGCCGAGACCGACGTCCCCGACTTCACCGCCACCGACGCGAACGGGCTGCCGATCATCCCACCGTTCTCCCACGTCGCCCGCGCCGCACCACGCCACGGCGTCGACCGGTTCCTGCGCAGGCCCTACAGCTACGACGACGGACTGGTCGACGGCACGACCGACGCCGGGCTGTTGTTCTGCACCTTCCAGGCCGACATCGCCACCCAGTACGTGCCGGTGCAGGACCGGCTCGCCGAGCTGGACAGCCTGAACGACTGGACGGTGCCGATCGGCTCCGGGGTGTACGCCATTCCGCCCGGCTGCGAGCCCGGTGGCTTCGTCGGGGAGGGCCTGTTCGGATGAGGGTTCTCGTACGGTTGGGCTGCGTGTTCGTGCTGGTGGGGGCAATGCTGTTCGGCAGCACCGCCTGCAGTACGCCGGCCCGGGCACACGTGGAGGCGGTGGCGTCGTCCTCACCGGAGCACCGGTCGGTGGTGACGGAACTGGACGCGATCACGATCACCTTCACCGGGACGACGCGACCCGACTTCGCCACCTACGCCCTGCGCTCGGCCGACCAACGTGATCATGGACTGGCCGCACCGGTCCACGAGGACGACGACACCGTCGTGGTGCTGACCCCGGAGCAGGAGTTGCCCGACGGGTTGTACCGGGTGGCCTACCAGATCATGTTCGACGACGGGCACGCCGCCTCCGGGGTGATCCAGTTCGAGCTCAGCGCGGACGGTGTGGCCCGGGCAGGGGAGTGGCCGGCGAGCGATCCGGCGCCGGCCCGGCCCGAGCCCGAGCGGGCGGACGTCGGTGGGCTGTTGCCGTGGCTGATCGGGATCGCCGCGGTGGGCCTGGCCGCCTTCACCGTGGTGCTGGTCCGGGCCCGCCGCCGGACGTCAGGACCCGGGTCCGGGCAGACCTGACGACACGATCAGGGAACCGACCGCCGCGGCATGGCAGATTGTCGGCATGCGGTTGCTCGTGGTCGAGGACGAAGAGGTGCTGGCCTACAGCCTGGCGCGCGGTCTGGGCGCTGAGGGCCATGCCGTCGACGTCGCGTACGACGGGTGGCACGGTCACCTGCGGGCGAGTACGGGGGAGTACGGCCTGATCGTGCTCGACCTGATGCTGCCGGGCAAGAGCGGCTATGACGTGTGCCGCGAGCTGCGGGCCGACGGCATCGCCACCCCGATCCTGGTGCTGACCGCCCGCGACGGCGTCGAGGACCACACCGAGGCACTCGACTGCGGCGCCGACGACTACCTGACCAAACCGTTCTCGTTCGCGGTGCTGTTGGCGCACCTGCGGGCCCTCGATCGACGCCGTACGGCCGCCCTGGAACCACAGCCGACCGTCGGTGACCTGGTGCTCGACCTGCGTCACCGGCGGGTGCTGCGGGCCGGCCGGTCGATCCCGCTGACCGATCGTGAGTTGGCCCTGCTGGAGGTGCTGATGCGGCACCCCGGATCCGTGCTGAGCAAGGACGAACTGCTGTTGCAGGCGTGGCCGGGTGACCCTGAGGACACCAATCTGGTCGAGGCCCGGATGAGCGCCTTGCGTCGCAAGATCGACACCCCGTTCGGCCGCCGCAGCCTGCAGACGGTTCGCGGTGAGGGCTATCGACTGGTCGACGAGCGGAGTTGATCATGGCGACGGTTGGTCAGTCGGGCAACGGGACTGTGATGCGGTTCGGTGATCATGCGCGTGTGCTGGTACGGCATGCCCGGATGAAACTGGGCCAGGGATGGCGAAGTGCCCTGCGGCTCGGCATGCACGGGGCGATGGCAGCCGCGGCGGTGTCCCTGGTGCTGGTGGGGGTGCCGACGGTTGCGGGGATCAGCAGCTCTGTCAGGTGGGTGACTGACGTACCCGTCTCCGTGGAGGGATCGGACTTCCACGGGGCCATCGTCAACGTCCAGCGCTCGTTGGAGTCGACGGGAGGCCTGGAGCCCGTCGGCAACTCCACCTGGCGTGTTGACTGGGTGGAGGTCGACGCCGGCACCGTGACCAGGCACCGGGACCGGGAGTTCGTCGACGAAGCTGCCGCTCGGGAATTCGCCGCCCAGGTCAACGGTGCGGTGGTCCGATCCATGGACCTACCGCTTCGCGACTGGGTGGGCAGGGTCGTCACCGCCCCGGACGGCCGACCGGCCATGGAGATCGTGACAGCTGACGGAAGGCTCATCCACCGCTCGCCGGCCATTCCCGTCGCACCGGGGCACCAAGGTCCGATCACCCCCGACGTCCCCCACGTACCGGCGCGCGAGACTCCCTCCGCAGACTGGGTCGGTCAACCGATCGCAGGGTCCGGGGGCCCTCAGCAGGCGGTGTGTGCACTGACCGACAGCACCTACTGGAGGTACGGGGAAGGTGTACTTCGCGATGTGCCTCCTCCCGCCGAGGGTGCAGCGGTGCGAATCTGTGTGTTCCGTACCGCCGACCACATCCGGGCCGCGCAACTGAGCGACGTCGGGGCAGTGTTGAGCAGGGGTGTCGAGAACTTCCCGGGCTACTGGGCGATCACGTTCCCGGTGCTGCTCGCGGGGGCCGTCGTGGTCGACCGGTTCCGCCACCGACTGCGGCGGGCCGCGCAGCAGGACGTCCCGGCCCTGATGGCCAAGCCCCGCCCCGGCAGCCTGCTCGGTGGGCTCACCGACGACGTCAACCAGTCGCTGTCGCGGGCCCGCGCGTCGATCGAACAGCAGCGCGGCTTCGTCGCCGACGCCGCCCACGAACTGCGCAGCCCGCTGAGCAGCCTGATCACCACCCTCGAGGTCGCCGAACGGCACCCGCACCTGGTCGACAGCCGGCAGGTCACCCGGACGTCGCTGACCCAGGCCCGCCGACTCGAACGACTCACCCAGGACCTGCTGCTGCTCGCCCGGCTCGATGCCCGGGCACCGCTGCGCGAGGACGTCGTCGACCTGGCCGACGTGGTCCGCGAGGTGGTGTCCGACAGCTTCGACCCGGGCCGACCGATCACCCTCGACGGCCTCACCCCGACACCGGCGATCGGCGACCGGGACGCGTTCCGCCGGATCCTGCAGAACCTGATCGACAACGCCGTCCGGCATGCCGCCACCGGCGTCACCGTGTCGGTCACCCACGAGCGGTGCCGGGCCCGGCTGATCGTCGCCAACGACGGCACCCCCGTCCCGGCCGCCGACGCCGACCGGATCTTCGACCGGTTCACCCGGCTGGACGAGTCGCGGGGTCGCAACGCCGGTGGCTCCGGACTCGGGCTGGCGATCGCCCGGGGCCTGGCCGAGCGCTATCGCGGCACCCTGGAGCTGCTGCCGGGCCGGACCGACGGGGCCGCCTTCAGCTGGGAGGTACCGCTCGCGCGGTGAGGGCGACTCGCCCGGAGAAAACTCGTTGAACCGGTACCACCGGGCGCGTAGCGTGGTGGCCAACGAGATAGGAGGTGATCCGAACTGTGATGAATCTTCGGACGCGTGAGGTGGTTCGCCACTGAGGCGAGCCCTACCAGTCAAGGGACCGTCTCGTGAATACCACGAGCCACCGGGCCCACGGGTGCCGGCCTTCGTCCAGCCGGCAGCGCCTCCACCGATGCGCAACCCGTGGGTCTTCCCCTGTCCGGGTGCTCCTACCCGGCGGCCGAGTCGGTCGACTGGTCGAGGACCTGGATGGTCCCACCTCCCGGCTCGGCGTAGCTGGCCATGAAGCCGCCCGGGATCTCCGCCGGCGGCGCGAGCACCTCGAACTTCTGACTGTGCTGGTCATGGAACGCCGTCACGCTGTCGACCACGAAGATCGGCCCCGGCTTCGCGTCGGGGTCGTTCGAGTCGAGCATCAGCTGCATGTCGGTGCCGGGCACGCTCAGCGCCGCGGTGCTGTCACCCTCCCGCCACAGCTCGGTGCAGCCGAACGTGTCGCGGTACAGGGCGAGGGTGGCCTCGACATCGCTCGTGGGGATGAACAGGAACTCCAGCTTCATGGTGTGACCTCCGTGTCGTGAACGAACCGTGTCGTAACTGGACTCAGCGTCAGCATAACGGCATTATGGTCTGGTGCGCGAGTGGGTCCCGGTGTCGACGTCCCCGAGGGGGCGGCTGGTGCTCGCGGCCGTGGGTGAGTTCGGGCGTCGGCCGTACGCGGAGGTCACCGTCGGTGAGCTGGCCCGGCAGGCCGAGGTGACCACCGGCGCCCTCTACCACCACTTCGACAGCAAGATCGGGTTGTACGCCTTCGTCCGCGAGGACGTCGAGAAGCGGCTGCTCGACCGCATCTCAGGTGCGGTCGCGGTCACCGACGACGTGATGGCCGCCCTGGTCGTCGGCTTCGACTTCGCCGTGGCACAAGGGTTCCTGCACATCCTCGGCGCACCGCCCGAGCCCGTCGACCATGATCGACTGACCGAACTGGTCGCCGAGCTCGTCGAGTCGGCACCGCTGGGGCGACTGCTCACCGCCAGCTGGCGGGCAGCGCTGGCGGCGGTGGCCGACGGCGTCCCGGCCGATCAGGTCCGTGCGGCCCTACAGGCGTTGCAGGTCACCGGGGCCGGCCGGACTGCACCGTGAGGGTCGGGTGCCGCTTCTGGTGCACGGTCAGGTAGCGCAGGCCGTCCGGCCCCGCAACGAATCCCCGCTCCGACAATCGGGGCAGCCACACCACGTCACCGGGGGCCACCGGTACGTCTCCGGTGGCCGTGGTCACGGTGCCCGCCCCGGCGAGGACGTGCACCAGGACGTCCACGTCCGCCCCGGGGTGTCGGTCGATCGACTCACTGGCCGGCAGGTTGATCACGTTGGAGTCGAGGTCGCGGACGGGTTCGGCGAGACGCCACACGGCACCCCGATCGCCGGGTCCGGGCGCGAGGTCGGTGGTGCTGACCAACACCCGGGGTGATCGGGATGCCGTGTGATCGCGGGCCTGGTCGTCATGGTCGGTCATGACGCCATCCAACACGCTGGGGCCAACACTCAGCAGCCAACACTCACGAGGTCGCGGGTGCGGGCTCGCCGTCCAGCGGGACCGGGTCGAGGTCGGTCGGCTCGGGGCCGGCAGGCTCGTACGCGGTGGGCGGCCCGGACCGCAGGCGGAACGCGAGCACGACCGAGCCGATCGCGATCCCGGCGGCCACGGTCAGTGCCAACTGCACACCGGCCAGGGTGCCGACGGCCTCGGTGGCCCCGGCGGCCTCCGCCGAGGTCCGGGTCGACGCCAGGATCGCCATCAGCAGAGCCGTCCCGGCCGCACCGGCCACCTGCTGCAACGCACCCAGGGTCGCACTGCCGTGCGAGTAGAGCTGCGGGTTCAACGAGTTGAGCGAGGCGGTGAACGTCGGGGTGAACATGAACGCCAGTGACAGGCTCATCGTCAGGTGCAGCAGCAACAACAACCACTCCGGGGTGGTCGCGGTCACCCGGCTCATCGCGAAGATGATCAACACCAGCACGATCGCAGCCGGCAGTGCCAGCCGCTTCGCCCCCATCTGGTCGTACAGTCGGCCGATCACCGGGCCGAGCAGGCCCATCGCCAGACCGCCGGGCAGCAACAGGGCACCGGTCAGGATCTCGTTGATGCCGTGCACCTTCTGCAGGTAGATCGGCCACAGGATGGCGACTCCGAGCAGGGCGGCGAACCCGATCATGATCAGCCCGAGGCCCACCCGGAACGGCTGGTAGGTCAACGTGCGCAGGTCGAGCAGCGGATCGCGACCCGAACGCTGCAGTGAGATCTGGCGCCACGCGAAGAGTGCCGTCCCGACGATGCCGACAGCCAGGGATCCCCACAGCACAGGCGATCCGGGGCCCTCGCTCATCGAGGTGAGGCCGTACACCAGGCCACCGAAGCCGAGCGCACTCAACGGGATCGACAGCACGTCGAGCTTGCTGTCGACCGACTCGGAGACGTTCTCCAGCCGGAGCGCGCCGACGACGCCCATCACCAGCGCGATGGGCAACACGATCCAGAAGATGAAGCGCCACTCGAGGAACTGCAGGATCACCCCCGACACGGTCGGGCCCAGCGCCGGGGCCACCGAGATGACGACCATCACGATGCCCATCACCTGGCCGCGCCGGTCGACCGGCACCAGCTGCAGGATCGTGGTCATCAGCAACGGCATCATGATCGCGGTGCCGAAGGCTTGGATCACCCGTCCGGTCAGCAACATCTCGATGCCCGGGGCGAGGGCGCAGACCAAGGTGCCGACGGCGAACGACGCCATCGCCGACAGGTAGAGGGTGCGGGTGGTCAGCCGCTCCACCAGGAATCCGGTGGTCGGGATCACCACCGCCATCGTGAGCAGGAAGGCGGTGCTGACCCACTGGACGGTGGGTTCGTCGACACCGAGATCGGACATCAGGTGCGGGATCGCGACCGAGAGGATCGTCTCGTTCAGGATCACGACGAAGGCCGACAGCACAAGGATGGTGATGACCAACTTGTGCGGTACGGAGGTTGGCTCGGAACGGGTGGGAAGCGAGGGGAAGGTCTCAGACATGGCTCGCAAAATCTACCTGCCGGCCGAAGGTCACCCAACTCGATTTCGACGAGTGCTTCGCGCGCCGAGCAGACGGCCGAGACACGATCTCCGAGGGTGTCCAGATGGTGGTGTCGGACCGGGTCACGCGGGCGCTGCTGCTCGCCCTGGCGGCGGTGATGGTGGTCTTCACGATCGTCTACGTCGTGCACAAGGTGACCGCACGGGTGCCGGCCCGGATCCTCAACCTGCTGCACGTCAACACCGAGGCGGCGGTACCGGCCTGGTTCAACACCGCCCTGTTGCTTGTCGCCGCACTGTTGGCCCTGTTCGCGCTCGTCTCGGCGCCGCGATCCGAGCGGACCGGCTGGCTGGTGCTGACCATCCTGTTGACCTACCTCAGCGTGGACGAAGGGGCAGGGGAGCACGAGACCTTCGGTGAGCTTGCCGCCAAGCTGCCGATGCTCGACGTCGGCACCTTCTTCTGGGTGTTGCCGGGAGCGATCCTCGCCCTGGCCGGGGTGGCCGTGGTGCTGCTGTCCTGCCGGCGGCTGCCGGCTCCGGTCCGGCGGCCGCTGCTGTTCGCCCTGGTGCTGTACGGCACGGGCGCGCTGGGGACGGAGTTCGTCACCGGCACCCTGATCCGGACCTTCGCGGGCAACTTCGTCGTGGTCGACGTGGTGCAGCCGGTGCTGGTGATGCTGGAGGAGAGCCTCGAGATGGTCGCCTGCATCGTCGCGATCCGCTGCCTGCTGCAACTGTTCGAACGCCAACCCGACCGGCTCGACCGGCTGGTCGACGTGGTGGCGCCGCGGGCCTGAGCTACCCCTGGTCGCCCAACCGTTCGATGGTGTCGGCCAGTTCGGTCAGGCGCTGCTCGGCCGCTGCGGCTGCCTCCTCGGCGGCGGTCAGGTCGGTGGCCGCCTGCGCCGCCCGGGCCCGGGCACGTTCTTCCTCCTTGGCCGCGTGGTCCACCGCTGCCGTGACCCGGTCGTACTCGGTCCGAGCCCGCCGCAACAGCTGCTCCACCCGCTCGACCTCCGCTTCGGCCGTGTGCTGGGCCGTACGCGCCTCGGCCGATGCGGCCTTCCCGACGGTGAGCTCGCCGTCAGCCTGCTCGATCCGTCGCCGGGCCCGGTCGACGGCGGCGCTCGCCCGGCGTTGCTCGTGTTCGGCCTCGGACCGTTCCGCCTCCGCTCGGCGCAGGGCCTGGGCGCGGCGGCGTCCGTCCAGGTGGATCACCGGCGCGACGTCGCCGTCGGCGGGCCGATCGGGTACGCGGGTGGGGACGGCCGCGGCGGGTGCGGAAACCGGGCCGAAGCCGGACCACTGCACCGGCTTGGTCAACGTGCCCGACGCCAGCGCCGCGGCGACGGCAGGATCGGCCAGGGCGGCGGTCAGCGTGTCACGGACGTCGCGCCGGTTCGCCTCGGTCACCGAGAGGTCGGGGTCGGCCGTCCCGGCCAGCCGGGTCGCCGCGTCCACCCCGCGCGTGATGAGCTCGTTGCGACGCGTGGTCAACGCCCGCAGCTCGTCTCGCGCCGGCAGCCGGTGGGCCTCGGCCAGTTCCGTCGCCAGGTCGCGCAGGTCGTCGATCAGCTCCCGGTCGCGGTGGGACAGCAGGTTCACCAGCCACGCCGACCGGGTCGGCTTGGCCAGCTTGCCGATCTTGGTCGCCACCGCCTTGTCGCCGTCCTCGCGGGCCTGCTTGACCAGGTCGGCGCGGACCGCCATGAACGCGGGGAGCGGTGCCGCGTACAACAGGCCGGCGGCAGTGTCGAGGTCCACGTCCCCCACTGTAGGACGCAGGCTCAGGTGCGGTAGCCGACCCGGGTCCAGTCGCGGCTGGCCTGGCCGAAGGCGCCGTAGTTGGCGATCCGCTTCTTCACCGCGACCCGCTGCGGCACCCGGTGGAGCGGGATCGACACCCCGAGTTCCCACAGCCGCTCGTCGGCGTCGTTGGCCACCCGGGCCCGACCGCCTGCCGACGTCTGCCGTGCCAGCTCGGCCAGCAGGGCGTCCAGTTGGTCGTCCGCGACGTCCTCCACGTTGCCGGCGGCACCGCTGGTGAACAGCTGGCCCGGCTCGGTCAACGAAGCCCGGTCGGCGATGGCGAGCTGGTACTGCCCGTCGGCCAACAGCGGGCCAAGTCGCTCGGCGGGGACGTCGACGAAGGTTACGGCGATGCCGAGTTGCGACAGCTGGGCCTGCACCATCAGTCCCTCGGCGGTCGACTCGGGCAGTCCGGCCACCCGGGTGAACGTCACGGTCAGTGGCTCACCGGCCTTGGCCCGGGTCCCGTCCCCCTGCAGCCGGTAGCCGGCGGCGTCCAGCTCGGCCGCGGCCCTGACCGGGTCGGGCAATCCGAGCTCTGCACCGGTGTCGCGGTGACCGGCCTGCTCCGCACCGAGCAGCCGGTTGCCCGCCGCCACGGTCGGCCAGACCGTACCGGACTCCAGCCCGGCCGACGCCGCCTCGCGGAACGCCTCCCGATCGATCGTGGTCGCGATCGCCCGACGGACCGCGGGGTCGGTCAGTGGGCCCGCGTCGGTGTTGACCAGCAGCGTCCGGAGTTCGTCGCCCCGGGCCTGCCGCACCTCGCCGTCGGGGACCGCCTGGGCACGGACCAGCCCGTCGCGGTTGAGTCCGACGTGGAACACGTCCACCTCGTTGTTGACGAAGGCGCCGGGTTGGGCAGCGGGGTCGAGCCAGCGGAAGCTGATCCGCTCCAAGGCCGGGGCAGGTCCCCACCAGTGCGGGTTGACCGATTCGGCCACGATGCGGCGGCCGGCGTCGTACGCCTGCACCACGAACGGTCCGGCCTGGGCCCGCGGATCGGGTCGGGTGAGGGAGAACGCCTCGGGGGTGGCGAACAGGTCGGCGCGGCCGGGGGCGGCCAGCACGTCCCGCCAGGCGGGTTGCGGCCCGGTGAAGGTGATCACGGCCTCGAAGTCGTCTGCCCCGCGGGCCACCTTCGCCACCGTCGCCGGGCCGGTGGTGTCGGCGCACGCGAACTCCGGCTGGTTGCCGTTGCAGGTCCGCAGTGGTGCCGCGACATCGCGCCAGGTGATCGGTTCACCGTCGGCCCAGACCGCCTCGGGGTTGAGCTGCAGGGTCACCACCAGCGGGTCGCCCGACGCGGTCGGCTCCTTGGCCAGGTAGGCCGGATTGGCGTGGGGGCGCCCCTCGTCGTCGTAGGTGAAGAACTTCGGCGTGATCGGACCCAGCACCTGCTCCATCGCCTCGGTGTCGGCCTCGACGTGCCACGGGTTCCACTGCGGGGAGGGGCCGTCGACCGCAATCCGCAGTTCGCCGCCCACCGCCATCATCCGGGGATCGGTCGGGGCGATGTCACTGTGCTGCGGTGCGGTGGGGGTCGTCCCGGTCGTCGTCAGCCGGGGTGTGGCGACGCTCAGGCAGCCGGCCAGCAGGACCGTGAGGGTGAGCACGACGACCACGGCCGCCGGCAGGCGGGGGCCTGCCGGGGCAGGGGGAATTCCCCAGCGCGCCATGGACTGCTCTCCGTGTCATCGGATCGTGGTGTGGATCGGGTGGGCCCGGGCGGCTCACCGACCTCGGCGATGCTAGTCCGCAGTGCCCGTCGGAGCCTGTCCGAAACTGGGTTCGCGACACAACCGCAACCGCATTGAAACCAACCTGTTAGATCCGGTCGGTTCCGGCTGCCGGTCAGATCCAGGACTTGAACCACATGCGGGCCAGCCACTGCTGGTAGGTGATGACCCGATCAGTCAGGATCGGGTAGATGAAGGCGAAGTTTGCGCCGATCAACGCGACCACGCCGCCCACCGCGACCGCTCCGATCAGCCGGCGCTCCCCGGGCACGGCAGGGCCGAGGACCTTGCCCAGGCACAACGCCAGAGCCATCACCGTGAACGGGATGATCGTGATCGCGTAGAAGAAGAACTGGGGCCGGTCGCCCACGAAGAACCACGGCAGCCAGGCCGACAACAACCCCACCACCGGGATGGCGAACCGCCAGTCGCGGAACCCGATCCAGAAGAAGGCGGCGAACACGATCGCGATCAGGGCCGCCCACCACAGCATCGGGGTGCCCATGCCGCTGACCACCTGCAGGCAGTTGTCACCACCGGGTGGGCACCCCTGGGTGCCCGGCGGGATGTCGTTGACCGCGTCGATGCCGATCGGCCGGGCCACCACCAGCCAGCCCAGCGGCTTCGCGTCGTAGGGGTGCTCCGCGTTGTTGATGAACTCGCCGGAGTGGAAGCCGTAGATCTCCTTGTGCAGTTGCCACAGCGACGCCAACGGCCCGCCCAACAGCCGCACCGACATCGCGTCGGGATGTTCCTCGTGCCAGGTCCGGAAGTAGCCGCCGGTGGTGGCCAACCAGCCGGTCCAGGTGGCCAGGTAGGTGAGCGCGCCGACCACCACCAACGACACGAACGCGGGAACGCCGTCGAGCAGCAGGCCGGCGGTCGACCGGCGCCCTGCCCCGGCGAGCCGGCGGGCCCCGATGTCCCACGCCAGCGACAGCAGCGCGAACGCGGCCAACAGGTACAACGCGTTCCACTTCACACCACAGGCGAGGCCGAACAGCACCCCGGCGGCCAGCCGCCACGGCCGGAACCAGACCAGGGGGCCGAAGCCGCCGCCCAGGTCGGCCAGCCGGTTGACCTGCAGGTGGCGGGCCAGCCGGTGCCGGAACCAGTCACGGTCGGCGGCCAGGCAGGCCACCGCCGCGATCAGGAAGAAGGCCAGGAAGATGTCGAGCAGGCCCGTCCGCGACATCACGAAGTGGAGCCCGTCGAGGGTGAGCAGCAGCCCGGCCAGACCGCCGATCAGCGTCGACCGCGAGACCCGGCGGACCAGCCGTACCAGCACCAGCACCATCAACGACCCGAACACCAGCGAGGGGAACCGCCAGCCGAACGAGTTCATCCCGAACGTCAGCTCACCCAGCGCGATCAGCCACTTGCCCAGCGGTGGGTGCACGGCGAACGACGCGGCCTGGAGGTACAGGTCGACGTCCCCCGCGGCGATCTTCGGGTTGACCACGTCCCCGTCCGGCCACTGCGTCTCGTAGCCGTACCGCAGCATCGACCAGGCGTCCTTGGGGTAGTACGTCTCGTCGAAGACGAGCTTGTTGGGGACGGCCAGGTTGACGAAGCGGATGCCGAACGCGATCAGCGCCAGCCCGACGGCGACGATCCAGCCCCACAGCCGGTCGGTCGGCATCGGATCGGCCAGGCGTTCGACGGTGGTCAGGTCGTGCTGTCGCTTCGACGGGTGGACGCGCAGCCGCAGTGGTCGCAGCCCGGTGGGCGCCCGGCCCGTCGGCCCGGGGGCCGCGGGGGCGTCGGTGACAGTCACGGCGCACATCCTACGAGCAGCAGGCCAACCTTCACCCCGTGTCGAGCCGTCGATCAGGTGGTGTGAGTGAATGGTGCGGTGGACGAGGTGGGCGTGGGCGGTACGGGCGGTGTGCTGGTGCTGGCGGCCACGCCGATCGGCGACACTGCCGACGCGCCACCCCGGCTGCTGGCCGAACTGACCGGTGCCGACGTCGTCGCCGCGGAGGACACCCGGCGGCTGCAGCGACTCGCCGACCGGCTCGGGATCCGGATCACCGCGCGGGTGGTCTCCTACTTCGAGGGCAACGAGGCGGCCCGTACCGACGAGCTGGCCGAGCAGCTCCGCCAGGGCCGCCGGGTGGTGCTGGTGACCGACGCGGGAATGCCGTCGGTGTCCGACCCCGGGTATCGACTGGTCCGGGCGGCGATCGACGACGACGTACGGGTGACCGCGGTCCCGGGACCGTCGGCGGTGCTGACCGCACTCGCGGTCTCCGGGTTGCCGGTCGACCGGTTCAGCTTCGAGGGGTTCGCTCCCCGCAAGGCGGGTGAGCGGGCCCGACGGCTCGCCGAGGTGGCCGACGATCCCCGGACGTCGGTGTGGTTCGAGGCGCCCCACCGGTTGACCGACTTCCTCACCGAGGCCGCCGCCCAACTGGGCGGCGACCGGGAGGCCGCCGTGTGCCGCGAGCTGACCAAGACCTACGAGGAGGTACGGCGGGGGCCGCTGGCCCAGCTGGTGGCCTGGGCCGCCGACGGGGTCCGCGGTGAGGTCACCGTGGTGATCGCCGGCGCGACGGCGGTGGCGGTCGACGAGGCAGCCGCGGTCGCCGAGGTCGCGGCCCGGGTCGCGGCGGGGGAGCGCACCAAGCCTGCCGTCGCCGCGGTCGCCGAGGCCACCGGGATCGCCAAGAACACCTTGTACGAGGCGGTTCTGGCCGACCGCCGCCCGACCACGGACGGAAAGTGATCATGGCGAAGCTGACCCGTGAGGAACGCCGGACGCTGCCGGCCGCGCCCGAGCCGCTGCCGGTGGCGGTGACCGATTCGCACTGCCACCTCGACGTGGCCGACGAGCTGACCGGGCTGTCGCCGGCCGATGCGCTGGCCCGGGCGCGGGCGGTCAACATCACCCGGATCGTGCAGGTGGGCTGCGACGTCGCGAGCTCGCGGTGGGCGGTCGAGCTGGCCGCCGCCGAGCCGACCGTCGTCGCGGCGGTGGCCCTGCACCCCAACGACGCGGCCCGGCTCGGCGACGCGTTGCCGGCCCACCTGGCGATGATCGAGGAGTTGATCACCGGCCACGACCGGGTCCGCGCGGTCGGCGAGACCGGGATCGACCACTACCGCACCACCGACCCGGCGGGGCACCGGCTGCAGGCCGACAGCTTCGCCGCACACATCGCGTGGGCGAAGGCGTACGACAAGACGTTGGTGGTCCACGACCGTGACGCCCACGAGGTGCTCGCCGACATCCTCGACGCGGAGGGTTGGCCCGAGCGGGTGGTGATGCACTGCTTCTCCGGCGACGCCGCGTTCGCCCGCCGGTGCCTCGACCACGGCGCCTTCCTGTCGTTCCCCGGGACCGTCACCTTTCCGGCCAACACCGATCTGCAGGAGGCCTGCCGGATCACCCCACTCGGGTCGTTGCTCACCGAGACCGACGCACCGTTCCTCACCCCCGCCCCGCACCGCGGTCGGCCCAACGCGTCGTACCTGATCCCGCACACCGCCCGGTTCATCGCCGAACTGCGCGGTGCCGACCTGGTCGAGGTGTGCACGGCACTGGGCGAGAACGCCGACCGCGCCTTCGGCAGCTGGTGAGCGGTGGCGTCGGAGGGGACTCAGGTGCCGACCGAGCCGGGGAGAGTGCTCGCGGCCGACCTGGCCGCGGTGGTGCGGCGACGCCGTACGGTGCGGCAGTTCGACCCGGACCGGCCGGTCGCCGAGGAGGTCGTCGACGACCTGCTCGACCTCGGGCTGCGCACCCCCTCGGCCGGCAACACCGGCGGGGTCGACCTGTTGTGCCTCACCGAGCCGGCCGACCGGGCCCGCTACTGGCAGCTGACCGCGCCCACCCCGACCCGCTGGTCGACCCGGATGGCGGCCGCCCCGGTGTTGGTGCTGGTGTGGACCAGCGAACAGCAGTACCGGCAGCGCTACGCCCGGCCGGACAAGGGCTGGCCGCTCGACTCGACCGCCTGGTCGGCGCCCTACTGGTGGGTCGACGCAGGTATGGCGGTGCAGACATTGCTGCTCGTCGCGACCGCGGCCGGGCTCGCATCGGCCTTCGTCGGCGTGCCACCCGAGCACCAGTCGGCGGTCGCGGACGCCTTCGGGGTGCCTGCGGACCGGAGCTCGGTGGGACTGGTCGCGGTCGGCCACCCGGCAGCTGCCGGCGACGTCGCCGTCCGACGGCGCGCGCCGCGGCGGAGGCGGCGTCACCGTGGGCGGTGGGATGCACCCGGGCAGTAGGGTGAGGCGACCTACCCAGCCTGACAGCCCTGCTCGGCCCGACAGCCCTGCTCGGCCTGACCACTGTGGAGCCGCCATGCCCGACCCCTCGCGAGTGGCCGAGGCGCCGCCGCGACCGGTCCGGCCGCGTCCCCTCCGGTTGCTTCGACGAGGGCTGCGCTGGTTCCGCGAACACGTCGACCTGACCCTGGACGCGTTGGCGACCTGGCCGGTGATGGAGGGGGTCCTCGGTTCGTTCCTGCTCACCATCGGCGCGCTGTCACCGGCGTTCCTGCCGCGGGCCAGCCAAGGTGGTGGCGACCTGTTCCCCAGCCCCTGGCTGGGGACCGTCCTGCTGCTGGTCGGGACGAGCCTAATCCTCGACGGCTGGTTCCGGTTGCGGCCGGGGCGTGGTGCGAAGACCCACACCGGCCGCCGGCCCCGCTACCTGGCGGTGCTCGCGTTGTGGGTGGCTCCGCTGCTGGCGGCGCCGCCGATGCTCAGTGGCGACGCGTACGCGTACGCCGCCCAGGGCTGGCTGGTCGCCAACGGCCTCGACCCGTACCAGTTGGGCCCGGCCGCCCTGCCCGGGCCGTGGGCCGACCAGGTCGACCCGATGTGGCTGGACGCGCCCACCCCGTACGGACCCCTCAGCCTGTGGCTGCAGTACCTGACGGTGAGCGCCGTCGGCGACAGTGTGTACGCGGCGGCGTGGGGGATGCGGCTGTGGTCCCTGCTCGGGGTGGGCCTGCTGGCCTGGAGCGTGCCGCGCATCGCCGCCCGGCTCGGGCTCGACTCGGCCCGGGCGATGTGGCTCGGCGTGCTCAACCCGCTGGTGCTGCTGCACTTCGTCGGCGGCGCCCACAACGACGCGCTGATGATGGGGTTCGTCGCACTGGGGCTGTGGTTCGCGGTCTGTCGTCGGAACCTGTTCTGGGCGGCGGTCGCGGTCGGCCTGGCCGCGGCGGTGAAGCAGCCCGCGGCCATCGCCGTGGCCGCCATCACCGTGCTGGCGATGCGTCCCGGCGTCGACCGGGACGGCCCGGTGCGGGGGTGGCCGAGCCGGACACACGTGGTCAACTGCGTGATCGCCACGGTCGTGGTGGTCGCCACCTTCGTGCTGTGCTCGACACTGACCGGCATCGGGTTCGGCTGGATCGCGGCGATGGGGGTGCCCGGTGGTGCGATGACGCTGTCGCCGGCGACGCTGGTCGGCGCCGGACTGCAACTGCTGTTCGCCCAACTGGGCTGGCACGCCGTGGCGGCGGTGGCCCTGGAGACCGCCCGGTCGATCGGGATCGTGGTGGCCCTGGGCGTGATCGCGTGGCTGGTGCTGCGTGTCGCGGCGCGCAAGCCGATGACGTACCTGGTCGGATCGTTCCTGGCCCTGGTGCTCGGCGGTCCGGCGATGCACGCGTGGTACCTGCTGTGGCCCGGCGTCCTGGTCGGGCTGTTGCCGTACGCGGCGAAGCTGTGGCGCGTGTGCATCTGGTTGACCACGTTCTGGGTCTGCTACGCCGTCGCCGACGTCGCGTTCCGCAACCAGTCACCCGTGCTGGCGGGCCTCGCCCTGCTCGTCTCGGGGGTCCAGGTGCTCAACGATGAACGGAAGTGGCGCCTCACCTGGGGGCAGGGTTCCACCTGAGCGGACTCAGGGTTGCCCCGGAGGCGGGGATTTGGTAGACACGTGCCCCGTCGTTACTATTCCGTGACCAATGTGCCGAGTTGGGGGACTCGCGTCGCATCCGGAACACAGCCAGAACGCAGGGAGAAGCACGTGCGCAAAGCCATCACGATGGCCATCGCCGGGGGGACAGCCGTCGTGGCGGTCGCCGGGGGAGGATTCGCCTACGCCTCGCTCGACAAGGACGTGACCTTGTCGGTGGACGGCACCGAGACCACCGTCAACACCCGCTCGTCCACCGTGGGTGACGTCCTGGCGGCCGAGGGCATCGAGATCACCGAGCGTGACGTCGTGGCCCCGAGCGTCGAGACCAAGATCAGCGACGGCACCCGGATCGCGGTCCGGTACGGCCGCGAGGTCAACATCACCGTCGACGGGGTGGAGCGCACCCACTGGACGACCGCGACCACCGTGTCGGAGCTGCTGTCCTCGCTGCGCATCGACGCCAAGGGCGCCGAGCTGTCGACCAGCCGCAGCGCCAACATCGGCCGCGACGGCCTGGACCTCAACCTCGACACCCTGAAGACCGTCATCGTGGTGGTCGGCGGCAAGGAGGTCCGGATCGAGACCACCGGGGTGAAGGTCGCCGAGGCGCTCGCCGCGGCCAAGGTCAAGCCCGACGACGACGACCGGGTGTCGGCCGGTGCCGACGACCTGCTCGTCAACGGGATGAAGATCACCTACGTGAAGGTCGACCACAAGACCGTCACCGAGACCAAGAAGCTGCCGCACGAGACCAAGTACGTGCAGGACGACGACCTCCTCAAGGGCAAGCGGGAGACCCGGACCAAGGGCGTCGACGGCGAGGAGACCACGACGTTCGCCGAGAAGTACGAGGACGGCAAGCGGGTCGAGCGCAAGCAGGTCAAGCAGGAGGTGACCACCAAGCCGGTCACCGAGGTCATCCTGGTCGGCACCAAGGAGGCCCCGAAGCCGAAACCGCCGGCGACCAACGGTGGGTCGGAAGGTTCGTCGGGCGGCTCGAGCGGCGGCGGAGCAACCGCACCGACCGCGCCGAGTGGCAGCGTGTGGGACCGGCTCGCCCAGTGTGAGTCCGGCGGCAACTGGTCGATCAACACCGGCAACGGCTACTACGGCGGCCTGCAGTTCTCCGCCAGCACGTGGCGTGCCTTCGGTGGTGGCACGTACGCCGCGTACGCCCACCAGGCCACGCGTGACCAGCAGATCGCGATCGCCAAGAAGGTGCAGGCGTCACAGGGTTGGGGCGCCTGGCCCGCGTGCACCGCGAAGCTGGGCATCCGCTGACTGACATGATTCTCGGGTGACACCCGACAACACCACCTCCGGCGGCCTGCTGGACCCCACCACCGTGCGGGGCCTGGCAGGCCGTCTCGGTCTGCGCCCGACCAAGCAACGTGGCCAGAACTTCGTGATCGACGCCAACACCGTGCGCCGGATCGTCCGGATCGCCGACGTCGGACCCGATGACGTCGTGCTGGAGGTCGGGCCCGGGCTGGGGTCCCTGACGTTGGGCCTGCTGGAGGCCGGCTGTGCGGTGACCGCGATCGAGATTGACCCGTTGCTGGCCGGGGCCCTCCCCGGGACCGTCGCCGACCGGGCCCCGGCGGCGGCGGATCGGCTCACCGTCGTCGAGGCCGATGCGTTGCGGGTGACCGACCTGGGCCGGCCCGAGCCGACCGTGCTGGTGGCGAACCTGCCGTACAACGTGGCGGTACCGGTCGTACTGCACCTGCTGGCGCTGTCGGAGCACTGGCGACGCGGTCTGGTCATGGTGCAACTGGAGGTCGCCGACCGGCTGGTCGCTTCGCCGGGTTCGAAGACGTACGGGGTGCCGTCGGTGAAGGCCGCGTGGTACGCCACGGCGACTCGCGCCGGGGTGGTCGGCCCGCACGTGTTCTGGCCGGCACCGCAGATCGACTCCGGGCTGGTGTCGCTGGTCCGCCGCGACCCACCCGCGACGACGGCGACGCGTGATCAGGTGTTCGCGGTCGTCGATGCCGCGTTCGCCCAGCGCCGCAAGATGTTGCGGGCCGCACTGGCCGGACTCGCCGGGTCGTCGAGCGCCGCCGCGGTCGCCCTGGAGGCCGCCGGGGTGGAACCGACGGCACGCGGCGAGGTGTTGGGCGTGGCCGACTTCGCGCGGGTCGCCGAACAGCTCTTCCGGCCCTGAGCCGGACCCGGCGCGCCGCTCCGCCGGGGTCCGAATACGGTGGCGGCATGACCGAGGCCGTGGACCCTGCCGAAGAGGTGGTGCGCGTCCGCGTCCCGGCCAAGATCAACCTGGCACTGCGGGTGGGGCCGGTCGAGGACGGCTACCACCGGTTGGCGACGGTCTTCCAGGCGGTGTCGCTGTACGACGACGTCACGGCCCGCTGGCAACGTGACGGGGAGACGACGGTGATCACCCGGGGCCGGGAGGCGCACCTGGTCGGCAACGATCACACCAACCTGGCCTGGCGCGCGGCCGACCTGCTGCGGCAGCGGTGTGGTGGCGACTGGGGGGTCGCCCTCACCATCGACAAGAGCATCCCGGTCGCCGGCGGCATGGCCGGCGGTTCGGCCGATGCTGCCGGGACCCTGCTGGCGTGTGCGGTGCTGTGGGACCTCGACCTGGACCCCGGTGAGCTGCGGGAGCTGGGCGCCGAGCTCGGCGCGGACGTGCCCTTCGGGTTGGCCGGCGGCACCGCGATCGGCACCGGCCGGGGCGACGTGCTGGCGCCCGCCCTCACCCGCGGCACCAGCCACTGGGTGCTGGCCATGGCGGGGCGGGGGTTGTCGACCCCCGAGGTGTTCCGCCGCTTCGACGAGCGGCAACCCGAACCGCCGGAGCCGGAGGTGTCGCCGGAGCTGATGGCGGCGCTGAGTTCGCGGCGTCCGGCCGACCTGGCCGCCGTCCTGCACAACGACCTGACCGACGCGGCCTGTGACCTCCGCCCCGAGCTGGCCGAGCTGTTGGACCTGGCGCCACGGGTGGGGGCGCTGCGGGCGGTGTTGTCGGGGTCCGGGCCGACGGTGGCGTTCCTGGTGGCCGACGAGGCCGCCGCGGTCGACGTGCACCTGCGGCTCAAGGCCGAACTGGGCTCCGAGGTCGAGTGTCGGCGGGTGCACGGACCGGTGCCCGGGGCGCGGCTGCTGCAGACCCCCTGAAACTCAGTGTTCGTACGGGCGGATCAGGTCACGCAGCCAGCCGGCGAGCCGGGCGCGTTCGGCTGCGCTGAGGCCGTCGAGCATGTGTTGCTCCGCGTCGAGCAGATCCGACATCGCCGAGTCGACGGCAGTCTTGCCCTCGGCGGTCAGCGTGACCAGCACCCCACGTCGGTCGTCGGGATGATCACTGCGGCGGACCAGGCCGCGGGCGGTCAGCCGGTCGACCCGATTGGTCATCGTGCCCGAGGTGACCATGGTCTCCCGCAGCAGCTGGCCGGGGGAGAGTTGGTAGGGCTCGCCCGCCCGGCGCAGGGCGGCGAGAACGTCGAACGCCCATCCCTCCAGGCCGTGCGTGGCGAACGCCTCGCGTCGGTGGTCGTCGAGGTGGCGGGCGAGTCGGGTGACGCGCGACAGCACCTCCATCGGTGACACGTCGAGGTCGGGCCGCGCCTGCGCCCACGCGGCGAGCAGTCGGTCGACCTCGTCGCCGTCTGGTCCCCGGGCTGCGTCCATGAAGGCAAGTCTAGTCAAGATTCTTCACGTCGAGACGAGTTGGCGGAGTAGCTCGACCTGGGCTGGCGTGGGCGACCTGGTCAGTCATCCTCGTCGAGATGCAGGCGCGGTCGGCGTTCGAGGCCGGCAAGACCGTTCCAGGCGAGGTTGACCAGATGGGCGGCGACCTCTGGCTTGCGGGGCTTGCGCGTCTCCAGCCACCACTGGCCGGTGAACGCGATCATGCCGACCAGCATCTGTGCATACATCGGCGCGGTCTTGCGGTCCAGCCCACGGGAGGCGAACTCGTCGGCGAGGATGTGCTCCACCCGGCCGGCGATGTCGCTGAGGATCGAGGAGTACGAACCCGACCCGGTGCCCAGCGGCGCGTCGCGGACCAGGATCCGGAAGCCGTCGGCGTTGTCGTCGATGTAGTCGAGCAGGGCGAGCGCGGCCCGCTCCACCAGCATCCGATAGCGGTCGCCGGTGCCCAGGGCGTCGCGGATCGAGTTCAACAGGGCCACGGTCTCCCGGTCGACGACGACCGCGTACAGGCCCTCCTTGCCGCCGAAGTGTTCGTACACGACGGGTTTGCTGACCTCGGCCCGGGCCGCGATCTCCTCCACCGTCGTCCCGTCCATGCCCTTCGCGGCGAACAGCTGGCGACCGATCGCGATCAGTTGTTCACGCCGCTCGGTGCTCGTCATCCGACGTCGCTTCGCGCTGGGCTCTCGGGGCATGAGGGTGATTCTCCCATCTCCCACCGACAGGGCTCCTCGGCCGGGATGTGCGCCCAAGATGCCCGACGCACCCCGATTGCGTAGGCTGGGCCTGCAGACGCTCCCGCGGGAACGTCTGTGACGATCCCCGGTTGGTCTGCCGGCAGGGCCCGCCTGACTTTGAATCAGGACAAGCGACGTAGGTTCGACTCCTACCCGGGGAGCATCACCCATGGTCAGAGCAAGGTTGGTGCCTGCTATCGGCCGGCCGCGGTCTGTCGTAAATGTGGGCGCCACAGCGACGTGGGTGGAGCTCACGTCCACGTGTGTCGCTGTGCTGCCCGTCCATGCGATCGTGTTCCGCCAGGCTGTAGCGCGGGCGCTACGGTGGCATCATGAACGTGGGGGAGCCCCAGTCGAGACCCTTTCGCAACGCGAGTTGCGCAACGAAGTCCGGACGCGTGCTTCGCGCCCCCACGTTGCCCATCGCGCGGCCGGCCAAGCGCGTCGGTGGCTGGGCAGCGCTGAAGCCTGAGCCGTCCGAGGGCGACCGTCCGATGGCCCAGATCCTCGATGAGCTGCGAGATGATCGGCTGTGATGGACGCTTCGCACGTCCGTGTCCGTCTCGACGCTCTGCATCGGGAGGCGGCGATCCGCCTTGGTTACCTACGACCACCGGCTTGGTGAGGCGGCGACTGCCACTGGACTCGACGTGATCGCCCCTGGCGAGGGGCACCTCGTTGTGAGTCGATGCTCTTGTCACTGAATCGCGCGGACGGGACACTCGTGACATGCGGAAGGTTCTGTCAACGGTGATGGTGCTCGTGGTGTGTGGATGCGGCGCCGCGCCGCGCCCCGCGCCGCCATCCGCTCAGGTCCCTCCTGCGACTGTCACCAGCCAGCAGGCAGCGGCGACAGGCAACGGCCTCGCGACATGCTCGTCAGCGGTGTCGTATGAGGACGAACTCGTTCCAGGGTGGAAGGAGTACGGCAACGTCGCGCTCGTCGACATGCGGATTGAGCTCGGACCCACGGGCCAGGCGGACCGACGCGCCAAAGCCGGGGTCTTCGTGCGTGCCGACACGTCCGCCAAGCTGACCGTGCTCACGGACGGCACCAGCATGGCCTCCGGTGAGGCCGCAGGTCGCGAGATCGAGTACCCACGGTGTGACGGCAGGGGACACCAGTGGGTCGTCTGGCCGACGCTCTATCTGGCTGATCATCCGGCGTGCATGCGCGTTCGGATTGAGTCCGCTGGATCGGCACAGGTCGCGGCCATCCCACTCAGCATGACGTGCTCCTGACTCGCGGGTGTCGGCGTCGCCAAGTCTCTTGTGTCGACCCGCTTGGCCAAGCACACGGCATCGCCCCGTCGGTGTTCGTGGCCCGCGGGCCCGCCCAGCAGGTTACGGAAGCAGGTCAAGCATCTGCGTCCTCGCCTTCATGGCTGGATCAGGAGTTCATTGCCGCTGTCGAAGACGAGTACGACCGTTTCGAGAAGCCGGCCTTGCGTGTCGAAGCCGAGCCGTAGCTGTCGTGACGGGCTGTCCTCGTCGAGATCCTCGATCCACAGTGACCAGGTGGCGGCGTGAACGGCATCCTGGGGACCGATGCCGTGTTTCAGTGCCGAATCGTGAACCCTCACGCGGCGGAGGCTGCCAGTGCCTCGCGGATGACCTCCGACCGGGACTTGCCCTCGCGTGCAGCGCGCGCGTCGATGTTCGCAAGCTCTTCTGTGGTGAGGCGAAGTGCAACGACCTGGGACGGCTCGGCGCCCCGTCCCGGTCGGCCCCGACCTCGCTTCCTGAGCTCCTCGACGTCGTAGCCAACCTCCGCCTCGTCCGCCCACGCACCGATCTGCTCCTCGGTGACCGGTTTGCCTTTGATGGACTCGCCAGTATCCATGCAAATATCGCAATACGGAAAATTGGGAGCGGCCAGACGTCTCTTGTATCAACCTCAACGCGGCCAGTGCGGCGCCGAAGTCGGCGACGTTCTCGGTCACGACGGCCCGTCGTTCGGCTCGGGCTGTGGCAGCGATGACGGCGTCATCCGGAGTACTTGGCGGTTGTGTTCGATGCGTTCGAGGACCTCATCGCGATGGACGGCCACATAGTCCAGGGCGAGCCGGATCAGGCGAGGATGCAGATCAGCCTCTTCGGCGAGGACCGCGATCCGATGCTCCTCGGAACCATCCAACTCCATGAGTCGCCCGACGACCTCCCACACGTCGGGACCTGCGGCGAGCGCGGCGCGACGGTCTTGTCCCGGCCCTCGGAAGGTGATGCCCGGATGGTCACAGAGGTGCCCTCGATGATCAGCTGCTCGAGCAGCGCAGTGGCGCTGGTGTGCTCGCCAGCAGCGTGCTCGGTCAAGGCCTGCTTGGCGGCGGCGCTGATGCGGAACGACGTGGATGACGTGGTGGTGGACACGAGGTACCTCCCTGTGTCGCAGAGTAGCTCTGCTGTCCTGCCACTCGAGTCGGTCGTGGACACAGACGGTTCACCGGCAAGACATCAGGTCCCAGATCCATCGCGACGCCCAGGCCATCCGGCTCATCGCTTCCGACACGTCAGTCAGCCCTTCACTCAGGAAGGCGATCGCGAAACTGCGGGAGGGGGTTTCGACGATCCCGACATCGTTGGCCACACCAGGGCTCTTCCCCGTCTTGTGCGCGCTGACCGTCCCCGCCGGAAGTCTGGCCGGGATGATGGTCCGATTGGTCTGACGACGCAGGCTCGCGACCAGTGCTGTGTGGCTCGTCCCGGGAAGGTCACGACCCGCGTGGATGGCTGGCAGCAGTGTCGTCATGTCGGCCGGGGTGCTGACGTTGTCCGGGGGCAGCGCCTGCGTTTCGCCGGCAGGAGGCGTGACGATCGTGTCGACCAGTCGAGCGAGAGCGGCCGGAGTGAGAGTAGGGTTATCGGAGTCAAGACCGTACCGGGCGCAGAACATCTCGCGCATCGTGAAGATGAACCGGGTTGAGTCGAGCCCAAGACGTCGGGCCGTGTCGGCGACGGCGGTCTTGCCGATCTGGGCGATGACCAGGTCGGTGGCCCAGTTGTCCGAGACCATGATCATCAGCGTCGCCAAGTCGCCCAGGGTGAGGCTCAGCCCCGGATCGAGATGCTGGCACACACCCGATCCGGGGACGGCCTCCTCGGGGCGCATGGTGGAAGCGTTGCGCAGGGTCGACCGTGCCGGCGGCGACCTGGCGGTGGTACTCGTACGCCACGAGCACCTTGATCGCCGAGGCGGTCGGAAAGGGACGATCGGCGTTCTGGCTCAGGGCAGTGCCATCGACAAGATCGCGGACTGCGACACCGACGGTGCCGTCCAGGTCGGCGAAGTACTCGTCCATGGCCCGTGTGAACTCGTCCTGCAGCTCGGACGACTCCGCGGCCGAAGATGTGTTGGGTGTGGTTGTCATTGCTTCTCGGCAGCCTCGCTGTACTCGGCGCGCATCGCATCGCCTGCTTCGGACTTCCACTGCGAGACGAACTCATCCCATTCGGTCATGGGCTTGCGTCCGAGCATGACCTCGCGCAGAACGTCGTTGTTCGCGGCGGTGAGTTTGGCCGTCTTGCCGACCGCAGCTTCGGGGTAGAGGCCGTACACCGCGTTGTCGTTGCCTTCCGTGATCGTGCGTGTGAGGTACTCGTGCTGAGTGCGCACTCGCTCGGCATCCTTGCCGGCATAGAGCACTGCAGTCTTGTTTCCGCCGAGGTACGACATCGGCAGCACCACATCGGGGCCGCCGCCCACCGGAGTCGGTACGCCGTTCTCCATGGTGTGGCTGTAACCGTCGACACCGTAGTGCACGTCCAGGTACTCCTGGGTCCCGAACGGAGAGGCCATGAAGTCGGCGACCCGGAGGAGTTGCTCGATCCGCTCGTCCGAGGACTTCTTGAACGCCACGAACGCGCCGTAACCGGCCGGCAGCTTGCGGACCGGAGCTGTGCCGCCTCCCTCCCAACGTGGCAGATCCACGTTGCCGACGTTCCACTCCGGGTGCTGGACCGCGAGGGTTTCCCACGAGGGGAACGCCTGCGGGTAGAGCGACGTCACCCCCGCGGTGAACCACGTCAGCCCCTGGCCGGGATCCGAGAACGGGTTCGGATGCAGATGGCCGGCCCGGATGATGCGGCCAGCCTGATCGATCGCATCCTTCATCTCGTCGGTCTCGTTCTCGTGGACGAACTGGCCGTCACGCAGGGCCCAGTAGTTCGGGACGCCGCACATCTGCTTCACCAAGGAGAGCAGCCACCCGATCGGGTCGCCGCCCATGGCGAAACGGTCCCGCGACTTGTCGGTGAGTGAGTCCAGAAGGTCGACGAAGTCGGCTTCGTCACGCAGCTGCACGTTCGGATCGTTGATCCCGTTCTCCGCGAGCAGGTCACCTCGGGAGAAGAGCAGAATCCCCGCTGGCGGACGAGGTTGCGCGACACCGTACAGGCGACCGCCGAGCGCGGGGATCTTCCACGTGGCCGCAGGAATGTTCGCCAGCCCCGGATACTGCGCGACTCCGTCACCGCCCAGGATGTCGGTGAGGTCGTGATAGTACTTCTCCAGCACCGCCGGCAGCTGCGGGACCGTCGAGATTCCTGCCGACGTCGTCACGATCTGACTCATGTCGGGGATGTCGCCGCTGGCAAGGACGGTCTGGAACTTCTTGCTGTAGTCCGATCCCGACAGCCCGTACATGATCGTGAACGCGGAGCCGATCTTGTCGAAGAGCGCCTGGTAGTTGTGGTTCGCGGACTGCTCCGGTGCCGGTGGCGCCCCCTGCATCAGTGCGGTGAACTCGTCGCCCGGCGATGCGGGAAACTCGGGCCGGACAACTGGCTTCTCCGGAAACTCGAAGAATCCCGGCGGTACGCCGTCCGGCGTCCCGGAAGATCAGGAGTGATCTGCTCGTACGCCATGTGGTTCGGCAGGGTGACGCCTTCGCCGACCGGTTGTTCTGTGTTCGGACTGGTCGGCCCGCAGGCTGTCAGGGTGGCGAGCGCGGCAGCGGTGCCCAGCACCGTTCTGCGGGAGACTGATCGGGGCTTGTCCGTCATGAAGTTGCTCCTGTCTCGGCCGCCGGCACAGCGCCGAGGTGCTGTCACGACCTAGGTCCCAAGCTGCTGAGTTCTCTAAGTTGTCACGCTTGGAGGTGTCCCGCAAGGTGTGCGCGGTGTTGGAAAGGTACCGAGGCAGATCTTTCGCTTGCACATCTCAGGGCCCCTCTCGATTCGTGGACCGAGTGTGGTAATTGTTTGGCAAGTTGGCTGTACGCAAGACGCACCCGGGTTTGGTGGAGGGCGAGTTGGAGCTCAGTGCAGGAGGAGGGTCCAGCGCGTCGTCGTGGGCGGTCCACGGACGCTGCGAGCGGTTTCGCGGATCGGACCCGCTGATCACCCACCGTTCTCGTCGTGCGTTGGCGGACTCGCTGGGTCACCCGGACACGACGGCCGGCATTCCGGAGGCTCGCTGGATGCGCGCCATGACGTTCGAGCGACTGTGCCACGACCCCGCCTTCGCGGGCGAGGTGACGACGCGGGTCGCCGGCTGGACCGGGTTGGCCCGGCCGAAGGCGGTGGCGTTGGCGGACTGTCATGTGTCGACCAGCACAACCCTGGACAAGTTGAAGGTTGCCTGCGACAACGCGAAGACCGGCACAGCCACGTTGCTGCACTCTGTCGCCGTGCCGTACCCGGGGTTCGGTGACGTGACGGTGACAGCCATCAAGCCCGACCTCGTTGTTGTGGCGTCGGGCCCGGCGGGTCCCGTCATCGTCATCGGTGACGTGAAGGACTACGAACGCGTGCGCTCCCGGATCGACGACGGACGTTTGCTGAAGGGGTTCCTGCAGGTCGCGATGGGGGCGTTCGCATTTCGGCAGTGGGAGGAGGTGTCGGACGATGCCTCGGTCAGCGACTTCGGGTTCTTGGCCGTGCCGCGGAGCGCCTTCCTGCAGCCCACGGTCGAGGTGGAACGCCTGCCGGACCACCTCGACGAGGTTCGAGCACAGTGGGAGTCTCGACTCCGCGCGGTCCAGGACGCGTCCGCCGTTGACGACGTCGCCACCCACGTCAAGCACCTGCACGCCAAGTTCGCCCCCGACACGTGTCGCACGTGTTCGCTGTTCAACTTCTGCCGGTCCGAGCTCAGGAACTCAACCTCGCCAGAGAGCCTGCTCGTCGAGATCGGCGTCCCCGTGAACGAACGTTCCGGCCTGCTGCCGTTGCTCACGGGCGGGGAACCGGGTGACCGGGCAAATCCGCGGTCGGTGTCTCGCGTGCGGGCGACCGTTGAGTCGGTCGCACAGTCGACGGGCCAGCGCCGGCTCGATCCGGCCGGCCTGCCCGGCACGGTGAACGTGGTCCTCGCCAAGAGTGACGCGGCAGCTCTCGGCTGCTACGGAGTAGGGGTTCAGCGCGTGGCCAAGGACGGTCCGCGGCCGTGGACGTTCACGCCGTTCCGCGACCCTCAGGCCCCCGAGACGCGACGCAAGCTGATGCACCTCATCGGCCGCGAGATCGAGCACGCGATGGGGGAGAACAGGAAGGCGGATCCGGACTCGCCCGCTCCGGTGCACCTGGTGGTGCCTGATCGGGCCACCGCTGA
Organism: Carbonicoccus niuqiaonis; assembly: GCF_050157065.1. Taxonomy (GTDB): domain Bacteria; phylum Actinomycetota; class Actinomycetes; order Propionibacteriales; family Propionibacteriaceae; genus Avipropionibacterium. Next base: position 997,299 of record NZ_CP189573.1, read on the forward strand.
CGTGCTGGCGAGCACCGCGGACCTGCTGGCCGGCGTCGAGCTCAGTCGGCTCCGGTGGAAGCGCGACCAGGACATGGGGCGTGAACTCCTCACCTACAACGGGGAGCCCGCGGTGATGCCGCAGACGTTGGAGGGCAGCCGCCGCACGGCGGTGTCGTTCCTGCTCGAGCACGACCGCGCTCGAATGCTGCAGGTGCGCGCGCCCGTGGTGGACCTGGCGTCGGTCGTCCAGCGTCACTTCGTCCCCGGTGGTGCAGAGTTCGAGGCGCGTCGCCTCGACTTCGTGGTGGAGTGGGCCACCAACGAAGGACATCACGACCACCGCTGGATCTCCGATGAGGTGGACGCGAATCCGCACACTCCGGGGGCACGTCTCACCAACGCAACCTCCGACACGTTGCACGCCGCGTTGGGCCGTGTTCGCGACGGCGCCCACGGTGCCGAGGACTCGTACGACCGGTTGGTTGCCGACGAGTTGCAGTACAAGGCTGACGTCGTCGACCGCGCCCTGGCCGCGTTGGCGACGGTTCCCGACTCCACAATGCGGAGCGCGTACCGCTCGCTCGAGGGTGACGCCCAGCGCGTGTGGCGGCGCCGCCGGGAGCTGCGAGCGTCAGACCTGGTGCGGTTCGGTCGCACGTACCGGTGGTGGCGCAATCAGCTCGTGGAACTCATCGACCAGGACGCCACCTGCTCGGAGCAGGTGACCGCGCTCACCAACCCGCTGAGGGCGGCTGAGCAGGCGACAGACGCCGGGGACCGAAGCGTCGCGTGGGCGACAGTGGAGTCGCTCAAGCCGACGGTCCTCACTGTCGAGTCCCGCCGCCTTGGCGCCGGAGACCGAGTGGTCCTGTTGGCAGTGGGGGACGAGCCGTGGGTCGAGCGTGCCGCTGCGTCAGTGAAGTCCCAGAAGGGATCGATCCGTCTGGACAACGCCAGCGCCGGACCACTCGTCGAACGGGACTCTGACGAGGCCGTCGCCACCGGCAGCGTGGGCACTCTTGAGTGGGATCCGCCGGTCGACGCGAACCTCGCCGTGGGTGACCGGATCGTCATCGCCCGGCTCGACTGGTTCAAGACGCTCAAGAGCAACAAAGGGTTCAACGTCGCCAGACCCGATCAGGACGCGGCCGGGGGGCCCACCGCGAAGTGCACGTCCGACTCGTACGTGACGAACGCGAAGGACCACCGTTGGTGCTGCCGCCCCCACGACGTGGCCGAAGCTGAGTTCGCGGACGAGATCGCCCTGCGACGAAGCCGACGAGAGCTGAACCCGGAGACGTGGCCGCCGGTCCGTGACGCAGACGGCTTCGAGGTGGTCGCGAACGGAAAGCCCACGGCCGCCGACGTGACGGTGGAGCCGGCACCAGTCCCGGACGGGGTGACGGTCGATGACGTGGACTGACGTGTCGTTCCCGCCCGTACCGGTCGTGGTCGGGAAGCATCACGCCGCTGCAGCCAGCGGGAACGAGGCAGTGACGTCGGAGGCGATCGCCGCCCTCCGAGCAGCCTTGGCGGCCCCTGCCGACGCCACCGATCGACACACCCACCTGCTGTTGCGTGCGGCCGCTGGTGCGGGCAAGTCGTTCGCCCTGCGGCGTCTGGTCGTCGACGCTGCCGGAGCACCCGGTTCACAGCGGATCGGTATCGTCGCCTTCACCAACAACCAGATCCGCCCGCTCGCTGAGGAGCTCACCAAGGAGTTGGGTAAGGAACGCGTATGCCTGCACCTGTCGAAGGACGCGTACGCGAAGCTGCCAGACGGGTTCGGCCGATCAGTGACGGTGTCGACACAAGCCTCGGGGATCCCCGCCGCCGCCGACGTGATCGTTGCGACCGCATCGAAACTGAAGGTGCCACGAGAGCAGGGACGTCTGAAGGACGCGGTCGGGGCAACCGGTGATGACCGATTGTTCGACGTTCTGTTCGTCGACGAGGCGTGGCAACTTCCGCACCACCTGTTCGACCGGGTCGAAGGCACAGCGCCGGTGATCGTCGGCGTTGGCGACGTCGGACAGTTGCCACCACTCGACGTGGCCGCCAACCCGTGGCGGGGCGACCGGTCCCACAACCCGTACCGGGCGTGGCCCGCGGCCGTCGAAGGCAAACCGACGACCTGGGTGCGGGAACTGCCCACCGTGTGGCGTCCGCCGGGAGAGTCGCTCAACCTGTGGCGAGCGTTCTACCCGACCTGGAGCGAAGACCTGTCGTCGGTCGCGGCTCCGGGAGACCGACGACTGACCATCACCGAACCCAGTGCTCCGTCCGCGGCCCTGTGGCAGCACGTGGGGGGTGGCGTGCCGACGCTGGTCGAGATAGCTGGTCTCGCCGAGTCGCCGGCGCCCGACATCGACGTGCCGCTCCTCGCACAGGTGGAGGAGTGGCTCGACAACCTGTTCGGCAGCGGGTTCGAGATCCGATCAGCCGTCTACTCCGGAGACGGCGAACCGACCGGCGACGTCGCCGTCGCCCGACCCGGTGAGTCGGACGACGGGGATCCGCTCGTCGTCATCCTGGCCACGCGGAATCAACTCGTCGACGACGCGGTTGCGCTGGCGGACAGGATCCGCGAAAAGTACGGCCTTCGCGACCGCGACCTGGTGGCGTCGACCGTCGACTCGTGGCAAGGGCGCACCAACGCGATCACGATCGCCATCCACCCGCTGACCGGCGCGACCGAACTCGACGACTTCAACTCAGCGTTCGGACGCCTCGCCGTCGCGTGCACGCGGGCGACCCACGGACTGCTGATGGTGGCGCGCGCAGGTCTGGACGATCTGCTCGACACGGCGCCTCCCCGGCCCGGCACTCCGTTCGGGGAACCGGGTGAGCGTCAGCTACCACGGCAGACCCACCAACGCATCTTGAGCACGTTCGCCCGAGTGACCGTCGACGTGGACCAGAAGGAGAACGATGTCGCGACTGTCTGACCTGCTTCGCCAAGCGAAGCAGGAGAACCCCGAGCTCGGCGCGGAGATCGAGAAAGAGGTGCGACACCTCCAGAACCGGCGCGCGTTCGGCCTCAACTTCGAGCGACACCGCCCCGAGGCGGTGGACCTGTACGGGCGACCCGTGCGACGCGGCGACAAGGTGCGGATGCTGCCGCCTCGTGGGGAGACGAAGTCGCCGGACACCCGGTTGTGGGTCGTCACCGGCGCCAAGGAAGTCGATGGCTCCCGCGTGGCTGAACTGAAGGATCGACGCTCCGACGAGACGTCGAAGTACCCGATCGATGACTTGGTCGTGGTTGCTGAGGAGAACGACGTCATCTACCCGGGCCTGGTCAGCACCGGGAAGGTGGAGCAGGGCGGCGACAAGCCCTACCATACGGTGATCAACGCTGAGAACCTGCACGCACTTAAGGCGCTGCTGTACACACATCGGGGCAGGATCGACTGCATCTACATCGACCCACCGTATAATACGGGGGCAAAGGACTGGAAGTACAACAACGATTACGTCGAGCCTGAGGATCAGTATCGACACTCCAAGTGGCTCGCCTTCATGGAGCGACGGCTGCTGTTGGCGAAGGAGTTGCTGAATCCGGCTGACTCGGTCCTCATCGTCACGATCGACGAGAAGGAGTATCTTCGTCTAGGACTCCTCTTGGAGCAGGTATTCCCAGACGCAAGAATTCAAATGTCTTCAGTTGTGATCAACTCCCAAGGAACTCCTCGCAACACGTCATTCTCTCGCGTCGATGAGTACGTCTTCACCGTGCAGCTTGGGGACTCGCGAATTGATTGGTCGTCCGATGATATGCTGGCTGCTTATGATTCGCGGAAGGAAGCTCACAGTCCGCAGGTTTGGTATCCATTGATCCGTAGCGGAACAGATCCTTTTCGAGAGAATGCGCCGAATCAATTTTACCCGATCTTTGTCGATCCCCTGAATCTTCGGATAGAATCGACTGGAGCCCCGCTTCCGTTGCACGTGTCGAGGGACACGGTGGCGCCACCAGAGCCCCGCTTGGAGACTGTCTGGCCGATTCTTGGTTCTGGCCGAGAGAGTCGATGGCAATTGAGTAGGGATTCATTTGAATCATATCTTAGGAACGGATATGTGCGCGCTGGACGCATTGGCCGAGGCGGCGTTCGTGCGATAACCTACCTCCGCCGCGGAACAATCGCTCGGATAGAGCGTGGCGAGATAGGCATCGAGGGTTTCGACCAAAGAGGGGCGGTGGAGCTTTCGTTGGGTGACTTGGGAATGAAGTTGCGAGCGCCTAAAACCATCTGGAACCGCACGGCTCACGAAGCTGGTGAGTATGGAAGCAAGCTGCTCAGAAGAATGATGCCGGACCGGAAATTTCCCTTCCCGAAATCTCTCTACGTTGTCGAGGATTCACTTAGATACTTCGTCAAGACGAAGTCGCAGGCAATCGTACTCGACTTCTTTGCTGGTTCGGGCACGACCGCACATGCGGTTGCCAGGTTGAACCATCAGGACGGTGGCCTGCGACAATGTATTTCGATAACTAACAATGAGGTTTCAGAAAATGAACAAGTTGATTTGCGAAATCGTGGATTGCGACCAGGTGACTTAGGCTGGAATGATCGAGGCATCTGTGACCATGTGACAAAGCCCCGCATCGAGGCTGCGATCACGGGCCGAACACCGGACGGTGATCCGATCAAGGGTGACTACAAGTTCACTGACGAGTTCCCGATGGCAGATGGATTCGAAGAGAATGCGGAGTTCTTCACGCTCACATACGAGGCCCCTTTAGTTGTCGCCTCGCACCACGCCTTCGGTCGCATAGCTCCACTCCTCTGGATGCGAGCGGGGTCACAAGGCCTGCGGATCGAGTCGCTGGACGCCGGGTGGGACGTCGCGGACGTGTACGGCGTGATCGAGGCGCTCGACCACCTGGGTGACTTCGTAGACGCGATCGCAGCGAAGCCGGACGTGCGGATCGCGTACGTCATTACCGACGACGAACGTCAGTTCACCGCAGCGTGCGCGGCGCTCCCAGAACACGTGGAACCCGTCAGGCTCTACGAGAGTTACTTGCGCAACTTCAGGATCGATGCTGCGAGGAGTGCGCGATGAAGTTCAAGCTGAAGGACTACCAATCTGAGGCTGTGGCGCTTCTGCTGGAGCGGCTGGAGCGCGCCCAGTCCGACTACATCGCCGACGGGACTCGGTCGTCGGTCAGCCTGTGCGCCACCACGGGCGCGGGCAAGACCGTCATGTCCGTGTCCGTCATCGAGGCGCTGTTCTACGGTGACGACGAGTTCGAGCCCGACGACGGTGCGGTTGTCGTGTGGTTCTCGGACGACCCGTCGTTGAACGAGCAAACGAGGAACCGGCTGATGGAGTCGTCGGACAAGTTGACGCTGTCCGACTTGGTCACCATCGAGTACCCGTTCGCGCGCACGGAGCTCGAGCCGGGGAAGGTGTACTTCCTGAACACGCAGAAGCTGACGAAGTCGTCGAAGCTCACGCGCGGCCAAGTGGACTCGGCAGACTCAGACCGGCTCGAGCCCTTCCAGCAGCCGGACGACCAGGTCGCCAACATCTGGCAGATCCTCCGCAACACGATCCAGGCCGACGGCCGGACGCTCTACCTGTTCCTGGACGAGGCGCACCGCGGCTTCGGCACTAAGGCCACGCGGGACAAGGGCACGATCGTACGGCGGCTCGTCAACGGCAGTGACGCGTCCCCGCCCGTACCGATCGTCATCGGCATCTCCGCGACCATCGGCAAGTTCCGCACCGCGATGTCGGACGCGGAGTTTGACGAGCAGCGGCAGTCGCTGCCAGCGGTCACTGTCGATGGGGCCCGGGTCCAGGAGTCAGGCCTTGTCAAGGACACAGTCGTGCTCGACTTCACGACCGAAGCAGGCGTGTTCGACCGCGCGCTGGTGCGGCGCGCGGCGGAGAAGCTGAAGGCGTCCACTGAGGCTTGGCAGGAGTATGCGGCAACGCAGAAGGACCCCGCCGCTCTCGTCACGCCGCTGCTCGTCCTGCAGATCCCCAACAAGCCGGACGCCGATCAAGTGGGTGACGCGCTCGACGTGATTCGCGAGGTGATCCCCACGATCACCGACGGGTCGGTGCGGCACGTGCTCGGGGAACACTCCGCCCAGGAGTTCGGCAGTTGGACGATCAACTGGATCGAGCCGCAGTCGGTCCAGGATCGCACCGACGTTCGCGTCCTGGTCGCCAAGGAGGCGATCAGCACAGGCTGGGACTGCCCGCGGGCTGAGGTGATGGTGTCATTCCGGACGGCCAAGGAACAGGACCACATCACCCAGGTGCTCGGCCGCATGGTGCGTAACCCGCTGGCGCGTCGAGTGCCCGGCGACGATCGGCTCAACTCGGTCGACTGCCTGCTCCCGTACTTCGACCGCACCGCGGCTGGCAAGGTCGTGAAGCACCTGACCGGCCTCAGCACCTCGGAATCCGAAGGGGGTCCGACCCCGCTGATCGACGGGAGGGAGACTTTGCCGAACCCGACCATCGGTGACGACGTGTGGGACGCGTGGCGAGCAACGCCGACGCAGCTGCTGCCGCAGCGGGGCGTGAGGCCAGTCAGTCGTCTCCTTCAGCTCGCCACGAACCTGTCTCGTGACGGGATCCGCCCAGGGGCGGAAGCGCAAGCCAAGGGGACGATCATCACCGAGCTCGAGGCTCACGCGACCAGGTTCACGTCCGACGTGGACCAGGCGCGCCAGGAGATCCTGACGGTTCACGGCATGTCGATCGCGGGGACGACGGGCGAGCACAAGCTGCAGTACGCGGAGTTCGAGATGGAGGCCGACGACCAGGCGGTCCTGCACGCGTTCAGGGAGGCGACGAAGGTGCTCGGCGACGCGGCACAGGCGTACCTCGACAAGCACGCGAGGGGTGAGGACGACTTCGACGACCCCGTCCGCACCGCGATGGTCGAGATCGCCGCGTTGGCGACCGTCCCGAAGATTCGTCATGAGGTCGAGAAGACCGCCAACGCCCTGTTCGACGAGTGGGACCACAAGCACCGCGCGGCAGTCGACAAGCTGAGCGACCTCCGCCGCACGGAGTATCGGGACGTCAAGTCGCAGGCGCCGGATCCGCAGACGACGCGCCTCTTCCAGCCCCGAACTCGCCTAGAGGACTTCAAGGTGTTCGACGGCGACACTGTCGTCGACGCGGCGTTGGCCAAGAAGCACCTCATGTCCGACGAGAACGGCGACTTCCCGTTGGCGCGACTGAACGAGTGGGAACGAGTGGTGCTGCAGGACGAGCTTCAGCGCGACTCCACCGTGGCCTGGTACCGCAACCCGCCCAGATCGGCCGGAGACTCGATCTGCATCGCGTACCGCAACGAGCTCGGCAATTGGCGCGGTCTGTACCCGGACTTCATCGTGTTCGACCGGGTCGGTGACAAGGTGATGCCGTCGATCGTGGATCCGCACCGGTACGACCTACCCGATGCACTGCCCAAGCTGCGAGCGCTCGCCCGGTTCGCCGAGTCACACGGTGACCGGTTCCACCGGATCGAGTCGGTGGTCGTGGTGGGCGGCAAAGTGCGGCGCCTCGACCTGACGAGCCCCCGGGTCCGCAATGACGTCAAGTACGCCAGCGACGATACCCCTGTCGTCGAGCTGTATCCCGTGCCGGACGCCCTTCATGTCATTTTCGAGCCTGAGAAGTCGTGACCCGTTACTGACCGGGTCGACGCTGAGTAGGTGGCAACAGGAGGAGCAGGTGAGTGGAGTCTTCTCACATTCCCGATGCGGATAGCCGACGTAGGGCCGAGCGGCACCCGATTTCCAGTTCACTACGCCAAGCCGCCGGACATGGCCACCGCAAGGCGATGAAGCGGATCGCCCAACTGCACTTCTGGCGGGGCGAGATTCAGGCACAGCGCTACTGGCTGGGACTGCTGGCAGACGTCGGGGATCCTCGGGCCGCCACGCTCCTCGTCATCAGCTATATCCGGAATTCACCCACCGATCTGGTTGCTGCCCGGAGCGTTTGTAGCCGGGTCAGTTCGGTGAGCCCTCACCGGGCTCACGACCTGCTGCGTGACGTCAACGTTGTCGACTGGGAACGCGCTGCGCGGTCCACGTTCGGGACGCAGCGTTCAGGCGCCAGCCGGGGCTACGTCACCCTGGTGGGCCCGATCTGGGACACCGACGTGGTGCTCGCTGGTCAGACCACGCCGTTGGCCATGGTCTACCTCCGTCCGGGAAGCAGTCATGACGAGGAGGGAATTTGGAGGGGCATGCCCGACCTCGGCTGGTTGGTTGTCCTGCTGGTCGCTGAACCGACTGGGCTTGATCCCCACGACCGTGTGCTCGAGGTGCTCATCGATCCGTGGGAGCCGCGCATGGACGACGTGGTGGCCACGGTGTGCGGGTGGCTGGGCGAGCAAGGGATGGACATGCCACATGCGAGGCGTCCATGATGTCGGGAGTTGTTCGGTCCCGAAACTGTCAGACCCTTCTGGGACGATTCTCTCAGGGACGAAAGAGGGGGAAGACCATGGACGACAACGATCAAGATCAGATCGGAAACAACGACTCCGCTTGGGAGACGTTCGAACTTCGAGTCGCGGCTCTGATGTCCACGATGGCGGATGGTGGGAAATTCACCTTGTGTCAGCCGTGTGGCGACGGCTCCAGCGATGAGCTCACCGTCGAGGCGGCTGAGGGGCTCGCGACCGTGACGATCGCTTCGCCGGCGACCGGGATCACCACCCTGGAGTTCGACGCGGCGAATCCGGACGGGCCCAACGGCCGTGGCTTTGCCGTGAGCGAGGTGCTGGTCGAGCTGATTCGCGCCGAGGGCGGACTGTCGCACCCGTCGCTGTTGACGGTCATTGCGCCTCCGCCGCTGCGGGATCGGATCGGGGTGCTCGGGCTGGCGGATCGGTTCGCAGTGGGCGAGGATCACGTCGTGGTGCCGGAGGACGACACCGAAGGTGCGCTCTGGGTGTCCGGGTACGCCATGTTGCACGCGGCGGTGCACGATCACCTGCGGGATCGATTCGGCCCGGAGGTCGAGCCGTGGGCCGACGGCGTCTTCCGGGTCCGGATCGGCCCGGTGGGGCTGCGGGTGAAGGTGGCCAAGGATCAGCCCGCGATCCACCTCGTTGCCCCGTCGGTGTTCGGGGTCCACTCGCGCGAGCAGACCGACACCGAGCTGAACGTCGCCAACCGCAACAGTTGCTGGGTGCGTTGGTCACGTCGCCAGAAGGTGGTGTGGCAGGAGCTCTCGCTGCCTGCACGACCCTTCGTGCCGTCCCAGTTCGACGCGATGCTCGACCTGTTCGTGGAGGCGTGTGTCACCACTCGCCCGGACCTGGCCGACCGACTCTCCGGGCAGGTGGCGCGATGAAGCTCACCGCAGCACAGACCGACCGCGCCATCGGCACCCTCGTCGGCGCCGCGGCGGGCGACGCCCTCGGCGCGGGGTACGAGTTCGGCTCGGCCGTGATCGACGGCCGCCCGGCCATGATCGGCGGCGGTCTCGGCGGGTTCGCCCCAGGGGAGTGGACCGACGACACCGCCCAGACCTACGCCATTGCCGAGGTGGCCGCCACCGGAGCCGACCTGCGCGACGAGGCAGCACTGGACGCGATCGCCGGACGCTTCGCCGACTGGTACGCCAGCCGCCCGCCCGACGTCGGCATCCTCACCCGGCAGGTGCTCGGGGCCGCCGGTCGTCAGCCGAGCGCCGCCGACGTACGCGACGTCGCGCGGCGGGTCCACGAGTCGTCCGGACGCTCCGGCGGCAACGGCACCCTGATGCGGACGGCAGCGGTCGCGCTGGCCCATCTGGGGGACCCGGTCGCGATCGTCGAGGCAGCCACGGCGGTGGCCGCTCTCACCCACCACGACCCGGTCGGTGGCGAGGCGAGTGCGCTGTGGTGCCTGGCGATCAGCCACACCGTCATCGAGGGTGAGCTCCCCGGCATGGCGGCGTTGGTCGAGCACCTGCCAGCCTCCCGTCGGGAGTTCTGGATGTCGGCGGTCGAGAAGGCCGAGTCGGCCGAGCCGGCGACGTTCTCCAGCAACGGCTACGTCGTCGGTGCGTTCCAGGCGGCCTGGTCGTCGATCGTGCACACTCCCGTGCCCGAGGCCCCCCCGGCTGACGGTTCCTTCGGCTGCGAGCACCTCGTTGCAGGTCTTGAGACCGCGATCGCGATCGGTCACGACACCGACACCGTCGCCAGTATCGCCGGCTCGCTGCTCGGTGCGCGCTGGGGCTACTCCGCCATCCCGTGGCAGTGGCGTCGCATCCTGCACGGCTGGCCGGGCGGCACCGCGAAATCCCTTGCTGACCTCGCGGTTCTGGCGATCCGCGGCGGCAAGCCCGACTCCCACGGCTGGCCGACGATCGAGCGTCTCGACTACACCAGCTGGTCCGGCCACGACTCGTACGCGGTGCATCCTCACGACCCGGCCGTGCGGTTGTCCGGTGCAGCCGCCCTGGACGATCTTCCCAGCGACGTGACCGCCGTCGTGTCGCTGGCGCGGCTGGGCACCAAGCAGGTGCCCGAGCACGTCGAGCACGCCGAGTTCCGGATCATCGACACCGACAACGCCGACAACCCCAACCTCACCTACGCGATCGACGACGCGGCCCGTGCCGTCAAGACCCTGCGCGACGAGGGGCACGTGGTCCTGCTGCACTGCGTAGCGGCGCAGAGCCGTACGCCGTCGGTCGCGGCCCGGTACGGCGTGCTGCTCGGCCACACAGTCGAGGAGTCGATCCGCGACGTCGTGTCGGCTCTACCGGCCGCCAACCCCCGACCGGATCTGATCGCCGCGGTGCGGAGCCTCGGAGATCCGCCGTACCAGATCGACCTGGAAGCACTGGGCGATGCGGTCAACCGGCTCACCTGCCCCCAGTGCGGCTCCTCGGAGACGATCGTCCGGGTCTGGGGCATGCCGACACCGGACCTGTACGAGTTCGCCCACAGCGTCGACTGGATGACCATCGAGGGGTGTGTCGAGCTGCTCGATGCATGGGACCTGGGCTGTGAGACGTGCGGCTATCGCCGCTTGGTGGCAGAGAGTTACGGCATCGATGTGGAGTGAACGGACACATCAAGTGTCGACAGTAGTCTGTGATCTGCGAAGCTGCTTCGTCACCCATGTTCGTACCAGTGGGCCGCGCCTCTGGCAGGGCCGCCTGACAGGATCGCACAGGCCATGATCGCGACGTTCTTCGCGAACTGCTGTGCGACCCTGTCGTGGCGATGAGACCTGACGCTACTGATTGGGCACCGAGCTGCCGGGCCACGGAAGTGTGTCCAAGCTCGCCAGGGCGGCCTTCAGCGTCGCCGCGAGTCGTCGGTAGTGAGCTGGATCATCCGCATGCTCGCGCAGCTCCGCGATTTTCTCGTCATAGCCAGCGACGACCGCATCGACGCCGCGATCGAAGTCTTCGCGGACGCCTGCCCAGAACGCCGACAAGGCTTCGTGCACCGGAGGGGATGCCTCCGAACGCCTCGTCTTGGGTGTGCCGAGAAGCATGGCCAGCACGACCTTCTTGTGGATCTCACGCGCAAGCTGCTTGCGCCAATCGCCCCTTACCAATCTGGTCCCGACTACCGCGGTGACGGCCACCGCCGCGAGGCCAAGGGTGATAGGCCCTCCGATTGCGGCAACAGCAGTGACTGCTGCGGCCCCGCCACCCACGCTGATCCCCAAAGTCGACAGGACGCCTACGCCTTGGGCCACCAAGATGTAGGCACCCAAGTTCCCCAAGGTCGCGGCGTAGGCCCCGATCGCTCCGACTCCTGCCGCGCCGAGCGCTCCACCGCCGAGACCACCGACAAATCGTGCGCGCATCCCAGGGCCTGCTCGCAGCTTTCCAGTGGCTCCAGGCAGATCGTCCAGCGTCTTGCTGAGTGAGTCACCGAACCCATCCAGGATAGTGCTGAGTTGTGACGCCTGACGACTCAGGTCCTTCTCGATCTTGGTTCTGATCGCGGAGTGGATGAGGGCCGGCGCGTTCCTGCTCGCATCCTTCCTCTCCGTGAATCCGCGTCGAATGATCACTTCGATACGCTCGGGAGTGTAGCTGTCCAGAATGGACTTGGTTGACCCAACGCTGGCCACTGAGAGTTGCTGGATTTGTTCCCGTGCTGCGATCGCCTTGGTGTCGGTCACCGACATGAACTCCGCGCGGTCCCGCTCCAGAGCGTCTGCGGCTGCTGCGAGCTCGTCAGAGTGTCGAGCTGAATACTCAGCCTCTTCTTGCCGTTCTGTCAGGGAAGAACGGAGACTTCTGTAGAGGAGGTCAAAGGTCTCTTGGGCAGATGAAATATGCTGTTCAGGCAAGGTGTTCTTGAGCATCGTGCGAATGTTCTCAAGGAAATCTCTAACACGTTCGCTGTTCTCCGGGGCGAAAGCGGTCATGCGCTGCCTGAGATCAGCGGCGGTGGTCGAACCGTTGGGATCGATAGTCCCCATGTGGCGATCCCAACGCTGTGCGGCGCTACTCAACAGTGAGTTCATAGTGCTGGACGATATCCCTGAGTGAGCGTGGGTTGCAGTCACAGCAACCCGACTTAGCCACGACTCGGATGTTTGAGACTCGGAGCGCAACATATTGACAGCCTCGGTTAGCTGCGTCAAAGAGGTGCCGTCCAGGAAGCCGTTGCACGAGTCGGCGAAGATCACCGCTTCGAATCGAGCGATCTCAGTCAGGCCGATGCTGTCCATTGACTCGCCGAAGCCAGGCATGTCGATCAACGTGCAGGACCGCAGGACGGGCGCATCACAGAACGCCAAGGCGAGCCCTTCGTCGTGGGTCACTTCGTCGCGCTCAAGCAGATCGAAGGAGCCCGCTCGGCCCATGTGCTGGCGAAAGTGGTCTCGTTCACGCCAGCGGCGCATGTCGAGTCCGTGCCTCATCAGGATGACGTCGTGCTCGATGAACGGTGGTCGGTCCTCCGTGTGCATCACGTACGTGGGAAGCCACGTCTGGGGCTGGAACCCAGTCGGGAGGTGGCGTTCGCCGAGGAGTGTGTTGATGAGCGTCGTCTTGCCAGCATCGAACTTGCCCAAGAGAGCGACACGCGGCTTCTCGCGGAAGGATCTGGTCAGGTCGCTGACTGACTGTGCCGCGTCTTCATCGACCCCACTGAGCTGGCCATCCTCGACAACACTGTGGATTGTGTCCAACTGTTCACGCAGCGAGGCGTACGGACTCCCTACATCGACACCGGGGAGGTCGGGTCCTTCAACGACCATTTGGGTCTGACCTAGGATCCGCAGCATCGCCAGATACGCACCGGCTGGGACTGACTCAGGGTCTCGCTCATACCGTGAGACCTTTGATTGATCCCAGGTCTCCTGCGGTTGCAGGTGCCCAAGTTGCTCGGCCAACTGCTGTTGGCTCAGCCCCGCTGCTTCGCGGAGCGACTTCAAGTCTTCCATGAGGTCTCCATTTCATATGAGTGGTTGGAGGGATGTCAGTCAGTGAGGCCCAGCCCGAACGCCGAGATCAGTGCGCGATGAAGATCATTGACGACCTTCATGATCTTGCCGGGGAGGCCCGGAAGGTTGGCAGCCCACGTCAGAAACTGGTCGATGAGGATCGCCACTTCGGTGTGCGACCGGCGAACGTCGGCGTACCACTCGGCGAGGCGCCAGCTCGCAGACGCAACCTCGTGCGCGAGGTGTGTGCAGCGCTGCCCGAACTGGACGAGCAACTTCTGCAACTTGGCGACCAGAGTGTCGAGCAGGTTCTCTTCGGCGTAGCTGAAGGCGTACGTGGTCATGCTGATACTCCCTTGTGGTGGGGCCCGTCCGTAGGGGCGAGGGCCGCTGCTGGGTGTGAAGATCGTAGTGCTCCAAGCGTATTCCACATAGGGGCCTGAATGCAAGCCAGTCATGTGGAATCTGCTTGAACTGGGTGCGGTACGGGCTGGAGCCCATCACTGGCGCTGCCACGGCGGCGTCACGCGGCAGTCGGCGACCAGGTCCAAGTAGCCTCGACGGTGGCAGGTTGCGATCCTTGCCGAGGAGGCGCTACATAGACCTGTTGGTACCCAGATCGGGTACTCCTAGGGCACGCAACGCCTGGCCACGCAGGTGGTGCTGGCACCAGATGACTCAGCTGACCGAAGGGATCTGGGGGCCGATTCGCACGGTTGGAGTGGCCCGACGGGCCAACAGTGCATGCTCAGCACTGTCCAGCGTCCGTAGCAGGGATGCTGTGGCTGCGTGGGTCGGACGGGTGGCAGAAGGGTCAGGAGTTCCTGACGGCCAGCTCGTCGAGCGGGCAGCGTGCCCCGGACTCCTCGAGGCGACGTCGTACGCGGAGCAGCCGGTTGGCGGTGGGCCACGTGTTGATCATGACTGCGGCCGCGGCGACTCCCATGCCGGACAGCACGACGATCGCGTGGACGTCGGCGCTGAAGGCCAGGAGCAGCAGGATCATCGCCGCCGCCTCGCACAGCGCCGCCTGAACAAGGCTCAGTGTCTGCAGCCGGGCCATCCCGTCGCTCACGGGCCTGGGAGTGCCGCGGGGGAGCGGCTTGACGATCACCGGGAGCACGAACCAGGCAGCGATGCCGCCGATGACCGAGAGCAGGATGCAGAACCCGAGCTGGGACGGGACGATCCGGTCTGACTGGGGCAGGATCATCATGGCGACGACGCCGAGCGCGATCGCGCCGCCGGCCATCGACCCCATGAGCATTCTGAGTACCTTGATCTGCTGTTGGACTGCGGCGGCGGTCATGTCGTTGCTCACCTGTCCAACCCTACGGGGAGGCTCAGCGGCCGGCGAAGCCGTGGCGCAGCGTGGAGCGCGCCCGCAGCAGGTGATGTCCGGCCGGGCTGTCCGCATACTCCATCGTGGCGGCGGTGCCCCACGGGGTCCGGTTCGCCGACATGAACACGTAGTCAATGCGCCGGTTCTTGTCGGTGGTCGGCTTCGTCAGACGCCGAGTGCGCTCCAGCTGGGACACGTCGTGGAACGCCCCGTTGCCGCCGACCGCCGGACCCATGATCAGGTTCATGTCGGCCGCGTGCTCCTCGTTGCCCGGCTCGGAGGTGAGGTTGAAGTCACCGCCGACGATGACCGCCCAGTTGGCCTCCCGGTACGGCGCGGTGTGGTCCATGATCGAGCCGACCTGCGGGGCCCGCTCCGGCTGCGTGCCACGCCCACCCGACGTCGGATACGCCGACAGGTGGGTCGAGCAGCCCAGCGTCGGAATGCCCCGCTGCCGGAACTCGACACACGCCATGCCGAACTTCTCCACCCCGTCGGCATTGTTGTTGGGGTAGTCGACCACCAAGGTCGGCCCATTCGGCGCCCGGGTGTGGATCACCGCCTCGCCGATGAAGTCGCCGTAGCAGCCGGGATTGTTCTTGCCGCCGAAATGACGCTTGCGCGGGTGGAAGGCCATCGTCCAGTTCGGCTTGCTGCGCTGCAGTTCGGTGAACCAGGGCAGGCACACCTCCTGGACGGCGACCAGGTCGGGCTGGAACTCCTCGATGTGCTGCAACAAGAAGTCCCAGGCCTCGGGGACATGGTCGGTGTTGTGCTGGATCACGCGGATCGGAGCAGCCTGGGCTCCCCGGCCACCCGACCCGGGGGCGGCGACAGCAGTCACGGTGACGGTCAGCAGGGCAGTCACACAGGTGACGGCCAACAGCAGGATTCGGCGCATGGGGGAACGCTATGGCGGCATCGACGACCGGTGGGCGACGCAGAAGTGACCAGCACGCGACGAATGGACGACACTCTCGCGACGTGGACGATCGCGCATGCGTCCAAGACTCCTCAGCATGGCTCACCGTCTCCGAGTGGAGTCAACTGGGGTGCACCAACAGCCACACGCGCCAGGAGGAAGTCATGAAGGTCATCGTCTTCGGAGGCACCGGCACCGTCGGGCGGCTCGTCGTCGACCAGGCCGTGCAGCAGGGCCACCAGGTCACCGTGTTCACCCGCGATGCGGCCACAGTCCCCCGATCCGAGCCCGGTCGAACCGTCGTCGAGGGAAACGTGTTCGACGCCGAGGCACTGGCACCGGTGGTCGCCGGTCATGACGCCGTCGTCGTCGCCCTCGGCGCCGGTAGCCGCGGCGGGGTGCGTGCCCGCGGCACGGCGGCGGTGATCGCGGCGATGCAGGCCAGTGGGGTCCGCCGACTGATCGTCCAGTCCACCCTCGGGGTCGGCGACAGCCGCGGCAACCTCACCTTCTTCTGGAAGTACGTGATGTTCGGCGTATTGCTGCGCAGGGCGTACGCCGACCACGTCGAGCAGGAGCGGTTGACCCGGGCCAGCGGTCTTGACTGGACGATCGTCCGGCCGGCGGCCTTCACCGACGGGCCGCGCACCGGGAAGTACCGCGCGGCTTCGGGCCCCACGACCGGGCCAGTGTGAAGATCTCCCGCGCCGACGTCGCCGAGTTCATCGTCGAGCAACTTGCCGACGCCACCTGGCTGCACCGCACACCCGCACAGGCGTACGCCCGAGGGTCATGATCAACAGGTCGGGCCTACCCCGTCTGCGATCCGGCCGTGGCCGACCGCGTACGGTGCTCGGTCGGGCTGATGCCGCGCTCCCGCTTGAACGCCGTGCTGAGGGCGAACGCACTGCTGTAGCCGACCTCGCGGGCCACCGCCTCGATGGTGGTGTCCGACTCCAAGAGTCGGTCGGCTGCGATGGCGAGCCGCCAGCCCGTCAGGTAGGCCATCGGTGGTTCGCCGACCAGGTCGGTGAACCGGCGTGCCAACGCCGCCCGTGACAGGGCGACCCGGTCGGCCAGTTCGGCCACCGTCCACGGATGCGCCGGCTCGGAGTGCAACAGGGTCAGCACGGGACCGATCACCGCGTCGCGCTGGGCCGCGTACCAGCCGACCCGGGCCGACCCGGGCCGGGTGTGCCAGGCCCGCAGCACGGCGACCAGCAACACGTCGAAGAGCCGGTCCAGGACCGCACCCTGGCCGGGCTCGTCCTTCACGATCTCGTCACCGAGTACGTCGACCAGCGGGCTGTCAAGGGCGTTGGCGGGGACGTGGATGACCGGCGGCAGCGCGGCGAGCAGTCGGTGGCTCAGCTCACCGCGGAGTTGGTAGCAGCCCAGCAGCAGCCGGGTCGACCCGTCGGGATCGTTGCCCCATCGGCGCAGTCCCAGATCGAGGTCGGCGGTGCGGTCCTCACCGGTCGGGGTGATCGAGCGCATCCCCGGCCGGATGATCACGTCGGGTGGGGTGTGCGGGGTGTCGGCGACGGTGACCGGTTCCGTACCGCGCGCGATCAACACGTCGCCGGCCCGCGCCTCGACCGGATCACCTGCGTCCGGGGTGAACCAGACGGTGCCGCTGATCACCGCCACCAGGCCCAACGGGGACTCGTCGGCGAGCCGGATCGACCACGGCGCTCAGGCTGGCCCGCAGCAGATAGGCGTCGCGACCGCGCGGGCCGTCGAGCAGTCGGGACAGGGCATCCACCGGTCGAGTCTAGGCGGATTTCCCTGCAGGTGACGGGAAGGTAACGTACCGCCCACGGTCACCGTCCAGCTGGAGGAGAGAACCGTGACAGAACAGTCCGCCGAGCCACGGGTGGCTGCCGCGATCGTGTTGGCGGCCGGGAGCGGCACCCGGATGAAGTCGGTGAAGTCCAAGCTGCTCCACGAGGTCGCCGGACGGTCCCTGGTCAGCCACGCGATCCGCTCGGGTGAGTCGATCGGCCCCGACCGCCTGGTCGTGGTGGTGGGCAAGCTCCGCGAGCAGGTCGAACCGCACCTGGCCGAGGTGGCGCCGGAGGTGACGATCGTCCCGCAGACCGACGACGGGTACGGCACCGGCCACGCCATGCGGTGTGCGATGTCGGCCCTGGGCGAGGTGACCGGTGAGGTGCTGGTGGTCGGCGGTGACGTCCCGATGCTGCAGCCGGAGACGCTGGCCGAGATGGTGGCCGCTCACCGGGCCGAACGGGCCGCGATCACCGTGCTGACCGCACGGGTCCCCGACCCGACCGGGTACGGCCGGATCATCCGCGGCGCGGACGGTGGGGTCGACCGGATCGTCGAGCAGAAGCGCGGCACCGCCGAGGAGTTGGAGGTCGACGAGATCAACTCCTCGATCTACCTCTTCGACGGCAGCGTGCTCACCGACGGCCTGGCCCGGCTCACCGACGACAACGCGGCCGGGGAGTACCAGCTGACCGACGTGATCGGGATGGCCCGGGAGGCAGGCCGTCGGGTGTCGGCGTACCTCACCACCGACACCTGGCAGACCGAGGGCGTCAATGACCGGGTCCAGCTGGCCGCCATGCACGCGGAGATGAACCGGCGGATCCTGCGACGCTGGATGCTCGCCGGGGTGACGATCCTCGACCCCGCGACGACCTGGATCCACGACGCCGTCGAGCTCGCCACCGACGTCACGCTGTTGCCGAACACCTCCCTGGAAGGTGCCACCTCGGTCGCGTCGGGGGCCGTGATCGGCCCGGACACGACCTTGCTCGACTGCGAGGTGGGGGCCGGTGCGCGGGTCGTACGGTCACAGGCGCAGCTTGTCGTGATCGGGCCGGGCGCCACCGTCGGTCCGTACTCCTTCCTCCGTCCCGGCAGTGAGCTCGGGGACGGGTCGAAGGTCGGTGCGTTCGTGGAGACCAAGAACACCAAGCTCGGTGCCGGTGCGAAGGCGCCACACCTGAGCTACCTGGGCGACGGGGTCATCGGGGAGGGCGCCAACATCGGCGCGGGGGTGATCTTCGCCAACTACGACGGGGTCAGCAAGGGGACGACCACCGTCGGCCGGAGCTCCTTCATCGGCAGCAACAGCACACTCGTGGCGCCGCGGGACGTGGCCGACGGGGCCTACGTCGCCGCCGGCTCGATCGTCACCAATGACGTCGAGTCGGGCCAGCTGGCGGTGGCGCGTGGACAGCAGCGCAACATCAATGGTTGGGTGGGCAGGAAGAGGCCGGGCACCACGACCGCGGCCGCCGCCGAGGCCGCCGGCAACCAGACCAGTTCCAGCAGTGACACCGGGGACGACACCGGGAACCCCACTGCGAACGACACAGGAATCGACACAGGGGAGCGCGCGTGACCGGGGTGAAGCAGCCCAACGAGAAACACCTGATGCTGTTCACGGGGCGTGCACACCCCGAACTGGCCGAGGAGGTCGCGCAGCTGCTCGGGGTGGACATCGTCCCGACCCGTGCGTTGACGTACGCGAACTCCGAGATCTACGTGCGGTTCGAAGAATCCGTCCGCGGCTCCGACGCGTTCGTGATGCAGAGCCACGCCGCCCCGGTGAACGAATGGCTGATGGAGCAGTTGATCATGATCGACGCGCTGAAGCGCGCGTCGGCCAAGCGGATCACGGTGGTGTCGCCGTTCTACCCGTACGCCCGGCAGGACAAGAAGCACGCCGGCCGCGAGCCGATCTCCGCGCGGCTGGTCGCCGACCTGTACAAGACCGCCGGCGCCAACCGGCTGATGTCGGTCGACCTGCACGCCGCCCAGATCCAGGGCTTCTTCGACGGACCGGTCGACCACCTGTGGTCGCTGCCGGTGCTGGCCGACTACGTGTCCGAGCACTACGACGCCTCGGAGATGACCATCGTGTCGCCCGACGCCGGCCGCGTGCGGCTCGCCGACATGTGGACCGACCGGCTCGGCAGCCCGCTGGCCATCATCCACAAGCGGCGCGACCCCGACGTCGCCAACCAGGTCGCGGTGCACGAGGTCGTCGGTGACGTCGAGGGTCGGGTCTGCCTGCTGGTGGACGACATGATCGACACCGCCGGCACCATCTGCCAGGCCGCCGAGGCGTTGGTCGCCAGGGGCGCCAAGAAGGTGATCGCGGCCACCACCCACGCGGTGCTGTCCGGTCCGGCGGTGGAGCGGCTGCGCGACTCGGCGTTCGAGGAGGTCATCGTGACCAACACCCTCCCGATCCCCGAGGAGCGTCGGTTCGAGGGGCTGACCGAGCTGTCGATCGCACCGCTCATCTCGCGGGCGATCTCGGCGGTGTTCACCGACGGTTCGGTGACCTCGCTGTTCAACGGCGCACCCTGAGCGCTCCGTCGACTTGGCCGGAACGAGCCGACCACGATAAGGTGACTCGGTTGTCTCAGGCGAGGGGCCCGACGTTGTCGGTCCCGTGATCGACTGGCGAGGTTCGCGGCCGTCCGCGTGCGAGCGCCGCTGCCGCCCCCTCGCCGGTGACCGACACCACGATCCAGGTTCACGTACGTCCAAGGAGTCCGTCATGTCCGAGGTCAAGCTCGCCGCCCTACCGCGCACCGAGTTCGGCAAGGGTGCCGCCCGTCGCACCCGTCGCGCCCACCGCATCCCCGCCGTGCTGTACGCCAACGGTGTCGATCCGATCCACGTCACCCTGCCGGGGCACGAGACGATGCTGGCGCTGCGCGTCGACAACGCCTTGCTGACCATCGACATCGAAGGTTCCGAGCAGCGCCTCGCCCTGCCCCGTCAGGTGCAGCGTGACCCGCTGAAGGGAACCATCGAGCACGTCGACCTGATCATCGTGAAGCGGGGTCAGAAGGTCGACGTCGACGTCGCCATCCACATCGTCGGCGAGGCCGCCCCCGACAGCATGGTCAGCGTCGAGCACAACGACATCCGCGTCGAGGCCGAGGCGACCAACATCCCGACCGGCTTCGAGGTCTCGGTCGAGGGCCTGGAGCCCGGTGCGCAGATCTTCGCCAAGGACATCACCCTGCCCGAGGGCACCGTGCTGGCCATCGACGAGGAGACGTTGATCGTCAACGTCACCAACGCCCCGACGCAGGCCGAGCTGGACGCCGAACTCGCCGAGGCCGAGGCCGAGGCGGGCATCGAGCACGACGAGCCCGAGGACGCGTCCGGCGAGGGTGAGTCGGCCGACGCCGCCGGCGACGGCGACTCCGACGAGTGAGCTCCTGACGGGGTGCGCAGACCATGACCTGGTTGGTCGTCGGGCTGGGTAACCCCGGGCCCTCGTACGCCACGCACCGGCACAACGTCGGTGCGATGGTCGTGGCCGAGCTCGCACGGCGGGCCGGGGAGGGCTTCACCTCGGCCCGCGGCATGCGGGCCGAGGTGGTCACCACGCGGCT
Organism: Carbonicoccus niuqiaonis; assembly: GCF_050157065.1. Lineage (GTDB taxonomy): Bacteria > Actinomycetota > Actinomycetes > Propionibacteriales > Propionibacteriaceae > Avipropionibacterium. Next base: position 1,018,335 of record NZ_CP189573.1, read on the forward strand.
CGGTACGGCCGGTGTCGGCGTCCCCACCCCCGGCGCGCAGAAGCTCGTGCTGTGCCGGACCCGGACCTACATGAACGAGTCCGGGATCAGCGTCGGCAAGGTGGCGGCCTTCCACGACGTCGCGCCCGAACACGTGGTGGTCATCCACGACGAGCTCGACATCGACTTCGCCGCCCTGCGGATCAAGCTCGGCGGGGGCGACAACGGCCACAACGGGCTCAAGTCGATCCGGGCCCATCTCGGCACCGGCGACTACTACCGGATCCGGGTCGGGATCGGCCGGCCACCCGGTCGGCAGGACCCGGCGGCCTACGTCCTGTCGGACTTCGGCAGCACCCAGCGCAAGGAACTGCCGATGCTGATCGACCGGGCTGCGTACGCCGTCGAGACCTTGGTCACCGACGGACTGACCGCGACCCAGAACCGCTTCAACGGTTGATCAACCCCGTGGGGGTGGCGGTTGTTGCTGGTACGGGGGTTGTTGCTGGTACGGGGGTTGCTGCTGCGGCGGGGGACCAGGCTGCCCCTGGTACCCCTGCGGTGGCTGTCCTTGGTGTCCCTGGGGCGGCTGTCCCTGGTGGGGCGGTGGCTGGTGGCCCGGTACGGGCTGCGGCTGGCCCGGGATCGCCGGTGCCGGTCCGACCGCCGGGATCTGGTCGACGTACGGGTTCTCCCGCCGGTCGATCGCAATCGTCTCGGTGAGCTCGGCGTGCATCGCCCGGGAGCGCGCATCGTCCAGCCCGTTGTCGATCCGGTCGCGGGCGAAGGCCAGCTCGGTGGTCGCGTCGATCATGGTCCGGGTGGCCTTCAGCACTTGCGGTCCCTGTTGCTTGGCGAGCGTACGGGCCTCCTTGCGGCCGGCCGACGTGCCCAGCCAGTGCCCCTGTGCCGGGGTGATGATCTTGTCCCGGACGAGTCCCGGCAGTGCCTTGACCACCAACTGCTGCTCCCGCCGGCGGGCGATGATCGCGACCACGACCAGGCCGACGAAGACCGGCACCATGAACAGGAAGTACATCACCAGCAGGCCGACCACACCGAAGAGTGTCGGGGCCGCATTCCAGATGAAGTGCAACAGCATCGCACCGGCGAAGCCGGCGATGATCAGGCCCACCTTGGCCCCGCTCGACTTCTTGCGACCGGCGTAGTAGACGCCCAGGGCCGTCATCGTGGTGAACAACGGGTGCGCGAACGGCGAGAACACCAGGCGCACCACGGCAACCCCGCTGAAGTTCGCGGCGTTGTCGACCAGGTACAAGATGTCCTCGGCCCAGGCGAAACCGGCCGCCACGATGCCGGCGAACACCAGGTGGTCGACCAGCGAGGTCATCTCCTTGCGGCGCCGTCCGGTGAGCATGAACAGCAGGAAGGCCCCCTTGATCAGCTCCTCGACGAACGGGGCGGAGATGATGGTCGCGAAGACATCCCCGAACAGCGCTCCGGCCAGGGTGTTGAACACCATCGCCACGGCGGTGGACAGGCCCGCGCCCCACAGGAACGCCAGCAGCAGCAGCCGGGGTGGCTCCGGCTCCCACCGGTCCAGCATCAGGTAGCAGAACACCACCACGCCGATCGCCACGGCCGACACCACCGCGCCCAGCAGCATCACGCCGGGGTTCGCCAGGAAGATCAGGCCGAGCAGCAGCAGCATCAGCACGCCGCACACGATGATCAGCGCCAGTGGCGCACCGACCTTGATGACCGAGCGTTGGGCCGGCGGTCGGTAGTGCTGTGGGTTGGGGTGGTTGCCGCGGTGCAGTCCGGTGTCGGGCCGACCCTGCATCATGCCCGGTGGTGGTCCCTGGGGTGCTCCCGGATGCCCGTGCGGTGCCCCGGGATGTCCGGGTGGCGCGCCGGGATGTCCGGGTGGCGCGCCGGGGGCAGCGATCGGCGGTTGGCCGGGCTGTTGCCGCCACGGCTCGCTGGGTTGCACGACTGAGTCACCACCTGGGTCTCGGGGAGGCCGGCCGGACGGCGGTCGGCCCTCCCAGACTATGCCGTGGTGGGCCGATTCCTCCGCATCCGGAAGCGCAGCACGGCGATCGCGGCGGTGACGAGGGCCAGCACCAGGGGCAGTACGACCGAGCCGCCGATCACCGCCACGGTGGCGATCACGGCACCGATCATCAACAGCGACAGGCAGGCGGCGGCGAGCGGGGTCAGCCTCGGGATCAGCAGTCCGACGGCGCCGGCCAGCTCGCACACGGCGACCAGGAAGCGCATCCACGGTTCGGTGCCGAGGGTGATGAACATGTCGACCTGCATCTGGTCGCCGATCAGCTTGCTGATGCCGGCGAACGCGAAGTTCAGGGCGACCAGGGCCTGTACGACCCAGAGCACGATGCCGAGCGCCTTGCGCCCGCCACCGGAACGGGGGGTGTCTTGGGTGGGGGAGGGGGAAGGTGCGGTGGAAGTCACAGTCCTCGAGGCTGCCACCGGATCGGGGCTCCGACCATGGAACCTCGACGTGTGCTGCCTGCTCGATGTCCACCGGGGTGTGGATCTGGGACTGCTTCGGTACGGCCGCGGGCGCTAGACTGCGGCCAGTGAGTCAACGCGAACATCGGGATGCTCCTCGACTCGACGGCCTGCGGCACCTGGTTGCCTCCGATCCCGTCCTGTCCGAGGTGGTCGGCCATGCCCGGACGAGGGCGACCACCACGCTCGATGTCACCATGCCGCCGGCACTTCGGCCCGCTGCCGTTGCCGCGATCGCCGCGGAGCGGCCCGTGCTGCTGGTCTGTGCCACCTACCGGGAGGCCGAGGACGTCACCGGCGTACTGACCGACCTGCTGCCCACCGACAGCGTCGCCTACTACCCGGCCTGGGAGACGCTGCCGCACGAGCGGCTCAGCCCCAGGTCCGACACCGTCGGCCGTCGGCTCGACGTGTTGCGCCGGTTGGTCGGCACCGACTCCGAACGGCCCCCGCTGCAGGTCATCGTCGCGCCGGTCCGCAGCATCCTGCAGCCGCAGGTGAAGGGCCTGGGCGAACTGCGGCCGGTCCACCTCGCCGTCGGCACCGACCACGACCCGTCCGAGCTGGCCCAGGAGCTGGTCGACGCCGCGTACGTCCGGGTCGACCTCGTCGAACGGCGGGGTGAGTTCGCCGTCCGCGGCGGCATCGTCGACGTCTTCCCGCCGACCGAGGAACATCCGTTGCGGGTCGACTTCTTCGGCGACACGATCGAGGAGATCCACCACTTCCAGGTGGCCGACCAGCGGTCCGACGACGAGCCCGTCGCCTCGTTCACCGCCTCGCCCTGCCGCGAACTGCTGTTGACCGATGACGTACGGCGTCGCGCCGCCGAGCTCGCCCCGCAGCACCCGGAGCTGGCCGAGATGTTCGAACGGATCGCCGCCGGTCACGCCGTCGACGGGATGGAGTCGCTGTCGGCCGCACTGGTCGACGGGATGGAACTGCTGGTCGATCTCGTCCCGGCCGACACCGCCGTGCTGGTCGCCGACCCCGAGCTGGTCCGCGGCCGTGCCCATGACCTGGTCGCGACCAGCGAGGAGTTCCGTGCCGCCTCGTGGGCGGCCGCGGCCGGCGGCGGCCAGGCCCCGATCGACCTCGGCGCGGCCGCCTACCAGGAGCTCGGCGAGGTCCGCGGGCTCGCACTGTCCCGCGGCCTGTCGTGGTGGAGCCTGTCGCCGTTCGCCGCTGCACCCGCCGACGCCGGTCCGGCCGAGCCGGTCCGCACCGAGGACGGCGAGATCATCGACCTGTCGGTGCACGACACCGGTGGGGTGCAGGGCCTCCAGGTCGACGCCGAGGGGCCGCAGGACTGGCACGGCAACACCGACGGTGCGGTGACCGACATGCAGCAGCGGGTGGCCGACGACTGGCGGGTCGTCGTGCTCACCGAGGGGCACGGCCTGGCCACCCGCGTGCACGAGCTGCTCACCGAGGCCGAGGTGCCCAACAGGGTGGTCGACGACCTGGTCGAGGCGCCGGAGCCGGGGACGGTGACGATCACGACCGCATCGTTGCGGCAGGGGTTCACGTTGCCGCAGGTCCGGTTGACCGTGCTCACCGGCGGCGACCTGGCCGGCCAGCGCGGAGCTGCGGTCGACCGTACCCAACGGGCCCTGCCACGCCGGCGGAAGAACCAGGTCAACCCGCTCGAGCTCAAGTCCGGTGACCCGGTCGTGCACGAACAGCACGGGGTCGGCCGCTACGTCGAGATGATCACCCGCTCGGTGAAGGTGGACCCGCGGGCCCCGCGCAGCCAGACGACCACGCGTGAGTACCTGGTGATCGAGTACGCCGCGTCCAAGAAGGGACAACCGGCCGACCGGCTGTTCGTCCCGATGGAGCAGCTCGACCTGGTCACCCGTTACGTCGGCGGCGAGATGCCCACCCTCGACCGGATGGGCGGCGGCGACTGGTCCAAGCGCAAGGGGCGGGCCCGCAAGGCGGTCCGGCAGATCGCCGCGGAGTTGATCAAGCTGTACGCGGCCCGGCAGGCGAGCCGGGGCCACGCGTTCGCGGCCGACACCCCGTGGCAGCGCGAGCTGGAGGACGCGTTCTCCTTCATCGAGACCCCCGACCAGTTGTCGGCCATCGACGAGGTGAAGCGCGACATGGAGCAGATCGTGCCGATGGACCGGCTGATCTGCGGTGACGTCGGCTACGGCAAGACCGAGATCGCGGTCCGCGCCGCGTTCAAGGCGGTGCAGGACGGCAAGCAGGTCGCCGTCCTCGTCCCGACCACCCTGCTGGTGCAGCAGCACCAGGCGACGTTCGCCGACCGGTACGCCGGATTTCCTGTCCAGGTAGGGGGTCTGAGCCGGTTCCAGACCGACGCGGAGGCGAAGGCGACCAAGGCCAAGATCGCCGACGGCACCCTCGACGTGGTCGTCGGCACCCACCGGCTGTTCGGTTCGGAGGTCCAGTTCAAGGACCTGGGAATGGTGATCATCGACGAGGAGCAGCGCTTCGGCGTCGAGCACAAGGAGTCGCTGAAACGACTGCGGACCCACGTCGACGTGCTCGCCATGTCGGCCACCCCGATCCCGCGGACCCTGGAGATGGCGATCACCGGCATCCGGGAGATGTCGACGATCGCCACCCCGCCGGAGGAACGGCACCCGGTGCTGACCTTCGCCGGTGCGTACGACGAGGCGCAGGTGGTCGCCGCGATCCGTCGCGAGCTGTTGCGCGAGGGGCAGGTCTTCTTCGTGCACAACCGGGTGCAGTCGATCGACAAGGTGGCCCGCCGACTGGGTGAGTTGGTGCCCGAGGCCCGGGTCGCCACCGCGCACGGCAAGATGAACGAACACCAGCTGGAGCAGGTGATGGTCGACTTCTGGGAACGTCGCACCGACGTGCTGGTGTCGACCACGATCGTCGAGGCGGGCCTGGACATCTCCAGCGCCAACACGTTGATCATCGAGCGGGCCGACCTGCTCGGGCTGTCCCAGCTGCACCAGCTGCGCGGTCGGGTGGGTCGCGGCCGGGAACGCGGGTACGCCTACTTCTTCTACCCGCCGGACAAGCCGCTCACCGAGACCGCCCATGATCGACTGTCGACGATCGCCGCCCACTCCGAGCTCGGTGCCGGCATGGCGATCGCGATGAAGGACCTGGAGATCCGTGGTGCCGGCAACCTGCTCGGCGGTGAGCAGTCCGGTCACATCGCCGACGTCGGCTTCGACCTGTACGTCCGGCTGGTGGGGGAGGCGGTCGCCGAGTTCCGCGGTGACGCGGTCGAGCCGGAGCCGGAGGTCCGCCTCGAGCTGCCGGTCGACGCCCACCTGCCCGGCGACTACGTCGAGTCGGAGCGGTTGCGGTTGGAGATGTACAAGCGACTCGCGGAGGTACGGACCGAGTCCGACCTGGTGGAGGTGGCCGCCGAGCTGACCGATCGGTACGGCGACCCGCCGCCGGTGGTGGAGACGCTGCTCGCGGTCGCCAGGCTGCGGATCGCGGTCCGCGCGGCCGGTCTCACCGAGGTCGTCACCCAGGGCAACAGCATCCGGTTCGCACCGGCCGCGCTGCCGGAGTCGCGCCAACTGCGGCTGAAGCGGCTCTACCCCGGCAGCGTGGTGAAGGAACAGGCCGGGTTCGTCCTGGTGCCCCGACCCAAGTCGGGCACCATCGGTGGCCCGCCGCTGGTCGACCGTGACCTGCTCACCTGGTGTGCCGAGCTGATCGCAGCCGTGTTCGACGCTCCACCCGTGCCCGCTGCCTCGTGACGTAGGATCGCCGACGAGCCCGACCCAGGAGAGACGACACGTGACCTCGACGAACCAGCCCACCCGACCCACCCGACGCCGCCGCCCCCGCGCGGTGATGGCCGCCCTGTTCGTGGCGCTGCTCGGCTCGGTGGCCCTGTTGGCCGGCTGCACCTCCAACTCGGTCGTCGCCTACCTCAACGGCTCGCCGGTGCTGACCGTCCAGGAATTCGACGAGATCCTGCCGGGCGTCGAGGCATCGTTGGGCGGGCAGGCCAACGACGAGGTCCGCAGTCAGGTGATCAGCCTGATCGTGGTGACCCAGATCGCCCGTGACCTGGCCGAGGCGCACGACATCGAGGTCACCGACGACGAGCTGGCGGTGATGCAGCAGCAGGTCGGCAGCGTCGAGGACCCGGCGGCGCAGGCGGTGCTGGACGGTGTCGCCGAGGCGTCGGTGATCAAGCAGAAGGCCGACCAGCAGGACCCGGAGCTGTGGACGAACGCGCTCAACGGTGCCCAGGTCGAGGTCAACCCCCGCTACGGCGCGTGGGTCGCGGTCGACGGGTCGTGGACGGTGTCGAGCGAGACCTCGCTGTCGGAGCCGGCCGGTCAGGCCGAGCAGCAGCAGGGCACCGGCGGCTGAACGCGTAACCGTGACCGAGCCTGATCCGCCCGCGACGGCCGTCAGCGAGGCAGTCGTCGGCGAGGCAGCCCTGCCACGGCTCGTCGCGGTGATGCACCGGTTGCGTCGGGAGTGCCCTTGGGACGCCCAGCAGACCCATCGCAGCCTCGTCACGTACCTGATCGAGGAGACGTACGAGACCGTCGAGGCGCTCGAGGCCGGGGACGACACCCATCTGGTGGAGGAGTTGGGCGACCTGCTGTTGCAGGTGGTGTTCCACGCCACGATCGCCGAGGAACGCGAGGCGTTCAGCCTGGACGACGTGGCCACCGGGGTGGCCGACAAGTTGATCAGGCGGCATCCGTACGTCTTCGCCGACGGCGAGGTGCCCACCGATCTGGACGCCACCTGGGAGCAGCGCAAGGCCGCCGAGAAGGGCCGGCGCTCGGTGCTGGAGGGCATCCCGACGGGCATGTCGGCGATGGCGCGTGGGGCCAAGATCATCTCCCGGGCAGCCTCCCGTGGCGTCGAGCTCGACCTGCCGGACGAACCGATCTCCGAGCCCGAGCTGCGGACGGGCCTGCTCGGGCTGCTGGCGCGGGCCAAGGCGTCCGACCTCGACCCCGAGCAGGCGCTGCGCGACGTCGTACGAGACCTCGAGACCACGGTGACCGACCACGAAGGCCGAGGAGCCCGTACGGCGGCGACGTGACACCGGCGACGTGACTCCGGCGACGTAGAATTTGCCGCATGACCCAACAGCCTGCCGGGGAGCCGTGGCTCGAGCCCACCGACGACGACCTGGTCAAGCGGGGCGAGTACCCCTACCAGCGGGCCGATCAGGTCGAGTTGCACGGTGACACCGCCGCGCCGACGCGGCGGCCTGACAGCGGTCGCGACGTAACGCCCGCCGAGTCCGCTGACATGGCCAAGCTGCACCAGCAGCACCAGTTCGTCCTGGGCATCGTGTCGCTGGGTACCGGCATTCCGTTGACGGCCATCGCCGCCACCAACGTCGAGCCCGGCCTGCTCGGCATCGCGGTCGCCTGGGCCGGCATCGTCGCGGTCAACCTCGCCCACGCCGTGCGTGGCCGTCGCCGGGACCGCTGACCCCCTGGTGTCGAGGAGCGGCGACGGCACCCGACCACGAGATGTATCGTTTGATACATGATCAGTGCGACGGCATCATCCGCGGCCGACCCGGCGGAACTGTTCGACATCGCCAGTGACGTGGAGGCGTGGGGTGACCGGCTGCCGACCGTCACCTCGGTGCGTCATGTCGCAGGACCCCGGCCGATGGCGGTCGGCTCCCGGTACGAGGTGGTCCAACCCGGCATCCCGGCCGCGGTCTACGAGGTCACTGAGTTGGACCCGGGGCGCCGGTTCGTCTGGCAGGCCCGGGGTGCTGGCATGGTCGCCACCGCGGGCCACACCGTGGTCGCGGACGGGACCGGTTCGCGGCTCGACCTCACCGTCGAATGGTCCGGGCCGCTGGGCCGGCTGTTCCGCGCCGTGGTCGCCAAGCGGGCCCAGGTGATGGTGGACACCGAGGCCGAGGTGTTCGCGCGGTTGGCCGCGGTGTGAGTGACCCCCGGGCGAAGCTGTTGGCGCGCGTGATCGATCACTACGCCGAACACGGGGTCCGCGACACGAGTCTGCGCAGTCTGGCGGCCCGGATCGGCACCAGCCAGCGCATGCTGCACCACCACTTCGGTTCGCGGACCGACCTGCTGGTCGCGGTGGTCGAGGCGATGGTGGACCACGACACCGTCGCGCTGCGCGAGTTGTTCGCCGACGAGGCCGACCCGATGACGGCCGGTCGTCGCAACTGGCAGCTGGTCGCCGACCGGGCGCGCACGTACGGTGCGTTGTACTTCGAGCTGTCCAGTCACGCCATGTACGCGCTGCCGCACGCCGAACGCCTCGGCACGGTCCTGGTGACCCGCACCGAGACCGCCTTCGCCGACGCGTACGAGACGGTCACCGGTGACCGGGCGGAGGCGGTACGGCTGGCCCGACTGACCGTCGCGGTCGGCCGCGGGCTGATGTACGAGATGTTGATCGACGGTGACCGGGCCGCCTCCGACGACGCGATCGACCTGTTCGTCGCCATGGTGCGCCACCACGTCGAGCAGGGGGAGCCTCCGGCCGGCCAGGTGCAATGAACCGGTCGGTCAGTCGCTGCGGCCGACGTGGGTGCAGACGCAGACCTTGTTGCCCTGCGGATCGGCCAACACGGTGAACCAGGGCACATCGGCATCGGAGGCGAGCACGCCACCGGCGGCCAGGGCGTCGGCGATCCGCTGCTTGGCGACCTCCGGCGGCACCCGGATGTCGAGGTGGAACCGCTGCTGGGGCACCTCGTGCGGTTCGCAGGTCTGGAACCAGATCGTGGGCAGGTCCCCCTCGGGGTCGATCAGGTCGCTGGTGAAGCGCGGGTGACGCGACAACCCCAGCACCGCCTGCCAGAACGGGCGGATCTCGTCGGCGTCCCAGGTGTCCAGCCCGATCTCGACCCGGCTCACCACGCCCGGATCGGCCCGGATGCCGCGTTCGGCGGCCAGCTCACTGATCCGCCGCGCCAGGTCGACGTCACGCTGGGTCTTGGCGTGCACGTCGTGCGACACCAGCCGGATGTTCACCAGGCCGTACCGCAGGTCGATGTCGGGATGGTGGTCCAGCTCCTCGGCCACCGCTCCGATCGCGTTCACGAACTCGAGACCGGCCGCGAAGTCGGACGGCCGGAACCGTGCCTGCAGGGTCTCGTGCATCGAGCGCCAGTCGGGGATTCCGAGCTCGACGATCTGGTCGCCGCTGAGCCTGCCCGTCGGTGCGTCATCCATACCCCTCACCCTGCCCCGGACACCTCACCCACCGCAATGAGTTGGTGGCCTCGCGCAGAAACGTGCCCGGTCGGTGGTGTCCCGGACCACGCCGTCACTGGTCCGCAATCGGCCCCGGTCGGCCGGTTAGGCTGGGGTACGGCCCTGCCGCCCGGGGTCACTTCCCGACGTTGAAAGGCATGACCGTGGCCGAGATCGAATTCGTTGGTGCCCGCGAGATCCTCGATTCCCGAGGAAACCCGACCGTCGAGGTCGAGGTCGAACTCGCCGACGGCGCCATGGGCCGTGCGGCCGTCCCGTCCGGCGCCTCGACCGGAGCCTTCGAGGCCGTCGAGCTGCGTGACGGTGACAAGGCTCGCTACGGCGGCAAGGGTGTGCAGAAGGCCGTGATGGCCGTCCTTGATCAACTCGGCCCTGAGATCCTCGGCTACGACGCGACCGAACAGCGACTCATCGACAAGGCGATGATCGAGCTCGACGGCACCGACAACAAGGCGAACTTCGGCGCGAACGCCGTCCTCGGCGTCTCGCTCGCGGTCGCCCGGGCGGCCGCCGACTCGCTCGACCAGCCGCTGTACGCCTACCTGGGTGGGCCGAACGCGGCCACGCTGCCGGTGCCGATGATGAACATCCTCAACGGTGGGGCCCACGCCGACTCCGACGTCGACGTACAGGAGTTCATGATCGCCCCGATCGGTGCCGCCACCTACCGCGAGGCCCTGATGCAGGGTGTCGGGGTCTACCACGCCCTGAAGGGTGTGCTGAAGGCGAACGGCATGTCGACCGGGCTCGGCGACGAGGGCGGCTTCGCCCCCAACCTGCCGAAGAACGCTGCCGCCCTGGAGCTGATCGCCGAGGCGGTGGAGAAGGCCGGGCTGAAGCTCGGCACCGACATCGTGCTGGCGCTCGACGTGGCGGCCACCGAGTTCCACGAGAACGGGTCGTACGGCTTCGACGGCAAGCAGTTGTCGAGTGACGAGCTGGTCGAGACCTACGCCCAGTGGGCGACCGACTTCCCGATCGTGTCCATCGAGGACCCGCTGAGCGAGGACGACTGGGCCGGCTGGTCGGCGATGACGGAGAAGTTGGGCGACAAGCTGCAGATCGTCGGTGACGACCTGTTCGTCACCAACGTGGAGCGGCTGCGTCGCGGCATCGACGAGAAGGCGGCCAACGCGTTGCTGGTGAAGGTGAACCAGATCGGCTCGCTGACCGAGACCCTGGACGCGGTCGAGCTGGCGCACCGCAACACGTTCCGCTGCATGATGAGCCACCGTTCCGGGGAGACCGAGGACGTCACGATCGCCGACCTGGCCGTCGCGACCAACTGTGGCCAGATCAAGACCGGTGCCCCGGCCCGCTCCGAGCGCGTCGCCAAGTACAACCAGCTGTTGCGGATCGAGGAGAACCTCGACGAGGCCGCCACGTACGCGGGGGCCTCGGCCTTCCCGAGGTACAAGCAGGCCTGATGGCGGAGCGGAAGCCGGGTCGTACGCCCCGGCCCACAGCTGGTCCCGGACGTCGGGACCGTACGCGGCGGCCCCGGTCCAGCACCGGTGCCGACGCGGCGGCCCGCAAGGCCACCGCCGCGAAGGCGACCGCGGCCGAGGCGAAGTCTGCCGAGGCCAACGACGTCGAGCCCCAGGACGACGGCACCGACGAGGTCACCAGCCACGAGCTGGCGACCGCCCGCCGACGTTCCGGGGTGACGACCCGGGCGATCGCGCTCGGCGTGGTGGTGCTGCTGTTGACGATGTCGTACGCCTCCAGCCTGCGGGTCTACTTCGACCAGCGTCGTGAGTTGGCCGCGACCGAACACGAGATCTCCCAACGGGAACAGCACATCAGCGACCTCGAGGCGGAGCTGCAGCGCTGGCACGACCCGGCGTACGTGCGGGCCCAGGCGCGGGAGCGGCTCGGGTGGGCGATGCCCGGTGAGGTGGGCTACCGCGTCGTCGGGCCCGACGGCAAGCCGATCGTGCCGGGAGCCGAGATCGAGACGACGGCTCCGCAGGAGCGCTCCGCGTGGTGGCAGAAGATGAACGGGTCGATGCGTGCGGCCGACCAGCCCGAGGCGAACCAACCCGGCGCCGAACCCACCCCCCCGCCGCCACCGCGGACCGTCGGGCCGAGTGAGGCACCGTCCTCGACGTCGGCCCCCCGATGAGTGGGCACCGTCGATGAGTGAGCATCCCGGACTGTCCCCGGCCGACCAGGACGTCGTCACGGCCCAGTTGGGCCGGCCACCCCGTGGTACGGCGGACGTCGGCTGGCGCTGCCCGTGCGGAAAGCCCGGTGTGGTCGTCACCGAGCCGCGGCTGCCCGACGGCACCCCGTTCCCGACGACGTACTACCTGACCTGCCCGCGTGCGGTCGCCGGCTGTTCCACCCTGGAGTCGCAGGGCGTGATGGCCGAGATGACCGACCGGTTGGGTGTCGACGCCGACCTGGCCGCCCGGTATCGGGCGGCCCATCAGGCCTACCTCGCCGACCGCGCCAAGCTGGGCGAGGTGCCCGAGATCGACGGCATCTCCGCCGGCGGCATGCCGGACCGGGTGAAGTGCCTGCACGTGCTCGCCGGCCATGCGCTCGCCGCCGGTCCCGGGGTGAACGTGTTGGGCGACGAAGTGCTGGCCGCGCTGGGGGAGTTCTGGACCCACCCCTGCCTGGCCGACGATTCCGAGGATCGGGACGGTCCCGAGGGCGTGGCCGAGGCATGAGGGTCGCCGCGATCGACTGCGGCACCAACACCATCCGGTTGCTGGTGGCCCGGACGCCCGAGCAAAGTGAGAACGCCGGCCGGCTCGTCGAGCTGACCCGCACCCTGCGCTACGTCCGGCTCGGCCAAGGTGTCGACGCGACCGGCCGGTTCCACCCCGACGCCCTCGCCCGGACCATGGCCGCGGTCGAGGAGTACGCGGCGTTGATCACCGAGCTCGACGTTTCACGGATCCGGATGGTCGCGACCTCGGCCGCCCGCGACGCCGGCAACCGGGCCGAGTTCTTCACCGGTGTGACGGATCGGTTGGGCGTGACGCCCGAGGTGATCACCGGCGACGAGGAGGCGACCCTGTCCTACCTCGGCGCCACCGGAGACCTGGACATCCCACGCGCGTCGAGCGGCACCTCACGCCCGTCGAGCTCGTCGAGATGTCTGGTGATGGACATCGGGGGCGGCTCGACCGAGTTCGTCCTCGGCGAGGGGGATCGGATCGAGACGGCGGTGAGCCTCGACATCGGTTCGGTCCGGCTCACCGAACGCTTCCTGCACGACGATCCGCCGACGCCGGACCAGCTCAACGCGGCGACCACGCTGATCGATGAGCAACTCGACAGCACCGGCATCACCTTCGACCAGATCGACACCTGGGTCGGTGTCGCGGGCACGGTGACCACGTTGTCGGCGATCCACCAACAGTTGCCCGCGTACGACCGCGCGCTGGTGCACGGCTCGACGTTGACCGGGGGCGACATCGCTGCGTGGACCGCCCGCCTGGCCGCGATGGATGCCGCCGCCCGGGCGGCGATCCCGACGTTGCCACCGCAGCGGGCCGACGTGATCGCCGCCGGCGCGTTGATCACCAACCGGGTGGCTCGACGGACCGGGCGGGAGCTGCGGGTCTCCGAGTCCGACATCCTCGACGGGATCGCGCTACGGCTGGCCGATCTCGGCTGAGTATGATCGCACCCGTGCCAGAGCTAGCAGTGACCGTCGTCGGCCAGGACCGACCCGGCATCATCGCCCGTACCGCAGAACTGTTGGCGGGGTTGGGAATGAACCTCGAGGACAGTTCGATGACGCTGCTGCGGGGTCACTTCGCGATGACCCTGATCTGCGCCGGCGAGGCTGACGTGACCACCGTCGAGCAGGCGCTCACCCCGCTGGTGGACGGCTCGCTGGAGGTGACCGTACGCCCCGTGCCGCCGGCCGAGCAGGTGGGCGGCGGACCGGTGCAGTCGGTACTGGTCAGCGTGCACGGCGCCGATCGGCTCGGCATCGTCGCCGAGATGGCCGGTGTGCTGGCCGAGCACGGCGGCAACGTGATCGACCTGTCGACCAAGCTGGTCGGCAACCTGTACGTCCTCACCGCCGAGGTCGATCTGGCCGCCCCGACCGGGGTCGACCAGCTGACCGCCGCGCTGACACCGGTCGCGGCCCAGCTCGGGGTGGACGTCTCGGTCGAGCCCATCGTCGATGACGAACTCTGAGCAGGGCGATCCGGCGGCGACCACCTCGTACGCCCCGGAGTTGCCGGACGGCAACGTGCTGCCCGTCCTCACCGCTCCCGAGCACGTGCTGTCGGTGGCCGCGGACCGGTCCGATCCCACCGATCCCGAGATCGTCCAGTTGTGCGCCGACCTGATCGCCACCATGCGCGTCTCGCCCGGCTGTGTCGGGCTTGCCGCCCAGCAGGTCGGTGTCGCTGCGCGGGCCTTCTGTGTCGACGTCAGTGAGCACCCCAAGGCTCGTACGAAGCACGGTCTGGTGGTGCTGGTCAACGCCGAGGTGATCAGTTCGTCGCGCAACGAGAAGGGGCGGGAGGGGTGCATGTCGGTGCCGGACCTGACCGGTGACGTGAAGCGTGCCACCCGGATCACCGTCCGCGGTGAACTGCCCGGCAGCGGTGAGGTGGTCGAGTTGATCACCGACGCCTTCGAGGCCCGCGCCCTGCAACACGAGATCGACCACTGTGCCGGCAAACTGTTTCTGGACAGGGTCGCGGGGGCACACGCGGTGCACCAGCGCAAGGTCTACCTCGAGCCCGGCGAGATGCCGAGCTGAACGATCCGCCGCAGCGTTAGCGTTTCGGCCATGACTTCTGCAGCGCCCCACACGCCCGGCCCGCCGGTCGAGCCCGGACAGCCCCTGTCAACGGTGGTCTTCATCGGCGACTCGATCACCGACTGCGGGCGGCGGGACGATCCCGACCAACTCGGCCGAGGTTACGTCCGGCTGCTCCGCGCCGAGCTGGCCGAATCGGTGACGGTGATCAACACCGGCATCAGCGGCAATCGGGTCCCCGACATCGCGAGCCGGTTGGAGGAGGACTGCCTGGCCCATGAGCCGGATCTGGTGAGCCTGTACGTCGGCGTCAACGACACCTGGCACCGCTACACCGCCGACCGGCCGACCACGACCGAGGACTTCGCCGCCGGCTACCGGGGCCTGTTGGAGCGGATCGCGCCCCGGCCGACGATGGTGATGATCCCGTTCATCCTGGACGTCAACGAGCAACTCGCGAGCTACCACGAGGACCTGGACCCGAAGGTGGCGGCGATCCGTCAGTTGGCGGCCGAGTTCGGCTGCACCGTGGTCGACCTGGAGGTCGCGCTCGCCGACGCACTCGGGCAGGGGCACCAGCCGGTCGAGTTGGCCCACGACGGGGTGCACCCGACCGAGGTGGGGCATCGGGTGCTCGCCGACACGTGGCTCGCCGCCTTCCGCGACGGCGTGGCAGCCGGACAGTTGCCCGGACCGGGCTGAGCCCGGGCGCGCCCCTGAGCTTGTCGGGGGGGGCAGGTGGTGTGGGGTGGTTCGTCGCGGGTGTCGTGGCGCTCGGAGCCTCACGTCCCAGGACAGCCATCTTCGCCGTAGGAGACCGTGCGGCGCTCACCTCGTGGATGTGTACTCGTACGCACCACCACGTCGAAGCATCCGGTCCGGTCCATCACCAACCCACCCAACAGGCCGCGCGTGCCGAGTGTGGAGCGGCATCGGTCCAGCGTGATGACCAGGGCATCGCCGGCGTAGTCGTCCAGGCGCCACGATCCCTCGGAGCCCGTGGTCCACACCGCGGCAGGCACCCACGCCGTCCACGCCTCGGTGCCACCGGTCCGGACGACCTCGATCGTGACCCAGTCGGCCTCGGCCGGCAGGAGGATCGGCGTCTTCGCGAAGTAGCCGAACCGCTGGGTGTCCTTGACCGGCGGGGATCCCGTGGTGGCGTAGGCATCGCCATGGCCGGCCGCGTCGATCATGGTGAAGACGACCTGGCTGACGGTGAGCTGCGGTGTCTCGTGGTCGCGTGCGGAGAGCGACACGGTGTCCGAGCAGCCCAGCATGACCGCCCCCGTGATCGACGGGACGGGGGCCGGCAGCGTCGGCTCGGAGGGGTGCTCCGGTGCGCCAGTGGTGCAGGACGTGATCACGGCCAGGAACATGGCCACGCCGATCGCCACACTTCTGGGTGGACGCGACCGGCTGGTCGTCCGGGTTCGCACCGACGACGGCATCACGACCTCCCTTGGTCGACGCGGCTCACACCTGAGCGTACGCGTACGTCGGCACGCAATGGAGTCCGAAGCAGCTCAGCTGGTGTCGGGTGGTCGGTCGAGGGCCGTGGTGCCGTGGCGGTCCCGGCGGTAGGTGTGGTTGTTGGGGCTGGTCCAGTCGTAGGTGCCGGGCCAGGTCATGCTGTAGCGCCATCGGCTGTGGGTCTTCAACCGGTGGTGGCGTCGGCACAGGGGTGCCAGGTTGCTCGTACGGGTCGGTCCGCGCGCAGGATCCCCGGGATCGTACGGCTGGATGTGGTCGATGTCGGTGGTCCAGCGTGGGGTGCCGTCACCGTTCTCGCGCAGGGCGACGGGGTGGGCCGGTCGGTCGCACCACGGGGAAGACGCAGGTGCGGTCGCGGAGGGCGACGATCTCGCGGATCTTGTCGGGGACCTGGTGACCGTCGGAGGTGGTGGTCTCGTTGAGGTCGATCACGGGCCGGACGGAGATGTGGGTGGCCGGGGCGCCGCACCAGGCCTGGACCTGGTCGGCGGTGACGGGGGTGCGGAGGTTGCCGAGCTCACCGACCGCGACCCCGCCGTTGGTGGTGAGGGCGTCGGCGGACAGGTGTGCGTAGAGCACGAGGGTGCGGCGTCGCAGGTAGGGGGCGAGGTCGGCCCAGCTGGCGGGGCGTCTCGACGAGCTCGACGAGCGTCGGTCGTCGTCCCCCGAGCGTGGGGCGTCGTCCCCCGAGCGTGGGTCGTCGTCCCCCGAGTGTGGGTCGTCGTTCCCCGAGCCGGTCGAGGGGTCGGCGTCCGGACCCGTCGGGAGGGTGTCCTGGCGACGGCTGAGGATGCCGAGGGCCATTGAGCGGCGGACGTCGAGCGGGTCGTCGCTGCCCCAGTCGGTGAGGGCCCGGGCGATGTCGGCGATGGCGCCCTCGAGGTCGAGGGCATCGACGAGGTCGAGTTCGGCGTCGAGGTGGCAGGTGCCCCGCGGGGTGGGGGTGCCGCTGTCGACCGACACGTACCGGCTGTCGGTGTCTGCGCTGTCGCCGGTGTCGGCGTCGGTGGTGTCGGGCTCGTGCCGGAGGCGGGCCTGGGCGGCGAGGCGTTCGACGGCGCGTCGGCCGGCTCGGCCGGTGACGGCGGCGAACTGGGCGTCGACGTACGCGGCGGCCGCTGCATCGAGGGTGGTGGTGTGGTCGACCAGCATCCGGGCACGGTGCGGTGGGATCTGGCCGCCGACGACCAACGCCCAGGTCCGGGGGAGTCGATGGGCGAGCTCGGTGACGGTGCCGATCAGCTGGTGGGCCCAGCCGGTGGTGGAGCCGAGCAGGCTGCCGAACTCGGCGATCGCGGGCTCCTGGACGTGGGGTGTGCCCGGTCCGGCGACGGGGACGGCCAGGTCGATGTCGCCGCCGGATGGTTCGGCGTGGCGGGCGGCCCACTCCAGGGCGGACTGCCACACCGCGATCTCGGCCTGGTCCCGCATGGTCTGCATGTCCCGGACCGACCTGGCGAGCTCGCGGGTCGACAACCCGGCGGGCGTGCGGCCGGTCATCGCGAAGACCGGGCCTGCCTGCGTGGTGGGTGTCGTGGTTGCCATGTCCCGAACACTAGAGGTCGCCACTGACAAGAATCGTACGTACGGTCGAAATGTGGGGTCAGTGTCTCTCGCCATGCTCGAGGGGAGTGATCGTCGGAGCCTCTCGACAGGCTCGAGGAGCGTGGATCCGTACGCACGCCTTTCGGTCGTGCGGTTGCCGTACGATCGCGCGTGCGCCCCTGTGGCCCAATCGGTAGAGGCAGGCGGCTTAAAACCGCCGGGTTGTGGGTTCGAGTCCCACCGGGGGCACCCGTGCTGTGGAGGACGCGCCTGCCCGGTCGCCGAGATCTGGCAGACTCGCCTCGCCCCCAGCAGAGGAGTCCTGAACATGTCCGATGCCAAGCCCAGCTCGCCGTCGAAGCGCTCACCGTTGAAGGTCGTACTGATCGTGGTGGCGTCCATCGTTGCCCTGGTCCTGCTCGCGGTCGGCGGGCTCGTCGCGTACGCGAACCTCCGGCCGGTGAACGCGGCCGACTATCGCGTCGCCCAGGGCGACCTGGAGGGTCTGACGCTGGCACTGGAGCCGCTGGTCAACCGGCAGTCGCAGATGCTCGACCTGTCGACCGACCCGACGCCGGAACAGATCGAGGCCGCCGGGCAGGCACAGCGGGACCAGCTGAAGGCGTTCTCCGACGCGGTCGACGCGTACGGTGACGTGCGCGCCATGAAGGACCCCGAGATGGAGCGGCTCCACCAACGGCTGGTGACGACCCGGGACGAGGAACTCGCGCCGATGGTGAACGACTTCGTCGACAACTACGCGGCCGTCTCGACCATGGTGAAGGCGTGCGAGACCTTCGACGCCTCGCTGCCGACCCAGCCACCGGGCGACGCCGACCGTGCGTGGTTCGATGCCCAGGTCGCCGCGTGCGAGGAGGCGGTGACGGCGGCCGCCGCGTCGACGATCTTCGCGCCACTGGTGAAGGTACGGCAGGACCAGATCGCGGCGATGCGGGTCGGCTACGAGGAGTACGGGGCAGCCGTCGGCAAGGGTGACCTGGAGGCCGAGACCGCGGCGCAGGAGAAGATCGGCAAGGCCCAGGTCGGGATCGGCACCCGCATGGCGAGGGGCCTGGAGGGGGTGTCGTCGATCGCGCACCACACCTTCGTCGCCGTCGACATCGACATCGCCGAGATCGACACCTACTGCACCGACAAGGTCTGACCCCCACCCGACCCTGACTCGTCCCGTACGGGGGAAGGTCCGGGTGGCCCGGACACGTACCATTGGGGGGAGCACCACACCCAGGAGGAATGCGATGCTGCGTAGTTCGAACCCGGTCCTGTCCCGCCAGGACGCGTTCACGCCCGGACAGCCCCAGACCGCGTACGACCAGCACGGGTACCCGCTGCCCGGCGCACCGACCCCGCCGGCCAAGCCCGAGGGTCGGATGACCCTCGACGACGTGGTGACCAAGTCAGCCATCCTGATCGGCCTGCTGGTCATCTCGGCGGCGGCCGCGTGGGTGCTGATCCCCGACAGCCTGATGCTGCCGGCGATGATCGGCTCCGGCCTGGTCGGCTTCGTCGTCTCGATGGTCGTGGTGCTGCGCCGCGTCATGTCGCCCGTGCTGGCCGGGGCGTTCGCCCTGATCGAGGGCGTCTTCATCGGCATGATCTCGAAGTACTTCGAGTCGTTCTACGCCGGCATCGTCCCCTCGGCGGTGCTCGCCACCTTCGTCGCCGCCGGCATCACCCTGGCGGCGTACAAGTTCCTGAACGTCCGCGTGAAGGGCATGCTCGCCAAGGTCGCGATGGTCGGCACGATCGCCTTCGCCGGCGCCATGCTGCTGAACTTCGGGCTCGCCATGTTCGGCATCAACCTCGGCCTGCGCGCCGGGGTGACCGGACCGGTCAGCCCGCTCGCGATCATCGTCTCGGCCATCGCCGTCGTGCTGTGCGTGCTCAACCTGTTCCTCGACTTCCAGCACATCGAGAACGGCATCCGGATCGGTGCCCCGGCCAAGGAGTCGTGGCGAGCCGCCTTCG
This sequence comes from Carbonicoccus niuqiaonis, assembly GCF_050157065.1. Lineage (GTDB taxonomy): Bacteria > Actinomycetota > Actinomycetes > Propionibacteriales > Propionibacteriaceae > Avipropionibacterium. The sequence continues at coordinate 1,037,793 of NZ_CP189573.1, forward strand.
GGCTGACCGTCACCATGGTGTGGCTGTACGTGGAGATCCTGCGGATCCTGTCGTACTTCCGACGCTGACGGGTTCCGGGGGCTTGGTCGCAGGCCGACCCCAATCAGCCCGGCAGCACCACCGGTCGTCCATTTCTCAGTAGGCTGCTGCCACACGGCAGCCGCCGTGTCGTGACGCTGGATCGACTGGCTGGCGGGGTGGGTACATGCGGTACAACGAGGGCTCAAAACTTGACCCGTCGCAGGTGAGCGGCGGCGGTGGTCGACGCCGGACCGGCGGCATCGCCGTCGGCGGCGGCGCCGGCATCATCGTGGTCATCCTGGCCCTGCTGCTCGGGTTCAATCCCGACATCCTGCTGGGTGGCGGCGGTGAGCAGCCCGGCCAGCCGCCCGGCGGGGAGCAGACGCTGCAGAACTGCCGGACCGTCGAGGACATCGAGCGCGATCGCAACTGTCGCTTCGTCGCCTACACCAACTCCATCCAGGAGTACTGGTCGGAGAACCTCGAGGGCTACCAGATGACCAAGATGGTGGTGTTCTCGCAGTCGATCAGCACCGCCTGCGGCCAGGCGGGGTCGGAGGTGGGACCGTTCTACTGTCCGGCCGACCAGCAGGTCTACATCGACATCGAGTTCCTCGACAAGCTGTTCGCCCAGCTCGGTGCCGAGGGTGGGGACGCGGCCGAGGCGTACGTCATCGCCCACGAGTTCGGCCACCACGTGCAGAACCTGGTCGGGACCATGGGCGAGGTGCAACGCCAAGGGCAGCAGACCGGGCCCGAGTCGGGGGCGGTCCGGCTCGAGCTGCAGGCCGACTGCTTCGCCGGCACCTGGTTCGCCTGGGCGATGGCGCAGCCGGACGGGCTGATCAGCGAGATCACCCACGAGGACGTGCAGCGGGCCCAGAACGCGGCCATCTCGGTGGGCGACGACTACATCCAACGCCAGTCCGGTGGTGGGGTGAATCCGGAGGGGTGGACCCACGGGTCGTCGGAGCAGCGGCAGCGGTGGCTGATGACCGGTCTCGAGACCGGTGACCCGAACGCGTGCGACACCTTCGGCGGGGACATCTGACCAGTCGGCGGACGAACGCTCACGCCACCGTCGTACGACGCGGGTTCCCGGGTTAGGGTGGTGCCGTGCCGGGTGACGTGGTGATGAGCATTCCCAGTCCGCCGGTGAGTTCGTTCCACTTCGGACCGATCGAGATTCACTTCTACGCCTTGTGCATCCTCACCGGGATCGTGCTGGCGATGCTGCTGACGAACCGGCGGCTGGTCGCCCGGGGCGTGGAGAAGTGGCTGGTGATCGACATCGTGATCCTGGCCGTACCGCTGGGCATCGTCGGGTCCCGGATCTTCCACGTCCTCACCCATCCCAGCTACTACTTCGGGCCCGGCTCCAACCCGTGGAACCCCTTCGAGCCCGGGTCGGTGTGGGCGATCTGGGAGGGCGGCATCGCCATCTACGGTGGGCTGATCGGCGGTGCCCTCGGCGCCTGGATCGGCTGCCGGAACGCCGGCCTGCGGCTGTGGGTGTTCGCCGACGCGTTGGCGCCGGGGATGTTGTTGGCGCAGGCCTGCGGCCGGTTCGGCAACTGGTTCAACCAGGAACTGTTCGGTGGGCCGACGACCCTGCCGTGGGGCCTGGAGATCGACCCCGACAACCCCTCCTTCCCCGACGGACTCCCGCCCGACACGCTCTTCCACCCGACCTTCCTGTACGAGGTGTTGTGGAACGGCCTCGGGGTGCTGGTGCTGGTGTGGCTGGGCCGGTTCACCTGGTTCCACTGGGGACGGCTGTTCGCGTCCTACCTGATCTGGTACGGCGCCGGCCGCGTCGTCTGGGAGAACATCCGGATCGATCCGAGCGAGGTGATCTTCGGCCTGCGGACCAACGTGTGGTCGGCGATCCTCGGCATCGCCGTCGGCGTCGTCATCCTGTTGATCCGGTCCCGCAGGACCGGCGTCGAACCCAGACCGTACGTCCCCGGCCGCGGCCCGGAAGTCGACGCCGAGGCGGACGCCGGGGCCACCGACGCGGATGATCCCGAGGTGGACGAGTCCGAGCCGGACGACGCCGAACTGGACGAGTCCGAAGCGGTCGAGTCGAAGGAGACCGCGGAAACGCCGGACTCGCGCTGAAGCCGTACGTGCGTGGAGGGCTCAGCTCGTGAGCCCGAAGCCCCGTTCCCACCGGTTGCCGGCGGCGTCGACGTACACGTACGGGCGCCCGTCCATGTACTTCTCCTTGTCGTAACCGGGAACGTCGTTGGGGGAGGCGCACCTGCCCTGGTCGTCGACGGCGATGGCGGCCTGGTTGATCGGGAACGTGAGCGGCAGCCGCCCGGTCGGGGTGAAGCCGCCGACCACCGCGTCGAAGACCACGTCGGTACGGGTGTCGAAGCCGACCAGCACGGCGTCGGCGAGCTCGTCGAGCGTCCCCGGCAGCCATGGCATCACCACGTTGAGCCCGACCACGAGGGTGTCGACGCTCTCGCGGATCTTCTTGATCTTGGTCAGGTTGACATGGGAGTGCTCATCGATCGTGAGGTCCAGCAGACCCATCGACCGGAAGTAGTCCCCGGTGAACGGATTCGCGAAGACCACCGCGACGTCGGCCAGGCCGTGGTCGGTGGTGAACGCGATGTCGGGGTGGGCCGCGGCGATCCGGTCACGGAGGTCGTCGAGCTTCGCAACCGTCAGGTCCGCCTCGAACAGTTCGACGTAGACCTTCTTGCCGGCAAGGGATTCCGGCGTCAACGGCAGTACGCCCGTGCCCGGTCCGGTGCCGTTGCGCACCAGCACCACCGATCGGCGGTGGGCCTCTGCGGCGGCCGCCTCGAACTCGGCGTTGGCGACCACCGTGTCGGCGTGCTCGGGGTCGACGTACGGATCGTCGAACAGCCCCAACGCGAACATCTCGACCAGCAGCAGCTGCGCCGCCTGGTCCAACCGCTGTGACGAGAACAGCCCGGTCGTGAAGGCGGTTCGGATCGAGTGCACGTCGTTGGTGTCGGCGAGGATGTCGGTCCCGGCGGAGATCGCCGCACCGGCCCGCTCGGGCACCGACAGGTCCTCCAGGCCCCAGGCCATCTTGTTGAGGACCCCGGAGTCGGAGTTGATGTAGCCGGTGTGGCCCATCGACCGCAGCAGCGCCAACACCTCACGGTTGTAGGTGAAGCCGACGGGCTCGAACTCGACCAGCCGGCCCTGCGGGGTCGCCGACTTCTCCTTCGACGGCATCGCGTAGTACGGCATCACGCTGGAGGTGCCGGCATCGATCGCGGCCTGGAACGGCGGCAGGTGGTAGGCCTCGAAGGATCCGGGCGTCGGGTACACGTTGAACTGGCCCTCGGCGTAGTGCGGATCGAACCCGTTCTCCCGGGCGCCACCGCCGGGGAAGTGCTTGGTGGTCAGCGCGACGCTGTCACGGCCCAACCCGCCCTCGCCCTGGAAGCCGTGGACCACCGCGGTGATCGCGGCGGCGTTGAGCTGGGGGTCCTCGCCGAAGGTGCCGTACGAACGGAACCAGCGCGGATCGGTGACCGTGTCGGCCATGTACATGTAGCCCTTGCGCAGACCGGAACTGCGCCACTCCTGCCGTGACTTCTCGGCGAAGTCGCGGATCAGCGCGACGTCACCGGTGGCAGCAAGGCCCAGGGTGCCGGGCCACTGCGTGAAGTCCTGGTCGTCGGGGCGGGCACCCATCTTGAACCCACCCAGCTCGTTCTTCGAGTTGGCGGTGGCGACCACAGGCACTCCCCAGCGGGTGCCCTCGGCCACCTCCTGCATCGCATTCACCCAGGTGGCGATCCGTGAGCCGGTGGGGGTCTCGCGCATGATGAAGTGCCGCATGTGCAGTTCGGTGATCTGCTCGGTGGTGCCCTCGTACGGATCCCCGGCGCTGTTGTGAGGATCCATCTTCACCGCGTGGTGCTGCTCGTCGAGCGCCCCGTCATGGCTGGTGAGTGACGGGTCGTGCTGGGAGATCCCCATCGTCCGGGAGTTGATCACCATCAGGCCGATCTTCTCCTCCGGACTCATCCGGGAGACGAGGTCTGCGGCCCGGTCGGCCGGCGAGAGTCGCCAGTCCTCGTACGGGGTCAGCTGTCCGTCGCCGTCGAGATCGCGGAACTGCAAGCCGTCGACCTCGATCAGCGACTTGACACGGTTCGAGATCGGCACCTGTGCGGTCATGGCTGCTCCTCTTCCCAACGACGTGTCTCATCATTGTGGTCGAGCTGTGCCCGGTTGGCCACAGTGGCCGTGACCTCAGGCCCGGCAGGTCACCCCGGTGGCGTGGATCGGGCAGTACCCGTTCGGGTTCTTCTCGAGATACTGCTGGTGGTACGCCTCGGCGTAGTAGAACTCCGGTGCCGGGCGGATCTCGGTGGTGATCTTGGAGTAGCCGGCTGCCGCGTACGCCTTCGCCGCGACCTCGGCGGACCTCGCGGCCTCGGCGGCCTGCTCGTCGTTGCTGGTGTAGATCGCCGAACGGTACTGGGTGCCGACGTCGTTGCCCTGAGCCATGCCCTGGGTCGGATCGTGGGCCTCCCAGAACTGCTGCAGCAGGTCGGCGTAACTGATCATGGTCGGGTCGAAGTGCACCCGCACCACCTCGACGTGTCCGGTACGGCCCGAGCAGACCTCTTCGTACGTGGGGTTCGGGGTGTGGCCGCCCTGGTAGCCGACCGCGGTGAGCTTGACGCCCTCGGTCTGCCAGAACATCTTCTCCTCGCCCCAGAAGCAGCCGAGCCCGAAGTGGGCGACCTCGGTGCCGGCGGGCGGCTGGTCGAGTCGGGTGCCGAAGATCTCGTGGAACACGGGGTGCTGCAGGACCGGGGTGTCACGGCCGGGGAGGGCCTCCTCGGCCGAGACCAGTCGGGTGCTGCGTCGGGTCAGGAACATGCCCCCAGTCTTCCACGGCACACCAGCCCGGACTCGTGGCAGACGTGGCCTCAGTCGGCCTGGTCGAATCCGAGCAGGTCGACGGTCACCTCGCCCCGCGGCAGGCCGAACCGGACCGACACCCGGTCCGCCCGCGGCTGCCAGGCGAGGATCCGCACCCGTCGGGGGTGAAGAGTGCCAATCGCGACCCGACCGAGGTCGCCCTCGACCGGACTGTGCGCGATCATCACGGCACCGTCGGCGAAGCCGATCCGGGCGGCACCGGGCGCGGGGAATGGCTGCACGTACGACACCGGCACGCCTCGGGCCGCGGCGGCGGCGACGTGGTGGGCGAGCACCACGGTCGAGCCGGTCTCGGCGATGATGTCGGTCAGCGCGGTGTCCAGGTCATCGAGGCCGAGCGGCGGCCAGGACTCGTCGTCCGGCTGCTTCGGGTGGCCCAGCGTGTCCCTGATCCGGGCTACCCAACCTCGGGTGGCCATGCCCCCATTCTTCCGGACCCGCGCCGACTTGGCCATGGGGTTGGGGCAGCCATGTCGATCACCGATGAATCAGGGTTGTCGTACGACCGGTCCTCAATGGGTTGCGCTCAGCCCAGCGACCAGTCGACCGGCTCGGCGCCCTGGGCGACCAGCGCCTCGTTGGCTCGGCTGAACGGTCGGGACCCGAAGAAGCCTCGGTCCGCCGACATCGGCGACGGATGGGCCGACGCGATCGACGGAACCTCCCCCAGCATCGGCGTCAGCGACTGGGCGTCGCGACCCCACAGGATCGCGACCAGCGGACCGCCGCGGGCGACCAACGCCTCGATCGCGGTCTGGGTGACCTGCTCCCATCCCTTGCCGCGATGGGATCCCGACCGTCCCGGCTGCACGGTCAGCACCCGGTTGAGCAGCAGCACCCCCTGCTCGAACCACGGCGTCAGGTCTCCCGAGGTCGCCGGTGCCACCCCGAGGTCGTCGTGCAGCTCGCGGTAGATGTTGGTCAGGCTGCGTGGGATCGGTCGCACCTGTGGCGCCACCGAGAAGGACAGCCCGACCGGATGGCCCGGTGTCGGGTACGGGTCCTGCCCGACGATCAGCACCTTGACCCGGTCCAGCGGCAGCGTGAACGCGCGCAGGACGTGCTCCCCGGCCGGCAGGTAGCCGCGTCCGGCCGCGTTCTCGGCCCGCAGGAACTCACCGAGTCCGGCGACCGTGTCGGCGACCGGTGCCAGGGCGCGGGCCCAGGTCGGGTCGATCAGGTCGGTCAGCGGGCGGGCGGTCATCGGCGCTCCACGGGGTAGGGGCGGAAGCCGTCCGGGTCGTCGGGCGGGGCGCCCACGTCGCACGGCTCGCCGGGCAGGTGCGGTTCGGCCGGCTCGGTCAGCACCGGTTCGGTGAAGGCGGGCTCCGGGTCGCCGGGGGCATCGTCGTGCTGCGGCGCGCCGGGCGGCATCCGCAGCGCCAGTGCCGAGCCGAGGACCAGGATCACCGCGCCGACCCCGAACCCCAACGGGAACGAGCCCTGGGTGGCGATCCAGCCGGCGGCCAGCGGGCCGATGATGGCGCCGAGGTCGGTCACCATCGAGAACACCGCCACCGGGGTGCCGCTGCGTGCGCCGGCCGCATCGCCGACCGCTGCGGCCGGGGCCGTGCCCTGGAAGGCCGCGCCGACGCCGTACAGCGAGAGCGCGACGATCAGCACCCAGACGTTGCCCGCCAGCGAGACGCCGACCATGCCGACCGCACACACCAGACCCGAGGCGATCATCGCCGGTCGGCGGCCGACGGTGTCGACGAAGCGGCCGGCCGGGGCCAACATCACCGTCTGCACCACCGCCGACACGGTGAACGCCAACCCGGTCCACGCCGGCTCGTGGTGCAGCACGTCGACGACCACGATCGGGATCAGTGCCGACCGGACGCCGAAGGAGTTCCACCCCTGCCCGAGCCCGGCTACCAGGGCCGCCTGGTAGCGGGTGTCACGCAGCACGTCGCGGAACGGCCGGACCCCGTCGCTGCTCGCCTCCTCCTTGTGCTTGCCCGACGACCGCAGCACGACCAGGCCGATCAGGCCGGCGACGACCAGGGCCGCGGCGTAGAAGTAGAACGGCGCCGTCAGCGAGATGCCGGCCAGCAGGCCGCCGATGCCGGGGCCGGCCATCCCGCCCAACAGGAAGCCACCCATGTAGAGGCCGGACGCGCGGCCGCGCAGATTGGGCGAGACCGTGTTGAGCACCAAGGTCATCGCCGACACGGTGAACATGGCCGACCCGATGCCGCCGAGGCCGCGCAGCACCATGAACTGCAGGTACGTCGGGGCCAGCGCCGACACCGCGGTCGACACCGCCACGATGAAGATGCCGACGGTGAGCACCGGTCGCTCGCCGAACCTGTTGATCATGGGCCCCACCGCCGGCGCGGCCAACAGTCGGGCGAACGCGAACACCGACACCACCGCCGAGGCGGCGAACGTGTCGACCTCGAAACTCTTGGCGAACACCGGCAGCACCGGCAACATCACCCCGAAGCCGACGGCCACGGTGAACGAGATCATGCCGAGCACGATCACGCTGCGCGGAAGGGTGGTCCGGCTCCGGATCCAACGCCTCACCGACGCGCTGGTGCTCAACGGGCCAATCCTGTACTCACCCGGCCAATCCTGCCACCCGATGATCAGGGACCATCGCGGCGGATGACCGATTCAGCCGAGGGCTGACTTCGACTTCACCTCGGGCCAGCTCAGGTTCCAGTCGGTGTAACCGTTCAGCGGCTCCATGCCTCGGTTGCTGCCGTTGAACGTCGCGACGTCGCCGACGGCCATCGTGTTGAACAGCCACTCCGCGTCGGCCATCGACATCCCGACGCAGCCGTGCGAGGCGTTGTTCTTGCCGAAGTGCCGGGAGTTCCACGGCGCGGCGTGGAAGAACTCACCGGAGTTGGTGAGCCGCATCGCGAACTCGACGTCGTCGAGGTCGTAGTACTCGGGGTCGTTGATGTCCTCGGTCTCCGACCGCATGGGCGTGTGGCGCAGCTTCTCGCTGATCACCTTGGTGCCGTTGCGGGTGGTGAACCCGGCCTTGCCCGCCGAGACCTGGATCGTCCGCGACAGCTTGTCGTTCACGAACACCCGCATCACGTGCTTGGCCAGGTCGACCTCGGCCACCACCTTGCGACCGACCTGGAACGACCACGACCGCGTGGTCTGCCCGTACAGGTCAGCGCCGGCCTTGACCCCGTTCAGTCGGGCGTCGACCTCGACCTTCGTGCCGGCGATCCAGTACGTCGCCGGCCGGTAGTGCACCTCGGAGTCGTTGGGCCAGTACCAACTGCCCGCCTGTGCCGGGGTGGTCGTGATGTGCAGGTGCTTCTCGACGTTCGCCCGGTCGGTCACCGGGATGTCGAACCGGATGATCACCGGCATCCCGACGCCGACGGTCTGGCCGTCGAGCGGATAGATCGAGGGGAAGGTCTGCTGGTCCAGGGTGAGGTCCTGGGTCTGGAAGGTTCGGCTGATCGACGACCGGGTGCCGTCGGCGGCGACGGTGTCGATGTTGATGGCGTACGTGGTGCCCGGCTCGAGGCCGTCGGTCGCCCGCCACTCGGTGCGGTCGTCGTTGAGCCCGCCCGGGACGGTCAGCTTCTCCTTGCCCGACTTGGTCTGCACCACGGTCGAGGCGGTCACCGCCTCCAACGTGCCGTGCGCCGCCTTGATGTTGAGCAGGGTGTCGACGGTGACGCCTTCGGCCCCGTCGTCGACGTTGCTGGTCAGCGTCACCGGTGACGAGGTGGGCGACGGCGTGGGGGTCGGCTCCGGCGCGGGTGCCTGCGACTGCGGTGCGGACGTCGCGGGCGCCGGGTCCTGCTGGGGCGCGGGCTGGTTGGGGTTCGTCCCGCAGCCGGCGACGAACACCACGGTCCCGAGCAGCAGGGCGAGGACCGTCCGGGTGGTGCCGGTGCGTGCCATGAGTGCCTCCGAGGCCGGGAACGTTCGCCTCCACTGTGGCACGGGAACCCAACGCCGTACGCCCGGAACGGCTGCCCTGTCGGCGAATCGTTGCCGGATCGCGACCCCGCCGGATCGCGGGGAGCGGATCAGCGTCCGGGGTCGTCGTCGGGGCTGACCGGAGGAGTCGGGATGACCGGCAGCGTGAGGAAGGACACCCCGGCCCCGTGGTGGTGGACCGTGTTGGACGCCACCCGGACCGACCGCGATGTCCACGCCGGCTCGCCGGTGTTGGGGTTGACGTCGAACCGCGGAAAGTTCGAGCTCGACACGTCGAGGCGGATCCGGTGGCCGCGGCAGAACAGGTTGCTGATCGGGTACAGCTCGATCTCGATCTCGACCACGTCGCCGGGCCGGTGGTCGGCGATGACGCTGCGCAGTCGGATGATCGAGTCGGTCAGGTTCAGGGCGTACCCGTGCGGGTAGTCCGGCGACGGCGGATGGACGTCGATCAGCTTGGCGGTGAAGTCGGTGTCGGGGCAGTCGGTGGACACCGCCAGCCGCACTCGGACCGGGCCGGTGACCTCCAGGTCATCGGTCAGGGGCTCGGTCCGGAAGCTCAGCACGTCCGCCCGGGTGTTCAACGGCAGGTACGGGGCGTGGGCGCCGTAGGTCGTCGGGCCGGGCCACTGATCGAACCCTCCCGGCTCGACGAGCGGGGTACGGAGCTCCAGGGCGGCGGCGGAGGTGACGTCGTGGACTGGCCCGGTGGGGGACTGCACGGTCTCCAGGGAGGAGAGGCTGCCGCCGATGGTCGGGACGGGCCGGCGCGGGTCGAAGTCGAAGGTCGTGGAGCCGGGGCCGGACACCGGGGCGGCGACCTGCAGGGTGGCGTCGCCATGCAGGTACAGGACCAGGTCGCGGGCGCGTTCCAGCGGCCAGGTCGGCTCGTCACGCCAGTGGCCGCCATGGCGCAGTCGACCGTCGGGGCCCTTGGTGCCGCTTCCGCCGCCCATGACGAAGATCCGCACCGGTGGACGGGTCGCCCAGCCCTCGTCCTTGCCGAGCAGGAACTCGTCGTAGAAGCTGCGGTGCAGCTCGCGGAAGGAGTCCAGTGCTGCGTCCGGTCCGAAGCTGACGTCGCCGGACACCGTCCCCTCGACCTGACCGGTGCCATGGGTCCACGGACCCATGATCAGGTAGGCCGGTGCGCTGTTGCCGTCACGCGCCGCGACGTACAACTCGCACGTCGCCCTGGCGTAGGAGTCGTACCACCCACCGACGGTGAGCATCGGCACGTCGGCAAAGGTGTCCATGTCGCCGACGGGCCACACCGCCGGGTCCCGCCAGCGTCCGTCGAAGGTGTCGTGCTGCGCGATCTCGAGCGCCCAGTCCTCGTACCCGGGGAATTCGTGCAGTGGTGAGGCTCCCCGGCGCAGCGGCAGCGCGGTGAACAGCTCGGCGGCTCCGGGAGCGTCAAGGGCGGCGCTGCCGAACCAGTCGCGACCACCGTGTGCTGCCGGATTGAGGGCCGAGTGCCACAGCGCCCACGCGATGAACCGCAGCTCGATCGCCCCGCCTTGACGGACCGAGCTGCTGAACGCGCAGGACCCACTCATCGTCGGGACGATCGCCGCCAACCCGGGGGCGCCGGCCGCCGCCATCGCGGTCTGGGTCCATCCCGACCACGACGTCCCGTACGTGGCGACCCGGCCGTCGGACCACGGCTGCTCGATGATCCAGGCGGCGGTGTCGGCACCGTCGTCGGCCTCGGGCCACAGGAAGTCGACCGTGCCGCCGGAATCGAAACAGCCACGGCAGTCCTGGGTCACCGCGGCGTAGCCGTGGGAGGCGAACCAGTCCGCCCAGGCGCCGTTCTCGGGGTCCTGCAGCCGCGTCTTGCTGTACGGGGTCCGCACCAGCACGGTGGGTCGTCGCGACAGCCCGTCCGAGCCGTCGGAGCCACCCGGCAGCACCACGTCGGTGGCCAACTCGACACCGTCACGCATCGCCACGGAATGGGTGGAACGGATGGGATCCACGAGTGCCTCACTGCTCTGTGTCGGGTGCGACCGATGTCGGCTCGATGTGCTCGGGTGCCACGGTGATGCCGCCGCGGCCACCCTATCGCCGGACCGACGGACGCTCAGCGACTGATCAGGTCGCCGGGCGGACGGTTCAGCAGGCAAGATGTGCGTTCATGCGCATCGTGATCGTCGGCGGGGCAGGTGTCCTCGCAACCCAGATCAGCCCGTACCTGCAACAGGCCGGCCACCAGGTGGTCGCCCTCGGGCCGGACGCACCCACCGTCGCCGGCGTCGAACACGTCCCCGGCGACGCCACCGACTTCGACGTGCTGCGCCGCGGTTTCGCCGGCGCCGATGCGGTCGTCAACTTCGCGCTCCGGGCCGCCCGGGGTGCCGGTGCCGACGAGCAGACCGATCCGGTGCGGGCCGCGTTCGCCGTCAACGTCGGCAGTGTGTACGCACAGTTGCGGGTCGCGGCGGCCGAAGGGGTGGCCGCCTTCGTCCAGATGAGCACCTTGGCGGTGTACGAAGGGTTCGGACAGCAGCGCCGCTCGGCCCTCGAGCCGACCGACGGCACCAGCCTGTACGGGGTGACGAAGCGGATGGCGGAGCTGGCCGCGGAGTCGGAGGCGGCCCGTACCCCCGAGTTGACGGTGACCACCCTGCGGATGGGCTACCCGACCAGGGCCGAGTGGTGGCCGCGCTGGGGCAACCCGGTGGTCACCGAGCCCGGTCCGGTGCCGAGCTTCGACGGCTCGTCGTACGCCGCCGTGCACCCTGAGGACCTGGCCGAGGTGATCCTGCTGGCCGCGGCCCGCCGCGGGCCGTACGTCGCGGCGCCGGTCACCGCCGACCTCGACGGGGCCGCCCTGGCCGACCAGTGGCCGCACGTGCTCGGCTGGCGTCCCCGACACGTCCTCGGGGAGATCCCCGAACCGGCCCGCTGACCGACCGGTCGGGTGGCGGGTGGGCCTAATATCGGAACCATGAGTGACCTGCAGTCCATCCTCGAGGACCTCGCGGCTGGACGGATCTCCGCCGACGAGGCGTCCCGCCGCATCGACAGCCTGGACCGCGACGACCGACCGGGCGGACCGGAGAAGGTCGCCGAGCCCACCGACGAGGAACTTGCCGGCAAGCGTGACCCCGGCCCCGACGCCGGCTTCCGCGGGTACGCACCGCCCCCCCCACCGAAGGGGTTCGGCCCCGAGGAACGCCGCACCTCGGCCAGGCCGAGCGGCAGCAAGGGGGTGGAGCGGCTCGAGATCCGCGCCTCCAGCCGTCGCGTCCGGTTGATCGGTGACCCGGGAGTGTCGACGGTCTCGATCGACGGGCCCCACGTACTGCGCCGCAACGGCAAGGTGCTGGAGATCACCAGCGAAGGGCAACTGACGCCGTCGCTGGACGGGTTCTCGCTGTTGCGGACGCGGAGCCTGCACGACCTGCGCGTCAACACCTTCGGCGGCAAGGAGTTGGCGATCCGGGTCAACCCGTCGCTGCTGATCGACGCCGAACTGTCCGGCGGCATGTTGACCACGATGGAGGTGCCGTACCTGGGCAAGGTGCGGGTCACCGCCGGCGGTGCCCGGATCAACGGGGCGGCCGAGATCTCCGACGCACTGATCCAGGCCGGCCAGGCCACCATCAAGGGCACCTTCCGCAGTGGTCGCTCGCGGATCCGGTTCGAGTCGGGACAGGGCAGCATCGAGCTGGGCGACGAGTCGAACGTGACGATCCGCTCGGAGGCGCACCTGGGGAAGGTCGCCTGGGCCGGGGCTCACTCCGGTGAGGGCGCCGAGGTCGTGATGGGACACGGGAACGCCCGGCTGGACGTCGAGGCGATGATGGCGTACGTGACCGTACGCGTGGGGGAGGGTGAGACCGCATGAGTGGCCGAGCAGGGGGCTATCGGGCCCCGTCCGACTGTCCCGTCTGCGGTGACGACCTGATGCTCACCCAATTGGCGTGCGACTCGTGCGACACCGAGTTGTCGGGCCGCTTCGAGGCGTGTGACTTCTGTGGCCTGGACACCGACGAGTACGCCGTCGTCCGGGCCCTGGTCGTCGCCGGTGGGGACGTGGCGGCCGTCGCGGGCGAGCTGGGCACGACGACGCAGGACGTGGCCCGCCGGCTCGCCGAGCTGGCGCCCCGGTTCGCGCCGCGGGCCCCGGGCTCGGGTGACGCCGCAGCTGGCCGCGACGCCGTACCGGACCGGGATGACGTGTTGACCAGGGTGGTGACCGGGGAACTGACCCCGGAGGAGGCCCGCAACCTGCTGAGCTGACGGGGACCTCTGAGCTGACGGGGGCCATCGCAGGAATGGGCGCCACAGCGACGCGTCTGGACGTGAACTCCAGCTGTGTCGCTGTGGCGCCCCTTTTTACGAGCGCGTACGTGCAATGCAGCGAGTCCCGCACCCGGATCGGGTGCGGGACTCGCCACTGGCTGAGGGTGCCGGGCCCCAGCCCGGCGGTTGGCTGGGTCAGCCGGTGAAGGGCTTCACCGAAACGATGCTGACGCTGATGTCCTTGCCGTTGGGCGCCTCGTAGGTGACCGCGTCACCCTTGGACCGGCCCAGGATGGCGGCGCCGAGCGGGGACTGCGGGCTGTAGACCTGCATGTCGGTGACCGCGTCGTCCAGACCGAGCACCTCGCGGGAGCCCAGCAGGAACGTCTCGGTGTCGTCGAGGTCGCCCGCGAAGGCGATGGTGACCTCGGTCCCGGGGGAGACGGTGTTCGGATCGTCGGGGGCCTCGCCGACCTCGGCGCGCCGCAGCATGTCCTGCAGCTGCCGGATCCGGGCCTCCTGTTGGCCCTGCTCCTCGCGAGCGGCGTGGTAGCCGCCGTTCTCCTTGAGGTCGCCCTCGTCGCGGGCGGCGGCAATGCGGTTGGCCACTTCGGTGCGGCCCTCGCCGGTCAGGTGAGCGAGCTCGGCCTGCAGCTTGGCGTGGGCGTCACGGGTGAGCCAGATCGTTTCTTGGGTGTGTTCAGCCATCCGGACAGTCTAACCATTCGGCTGCCGGAAGCCAGTCACTTCGTCTCCAGCAGAATTTTGCACCGTGACAAGGCTGCGGTCAAACCACCTCACGCCGGCGGTGAGGCGACCTCAACCACTGCTGCACCGGTCGACCGACAGCGAGGTGGCGCGCCGGAAGGTGCGCATCGTCTGCTCCACCTCGGTCAGCTCCGATCCGCCGGGGGCGAGTTCGATGGTGACCTCGCCGACCCGTTCGAAGTTGTCGGCCTGGGCGATCACCCGGCACCGGGCGGCGACGCCGGTGTCGTGGCGTTGCACGGTGGCGGTGAACCGGGCCTCGGTGTCGGAGAGCACTTCGAACCGGGTGACCTGCGCATCGACGGCCGGGGTGGCCATCGCCAGTCCGGCCCACACCACCCAGGCGAGCGCGAGCGCGGCGCCGGCGACCACCAGGCCGATCGCCACCCGCGGGGAGGTGCGAGGCGGCGGGTAGCGGCGGGCGAGCCGCTCACTGGTGGTGGACGTCATGCCCTCGAGGGTATCCGTGGGTCGGGCTGGGTGCTGTCTCGGCACCGGGCCGGTGCTGTCTCGGTCACCGGGCCGGTGCTGTCTCGGTCACCGGGCCGGTGCTGTCTCGCTTGTCGGGGGCGACATGCGATCGGGGCCGGTCCGGGTGAAGATGGGGCAATGACGTCTTCGCCTCGCCTCGATCGTGACGGGGAACCGCTGCGGCTGCTGCACGTGCACGCCCATCCCGACGACGAGTCCAGCAAGGGTGCCGCCACCTCGGCCCGTTACGTGTCGGAGGGGGTGCAGGTGCTCGTCGCCACCTGTACCGGTGGCGAGCGCGGCTCCATCCTCAACCCGGCCATGGAGCGCCCCGACATCCTCGCCAACATCACCGAGGTCCGGCGCAAGGAGATGGATCGGGCCCGCGACATCCTCGGCATCGAGCAGACCTGGCTGGGCTTCGTCGACTCGGGCCTGCCCGAGGGCGATCCGCTGCCACCGCTGCCGGACGGCTGCTTCGCCGTCCAGGACCTCGAGGTCGCGACCGCACCTCTGGTGAAGGTGATCCGGAAGTTCCGGCCGCAGGTGATGACCACGTACGACGAACGCGGCGGCTATCCGCACCCGGACCACATCATGTGCCACCGGATCAGCGTCGAGGCGTACGAGGCGGCCGCCGATCCGACCCGCTACCCCGAGCTCGGGGAGCCGTGGGAGGTGTCGAAGCTCTACTACCACTTCGGTTGGCACTACGAGCGCTTCGTGGCCCTCGACCAGGCGATGAAAGAGCGGGGCCTGGAGTCCCCGTACGCCGAACGGCTGGCGAGTTGGGTGCGGGAGCCGGAGTGGGAGGCGCGGGTCACCACCCGGGTGGAGTGTGGTGACTGGTTCGGGGTCCGCGACCAGGCCCTGCTGGCGCACGCCACCCAGGTCGACCCCAACGGGGCCTTCTTCGCCGTGCCGCTGGAGGTCGTGCAGCAGGCGTGGCCGACCGAGGACTACCAACTGGTGAGCAGCCGGATCGACGCGCCCGTCCCCGAGGAGGACCTGTTCGCCGGAGTCGTCGCCCGTGCGTCGGCGGCGTAGGCTGGGCGCATGATCTGGTTGGAGGTCGACCCGGAGATCGCGAAGCCCGGTTGGATCACCGTGGCCATCGTGGTCATCCTGTTCGCGGCCGTGTTCTTCCTGTGGCGCAGCATGCGCAAACTGCTGCGGACCATGGATCCCGACCTGCCCCATGAGGCCGACCTGGTCGCCGACGGGGCCGATCTGGTCGACGACGGGGCCGACGGCCATCGGGGCCGGCTCGACGACGACGGTCCCGACGTGAGGCCGGGGCAGCGCCAGTCGGTGACGCCGGCGTCCAGTCCGGTCTCCCCGATCTGAGTCACGCCCCGCGCAACTGCACGCTGCCGGTCCGGGTGGGCCCCATCTCCAGCAGCACCAGCTCGTTCGCGCCGGGGCGCAACAACGGGCCCGGTACGTACCACGCGTCCTGCGGGCCACGGTCCCAGTAGCGGCCGAGGGCGAACCCGTTCACCCACAGGTGCCCGCGGTTGCGGCGGGGTAGCCGTACGAGCGTGTCGGCGGGCAGGTCGACGGCGAACTCGGCACGGTGGAAGCAGGCCTCGTCGGCCTCCACCACCGGGTCGTCCCACGGCACCCTGGGCAGGGTCGTCAGGTCGAGTGCGGTCGCGGCGAACCCGTGCACGAACTGGCGTTCGTGGCGGACGGCCCGGATCCCCTTCAGGTCACGCAGGTGCGGCCCGTAGTTGACCCGCCCCATCGCCTCCACCAACACCTCCAGGGTGGCCGAGGCGCCCGGTACGGCGAAGTCCAGTTGCTCCATCCCGTCACGTTCGGTGAACCCGACGAGCTCGCCGTCCACCTCGACCCGGGCCAGGTCGGCCAGCCCGTCGAGGTGCAGTTGCCGACGCTCCCGCGGGCCGGGCACCTGCGAGCGGTAGCGCACCAGCCCGTACTGCACACCCAACGACTCGAAGCTCGGCGGTACGGGTGCGGTCGCGGTGACCGGCTGTGCGTCCAGCACGGCGCGCAGCGGGGCCGAGGCGGTGACGGTCAGGTCCTGGTCGGGGAGCATCGGCGTCGGCTCGGGCACCGGCGGGACGTCGCCGGTGGCGTACGGCATGATCACCTCGCGCAGTGCGTGGAACAGGGCGGTCGGCCGGCCGAGTTCGTCGATCGGTGCGTCGTAGTCGTACGAGGTGGTCGTCGGCCGGTACTCGTCGTCGTGCAGGTCGCCACTGAGGTTGGCCCCCGACCAGCCAGCGAAGTTCGTGCCACCGTGGGCCATGTAGAGGTTGAGGGACCCGCCGGCGGCGAGCAGGTCGGCGACCTCGGCGGCCACCTCGGCGGGTTCCCGGGTCGGGGCGGCGTGTCCCCAGTGGGTGAACCAGCCGCACCAGAACTCCATGCAGAACAGTGGATCGCCCGTGCGGTGGTGGCGGAGTTCGGCGAACGCCGCACGGGCGCCGCTGCCGAAGTTGACGGTCGCCACGGTGTCGTCGACGGTGCCCCCGGTCAGCATCAGGTCGGTCGGTCCGTCGGAGGTGAACAGCGGCACCGTGATGCCGTGCCGGAGCAGGGCGTCGCGGAGGTGGACGAGGTAGTCGCGGTCGCTGCCGTACGAGCCGTACTCGTTCTCGACCTGGACCATGATCACGTTGCCGCCGTGGGTGGTCTGGCGGACCGCGATCCGGGGGATCAACACGTCGAACCAGCGGTCAACCGCTGACAGGAACCGGGGATCGGCACAGCGCAGTGGCACCGATTCGTCGGCGAGCAGCCAGATCGGCAGGCCGCCGGCGTCCCATTCGGCGCAGATGTACGGCCCGGGGCGGACGATCGCGTCCAGTCCGACCTCGGCGGCGAGGTCGAGGAACCGTTCCAGGTCGCCGAGTCCGGCGAAGTCGAACTCGCCCTGCCGTGGTTCGTGCAGGTTCCACGGGACGTAGGTCTCGACACAGTTCAGGCCCATCGCCCGCAGCAGTTCCAGCCGCTGCCGCCACTGCTGGGGGTGGACCCGGAAGTAGTGCAGGGCGCCCGACAGCACCCGGTGCGGTCGGCCCTGTCGGACGAGGTGCCCGTCGGCGACGGTGATGGTGTGGTCATCGGTGGCCGACGAGGCAGTCATGGGTCCTCTCCAGGGTGCGCGGTTCGGGCAGGCAGTTCACTGTGCCCGAAGTCGACCGTCGCTGTCATCCTGCGCCGGGTGGCGGAATCGTCTCAGACGAGTCCGCGCTCCCAGGCGGCCCGGACCGCGGAGGCGCGATCGGCCACCCCGAGCTTGTCGTAGACGTGTCCGAGGTGGGTCTTCACCGTGGCCTCGCCGATGCCGAGTCGACTCGCGATCGCCCGGTTGGTACGTCCTTCGGCGACGTAGCCCAGCACCTCGACCTCCCGGCCGCTGAGCGGGACCTCGCCGGTCCGGCCGGCGAGCACGGCCAGGGCGGCCGGGGTCAGCACCGGGCGTCCCTCGGCCAGGTCGCGGACCGCGCGGACCAGGTCGGCCCGCCGGGTGTCCTTCAGCAGGAAGCCGTCGGCGCCGGCGTCCATCGCGGTCCGGACGTCGCGATCGGTGTCGTACGTGGTCAGCACCAGGATGCGCGGCTGTCGGCCGGGGGTCCGGCGGAGCGCACGGATGGCCTCGACACCGCTGCCGGCCGGCATCCTCAGGTCCATCAGCACCACGTCCGGGGTGGTCCGGGCGACGACCGCGACGGCCTCGACGCCGCCACCCGCCTCGCCGACGACGGCGATGCCGTCCTCCGAGCCGAGCATCCCGGCGAGGCCGTCGCGTACGACGGGGTGGTCGTCGGCGATCACCACCCGGATGGCGTTGCCGCCGGTCCCGGTGCTGCTCGTGGTGGTGCTGGGGGAGTCGGTCACCGCGGCACCGTGGCCGTGATCGTGGTGCCCCGGCCGGGTGCCGAGGTGATGTCGAGGTGCCCGCCGAGGGCTTCGACCCGCTCGGCCATCCCGCGGAGGCCGTGGCCCGGAACGGCGATGGTGCGATCGAAGCCGCGACCGTCGTCGGTCACCGTGACCGTCTCGAGGTCGGCGGAGCCGTCGAGCACCACCGTCACGGTGTCGGCGGCGGCGTGGCGGGCCACGTTCGCCAAGGCTTCCTGGACGACCCGCAACAGCACCGGACCGTGGTCGAAGTGGGTGGGGGCGCTGTCGGCGTCGAACTCGATGACGACCCGGTGGGTGCGGGACCAACTGGCGGCGAGCTCGCCGACGGCCTCGACCAGACCCGCGTCGCGGAGCTGTTGGGGTGCCATCGCGTGGACCGCCCGGCGGGCTTCGACCAGGCACTCCCGGGCCGCCGTCTCGGCCCGCGCCACCCGGTCCTGGGCGGGGCCGTCAAGGGTGTCGGGCAGTGCCTCGAGTTGCCGGATCACCCCGACCAGCCCTTGGGCGACCGTGTCGTGGATCTCGCGGGACAGCCGTGCCCGCTCCTCG
The DNA here is from genome assembly GCF_050157065.1 of Carbonicoccus niuqiaonis. Classification (GTDB taxonomy): domain Bacteria; phylum Actinomycetota; class Actinomycetes; order Propionibacteriales; family Propionibacteriaceae; genus Avipropionibacterium. The sequence continues at coordinate 1,056,627 of NZ_CP189573.1, forward strand.
GAGATGCCGGTGGTGCGCGCCTGCTCGAGCAGCTGGTGCTGCAAGGAGGCGTTCTCCTCGGTGACGCGGAGCAACTCCTCGACCGCGTCCTCGCGGGCCTTGACCTCCCGCTCGCGCAGTTCCGCCACGTGCACCATGGCCAGCGCGATGGCTCCGTTGACCAACGCCAGGCCGACGAACAGCACGGGGGAGGCGGAGACGCCGGGGAGGCTGCCGGCCTGGCCGAAGGCGCAGAGCAGTGCCGTCGCGGCCACCAACACCCGCTCCTGCCGACCCTGGAGGAAGCGGCCGGCGTCGAGGTAACCGACGAAGGCGTACACGCACACGAACGGATTCAGCGTGACACCGACGAGGGTGATCACCCCGTGGGCGATGCTGAAGATGACGGCAACCCGTGATCCCGGCTTCACCTTGTGCACGTTGCGTTCCAGGCCGATGCGCATCATGATCAACAGCGCCAGCGGAACGGCCGACCAGGCCACAGCACCCTGCGCGATCACGATGCCGGCCAGGGCCCACCCGATGACCCACGAGACGATCGCCAACGCGATCGGAATCAGCCGCAACATCATCGGCGGGATCGGCTCGCACGCACTCGCGTCCGGCGAGCTCACACCCTCGCCCGTCGAGCTTGTCGAGACGTCCGTCGAGCTTGTCGAGACGTCGGCACCCACGCCCGTCGAGCTTGTCGGGACTTCGGTGGGCGGGGTGATCGCCTCGGACGGGTGGGCGTCGTTGGCCGGGCGGGTGATGGTGGCCATGGCCACCATTGTTGCTGGTCGAGCTCCCGCGGGCCACCGAATCGGCATCCCCCGATCGGTTGATGCGCTGCACGTCAGTTGGCCGATGCCTGAGCCGCTGCCCGTCCGTACCGTCGAAGACATGACCTCCCCAGCACCTGCCGCCACCCATGCGGCACCCTCACCCGCCCGCGCCACAGCGCCCCGGGTTCGACTCCACGGACTGGATGCACTCCGTGCCGGAGCCCTCGGTCTGGGCATCGTGTTGCACGCGATCATGCCGTTCGCGGCCGGCCTGCCCTGGCTCGTCTCCGACGTCAACCAGACCGATGTGGTGTGGATCGGCATCTACTGGATCCACCTGTTCCGGATGACCCTGTTCATGATGCTCGCCGGCTACTTCGGTCGGATGGTCGTCCAGCGTCGGGGACAGCCCTCGTACGTGAAGGATCGGCTGCTGCGGATCACCGCACCCCTGGTCGGCTTCTGGCCGATCGCGGTCGCGTCGTTGGTGGTGCTGGCGACGCTGAACTCGATCCTACGAGACGTGACGGCCCCGGCCCCGCCACCCGGGATGACCGAGGTGCCGCCGGTGCTGTTGCTGTTCGGCCCCGGTCACCTGTGGTTCCTGCTGGTGCTGACCGAAGTCGTGTTGATCATGGTGCTCGCTCGTACGGTGTTGATCAAGGTGTTGGGCGCGGAGCGGAGTGCCGTGCTCGCCGAACGCATCGGCGGCGTGCTGTCGGCCCCGTTCGCGGTGGTGCTGCTCGCCGTGCCCTACTTCGTCGCCATGCTGGTCCAGGGCGACTCGACGCAGGGCATCATCGCGCCGCAGACCATCATCCCCGCCCCGGGTGCTCTGGTCGGGTACGGCGGCGCCTTCCTGGCCGGCTGGTTCCTCCACGCCCGCAAGGATGCGCTGCAGCGGATCGCGCGTCAGTGGCCCGTGCAACTCGGCGTGGCCGTCGTGCTCGCGGTGATCGGACTGCTGACCTCCCCGGTGATGATCGGCCTCGTCGCGCACTCGGCGGTGATCGCGCTGGCCGGCTGGGCCTGGGTGTTGGCACTGACCGGGCTGTGCGTCCGGTTCCTCGGCCAGGAGCGGCCGTGGGTTCGGTACCTTGCCGACTCGTCCTACTGGGCCTACCTGCTGCACCTGCCGCTGTTGGTCGGCTTCGAACTGCTGATCGCCGACCAGCCGTGGCCGATCCTGGTGAAGTTGTTGCTGACGGGCGCCGTGGTCGGGGCGGTGCTGCTGCTGGGCTACGACCTGTTCGTCCGCAGCACCTGGATCGGCAAGTGGCTCAACGGCCACCGGCGACCGCGGGCCCTGTTCCGGCGGCGCTGATCGTCGTCCCGGCTGCGTCGAGTGGGCAGTTGGCGAGGTCCGGCTGCGTCGAGTGGGCAGTTGGCGAGGTCCGGCCACGCCGAGCGGGCGGTTGGAGAGGCGGCGCACGAGCAGACGCCGCTCCGACTGCCCGCTCGATTGCGTGAGCGTGCCTGCCCACAGCCGTCGAGCCGTGCCCACAGCTTTCGAGTCGTGCTCACGCCCGTCGAGGCCGTACCTCACGCCCGTCGAGCTTGTCGAGACGTCGGGGGTCGGGGTCGGGCTCACTCCGCGGGCAGGTCCAACGCGCACCGGATCGGGGGGACCTCGCGGGGATCGACCCGCAGCACGACCGTGCGGGGGTCCCGGTTGGGGCGGGCGAGCCACCAGGACCGGCGGATCTCGTTGTGCACCAAGGGCTGGCGTGCGGTCGCGGCCTGCACCCGCATCCGCAAGAGGACGGGAGCTCCGCGCGCCGCCTGGCCGACCGTGGCGTCGGTGACCTCCTCACGGGGAAACGACCAACCGCGCGAGCCCGTACGGGTGACACTGTCCTCGTGGATGACCAACGAACTCCGGGCCCGGGTCAGTTCTGACCAGCCGAGCAGGGCGAAGAGCAGCACCATCACCACCGACACCCCGAGTTGCAGCCATCGGGTCTGCAACAGACTCAGCACCGCGGTGACGCCGACGATGACGAAGGCCACCGCGAACAGCGCGGTGAGCGCTTGTGCCACCCGGTCGATCAGGCGAAACGTCATGTCGGTCCCATCGTCGGCGCTCCCTGGTCGGCGCCAAGGCTCCAGTATGGGGGAGGGGTCGTTGCCTGCTTCCTCCTCCCTCATCGTGACGTCGTGGATGAGCGGGCAGATCTGCTAGTACTGTCCGACGCACGCCCGCGACGCGAGAGTGGGCCACCGTGCCGGGAGGATCCATGATCAGGTACGCCCTCGTGGGGCTGAGCGACCCACGCCATCACGTCCTGACGGCACCGTTCAACCGACGGCGAGCCGGCATCCGCCCGGTCGCCGTGGCCGAGGGTCACGCCACCGACGTACGCGACCGCATCGCCACCGACACCAAGGTGCCCGGATTCGCTGCGCACGAGGCGTTGCTGACCTCGACACTGCCTGACCTGGTCGGGGTGGCCGTGCCCTCCGGCGCCCACCCGGTGATCACCGCTGCGCTGGACGCCGGTGCCGGTGTGTTGGTCCTGCCACCGCTCGCCGACACCGTGGCCGACCTGGATGATCTGGCCGCACGGATCGCAGCCGGCGCCGCCGTCACCGCGGTGCACACGTGGCGTGGCCACCAGACCGCCACGCTGGCTGCCGAACTGCTGGCCCGTGGGCGCCTGGGGCAGCTCGAGGGCGTTGCCCTCACCATCGGCGCCGAGGTCAGTGGGCAGGAACGGGAGGCCGCCACGTACGAAGCGGTGGACCTGTTCTGCCGGCTCACCGGTGCCGAGACCGGAACCGTACGGGTGCCGATCGACGAACCGGCCCGGGACGGAGAGGTCCTGCGGCTGCAGGCCGGGGCCGAGGTGGACGGTCGTTCGGTCCGCCTCGAGATCTGGCAGACCACCGGGCCGGCCGTCGACCCGGACCAGCCGGTCGCGGTGCCGTACGCGGTCGAGGTGATCGGCAGTACAGGCACCGTCGAGTGGGACGTCCGGAGCGGCCGCCTGGTGTCGGTGCTCGGGGACGCCGAACCAGTGGTGTTGAGCTGCGGCCGGCCGAGCCGGGAGGCCGACTGGGTGCTGACCAACCTGGTCCGGGCGGTCACCAGGCCGTTGACCGGCCCCGGAGCGCTGGTCAGCACCCGGGTCGTGCTGCAGGCCAAGGAGTCCGAGGCAGCCGGGGGCACGCTGCGAACCTGGTGAACCACTCCCGTCGGGGCGGAGCGCCGGTGCTGCGGCGGACACCCGGTCCCTAGGCTGGAGGTGGCCCTTTCGACCAGCTCAGGGAGCGGAGGGCCGCCACTCGACAAGGAGTCAGCACCATGGCCAACCGTCTCGCCGACGCGACCAGCCCGTACCTGCTCCAGCACGCCGACAATCCGGTCGACTGGCAGGAGTGGGGGCCCGAGGCGCTCGACGAAGCCGTACGCCGTGACGTGCCGATCTTTCTGTCGATCGGCTACGCGGCCTGCCACTGGTGCCACGTGATGGCCGACGAGAGCTTCGCTGACGAACAGGTCGCGGCCATGATCAACTCGAACTTCGTGGCGATCAAGGTGGATCGCGAGGAGCGACCTGACATCGACGCGGTCCACATGGCCGCCACGGTTGCCCTGACCGGTCAGGGCGGGTGGCCGATGTCGGTGTGGCTGACCCCGGAGGGCAAGCCATTCCACGCCGGCACGTACTTCCCGCCCGAGCCTCGACACGGGATGCCGTCGTTCCCGCAGGTGCTGGACGCGGTGGCCGACGCGTGGCGTGACCGTACGGAACAGGTGCGCACGGGAGCGGCCGACATTGCCGCAGAGCTGGCGAAACGGGCAGCCGTGCCACCGCCGGGGGAGGTGGGCGTCGACGAGATCGACCTGGCCGTCATCACCCTGGCCGGCGACTTCGACGATCGGCACGGCGGGTTCGGCGGTGCGCCCAAGTTTCCGCCGTCGATGGTGCTCGACGCCCTCCTCGCCCGCGCCGCCCAGGGCGACGGTGCGGTGGCCGACCAGGCCTGGACAATGGCGCGTGACACCTGTCTGGCGATGGCCGACGGTGGGCTCTTCGACCAGCTCGCCGGCGGGTTCGCCCGCTACAGCACCGATGTGGCATGGGTGGTGCCGCACTTCGAGAAGATGCTGTACGACAACGCGTTGCTGCTCGGGGTGTACGGCCACGCCGCCCGGGAGGCGAATCGGCGAGGCGAGGATGCGACCCGGTTCGCCGAGGTGGTGGAGCTGACGGTCGGTTGGCTGGCCGATGAGCTCACCACCACCCAAGGTGCCTTCGCCTCGTCGCTCGACGCCGACAGTGCAGCTGATCATGACAGCGCCGAGCACGAGGAGGGCGCCTACTACGTCTGGACCCCCGCAGAGCTCGACGCCGTGCTGGGTCCCGAGCTGGGCGCCGTCGCGAAGCTGGCCCACCGGGTGACCAATGCCGGCACCTTCGAAGGTGGAACCTCTGTCCTGCAACGGGATTCGGAGGTCGAGCTGCCCACCGACATCCGACCGGCCCTGCTCGAGGCGCGGACCGCCCGGCCCCGTCCGTCCCGTGACGACAAGGTGGTGGCCGGCTGGAACGGTTGGGCGGTCGCCGCCGTGGCCGAGGTGGCGATGATCTTCGCCCGGCCGGACTGGCTGACCGTGGCGACCACCGCCGCGACCACCGTGCTGGACCTCCACCTCGACGAGTCGACCGGTCGACTGGCGCGGTCATCCCGGGACGGTGTCGTGTCGCGAGCGGCCGGGGTGGCCGAGGACTACGCCGGGTTGGCCCACGGCTGTGCGGTGTTGGCGTGTGCGACGGGGGACGGCGCGTGGCTCGACCGTTCGGTTGGGCTCCTGGACTCGCTCGAGGAACGGTTCGGCGCCGACGACGGTGGCTTGTACGACACCGCGAGCGACGCCGAGGAGCTGTTCCTCCGGCCTCGCGAGGTGGCGGAGAACGCGATCCCGTCGGCCACCACCGCGGCACTACGGGCCGAACGCCTGGTGCAGCGGCTCACCGGCAACGACCGCTGGCGGCAACGGGCCGACAGCAGGCTCACCACTGTCGGGGCGCTCGTCGCCCGGGCGCCGCGTGCCGCCGGCTGGGCCCTGTACGACGCGGTCACGCAGTTGGGTGCCCGGCCGGCGGCGGAGGTCGCGATCGTGCCGGCCACCGACGGTGTCGACATCGCAGCGCTCGTCAGCGTGGCATGGCGGCAGGCCCCGGCCGGGTCGGTGGTCGTGGTCGGCTCCGGGGACGGACCCCCCGATGCTGCCGGGATCCCTGTGCTGCAAGGCAGAACGGCGATCGGCAACCGGGCCACGGCGTACGTGTGCCGGGACCATGTCTGCCATCGGCCGGTGACGACCGAGTCCGATCTGGCCGGTCAGCTGGCGGCACCCGTGCGCTGACGGGTGGGTGCAGGCGTCTCGACAAGCTCGACGGGCGGGGGCTCGGTCTCAGTCGGGGGTTCCGGGTGGGCCGTCCAGCACGGTGGGGAGGTACTCCAGCAGCTGTAGCCGTCCGTCGAACACCTTGTGGTCGACGAGCTCCAGCCGGACGTCGGGCCAGCCGTCGTAGATCCGGTCCTGGCCGGTGGCGCCGGTGACCACCGGGAAGACGACCACCCGGTAGCGATCCACCAGGCCGGCGGTGAGCAGTGATCGGCACAGCGACACGCTGCCGAGGGTACGCATCGGCACGCCTTGCCGCTTCAGCTCCGAGACGGCCTCGACGGCGTCGCCGGTGACCAGCCGGGTGTTGGCCCACGCGAGTGGTTCGGTCAGCGAGCTGGAGAACACCACCTTGTCCAGCGCGTCCAGCGCACCGGTGCCCTCCTCGCCGTCCGCTGCGAACGCCGACATCAACGTGTAGGTCTTGGCGCCCATCAACACCGTGTCCTGGGCATGGGAGTCCTGTGCCATCCAGGCGAAGTACTCCGGGCCCTCCATGCCCCAGAACCCCGGCCAACCCTCGGCCGCGCCGAAGCCGTCCAACGAGGTGATGAAGTCGAGCATCAGTTCCGACATCGCAGAACCCTTCCGTCCGGGCCACCAGTGGCCGATGGTCCATCGGACCACGTCCAGCTCGGGTCGGCCACGAATCGGCGACACCGCAGACAGCTGCCCGTCGCCCCTTCTAGGGTGGTGGCCATGACTGACACGCTCCGGGTCGGCGTCATCGGCGCCGGCGGAAACACCAGACGGCACCACATCCCCAAGCTGCAGGCGATCGCCGGGGTGGAGGTGGTCGCAGTCAGCAACCGCAGCCCCGCCTCCGGGGAACGTGTTGCCGCTGACTTCGGCATCGCGACCGTCCATGATCACTGGTGGGACCTGATCGCCGACAGCTCGCTGGACGCCATCGTGATCGGGACGTGGCCCGACATGCACGCCCGACTCACGGTAGCCGCTCTCGAAGCAGGCAAGCACGTGTTGTGCGAGGCCCGGCTGGCCCGTGACGTCGCCGAGGCCCGCACCATGATCAGCTCATCGCAGGCCAACCCGCACCTGGTCGCCCAGGTGGTGCCGGCCCCGTACACGCTGCCGTTCGACGCGACGATCAGCCGCCTGCTGTCCGACCGGACGATCGGCGACCTGGTCAGCGTGGAGGTCGAGGAGCGCTCCGGCTTCGCCGACCCGACCGCACCGGTGACCTGGCGGCAGCGAACCGACATCAGCGGCGTCAACGTGATGTCGCTCGGGATCCACTACGAAGCGGTCCTGCGGTGGCTGGGGGAGGCGACCCGGGTGTCGGCGTTCGCCAGCACCTCCGTGCGCCGTCGACCCGACGCCAGCGACGGCGGCACCCTCCGTACGGTGGACGTTCCTGATCATGTCGACGTGACCGGCGAGCTCGCCTGCGGGGCGCAGCTGCGGATCATGATCAGCCAGAGCACCGCACTCGGGCCGAAGAATGCGATTCACCTGTATGGCGCCGAGGGGACGATCCGGCTCGCCGACGGCGTCCTGGCCGTAGGTCACCGGGGCGACACCGAGCTGACTCCGGTCGACATCCCTGCCGAGCAAGCGATCGGCTGGCGGGTCGAGGAGGAGTTCGTCGGCGCCATCCGGGGCACCGAGCCGGTCCGCCGCACCACCTTCGACGACGGGCTGCGCTACCTACGGTTCACCGAAGCGGTCCACCGCAGCATCCACGAGCGCCGTCAGGTCACGCTGTCGGAGCTGTGACGCCGAACGGGCCGCCGGACGCGAACACCCGCTCGGCGAACCGCTCCCCGATCAGTCGCTGGGTCGGCCCGTCGGGGTGCAGCCCGTCCGGCAACGGATGGGCCTCGTCGTCGGCCGGGCCGTACAACTCCAGCCCCGACAGCAGGTGCAGGTTTGGGTCGTCGGCGGCCCGCAACTCCACGATGCGGGTCAGCTCGGCCCGGATCACCTCCAGGGTCAACCGACCGGCCGGAATGTCGGCCGGGTCCCCGGTCGCCCGGAACCGCACCTCACCGCGCTGCCACGCCTCCGGGTCCAGCTGACCCGGGCCGGGGACGTCCTCGTGGGTGGGTGAGCGAAGCGGGGTGACCACCAGCAGCGGGGTCGTGGGGTGCCCGTCACGGATCAGGTCCAAGAACGCGTGCACGGCCGGGGTGAACGCGCGCAGCCGCATCACGTCGAAGTTGACCAGGTTGATGCCGAGCTTGAGGCTGATCACGTCGGCCGGCAGGTCACGGATCGTCCTGGCGACCGAGCCGTCCAGCATGCAGCTGGCGCCGTACCCGAGGTTGAGCAGGTCCACCCCGGCGAGGCCGGCGGCGACGGCGGGCCAGATGCCGGTCGGGTGGGTGGCGTTGGAACCGTGACTGATCGAGCTGCCGTGGTGGACCCAGCGTCGCCGACCGTCGACGATCGGCTCGAGCGGGGCGTCGGCGCGCAGTCCGACCAGCTCGGTGTTCTCGTTGTGGGGCAGCCAGATCTCGATACGCTTCGTACCTTTGGCAAGGTCGGCGAAGCGGACCGTGCCGGGTTCGCCGGGTCGCGTCTCGGTCTTTCCGGTGGCCGGGTCGCTGACCAGGACGGTGCCGCCGGCGATGCTCTGCTGATCGGCCAGGACCCCGTCGACGACCAGGTCGTACGCACCCACCGGCCGTTCGGGGCCGCCGGCGAAGGTGCGCCGGGTGGGTCGAGCCGTCAACTCGATCACCGTCGCCGCGGTCCGGAACGCCAGCCGCACCCCGGAGGACTCGGCCTCGGCCACCAGCAGGGCCGGGTCGGCGTCGAAGCGCGCCGCTGCCGGCAGCCGATGCGGGCGGACGCCGAGGTCGGTGCGTTCCAGGTCGAGCGCACCGTGCCACAGGTCGTCGGTCAGGGGGCGGCTGGTCAGTCCGTCCGGGAGTGTCATGCGTCCAGCCTGCCGCACGACTGCGGTGGCGCGACCGCGACCCGACACCGATCTCAGCCGGCGGCGTAGGTGGCCATGGAGATCGCGATGTAGTGGCAGGTGAACGCCAAGATGGTGCAGGCGTGGAAGATCTCGTGGAACCCGAACCAGCGGAGCGACGGGTTCGGGCGCTTGGTCCCGTACACGATCGCGCCGACGGTGTAGAGCAGGCCGCCGGCGGCGATCAGCACCACCACGACCGGACCGCCGTTGGTCCAGAGCTGCGGCATCCAGCCGACCGCGGCCCAGCCCACCGCGAGGTACAGCACGGTGTACAGCGCCCGGGGTGCCGACAACCAGAACAGCCGGAACAGCAGTCCGATCACCGCGGCCCCCCAGACCAGGCTGAGCAGCACGACCCGGTCGGTGCCCTCCAACAGCAGCAGCGCCAACGGCGTGTAGGTGGCGGAGATGAAGACGAAGATGTTGGCGTGGTCCATCCGTCGCAGCACGGCCTCGCCCTGCGCGCCCCAGTAGAACCGGTGGTACAGCGCACTCGTGCCGAACAACAGCAGGCTGGCCGCCAGGAACACCGCACCGCCGAGCTTGCCCAGACCGGTGGGGGCCAGCACCACCAGCACGATCCCGGCGGCGACGGCCAGCGGGGTCCAACCCGCGTGGAGCCAGCCGCGGAGCTTCGGCTTGACCTGACGGATGACCTCGGTGACCGCTTCGGCCGAACCACTGCTCTCGGACCGGAGGGTGGACTGGTCGGCGTCGGTCGGTCGCTCGGTGTGCTGCCGGCTGCGGGATGCCTGCTGGGTGCTCATGGGGCCTGCCTGGGGCTCGAGGAGTGACGGTGCGCCGAAGGTCGATGAAGCCTTACCTACGCAATCGTAGGTTACGGAATCGTAGGATTCAACGTGGCGCGGCGCGCCGGACGTCCGGCTCGGCTCCGGGGTGAGGGCGTAACCTGCCGCCCATGGGACGACTCGACCGGCTCCGCGAGTTCGTGGACCGGTTGCATCCCGCGGGCCTGCTGTACAGCACGTACGAGCATCGGCTGCTCGCCGACATCCGACCCGACCAGCTGCCGAGGCACGTGGCGGTGATGGCCGACGGCAACCGTCGGTGGGCCCGCGCGAACGCGCCGGGGGAGCCGCTCGAGGTGGGCTACCGCGCCGGCGCCGAACGGCTGGTCGACTTCGCCGAGTGGTGCGACGAGGCCCACATCCAGGTCGTCACCTTGTGGGTGCTGTCGACCGACAACATCCGCCGGGACGCCGAGGAGGTCGGGCCGCTGCTGCGGGTGATCACCGACCTGGCCGACCTGCTCGCCGCGCACCGGGACTGGCGGGTGCAGTGCGTCGGCGCCCTCGACCTGCTGCCCGACGACGTCGCGGCCCGGCTCGACGCGGCGGCCGACTCGACCGCCGACCAGACCGGGATGATGGTCAACATCGCGGTGTCGTACGGGGGTCGCCACGAGCTGCGCGATGCCGTACGGTCCCTGCTCGCCGACCACGCCGAGAAGGGGACCAGCATCGAGGAGCTGGCCCGGACCCTCGAGATCGAGCACATCGCCGACCACCTGTACACCGCCGGCCAGCCCGACCCCGACCTGGTGATCCGCACCTCCGGCGAGCAGCGGATGGGCGGGTTCTTGTTGTGGCAGTCGGTGCACAGCGAGTACTACTTCTGCGAGGCGTTGTGGCCGGACTTCCGCAAGGTCGACTTCCTGCGGGCGCTGCGCGTGTTCGCACAGCGGGAGCGCCGCTTCGGCAAGTGAGTCGGACATGCCCGGACCCGGGGGCGCCGCCGACCCGAGGGGACGGCCGACACCGGGTCGCAACCTGAGGTTCATCTGGGGCCACGGCGTGGCGCCCCGTGCAGGTCGTTCGTGATGCGTACCGTCTGTGGCATGGACGGTGGGGAAGCCGTCCAGCCGAGAAGGTGGTGGCCCGACCCCTCGGGGCCGAGTGACCACCGGTGGTTGCCGGGAGGCATGACTTGACCACTGTGGGATCCGCGCAGGTGACTCAGCGCAGCTGCGGGCCAGCACCAGGCCCAGGACCCCGTCGGCCCGTCTGAACGACAGACGAGGCCGGCCGCGGGTGGCGTACGGCCTCGGGCAAGGACACCTCGTGCCTGACCAAGCCGTACCGAGCCTCGACGTCACGCCCGCCCGGACCGTCCCCGACGGTGCCCCCGATGCGGAGACCGTGGCGCAGCGACGACGCACCTACGTCATCGACACCTCCGTCCTGCTCAGTGATCCGTACGCGATGCGACGGTTCGCCGAACACGACGTGGTGTTGCCGGTCGTCGTGATCACCGAGCTGGAGGGGAAGCGTCACCACAGTGAGCTGGGCTACTTCGCCCGCAGTGCACTGCGCTTCCTGGACGAGTTGCGGATCGTCCACGGTCGACTCGACGCGCCGGTCCCGGTCAACGACGTGGGCGGCACCGTCCACGTGGAGCTCAACCACACAGACCCGACCGCCCTGCCCGAGGGGTTCCGGCTCGGTGACAACGACTCGCGGATCCTTGCGGTGGCGCTGAACTACCGCAAGGAGGGCGCCGACGTCACGTTGGTCTCGAAGGACCTGCCGATGCGGGTCAAGGCGTCCTCGGTCGGCCTGCCCGCCGAGGAGTACCGCGCCGAGTTGGCGGTGGAGTCCGGCTGGACCGGGATGACCGAGCTCGAGGTGGCTCAGGACGTCGTCGACGAGCTGTACGAGAACCAGGTCGTCGACTCCGACCCGGTCCGTGACCTGCCCTGCCACACCGGCGTGGTGCTGGTCGCCCCCGGCGGCACCGCGCTGGGCCGGGTCACCCCCGGCAAGCAGCTCAAGCTGGTGCGTTCCGACGCCGACGCGTTCGGCCTGCACGGTCGGTCGGCCGAGCAGCGGGTGGCACTGGACCTGCTGCTCGACCCGAGTGTCGGCATCGTCTCGCTGGGCGGCAGCGCCGGCACCGGCAAGTCCGCGCTCGCGCTGTGCGCCGGCCTGGAGGCGGTGATGGAACGCCGCCAGCACTCCAAGGTGGTGGTCTTCCGCCCGCTGTACGCCGTGGGTGGTCAGGAGCTCGGCTACCTGCCCGGCAGCGAGAACGAGAAGATGGGCCCCTGGGCGCAGGCGGTGTACGACACCCTCGGCGCGGTGACGTCGAACGTGGTGATCGACGAGATCCTCGACCGCGGCCTGCTCGAGGTGCTGCCGCTGACCCACATCCGGGGCCGTTCGCTGCACGACGCATTCGTGATCGTGGACGAGGCGCAGTCACTGGAGCGCAACGTCCTGCTCACCGTGCTGAGCCGGATCGGACAGGATTCGCGGGTGGTGCTCACCCACGACGTCGCCCAGCGCGACAACCTGCGGGTCGGCCGGCACGACGGCGTGGTGGCCGTGGTGGAGCGGCTGAAGGGCCACCCGCTGTTCGCCCACGTCACGCTGACCCGCTCCGAACGGTCGCCGATCGCCGCCCTGGTCACCGAGATGTTGGAGGACATCCAGCTCTGAGGCACGGGCAGCTGCGGAATCCGGACACCCCGGTGCGCGTCGCGGGGTTTCGTGATCAATCCGTTATGTGGCAGAGTGTCGGTCCGTGCGTGATGTGACCCGACATGCCCTGACCGGCGCTCTGCTGGCGGCCGCAGCCCTCGGTGTGGCCGTCTCGGTGGACCATCCCCACACGGCGGTGTTCGCCGAACCGGCCGTGCACAGCGCGGTTCCGGCTGCCGGGGGCGAACCGACCGGACGCGAGGAGCGCAGCAACCGCTCCGAGCCCCGCTCCAGTGAGGCCGCCGCCTCGGCCAGTGCGGCTGCCCAGGCGTCCGCCGAGGCCGAGGCGTCGCAGCGTGCGGCTGCGGCACGGTCCAAGGCTGCGGCGGCGCGGGAGAAGGCGCTGGCCGAGCAGCGCGACCGTCGGGAGCAGGCCGCCGAACAGCTGTTGCAGCGTCAGATCCGCGAGGACGGGTACGACCCGCGTACGGCCACCACGCCGCGCGAGATCGGTCGCCAGATGGCGGCGAACAAGTACGGCTGGACCGGTCAGCAGTGGGTCTGCTACGACAAGCTGATCGTCTCCGAATCCAACTGGAAGACCACCGCGACCAACCCGAGCTCCGGGGCGTACGGCATCCCGCAGTCCTTGCCGGCGAGCAAGATGGCCTCGGCCGGCTCGGACTGGAAGACCAATCCGGCCACCCAGTTGAAGTGGGGCCTGAAGTACGTGAAGGACCGCTTCGGCACTCCCTGCAGCGCCTGGTCGTTCAAGCAGGCGAACAACTGGTACTGATCCGTCCCCCGAGCGTGTCGAGGGGTCCTTACTCGGAGCTGCCCGGGGCGAGACAGTCGTGCTGACCGACCCGACGGCCGTTGCGCACCCCGGTCCAGCGGCGCAGTGACCCGAACGCCACGCAGACGTGGTTCGGCACCAACTCCAGCCGGGTACCGACGGGCAGCGGTGGCGGCGGACCCTCCCCGGCCCAACTCAGCCAGCCGTGCTCCTCGGACAGCTTGCTCACCTGCCAGCCCGGCGCGTTCACCAGCAACCCGTACCCGGGGTACTGGTCGGCGTACGCCTTCGCCGGCAACAGGTCGGCGCCGATCGACTTGGTGCCGGCGTCGATGCAGGCCCGGCCCGGTTCGGGATGGCTGACCACGGTCACCAGCACCCGGACGGCGATCCGGTCCAGGTCGGTGTTGCCCAAGGCCAGCTGGCCCAGGTCGCCGAAGGTGTTGATCCCCGGGCGCAGCTGGGTCAGCCCGGGCACGTCGGCCAGGTGGCTGGCCGACCCGGAGCAGCCGGGGGACACGTCGGTGATCGGCACCCCGGCGGACCGGATCTGCTCGGCGGTGCGGGCCATCAGCTCGCCGACCGCGACCGATCGGTCGATCAGGTCGTCGGGCCCGTCGGCCTGCATCACCGATCCCTCGTGGGTGTAGATGCCGTCGAGGTGTACGCCCGGCAGGGCGGCGATCTCGGCCGCGACCCGTGGCGCGTCCGCCGGCGCCACCCCTTCGCGATGCAGTCCCGAATCGATCGCCAGGAACATCCGGCAGCGCATCCCGGACCCGGCGAACACCTCGCCGATCGACGCCGCACCGGCCACCGAGTCGGTGCCGACGGTCAGCTCGACGCGACGGGCCAGGGCCATCGCCCGGCGTGCCTTGTCCGTGCCGACCAGCGGGTAGGCGATGAAGACGTGCAACTCGGGTACGTCGGCCAGCTCGGTGGCGAACGCCTCCGCCTCGCCCAGCTTCGCCAGGCACAGCCCGTCGGCACCGTGGGTCAGCTGCAGCCGACCCAGCTCGGGGCTTCGGTGCGACTTGGCATGCGGTACGAACCCGATGCCGGCCGCATGGCTGATCTCGGCCATCGCCGCGACGTTGGCGGCGACGCGGTCCAGGTCGACCACCAGCCCCGGCGTCTGCACCTCGACGTCGAAGGCGGGGGTGATGGGCAGGGCACTGCTGGTCATGGTCGTGGTTGTCCTTCTGCGCGGTGGATGGGTGGACTTCAGGCCGTACGGCGTAGCGCCCGGCCCGGGCGCGCCCCGGTGGGTCGTCCGGCGACGACGGCAGCCGTGCCGGCGACGTACACCCGGTCGATGCCGGTCGCCCACCGGTGCGGTTCGGTGTAGCTGGCCGGGCTGTCGACCGTGGCCGGGTCGAACACGACCAGGTCGGCCACCGCGCCCGCGGCCAGCCGACCCCGGTCGGTGAAGCCGAGTCGAGCGGCCGGGGCGCTGGTCATGTGCCGTACCGCCTCCGGCAGGTCCAGCACCCCGAGCTCGCGGGAGTAGTGGCCGAGGATTCGGGGAAAGGTGCCGAAGGCGCGCGGGTGGGGTCGGGCACCGACCATGATCCCGTCGCTGCCCACGGTGTGCCGTGGATGCTGCATCAACCGCTGCAGGTGCTCCTCGCTGCCCAGGAACATCACGCACGAGGCGCCGAACCGGGTGCCGACGAGCAGGTCCATCGCCGCCGCGGCCGGTGCCACCCCGGACCGGTCGGCGATCTCGGCGACCGACAGGCCGACGGTCCACTCCCAGTCGCCGGCCGGGACGCCGCCGATCACGACCTTGGTCCAGTCGACGGGGAAGCCTTGATGGCCGTCGGAGCCGGTCACGTCGACCGCTTCGGTCAGCCGGGCCCGGGTGGCCGCGTCGGTGAACATCGCCAACTGTTCGTCGACCGTGCCGGTCTGCGACCAGCTGGGGAACTGGGCGTGCAGGGTCGACATGCTCGCCGGGTACGGATAGGCGTCGAAGCTGAAGTCGACGCCGTCGGCCTCGGCAGCGTCGAACATCGCCAACAGCTCCGGCATCCGGTGGGCGTTCTGCGCGAAGCTGAGGTGGGTGTGGGCCAGATGCAGCCGTACCCCTGATCGGCGGGCGATCTCGAAGCACTCGCCGTACCCACCCATCACGTCGGCGCCGTAGTTGCGGTGGTGCGGTACGTACAGTCCGCCGTACTCGGCGACGACCTCGCACAGGGCCACCAACTCGTCGGTGGTCGCGAACATCCCCGGGACGTAGGTGAGCCCGGCGGACATGCCGACCGCGCCGGCGGCCATCCCGTCGCGCAGCAGGTCGAGCTGTGCGGCGAGTTGATCATGGTCGGCAGGGGCCGAGTCGGTACCCATCGCGAGCTGGCGGAGATTGCCGTGCGGGACCAGGTACGTGGCATGGCAGGTGAGACCGTCGTCGAGCCGGGCCAGGTACTCCGCGACGGTCCGCCAGTTCCAGTCGAAGCCGGCCGGGTCGTCGTTCCAGCCGCGGATCCTGTCACGGATGATCGGCAACGTGGCGTCGTCGACCGGGGCGTAGCTCAACCCGTCCTGGCCGAGCACCTCCAGGGTGATGCCCTGGGTGATCCGGCCCGCATGGTCCGGATTGGCAAGGATCTGCAGGTCGGAATGGGTGTGCATGTCGATGAAGCCGGGGCTCACCGCCTGCCCACCGACGTCGAGCACCGTCACCCCGGCCGGACGGCCGACGGCATCGGAGACGCCCGGTGAGACCCGCTCGATGCGTTCCCCGCGGACCTCGACCTCCCCTTGGAACGGCTCTGCGCCGGTCCCGTCGACGACAAGGGCGTTGGTCAGCAGCAGGTGGTTCGACGACTCCGGCATGTGCCGAGCGTAGAGGGGTGCCGCCGGTCGGTGACCACCTGTCCGCACCGAGGCAGACAAGTTCAGCTTGGTGGATCGGCGTGTTCAGCTTGGTGGATCAACGTGCTCCCCGGCGGCGGTGATGTCGCGGCGGGTGGCAGGGACCGGGCCGGTGGAGCCGTTGACGACGAGTTCGGCGCTGAAGAGGCGCGAGTTCATGGATGGTGTGTCGAGGGCCTGCAACACGAGGTGGGCGGCAGCGGCACCCATCGCCGACGCGGGGAGAGCGATGGTGGTCAACGGGACAGCCATCATGTCGAGGTTCGGGATCCCGTCACAGCCCATCACGGACAGGTCTGTTGGGACCCTCACACCTCGTGACAGGCAGGCTCGGATCGCGCCGAGCCCCATCATGTCGTTGCCGCAGAAGACAGCCGTGACGTCGGTGTGGTCCAACAGCCACTCCATCTCGTCCTGACCACTCTGCTGGTAGTAGTCGCCAGGCCGAACGTGTTCGGCCGGAAGGGCCGCCCCTGCCTCATTGAGTCTGGTCACGAACCCGCGGATGCGTTCCTCGGCCAGACCGACGCCGGGCAGGGCTCCGATGTAGCCCACCGAGCGGTGCCCGAGTTCGAGCAGGTGGTCGGCAGCCATCCGACCGATTTCCTCGTTGTCCACTGACACTGCAGGTTGGCCCGGCCACAGTGGGTGTCTGACCAGCGTCACGATGGGCGCCTGCAACGCCCGGCCGAGCTGGGCAAGTTCGGCGTCGGGTCGCCGGGTACCGATGAGAATGAGCCCGTCCACGCCCACCTCGTGGGTCAGCCACCGGATCCGGTCCAGTTCCACGTCGTCGGCAGCGATCTCCATCATCAACTCCACCTGCTGCTGGCTCAGTACGTGTTGAATGCTGCGGAAGAACTCCATGAACACGGGATTGAACAGCCAGTCCATCGAGGTCGGTCCGGAGATGAGGACGCCGATGGAACGTCGTCCCCGTCCGGCGAGGCTGCGTGCACTCCGGTTGGGGGTGTAGCCGAGTCGTCGAGCCACCTCCACGACGGACGCCCGAGTCGCAGCGCTGACACCCTCGACCCCGTTCAGGGCCTCCGAGGCGGTACCGACCGAGACCCCCGCTGCGGCAGCGACGTCGCGAAGACGTACGCGAGTTGGCTTCGTCATCGAGAACCACGGTAGCGACTGGCATTCAGCAGACAGGGCGGCCTGTGCTCCCAGGGTCGAGAGATGCGCAAGGTAACGGAAAGGTAACGATGGGATCCCGGCACTTTCGAACCGGTTCGAAAGCTGTGAACGTAATCCCCATGAGCACCGGGGACCGGATCAGGCTTGACGGCAGGATCGCTGTTGTCACGGGAGCGGCCATGGGGATCGGTCTTGCCACGGCCCGGCTCCTGGCGGAACGCGGCGCCACCGTCGTGGCCATGGACCTGGATCAACAACGAGGTGTCGCAGCAGTCGAGGAGATGCAGTCCGCCGGGCTGAACATCCAGTTCCAGCCGATCGACGTCAGTTCCACCGACAGCGTGGTTGACGCCTTCGCCGAGGTCGTCGCCAGGTACGGAGCGCTGCACATCTGCCACAACAATGCAGGCATTGCTCGACCTGGGTCGGCGCCCGACCTCAGCGACGAGGGATGGGCGCGAACCATGGAGGTGAACCTCGGCGGAGTGCGTCGCGGTTGCAACGAGGCGATCCGGCACATGGAGGCACAGGGCGAGGGTGGCAGCATCGTCAACACCAGTTCGGTGCAGGGGCTCCGGGGCTTCCCCGGGTGGACAGCGTACGCAGCATCCAAGGGCGCCATCGATGCGATGACTCGGCAACTTGCCCTGGAATGGGCAAAGCACGGCATCCGGGTCAACAGTGTTGCCCCCGGCACCATCTGGACACCCATGAACGAGCGGATCCTGGCGGAGGCGAAAGACCCCGACTCGATAGTCAAGGGATGGGCGGATGCCCACCCCCTGGGACGCTTCGGCGATGCCCGGGAGGTGGCCGAGGTGGTGGGGTTCCTCGCATCCGACAGCGCCAGCTTCGTCACCGGTCAGACCATCGCAGTCGACGGTGGGCTCACGGTCCGCGCCTGACACTCGACCACAGCAACTCACATGATCGAAACGGAGACATGACAGACGTGCAGCCACCCCTCAGCGGGATCCGCATCCTGGACTTCACCCAGATGATGGCGGGCCCTTTCGCAACCCAGTTGCTGGCCGATCTGGGAGCCGAGGTGATCAAGATCGAGAAGTACGGTACGGGCGAGTGGGAACGAGCCTTGCCGTCGATGGGTGAGTTCATGCACGGCCAGAGCCCGTTCTTCCTGGCCATGAACCGCGGCAAGAAGAGCATCGCCTTGGACCTGAAGGACCCTCGAGCCAAGGACGTCGTGCTCGACCTGGCGAGGAGTGCTGACGTCGCCATGAACAACTTCCGGCCTGGCGCCATGGAGCGGCTCGGGCTCGGTGCAGTGGACCTGCAGGCCGTCCGTCCCGACCTGATCTGCGTCGGCAGCAGCGGTTTCGGCGCCAACGGGCCGCTGGCCCAGAACCCCGGTCAGGACTTGTTGTTGCAGGCCATGTCAGGGATGGCGGCTCAGTCAGGACGGGCCGACTCCGAACCGCAGGCCATGGCGAACTCCCTGGTTGACGCAGCAACGGCGCTCATGAACGTCATCGCGGTGCTGTCGGCTCTGCTGGGCCGTGAGCGACGGTTGCCCAGCGACACTGCGGAGAAGGGAGCTGTCGTGGACGTGGACATGTTGTCCACCGCGGTCGCCATGCAGTGCCAAGAGATCTTCGCTCACGTCAACCTCGGGCAGCGCTGGGAGCGGAGTGCCGAGGGCGTGGTTGCGCCGTGGAACGAAGCACCGTACGGAATCTATGCAGTTGCCGACGGGCACATCGCGTTGGCGATGTCCGACCTGCCGGCACTCGCAGAGGTGGTGGGTGGTGCAGAGCTACGTGATGCCCTCGAGGTCTTGCACCCGTACCACGATCGAGATGCGGTGAAGAGGCTCTTGCAGGAGGCCATGAGGGGGGATGCCCGCGACGAGCTGCTGGCACGCCTGCTCGAGACCCGTGGGGTGTGGGCCGCTCCCGTCCTGGACTTCGAGGAGGTCGTCGGCCTGGAGCAACTGCAGGCCTCCCGGGCGTTCCAGACATTGCATCACCCGGCGTACGGGAGCATCGTGACCGGAAGCCTGCCATTCCGAATGACCGGAGCTCCGGCCCGGGTGCTTCCGCCGCCGATGCCGGGCGAGCACAGTCGTGTGCTCTTGGCCGAGCTGGGGTACGACGCGGCAACGATCGACCAACTCTTCGCCGACCAGGTCGTCAGTGAGTGGAAGCCTGCGCCGGCTGCTGGGGGTGAGCAGGATGGGTGAGCACCAGGTCGAAGCGGGAGGCGGGACCCTGACGACCCGAATCGAGGACGGCGTTGCTGTCGTCGAATTCGCCAGACCGGACAAGCTGAACGCCATCAACACCCTGATGCAGGCTGAGTTGATCAGGGTGCTCGACGAACTGGAATTGGACCCCCGGCATCGGGCCGTCGTGCTGACTGGCCAGGGGCGGGCGTTCATGGCCGGTGCAGACATCGCGGACTACGGTGCCGACGACGTGGCTGGTTTCGAGGCCTTCCAACAGGCCGGGGCGGCCGTCTACCGACGGCTCCGCGAGTCACGTCTGGTGGTCATTGCCGCGGTGAACGGCTATGCGCTGGGTGGTGGCCTGGAGATGGTGTTGGCCTGCGACACCGTCGTGGCCAGCTCCACCGCTGAGTTCGGGTTGCCGGAGATCGGGCTCGGCCTGGTTCCCGGAGGCGGAGGCCTGTCCGGACTGGCCCAGGTCGCGCCACAACTCGCCCGTCACCTCGTCCTGACTGGGCAACGGGTCGACGCGGTCACGGCTGCTGCGGCGGGCCTGGTGATCGAAGTCGTCGAACCGGCTGAGCTGATGTCGACAGCCCTGCGGTTGGGACGACGTGTCAACAGGCTGTCCCGCCGAGCCCTCGAGCTCGCCAAGGAACGCCTCTCCACCTGTGGCGACGAGACCGATGCCTTGGCCGGTGACATCGCGTTGTTGACCGACCTGTTCAAGTCCCCCATCGGGCGAGAGGGTGTCAGCGCCTTCAATGAGAAGCGTCGTGCCAACTTCGAGGATCTGTGATGGTGGCGCTGCATCGGGCTGGCAGGGGACCTGTCGCACTTCGTGGGGTCTCGTTCGACCATCCCAGAGTCGTGGAGCCGCTGCTCGCCGCGACACGGGCCTATGAGGCGGTCGACGCCTCCGTGACGGTCCGCTGGGACTTCACGCCCTTGGCGGACTTCGAGCGTGGCACGGAGCTTCGTCCGGGTGCCGGCTACGACTTGGTGACCTTTGACCACCCACATGTGGAAACCATCGCCACCAACGGGTTGTTGCACGATCTGACAGGATTGCTGACCCAGCAGGTTGTCGATGGCCTCGCCGCCGACGCGGTGGGCGCCTCCCACTTGTCATACGTCTGGAACGGACAGGTCTTCGGCGTGCGACTGGATGCGGCGGCGACCTTTGCCGTGAGGCGTGTCGACGTGGCCGAGCCACAGGCCAAGACGTTGGAGGGGGTCATCGACGAGATCACCCGGTCAAGGGGTACGGCTTCGGTGCTGCTGCCCTTGGTGCCCACTCATGCCGGGGCCTTGCTGGTCTCTCTCATGATCAACATGGGCGCCGACGTGGCCGCTGGTTGGCCCGGCTTCGACAGCGCTCAGGCACGTGCGGCTGTCGAGCTGATGCAGCGGGTGTGGCCATACGTCCTTCCAGACTCGGTCCGACTGAACCCGATCCAGGTTCTGGACACGATGGTGCGCAACCCGGCCCATGCGTACAGCCCGTTCGTTTTCGGCTATGCCCCGTACGCGGACCAACGACGCGGCGACGGGCGCCTGGTCTTCGGTCCGTCGCCGGGCGTGCTCGGAGGTGATGGGCTCCGGGGCATGTTGGGAGGCGCCGGCCTTGGCGTGCACCGTGAGTCCGCGCATCCGGAAGCTGCAGCTGCCCTGGCAGCGTGGCTTGGTTCAGCCTCGGTGCAACGAAGCTTCTTCGTACCACTGGGTGGCCAGCCAGCGGCATGGTCGGCATGGCGTGCCGGTTGTGACGACCCACACTTCGGCGGGTTCTTCACCGGGACGAAGGCCGCCATGAAGCAAGCCTTCCTGCGGCCCCGCGCCACTGGCTTCGCGGCCATGCAGGCCGAGGCCGGTCGAATCCTGGTGGCCGGACTGCTGGCGGGGAAGGCCGCTACTGCGCTGTGTGACGAGCTGGCCACGGCGGAGCAGGCGATGCTGACGCACCCCTCGTCGGCATCGGTGCCGTGACAAGCCACAACCACGTCCACGAAGTCACATCGGTTCAGAACACATAGGTTCAGGGAGGAACATCATGAAGTTGAGCAGACGAGCCGTCATGGCCACGGGCCTGGGAGCGGCACTCGGGGGCGCGATCGGATGCACCCCGCAGAACGGTGGTACCGGAGGCGGGAACTCGGGCCCCATCACCTTGAAATGGTGGGACAACCAGCAGTCCGAGTCGGGTCTCAGCGAGTATCAGCAGGCTGCTGTGGCCCAGTTCACCGAGGCGCACCCTGACATCAAGGTCGAGGTGACAACGGTGCCGTACGACCAGTACCAACAGCGGCTTCAACTGGCTGTCCAAGGCGGTGACGCCCCCGATGTGGCGACCGTTGACCAGATCTGGACCGCGGGGCTGGCTGCGGGGGAGAGCATCCTGCCGCTGGACGACATGATCGGGGAGACCAAGATCTCTCATGACTCCTTCTTTCCCGGTGCGTGGGAATCGGCGTTGGTCGACGGAAAGCTCTTCGGAGTTCCGTTCAACGTGGACGTGTGGCAGTTCACCTACGCCAACAAGAAGCTGCTCGCCGACGCGGGTGTGGAGTTGGAGGCCCTGACGAACTGGTCCGGTCTGACTGAACTGGGCGAGGCCATGGCGTCATCCCAGGTAGCCCCGATCGGGCTGTTCGGCTCGAACTACGAGAGCACGGTCTGTGTGATGGATTCGTTCATCTACAGCAACGGCGGTTCGATTCTCGATGATCAGGGACGGTCTGCGCTCCACCAGCCAGCAGCGGTGGAGGCGCTTCGGTTCCTTCACTCACTGGTGCCGTTCGCCCCCGACGGTGTCCTGAACAACACCAACGAGAAGATCCGCGAGCTCTTCCTCAACCAGACGGTGGCGACGGAGTGGTGGCCCGCTCTCGAGCAGCCGACACTGGCCGACAGTGATCTGGACTGGGACTTCGTCGCTGGCTCCGCGCCAGACGGCCAGACACCCATCGGGACGTACGGCGGCTGGAATCTGGCCCTCTTCGCCAGCGACGACGATGCACGTAAGGAGGCTGCGATGACGTTCATCGACTTCCTGGTCAGCCCGGAGGTCAACGGCAAGGTCGTCGACCTCATCCCGGGCAACGTCGCGGCGGCTGAGAGCTTCTTGCAGGAGAACAGGTTGAACCCTGAGGTGATCATGACCCATCTGGAGAACGCCCGACCGCGGCCGTTGTCGCCAAAGTACCTCGACGTGTCCTTGATTCAGCAGGAGATGTTCCAAAAGATCCTCAACGGCACGGAGGTGCAGGCGGCTGCAGACGAGGCCAGCCAGCGGATCGATGGCCTTGCCTGACAGGCAGCGGTCCCGGCGCTCGGGTTCGCCGCGTGTCTCCCCCGACAGTGCGGCACGATTGTTCGTCGTACCGGCCGTGATCGCGGTCACGGTGTTGATCTACCTGCCTCTGGTCAACACCGGCTGGCAATCACTGACGGGGACGCTTGGCGGCGGCTTCAGTCGCAAGCAGGGCTTCGTCGGGATGGCGAACTACCAGCGCATGATCGACGACGGTTCTCTGTCCCTGCTCGTCCGCAACTCCTTGGTGTGGACGATCCTGGTCGTCGTCGGTCAAAATGTGCTGGGCTTCGCCATGGCCCTACTGATGAGCCCGCGGTGGCAACTGTCGGGCCTGCTCCGTGCGCTGCTGGTGCTCCCTTGGGTGATCCCAGGGGTCGTCGGAGCCGTGCTGTGGGGGCTGATGTACGATCCGCAGCTCGGTCTGATCGCCTCGATCCTGCAGCGTGTCGGGGTCGGAGGTGCCGGGGCACAGATGCTGTCCCAGCCGCAGACGGCCATGATCGCAGTTTCCTTGGCCGCCATCTGGAAGGGCTTTCCGTTCAGCTTCATCTTGTACCTCGCGGCCCTGACCACGGTGGATCGCAACTTGGTGGAGGCTGCCCGGATAGACGGGGCAGGAACTGTCGGGCTCCTCCGTCATGTGATCGTTCCCGCTGTACTGCCGGTGATCCAGATGGGGCTCCTGCTGACCTCGATCTTCACCTTCAACTACTTCGACCTGATCTGGATCACGACGCGAGGTGGTCCCCTGAATGCGACTCACATCTTCCCAACGATGATCTTCCAGACCGGCTTCGGGAACTTCAACTTTGGATTGGCGTCCGCCTACGGTGTGGTCGCCTTCGTCATGCTGCTCGTACTGCTCGTGCCGTACCTGCATCGAGTCTGGATCACCGAGAAGGAAGCGGTCAGATGAAGGAGTACGCGTCCTTGCCGATCAAGGTCGTCCAGGTGGTCGCGACGTTGCTGGTGCTGGTGCCGATCGCCTGGATGGTCGGGATCTCGCTCAAGCCTGCCGATGAGCCGTTCGCCACGCCGGCCCAGCTGTGGCCGAGTTCGCTGACGCTGGACAACTACCGCGCTGCACTTCGTCCCGAGTTCGGGGGCTACCTTTTCAACAGTGTGGTCGTTTCAGCCCTGACGATCGTGATCTCCACCGGACTGGGCTTCCTCGGTGCCTTCGGGTTGCAACGGTTTCGTGGGCGGCTCAGACTTGGCCTGCTCGCGTTCCTGATAGCGGGCCAGATGGTGCCTGCAGCAGCCATCATCATCCCGATCTTCGCGGGCGCCAGGGAACTGGGACTGATCAATTCACGCCCCGGCTTGGCGCTGGCCTACGTGGCGCTCACCTTGCCGGTCGCCACGATCATGCAGTACACGTTCTTGTCCGGATTGCCTGAGGAAGTGTTCGAGGCGGCCCACATCGACGGGGCATCGACCTGGCAGCTGTTGCGGTACGTGGTGGCACCGATGGCGGTGCCGGGACTGGTGTCCGCTGCGGTGTGGCTGGCGGTCCTTGTCTGGCAGGAGTTCCTGTTCGCCCTGTCCATGACCACGACCAAGGAGACGTGGACGCTTCCGGTGGGCCTGAGTGACTTCATCGGGCAGTACGGGATCCGATACGGCGAGCTGATGGCAACGTCGATCGTGATGTCGATACCCGTTGTGGTCGTCTTCCTGCTCCTGCAGCGACATCTGGTCCAAGGCATCACGGCGGGGGCGGTCAAGGGATGAGCTTGTGTGTCGGTAGCGATGAGGTCGAGTTGCAGCTCTCGCCCGAGTCAGGCGGGTCGGTGCTGAGCCTGCGTCGTCGCAACGGGCCCGAACTGCTCGCACGCCGGAACTGGGAGAACCCCGTCCCGAGTGCCCAGCTTCTTGGTGGTTACGGGTCGACGTGGGCAGACCTGCACGCCGACTACGACTTGGCGTGGCGTGAGCAACTGCCCAACTCTGGCGCCGAGTGCCATGTCGACGGGGTCAGGCACCCGTTCCACGGTGATGTGTGGGCCGCACCGTGGGAGGTTCGGTCCACGAGTGCGTCTCAGGTGGAACTGACCTGCGATCGGTTGCGACTTCCACTCGTCGTTCACCGAACGGTGGCGGTGACAGGTACTCAGGTCGAGGTCACCGAGACCGTTCGGAACACCGTGGGTGAGACCCAGCGCTTCTGTTGGGGTCATCATCCAGTCTTCCCTGCGGGCCCCAGTACCCGCCTGGAGCTCGCCGGCGGCATCGTCCACGCCGAAGACTCGTCTGAGCTGCGTGCCGCAGGCCTGGCAGATGCGGTCACCTTCCCGTGGCCGAGGTATACCTCCGAGGACGGGTCGAC
The DNA here is from genome assembly GCF_050157065.1 of Carbonicoccus niuqiaonis. Classification (GTDB taxonomy): domain Bacteria; phylum Actinomycetota; class Actinomycetes; order Propionibacteriales; family Propionibacteriaceae; genus Avipropionibacterium. The sequence continues at coordinate 1,081,840 of NZ_CP189573.1, forward strand.
GGTGGACGTCTCCCGAATCCCGGACGGTCCGGTCGAGCGGCTGCTCGTGGTCTCCGACCTCCAAGAGCCACGGGTGGTCATCCACGGTCTTCCGGACGACACGAGCGTGGAACTGACGTGGAACGGCGATGTCTGGCCGCATCTGTGGGTGTGGGTGCAAGTAGCCGGTAGCGGATTCCCGTGGTACGGCCGTGCTGCGGTGATGGGCGTCGAACCACAGAGCAGCCCAACCACAGGTGGCTTGGCTGCGGGCATCGACGACGGCACGGCGTTGGTCCTTGCTCCTCATGCGGAACTGAAGAGCCACCTCACCCTCCGCATCTTTTGACCGACACCTCCGAGGTCCTTGGCTACTTGATCCCGACGTTGGCGAATCCTTGCACGAAGTAGCGTTGGGCGAGAAGGAAGATCGCGATCATGGGCAGCGTTGCCATGGCAGTGCCGGCCATCATCAGGGTCCACTGAGCTGTCGAATCCTGCCGGAACGTGGCCAAACCCACTTGGATCACCCGGAGGTCAGCCCGCGTGGTCACGATGAGTGGCCACAAGAAGTTGTTCCACGAGCTTTCGAAGCTCAGCAGGCCAGCGGTGAGGAACGCGGGCACGACCTGGGGACATGCCATGGTCGCGAAGATCCGAAGTTCTCCCGCCCCGTCAATGCGAGCAGCCTCCAGCAGCTCCGTCGGCACGCCCGTGAAGAACTGGCGGAACAGGAACACCGAGAACGCGGACACACCACCCGGGATGATGAGCGCCCACCATGTGTTGATCCAGCCAGTTCCACCCTGGCCGAGGATGTCGTTGCCTCCGAACAGCGGCATGAACCGGGCGATCAGGAACTGCGGCACGATGGTGGCGTACCCGGGGATCATCATTGCGGCGATGAACGCGGCGAACAGCGCGGTGGAGCCGCGGAACCGAAGCTTCGCCAGCGCGTACCCGGCAGCAGACGCGTACGTCAGAGTCATCAGTGTGTGGCCCACTGCGATGAACAGACTGTTGCGGGCATAGATGTGGAAGGGCGCGGCTCGAAGCGCATCGATGAAGTTGTGCCACTGTGGATCCCTGGGGAGGAGGTCGCGGCTGGAGACCACTTCGGCTTCGGACTTGAGCGCTGTGAGGAGCATCCACACGAACGGGGTGATCATGATCAGCGAGACGATGAGGAGCACCGTCCAGGCGAGCGATCGGGCGAGCGCATGACGGCGCAGCACGGTGCGAGTCTCGCGGTTGGGCCGCTGGTTGCCCGTCTCCTGCTGCTCGATGGTCGTCCACCGTTGGCTGAGGGTGTCAGTGGGCATCGGTACCTCCGACAAGGCGACGGCTGATCACGGCCAGCAGGATGAGAAAGCAGAACAGGATCATGGACTGCGCCGAGGCCAGGCCCATGCGGAATGCCTCGAAGGCGGACAGGTAGATCTGGTAGGTGATCACGGTTGTCGCATTCGCCGGCCCGCCACCCGTCAAGATGAATACCTGGTCGAACACCTGGAACGACCCGATCACCGACGTGACCAGGACGAAGAAGGTGGCCGGACGCAGCATGGGCGCGGTCACGTACCAGAAGCGCTGCCAGGCATTCGCCCCATCGATACGCGCTGCCTCGTCCACGTCGACCGGCAGTCCCTGCAGGGCTGCGAGATAGATCAACATCTTCAACCCGATGCCCTGCCAGATGCACATGGCGATGACGGATCCCAGTGCGGTCTCAGCTCCGAGCCAGGCCACAGGTCCGACACCGACGATGGAGAGGACCACGTTGAGCAACCCGGTCTCGGTCGGGTTGTAGATCCACAACCACACCACCGCCACGGCAACCGTGGCCGTGATGTGGGGCATGAAGATGGCGATACGGAACAGTGCTTGGCCACGCAAACCCTGGTTCAGCAGGACCGCGATCAGGAGAGCCAGCAGCATGGACACCGGAACGGCCACTCCGGTCAACACGAACGTGTTGAGCACCGCAGTCCGGAAGCCTTGGTCGGCGAAGGCTTCGAGGTAGTTGCTCACCCCGATGAACCGTGGTGGGGAAATGATGTCGTACTGGGTGAATCCGAGAAGCATTGCCACCACGAGCGGCAGTCCTACCCAGAGCGAGACGTGGAGTGTCGCTGGGGCGACCAACAGGCGGCCGGCCCACTCCTCGCGCCGGCGTACCGGTGATCGAGTCCGGCGCAGGTCAGGGGATGCGACTGGCGCTCGATCGCGCCGATGGCCCAGCCTCATCAGGCACGGTCGATGGCTTCTTGGGCCATCTGGTTCGCCTTGTCGAGTGCCTCCTGCACGCCCGACTGGCCGATGAACGCCTCTTCGAGTATGGGATCCAGCTTGCCGCGAATCTCCATCCACGCCGGTGACCCACCCTCGCTCACGGCGAACTCCAGGTTCTGGACGCCAGCTGCGATCAGTCGATTCGATCGGAGCACCTCGCTGTTCTCGAGCACCGACGCCAGACCGGGGACCGAATTGCCGAAGACACAGACCTCCTCCATCACATCGGGCTGAACGAAGTGCTTGATGAGAGCATCCGCCGCCTCGGCGTTCTGTGAGCTGGCTGCGCGGGACAGCAGGGTGCCACCGAGGAACGCTGCCGGCTGCGTTTCTTGGGGTAGGAAGTAGCCGGATCCTTCCTCGCTCATCAGGGCCGGGTTGGCCTCGTTCCAGGATGGCCACACCGGGGCTGAGACCGGTGCCATGGCGACGTTGTCGGTGAGAAACGGGTGTGGGCTCCCCTCCGCGGCCTTGAGCTCCCACGAGGTTGACCCGTCCTTGATCATGTCCACCACCAGCTGGAGCCCTGCGACCGCCTCAGGTGAGTTCAACTGCGCGGTTCGGCCATCGGCACTGAACATCGTGCTACCGCCGGCGCCGATCAGGGTGGCGAGCAGTTGGCGGGGTGAGCCCTGGCCGTTGAGGATGATGCCCCACTGCTTCGTGCTTCCTGACCCACCCGTCAATTCCTTCGCGGCTGCACGGAGGTCCTCGAAGGATGCTGGTGCCTCCTTGATCCCTGCCCTGTCCCACATGGTCCTGTTGTAGATGACCTGCCGGGTGTCCAGCAGCAAGGGAACAGCAAACAGGCCCTCTTGGTAGGTGCAGGGCTCGAGAATCGGGCCGGTGAACTCCAGCCCTTCGATGAACTTGGTGTCGAACTCGGCGAACAGCTTCTTGTGTGCGAACGGTGGAATCCAGCCGACTCCTGTCATGATCACATCCGGCACGCTGCCGCCGGCGATGGCTACCGTGAGCTTCTCGTTGAGCTTGTCGAAGCCGGTGTAGTCCACCGTCACGGTGACGGCTGGATGGACTTCGTTGAAGCTGGCGATGATGCCGTCCATGACCTGCTTGCCCTCGGTCCCGCCGAACTGGGGGGTCAACACCGACACGTCCCCGGACAGAGATCCGGGGGGCGCTGAGCTGGCGCCCGCCTTGGAGCCGGGCTCGGTCCCACCACAACTGGTGGCAAGGCTTGCCAAGCCCAATGCGCCGGTGCCGGCCAAGAAGGTTCGTCGGCTCATGTCCGTGACGTTGTCCGGGATGTGCATCATTGCCTCCTCGTCGATGACGGACTCTCAGTAGATCGACTTTCGAAGCGTTTCGCACGACAACGCACACAAACTCACACAGGGGAGTTCGGCCTCGTTGACTCGCGTACGACGAGTCGGGGCATCAGGAAGAGTTGCCGTGACACTGGCGAATCCTTTGCGGTCAGGCGTTGAAGCACCATGCGGACCGCTTCGAAGCCCAGCTCCTCCTTGGGCGGCGCGACCGCGGTCAATGGTATGCGGCAGTTGCTCGCGAGCTCGTCGTCGTAGGTGATCAGGTGCATGTCCGCGGGGACGTCGACACCACGCTTGGCAAGGGCCTCGACGAAGTTCAGCGCCTGTATGTCGGTGTGGATGAACACGGCTCGCACCGATTGGGAGACGCACTGGTCGGCGAGTGCGGCGACCGGACCGGCCGGATCACCCCACTCGGTGGTCGGATGGTCCGACCAGTCCATCCCCAGCTCTGCGACGGTTTCGGCAACACCGCGTCGGAGGTGGGAACTGGTCGCAGAAGGCGTCAACAAGGTGAGCAGACGGTCATGTCCCAGTTGGTGCAGGTGTTCCACCGCCATGCGCGCACCTTGGTCATGGGCGGTTCGCACACTGTCCGGGGTCCGTTCGCCGGCGCGGCGGGGTTCCCTCTCGACCAGAACGATCGGGAGCGCGAGCCGATCGACGATGGCGTCGGCGGCCAGCTGGGGTGGCGGGCCTGCTCCGGAACTGGCCATGACCAGGCCGTCAAGTGACAGTTGTGCCAGCTTCGACAGGCGGTCATGTTCCAAGCTGCCGTCGTAGAAGTGAGCCGCCAGCACCAGGCGGCATCCCAGTTCCTCTGCCGCGCGCTCGGCTCCTGCGACGACTCTTCCGTAGTAGTACTCGTTGTGCGGGAGCAGCAACCCCACTCGGGGAGCTGCAGCGTCCTCCGCTCGCACAGGAACAGCCCCGCCATACGTACGCCGCAGGCGCCCCTGCTGCTCCAGCTCGGTGAGGTCACGACGTACCGTCATCCGGGACAGGCCCCACTCACGGGCCAGCTCAGCGACAGTGACCTCACCATCACGGGCCATACGTCGCAGGATCACCTGGCGCCGAGCCTCGGCGAACATGGGGGTCACAATATCCCCGCTGTCGCGCAAGCTGCCCGAGCGTGACGAGGCATCGTTGGTGGACCGATCTGTCAGGCCCCGCGGACGACCAGCATCGCGCCGTGTCCTGACTCCCGACTCGGCATTGTGGTGTAACGGCCGGGACCACCAGGTGTTTCGGGCACTTGGCGGATGCAGAATGACAGTGGAGTGCCAGAACTGAGTGCGTCGCGTACCGCGTCGGTCACGTCGAAGGCGAGGTCGGCAGCGCCATCGGCGTACTGGGTGTCGAGCGCCGCGCCAACTGTGGGGCGGGAGTTCCATGTGAGGGTCGACTCCTGCCAATCCCCGAGGACGGCGTGAACCGCCATGTCCGTCGTCGAGCCGGCCCCGTCACTCACCTCGACCCGCACGCGTAGCTCGGCTCGACCGAGTTGAGCGGCGTCCCCCACGTCGACCGCATCGAACCCGATGAAGGCCTCCCGAGCGTTGACGGGGTCGGTCTTGGCGAGCAGCATCAGGGCATCCCCAAAGCTCCGGTCGGCCGACGCGCCCCCCTGTACGTAGGTGTCCGCGGTGCACGCCAGATACGTCTCGGCAGGATCGTGCACGGTCACCTGCTGACCTGCCCAGGCCATGTGTCCATCGACCGACGTCGCGACGGCACCGAGAACGGTGGTGCCCAGGGCACGTCCGTGCACGACCCCGTCGTCGGTGACCCCGGCAACTGCGCCGTCCGCAGTCGCCCACCGAATTGTGGCACCGGGGGATGCTGTCCCGTCGCTGTTGGCTGCGCTGGCGGTGAGTACGGTGGTTCCGCCGATCGGAACGAACGTGGTGCCGGACACAGTCACCGTTGAAAGTCGGACCGGGGGTGTCGGCGCCGCCAGTTCGTGCCCGGGAACGGTGAACTCGGTGAGCGAGTTCCAATCGTTCGCGGAATTGCCCATCCCGGTGAAGCGAACGTAACGGGCAGTGGTGACCTCGAACCGGAACGTCTCAAGTTCGTTCGTGGTTCCGAGGCTCTGACCCCCGTACACTCTTCGCCAAGGTCCTCCGTCAGACACCTCAAGAGTGAACCTCGTCGTTCGTACATTTCCCTGCCAGAACGCGATCTGCACCGAGTCGAGCTGGACGACGGCCCCCAGGTCATAGCGAATCCACTGGCCGGCACCCTGTGCCGACCACCGTGTGGACAAGTCCCCGTCGAGGGTGTTCTCACCAACATTGCCGTCATGCGTGCTCACCAGGACGACCACTCCTGGACTCAGGCCAACCGAGGTCTCGAACCGCACGTGGTATTCGATCGCTCGTGAACCCCCACCGCCGATCCGGATGGTTGCCACGCCAGGCACCGCAGATGCCTGTGTCACCGTGACCCTTCCCCGAGCCACTGTCGCCGCGACCACGGGTGGCGTGCTTCCTTCTGGGCGGACAACCGTGTAGTTCAGAACTCCCGGGACAAAGTCCGGCAACGGCTCATCGTCGAGTGTCACTGCGTCGGCCAACTCAGTGGGCTTCGGTCCGAGCCGCCAACTCCGCAATGCGCGCGCCGCAGCGACCGGCGGGATCGGAAGTGAGTCCGACACGGCGCTCGCCTGCACCGTGATCGCGGCTGTGGTCACGTCACGGGCCCACACGACGAGTTTGGTCACCCCGGTGTTCGGGGTCTGGTTGGGGGTGGGTGAGGCCCACAGGGGCTCGGCGGCCGCTGCGAAGAACCGTGCGTTGGCGGGAAGGTCATCGCCGATCAGCCGGAGGAGCATCCGGTTCGAACCATGGCTGAGAGTGCACGAGAGTCCGTCTGCCGCGACATCAACGTCGGCGTCGGTGTGCCAGAACCACCAGGCGTCGGCGGCAGTTCGGAGCGTGAACTCATCACGCAACAGCAGCTGCCGGCGATTGTCGAACAACCAGAGCCCACGGCGCCATGCGGTCGCCTTCTCCGGGGCAGCCGCATCGAGGTCCAAGATGGTGATGGCCTCACGCACTCCGTGCTCCAGCGCGAGTACCGTCCCTGTGCCATCCCACGCCTGTCCCGCCTGGCCCTGCCTGGCATCAGGGGCAAAGACCACGGTGTTGTGGCCCTCGGCGCGCTTGCGGTAGTAGTTCCACCGCATCTGGCCCTCGTCGTAGTGGAAGTACCCGTACAGGTTGTAGTCGTCCGGACCAAGGTCGACCGCCCAGCGATGGCCCTGATTTTCCAGCACGAACGTACCGAGGTCATTGTCCCCATGGTGTGCATTGTTGGCGCCACCCTTGGCAGCTACGAACGACCCCAGTGGGTCGGCCCAGCTGGCGCGGCTGCTGGTGACGTGGATGGCTGACCAAGCCTTGTCCAGTGGGGAGCGGAGCAGTTGGGAGCGCCCGGTGTCGTGCGACGGATCAATCCAGATGATGTCCTTCGGCTGGGGGTGCTCAGCTGCACGAACGGTGGCATCGTAGGTGAAGATCGGGTTCCCGTAGTGTGCGCCGAGCCAGAACTCCTCTGGCGAGTGCGGTGAGGGAAGACCTGCGTCGTAGTAGTTGAACGTGTTGTCACTGGGGCCGGTCATCGTGATCGGGTACCAGTTCGTCTGGGCCATTCCCGGCTTGGTGTCCAGGCCCTGCGCAGAGCCCGAGGCCGACATCAACGCTGCCATGAAGGTCACCAGGTACTCGGTGCTGTAGCGCCAGTACGTTGCCCCTTCGGGAAACCCGCCGTCTGGCCCATACTGTTCGATCGCGATGGGAATGGCCTCCAGCGCCTTGGTCAGCAAGGACCCGGCGATGGTGGGATCGGTGTCGGCAACGCTGAGTGCACCCATGCTGAGTCCGCTGTTGCACACCGTGTTCCAATTGTGCGCCGCGTCCGTCCAGACTGCACCGGACTCGTACTCCTCCAGCCCGGGGCCGAGCCCGAGCGTGACGATCGCCTGGCGCAGCACCTCGCGCTGGTTGTCGTCCCAGCCCTGGTGTGCCCAGTCATGTCCGATGGCGAAGGCATGGGTCATGCTCGCTGTGTCGAGGAAGTGTCGGGGGTTCCAGTCCTTCCATTCGGCGGCTTGTGACAGTTCGGCCCACAGTCGATCGCGGTACTCAGCACCCTCGGTGACGCCGTACACCAAGCCCAGAACGTATGAGCGAGTCAACGTCGGCGCCGTGTTCAGTCGGAGGCCATCGGGGATCGTGTACGGATACGGAGGCAGGAGCAGGATGGCATCGGCTTGTCCTTGAACGGTGTCGAACCAGCCCCGGATCGTCTCGTTCTCAGCGAGCTTGCGGCGTACTGCCTCGAAGTCGGTCAACAGCAGGCGTGGATGAGTCGAGCGAATCTCGGCCAGCAGCTGTTGGGGACTCGGCTTGGCGAAGGCTGACCACGGGAATGACGAGCTGGCGGCGACCCCGACGGTGGTGCCGGCCAACAGCCCACCCAATAGCGTGCGACGTTGCATGAACGGCTCCCTCGGCCGAAGGTACGTGTCTTGGCATTCCATCGCTGGCCCATGACTGGTGCAAGGCAACGAACAAGAACGGACATCCCGGCCACGTGGACGCCGGCCCGACTGGGGAGGACAGGCTGCGGGCCGTGCGACCTTCTGGTCATGCGACCTTCAGGTGTGGGTACGCACGTCAGCCGGGTGGGGCCTCAACTGCGGTGCTGCGTGCCGTAACCTTTCCTGCGGCGTGTCGGGAAGTCTGGTCGACGACCCTGTCGGCGACCCGGTCGACAGCTCGACCGAGGAGCCCGATGACCACCTCAACTGCCGACATGTCGCCGTACGGACGGGTTCGCCGTTGGGTGACCCGCGAGACCACCGGTGGGGTCCTGTTGCTGGTCGCGGCTGCACTGGCCTTGGTCTGGGCCAACTCGCCCTGGCGGTCCGCCTACACCTCACTGTCAGAGCTCGTCGTGGGACCGGCCGCCCTCCACCTCGACCTTTCGCTGGCCAGTTGGGCCGCCGACGGCCTGCTGGCGGTCTTCTTCTTCACCGTCGGTCTTGAGCTCAAGCACGAGTTGGTCGCCGGCAGCCTGCGCCGGCCGCGCGAAGCAGCGGTGCCGGTGCTGGCAGCTGTGGGGGGCATGGTCCTGCCCGCGGTCGTGTTCGTCACCCTGGTGGCCGCTCTGGGAGACCCGGGCGCGCTGCCGGGCTGGGCGATCCCGACCGCCACCGACATCGCGTTCGCCTTGGCCGTCCTCGCGATCTTCGGGCGTGGGCTTCCGCTGGCCCTGCGGACCTTCCTGCTCACCCTTGCCGTGGTGGATGACCTGCTGGCCATCATCGTCATCGCCGTCTTCTACACCGCCGAGATCCAGGTCCTGCCCCTGGTCGGCTCGCTCGTGGGCGTCGCCGCCTTCGGAGTGCTGACACGGCTCAAGTGGGCGCGGTGGTGGTTGTTGTTGCCGTTGGGCCTCGTCGCCTGGATCCTGATGCACGCATCCGGAGTGCATGCCACCATCGCCGGCGTCCTGCTCGGCCTCGTCGTCCCGGCCACGACGCTTCCCGGTGAGCCGACGCCGCGGGTGGAGCGATACGACGACACGATCCGTCCGCTGTCGGCGGCGGTGGCACTCCCCGTCTTCGCGTTCTTCGCGGCCGGCGTCACCGTGGTGGACGGGCCCGGCGGCCCCCTCCAGCTCCTCGGGCAGCCCGTCGTCGTGGCGATCACGGCAGGGTTGGTCCTGGGCAAGCTGGCTGGAGTCCTCGGCGTGACGGCACTGGTCACCCGACTGACACCGCTCCGGCTACCGGACTCGATCGGCCTCCGCGACCTGCTGCCGATCGGATTCCTGACCGGCATGGGATTCACCGTGTCACTGCTGATCACCGAACTCTCCTACCCCGGCGACGACAGGACCGCCGCGGCGAAGGTGGCCGTCCTGCTGGGAACCATGGTGGCTGCCGCCCTCGCGGCGATCACGCTGTTGCGGGACGCGCGGCAGGCCCGCGGGCGTGACATGAATGAGGACGGTGTCCCGGACTCCGACACCGGCAGCATCGGTGATGAATCCCACAGCTGACGGCCCGTGTCCGAGACCCACCGGGTGTGCGGGGGCCGCGGCCCCATCGCGTCATGGGGCCATGGCATCCGGTCGTCCGTGGTGCTTCGATGGTGACATGACGGACGCACCCGGCAGTGCGGTGATCGAGACCGTGGGGCTGGTCAAGACCTTCGGGCGGCACCGTGCCTTGGACGGACTTGACCTCGTCGTCGGAGCCGGCGAGGTACACGGCTTCCTGGGCCCGAACGGTGCGGGCAAGTCAACCACGCTCCGCCTGCTGTTGGGCCTGCTGCGCGCCACCGCCGGCAGGGTGAGCGTGTTCGGGCAGGACCCGTGGCGTGAGGCCGTTCCGCTCCATCGACGGATGGCGGCGGTTCCTGGAGACGTCACCTTGTGGCCCAACTTGTCCGGCGGGGAGGCGATCGACCTGCTGACCAGGCTGCGGAATCCCGGTCGCGACGCTGACGCCGTCGTTCTTCGACGCCGTACCGAGCTGCTCGAGGCCTTCGACCTCGACCCCGGCAGGAAGTGTCGGACCTACTCCAAGGGCAACCGGCAGAAGGTGGCACTGATCGCCGCATTCGGCACGCCTGCCGAGCTGTACCTGCTGGACGAGCCGACGTCCGGCCTCGATCCCCTGATGGAGCAGGTGTTCCGCTCGGAGGTGCGGCGGGCCGCGGCATCCGGCGCGACGGTTTTGCTGTCCAGCCACCTGCTCGCGGAGGTGGAACAGCTGTGCGACCGCGTCAGCATCATCCGCGACGGCAGGATGGTCGACAGCGGCACGCTGGCCGACTTGCGCCACCTGTCGCACACCGTCGTCCACTACCGGGGCACCCCACTGACCGACCACCGGATCCACGATCTCGTGGTGGACGGCGACCAGGTCCGGTGCCGGGTCGCAGAATCCGACCTGTCGGCCGTCCTCAGCCAGCTCGCCGTCATCGGAGCGAGCAACCTCATCATGGCCCCGCCCAGCCTGGAGGACCTGTTCATGGCCCACTACGCTCCCGCCCCGGTGGTCGGCGGTGGGCGCCGGTGACCGGTCTGGCGGCCGTGCTGAGGCTCCAGCTGCGACGTGACCGCGGTCAGTTGATCATCTGGGCCATCGCGACGGCGGCGATGTGGCCGATGATCATCATCGCCCTGGGGTCGGCGATGACGGACGCGGCGCGCGTCGACCTGGTCAGGCTGGCCGCCGTCAACCCGGCACTGCTGTTCGTCCGAGGCACGCCGCAAGGGACCGACATCGGTGCCGTGACATGGTTCTCGGTGGCCGGCTTCCTCGGCCTGTTGTTTGCGTTCATGGCCACGTTCCATGCCGTCCGGCACACTCGGGCGGAGGAGGAACAGGGCAGGACCGAGATGATCGGCGCAGGTGTGGTGCACCGGCTGGCCGGTCCGGCAGCCACCGCACTCAGCGGCCTGATCAAGGTCGGCCTGTGCGGCGCAGTGGTCCTCCTCGGTTCGGCGGTGACCGGTCTCGACCTGTACGCCAGCCTGGTCGCCGCGCTCGGCCTCGCCGGCGTGGGAATGACCTGGCTCGCGCTGGGCTTGCTGTCGGCGATGATCATGCCGACCGCACGGTCCGCCGCGACCGTGCCGGGAGTGCTGGCCGGGTTGGCGTTCGTGGTTCGTGGCACCGGTGACGCACTGGGCACCGCCGACGTCACGTTGACCCGCGTCGAGTCGGCCTGGCCGGCCTGGCTGTCGCCGATCGGTTGGGCACAACTCGCCCACCCGTTCTCCGAGCCGCGACCCCAGGTGCTGGTGTTGTTCGTGCCCCTGCTGCTCATCCTGGCGGTCGTGGTCGCAACCACGGCCGTACGGCGGGAGCTCGGCGAGTCGATGGTCAGGCCGCGTCGGGCGCGACCGAACGCATCCCGGTGGCTGTCCGGGCCGGCCGGGCTGGTCGCGCGGCAGCAGCGCGGGACCATGATCACGTGGTTGGTCGTGGCGGTGGGGATGGGGGGACTGGTGGGCGGTGTCGCCCCGGCCGTGGCGGACGCGATGCAGGACAACCCGGCAGTCGCCGAACTGATCGAACGGGCCGCGCAGGACCCGAGCGGGGACCCGGTCATCGGGCTCGCCCTCGCCCTGCTGTCGATCAACGGGGTCCTGGCCTCCGTCGCCGCCATCTCGATCATGGGGGCCCTGCACCACGACGAACGTGCTGTCGGCGAACTGCTGTTCGCCCTGCCGCTCGCCCGACCGGCGCTGTTCATCCGACACGTCGTGCTGGCGACGACCACCGGCACGGCGGTCGTCGTGCTCGCCGCCGGTACGGCCGCGGTCGTCCTCGCCGGGTCAGGTTTCGTGGACGCGGCCCCGACCGTGCTGCAGATCGGTGCTGCCATGCTGCCGGTCGTGTATGCCTATCTCGGGCTCACCGCGCTGCTGGTGGGGGTGCTGCCACGGGTCCTGACGTGGCTGCCGTGGGTCCTGTTGTTCGGGCTCATGCTGCTGGGACAGTTCGCCCCACTGTTCGACGGCTTCGACCGGCTCGCCATCCTGTCGCCGTTTCACTGGGTGGCGAATCCCGTCGTTCCCGACGCCGACCGGTGGCCGTCGGTGGTGATGGTGGCCGTGGCCGTGGGACTGACCGTGGCGGGGGGCGCGACCTTCCGGCGGCGTGACCTTCACGTGTGAGCCACTCCGCTCGTCACTGCGGGCGTCGCGTCATCGCCAGCACGTCGAGCGCGGAGTCCAGCTGCTCCTCGGTCAGCGACCCGTCGGTGACGAACCCGAAGTCGAGCACCGTCTGCCGGATCGTCTTGCCCTCGGCGAGGGCGGTCTTGGCGACCTTGGCGGCGTTCTCGTACCCGATGTAGGCGTTCAGCGGTGTCACGATCGACGGCGACGACTCGGCCAGCTCACGGCAGTGGTCGACGTTGGCGGTGATGCCGGCGACACACCGGTCGGCCAGCAACCGCGACACCGACGACAGCAGCCGGATCGACTCCAGCACGTTGCGCGCCATCATGGGCAACATCACGTTGAGCTCGAAGTTGCCGGCGGCCCCGGCGACACCGACCGCGGCGTCGTTGCCCATCACCTGGGCGCACACCATCAGCGTCGCCTCGCACATCACCGGGTTGACCTTGCCGGGCATGATCGACGAACCCGGCTGCAGGTCCGGCAGCGACACCTCGCCTAGCCCGGCGGTCGGCCCCGAACCCATCCAGCGCAGGTCGTTCGCGATCTTGGTCAGGCTGACCGCGATCACGCGCAACACCCCGGACGCCTCGACCAGACCGTCGCGAGCGCCCTGGGCCTCGAAGTGGTCCCTGGCCTCGGTCAGGGGCAGCCCCGTGGCCTGCGCGATGTGGCCGATGACGCCCGCGGCGAAGCCGGGCGGGGTGTTGATGCCGGTGCCGACCGCAGTGCCACCCAACGGCAACTCGGCAACGCGCGGCAGCGCCGCTTCGATCCGCTCGATGCCGATGCGGATCTGCGCGGCGTAGCCACCGAACTCCTGGCCGAGTGTCACCGGGGTGGCGTCCATCAGGTGGGTGCGTCCCGACTTCACGACCTCGGCGAACTCCTCGCCCTTGGCGGCAAGGGTGTCGGCCAGGTGGCCGAGCGCGGGCACCAGGTCCTTCAACAGTGACGATGTCGTGGCGATGTGGATCGCCGAGGGGAACACGTCGTTGCTCGACTGCGAGGCATTGACGTGGTCGTTGGGATGGACCTTCTTGCCCACCTGCTCGGAGGCGAGGGTGGCGATCACCTCGTTGGCGTTCATGTTGGAGGAGGTGCCCGAGCCGGTCTGGAACACGTCGATGGGGAACTCGGCGTCGTGCTTGCCGTCAGCGACCTCCGTGGCGGCGGCCCGGATCGCCTCGGCCAGGTCGGCGTCGAGGCGTCCCAGCTCGGCGTTGGTGGCCGCGGCGGCCCGCTTGATCTGGCCGAGTGCGGCGATCAGGGCCGGCTCGATCGGCGTACCGGAGATCGGGAAGTTCTCCACCGCGCGCTGCGTCTGCGCCTGGTAGCGGGCGGCCGCGGGTACGCGTACCTCGCCCATCGTGTCGTGCTCGATCCGGAACTGAGGCGTGCTGTCGGTCATGGCGCCCATTCTCGGGTACGGCCCGGCAGCCGGGCCAGCCGGGTCGCCCACGTCGGCGTCGGGTTGGTCCACGTCAGGTTGTCGGGGACAATGGCCGGATGGCTCGGGCAGCACGCAACAGATCAACGGTCGGCGACATGGTCCGGTCGTTGGCCGTCCTGCTCATCCCGGTGCTCGCCATCACCTTGCTGTTCACCGTCGATCCGCAGGAGTCGCCCGGCGCCCAACCCGTCGAATGGCAGCCGGTACGGGACCAGGCTGTGGCGGAGGCCGGGTTCGAGGTCGTCGCCCCGGCTCGACTGCCGGAGAGTTGGGCCCCGGTCCGGGTCGCCTGGGAGAACGACGACGAGCAGGCGCAGCGGTGGATGCTCGGTTGGCTCGATCCACAACAGACCTACTTCGCGGTCGAGCAGAGCAACGTCACGTCCGCGATCTTCATCGCCCGGGTCTCGCGTGACGGTGTCGCCGACGGTGTCTCCCAAGTCGGCGACCAGACCTGGGAGCGCTACCGATCGCCCGACGACCGGACGAGGTCGCTCGTGCTGACCGGTCCGGAGGCGACCACGATCGTGGTCAGCGACGCCTCGTACGAAGCGCTCGAGGCCTTCGCCGCCACCCTCGAAGTGAGCTGAGCTCCGGCTCAGAGCGTGACGACGCGGCCGGTCTCGGCGGACTCGTAGGCCGCCAGGATCACGTTGAGCGCCCGGATCCCGTCGGTGTGGTCGTTCACCGGTCGCGTCCCCTGGGCAAGACAGTCGGCGAAGTGCGCCATCTGCGCCGGGAACATCACGCCCTGCGTGGACGGGAAGGACTCGGTCTCGCCCGTGCGCAACCGATAGGTCAGCTCGCCAGCCTTCGTGGCCCACAGGGCGCCCAGCTCGCCGACCACCGAGAACCGCTCGGTGCAGTCGGCGGGTTGATAGGCCCAGCTCGTGACAAGGTTCCCGAGCACCCCGTTCGCGAACCGCACCATCACCTGGGCCGAGTCCTCCGACTCGGAGAAGGTCAGCCGATGCGTCGACAGCATCGCGCTGACCGCGGTCGGTTCTGCTCCGGCGAAGTGCAGCAGCAGGTACGTGGGGTGGTAGCCGGTGTCGATCAGTTCTCCGCCCCCGCTGGTGCTCCGGTGTGCCCGCCAGCCCATGCTGTCGGGGTCGAAGTCGTTGTGGAAGCAGTCGGTGGTGCGGACCTCGTACACCTGACCGAGCAGTCCGGACCGCAGCAGCTCGGTGGCCTTGCTGACCGGCGGCAGGAACAGCTGGTTGTGCGCGCACATCAAGGTAACGTCGTGCTCGGCGATCGCCTGCTCAATCGCCGCGGCCTCCTCCCGGGTGAGGCACAGCGGCTTTTCGCACAGCACGTGCTTCCCGGCCGAGACCGCCGCCAGGATCGCCTCGGCGTGCAAGTGGTGCGGTAGGCAGATGTCGACGGCGTGGACGTCGCTGTCGGTGATCAACTCCCGAAAGTCCTCGTACGGCGTCGCGCCCAGTTCGGCGGCGCGCGTCGCCCGAGTCTCCGGGTCGACGTCGGCCACGGCGGTGACCGAGATCCGATCGGCGTTCGCCGCGTACCCCTTGAGGTGAATGCTCGCGATCCCGCCGCCACCGATCAGTCCGACCCGGATCGGTCCCGCCACCGGTGTGCTCATGGCTGACCGCCCTCGCCGGCCCCACGGGCCTGATAGGCGACCGTTCGGCCGCTGGCCGCCGACTCGTTGGCGGCCACGACCAGCCGAGTCAGTTCCACCGCCCGGGCCAGGTTGTCGTCGGCTCGAGTGCCGGCAGCGATGTGGTCCACCCAGGAGACGAACGGCGTGGGCTCGTGGGGTGGCAACTCGACGGCCTCCCACTCGCCCCGCCCGAGCTGACGCCACAGGGTCGAGTCGCGCGCCGACCAGGTGAGGGCGCCCTCGGTGCCGTACACCTCCATGGTGAACGGGGTACGGCTGGCGAACCCTGCCTCGACCACGCCGATCCGCTGGTCGGGATAGCCGAGGGTGACGACCGCGTGGTCCTCGACGGCGCGATGGGTGAGGGAACGATAGGTGGCGCTGACGGTGTCCGGCTCAGCCCCCAGGAACAACTGCGTCAGGTAGGCCGGATGGCAGCCGAGATCGGTGAGCGCCCCGCCCACGGCCTCGGCCGGATCGTAGAACCGCTCCGGGAGCCAGTCCCGGACGGCACCGTCGTGTGACATCCGGACCCGGACGTAGCCGGGGTCACCGATGGTCCCCTCCGCCAGCTGGGCGGCGATCGCTCGGACGTGCCCGCGCTGCAGGAACGGCAGGGAGACGGTCAGCTGCACGCCGGCCTCGTCGGTGGCGGCGATGATCTCCTCACACTCGGCGACGGTCGGCGCGAGCAGCTTCTCGGTGAAGACGTGCTTGCCGGCACGTGCCGCGGCCACCATCACGTCGCGATGGTCGACCGTCGGGGTGGTGACGATCACCGCGTCGACGTCGCCGCGTGCCAGCACCTCGCTCAGCTCGGCCTCGAAGGCCACCCCCCGTTCGGCGGCCGCCTCACGGCCACGGTCGGCGTCGGCGTCCCACACCGCCACGAGTTCGGTGCCGGGGTGCTCGGTGGCCTGACGACAGTAGTCGCCGGCATGGACGTGCCAGAAGCTCAGCGCGGCAACACGCAATGGGGTCGGCATCGGGTCGATCAGTCCTCTCCTCAAAGCGCCCCACCCAGGGTGTTCGGCGGGACTGCCGACCTCACTCTGCCGAGAATCGGGCCGCAGGGGAAGCCTTTGCCCATGATCAATTCGGATGGCGACCGTGGGGAAACGCTCGTCGAGCTCGTCGAGACGTCTCGAGCGACTGCAGAGTTGATCATGGTCGGCGGACGTTACCAGTTCGTCATCGTGAGAGCGCCTCGCGGGGCCCGAGAAGTGGCCCGCCCGACGGGTAACGTCTTGTTATGCAATCACAATCACCGGACTGGACCTTCGAGGTCGACCCCGCCGAGATCGACACCTTCGTCGCAGAACTGGGCAGGCTCCGGCAGACCATGGACCGTCACGTACAGACCTTCGTCGGCCTCGAGCTCGACTCCGGCGTCTTCGGACGACTCCCCGGGATCTCGGGCAAGGTGTACGACGCCTACAGCAACCACGTGAAGCAGGGCACCGAAGCGTTCGCGGACGGCCGGTCCGTACTCGACGCAGCATCCAACAGGGGCGGGGAAACCGCCGCGGCCTACCGCGGCGTCGAACAGCGCAACATCGCAGCCGTCGGGGAACTGGTCGAGTTCATGTCGCCCACCCGGCCCGGCACCGAACAGGGGACCCGATGACCACGACCGCGAGCACGACCAGCGGCACCTACGACCTCGAGCAGGGCGCCTTCGCCGGGATGCCGGACCTCGTCGGTGCCGCATTGGGTCCGGCCAGGAGCTGGTTCAACTTCGCATTGGAATGGGTCTGTGGCGACCCGGAGAAACTGGTCGAGACCGGGCAGCAGTACCGAACTCTCGGTCAGGAGGTCAGCACCGTCGCGACCCGGCTGCGGACCGCAACCGACGGACTGCCGGCATGGCAGGGACCGGCCGCAGGCGCCTTCCGCACCACCATGGCCTCCTCGGTCGACGTGATCGACAAGGTGGGCGGCTTCGTCGGGCAGACCGAGGAGATCCTGGTCGCAGCGGCCGAGATCGCCACCGAGGCGGCCGAGGTCATCTGGGATCTGGTGACCGAGCTGGTCAAGATGTTGATCTCCACCCTGATGAAGGCACTCGCCGCCTCCACCTTCTCCCTCGGCAGCTCGATCGCCGCCTGGTTGGCGACCTCGATCGGCAAGGTCGCCCAGGTCGTGACCAAGGTCGCCCAGGTGGTCGGCAAGGTCGGCGGGATGCTGCAGAAGCTGGCGAAGCTGCTGCACCGGCTGATGGCCCTGATCGCCAGGTACCGCGAGGTGCTCACCAAGATCGAGGCGATCCTGCGCAAGGTGAAGGAGGTGGTCGACAAGCTCAAGCCCCTCGGGGATCGGGCCGACGGCCTGTCCCGTGGCACCTGGCAGGACCACAAGGAGAACGGCGGCACCCGAACGATCGGGGCCGGCGGTTCGTATCCCGCGTTCCGCGTGCCCACCGATCGTGCCGACGTCGACCCTGCCGACTTCGGTGCGGGAACACCGGACACGCCCGCCGAGTCCATCAGCTCCTTCACACCGAACCGGGATCACGGGCCGACCTACGAGTACCAGCCGACGTACGAGTACGCGCCCGCGTCCGAACGTCTCGGTGAGGAAGGCTCCGCCGCCACGTCCTCGTCGGTCCGGGAGGGCTCGCTGTCGGGCGGTGGCTCCCCGTCCGGCGGTGGCACCGTGGCGGCCGGGGCACAGCCGGACGTGGACGGCGGGCCCGGGGCCGCTCGACCCGATGCCCCCGGGGGCGCAGCCGGTGGGCGGTCCACCGGTGTGTCGACGGCCGGATCGAACGTGAACCTGGGTTCGGTCGGCTCGGTGTCGGTGCCGCGTGGCGACTCCTTCAGCGGATCGGCCGGTGGGGGTGGCAGCAGCAGTGGTTCCGGCAGCATCGGTGGGGTGCGCACTGACGGCCATGCGCCGCGTCCCGTGTCGACGCCCAGTCACGTCTCGTCCGCTGTGTCGGGCATCGGCTCGGTCGAGCCGCGGATCGGCTCGGGCGCCGCGGCCGCGGGTGGTGGGCACATGATCCCGCCGCCGGTCGGGCCAGGTGGGGCACCGGGCAGTGGGTCGTCGACGACCGGTCAGGCCAAGAGCCCGATCAAGAACAGCCGACTGTTCGAGGAGGATGCGAAGTGAGCACCGACGACTGGGACCCCACCAATCCGTGGAGTGGCGCTGATCATGAGGGTGATGGTGATCATGAAGCAACGCCTGATCATGACGGTGGGGCTGACCATGACGGTGGGGCTGATCATGGAGCAACGGCTGATCATGACGGTGGGGCTGATCATGGTACGACGACTGATCATGAAGGTCACCGGGACAGCGGCCCTGAGGGGCCGCCCGATCCGGACCAGGCCGTCGCACCCGCCGACGCCGTTCCGGTGTCGTTCGGCCCGAGCCGTGAGCCGCTGACCGTCGAGGAGGCCGGACTCGTCCCCGGGGTGACGGACAAGGCCGCCGAACTGGGCCGGTTGTCCGGTGTCGGTCGGGACGAGGACCAAACCGTGACGGTCGAGGTGAACGGCGTGATGGGCGTGTCGGTGAGACTCACCCCGGCGCTGATCACCGTCGGCTCCGAACAGGCCGGGCACCTTCTCGCCGCAGCCTTGGAGGATGCTCGGCGACAGGTGGTCGCGGCCGTGACCGAGCGACTCGCTGCCGACGCCACGCTGGCGCCGCTGCTGGACACCCGGCCCGCCACCGACGAACACGGGATCGGCCACGAGCAGGCCCCTCGGCCGCGACAGGGCGACGTGGTGAGCACCAGTCCGGACGGGCTGGTCACCGTCGTCGTGGGTACTGAGGGTGAGGTCACGTCGGTGGTCGTCCGGGCCGACGAGGTGGTGCTCGAGGAGCTGGGCCTGGCCTTCGTCGTCGCCGCCGAGGCTGCACTGCAGGGCGGGGACGGCGACGACGTCGACGCCGATGCGCGGCTGGGTGCGTTCGACAAGGCGATGGAGCGCATCGATCGACGCCTGAACAACCTCGACAGCCAGTTGAGCGCGCTCCTCAAGGACTGAACGACGCGACGGTCCGACGCGTCGCAGCGATGTCAGTCCTCCGACGCGTCGGGACGATGTCAGTCCTCCGGCGCGTCGGCGTCCGCGGCGGTCCGCGCCTCGATCCGTTCGCGGGCGCGGTCGAGCCGTGCCTGGCACAGCGCGGCCAGGCGCTCGCCGCGTTCCCACAGCGCCATGGACTCCTCGAGCGGTGCGCCACTCTCGAGCTTGCGCACGATCTCGACGAGCTCCTCGCGCGCCTGCTCGTACGACAGCTGCTCGTCCTTGTCGCCGGTGTCGGGGGTGGTGGTCTCAGTCATCGTGCTCTCCGATCGCTGCCGTACGGGTGGTGTGGACTCCGGCGGTCACCTGGCCGTCGGCCACGTGGATCAGCAGGTCGTCACCGGGGGAGACCTGGTCGACCGAGGACACCGCGTGGCCGTCGGCGCCCAGCACCAGGGCGTAGCCGCGCTCGAGGGTGGCCTGCGGTGAGACTGCCCGGACCCGGGCCAGCAGGTGCGTCAGTGCGGTCTCGTCGTTCGACACGACCCGGCGGACGGTCCGGCGGGCCCGTTCACGAAGTTGATCAACCTGGTCGGCGTGGATCGCGACGGTGGTCGTGGGCGCCGCCAGCACCGGCCGGGACCGCAACCCGGCCAGGGCGTCGGCCTCCCGGCGCAGCCCGGACCTGATCGCCCGGCGCAACCGCTCCCGCGCCTCGCCGATCACGCGCAACTCCTGTCCCGCCTCCGGGACGACGTGCTTCGCGGCGTCGGTCGGGGTGGAGGCGCGGACGTCGGCCACCAGGTCGAGGATCGGCGAGTCGACCTCGTGACCGATCGCGCTGACCACCGGCGTCCGACAGGCGAACACGGCCCGCACCAGCGCCTCGTCGGAGAACGGCAACAGGTCCTCCAGCGAGCCGCCACCCCGGGCGATGATGATCACCTGGACCTGCGGGTCCCCGTCGAGTCGGCCGACGGCGGAGATCAACTGCTCCACCGACTGCGGCCCCTGCACCAGCGCGTGCTCGGTCCGGATCGTCGCGCCCGGCCAGCGCCGGGTGACGTTGTGCACGACGTCGCGTTCGGCCGCACTACCGGCCGCGGTGGCCAGACCGATCACCTCGGGCAGGAACGGCAACCGTTGCTTGCGGCGGGGATCGAACAGTCCTTCGGCCTGCAGCAACCGCTTGGTCTGCTCCAGCCGGGCCAGCAGCATCCCTTCCCCCGCGGTCCGCAGCTCGTCACAGTGGAAGGACAACCGGCCCGAACGCATGTAGTAGTGGGGCTTCAGGTTCGCCACCACGGTGGCACCCTCCGGCGGCGGCCCGGCTGCGTCGAGTGTCTGCGGGGTGCAGATCACCGACACCGACACCTCGCCCAGCTTGTCGCGCAGAGTCAGGAAGATCGTGTTGCTGCCCGATCGGCGGTTGACCTGGATCAGCTGCGCCTCCACCCAGATCCGACCCAGGCGGTCGACCCACCGCTCGACGCCTTGGGCGACGCGCCGCAGCGGCTGCGGTGACTCCGGGCTCGATTCGAGGGGCATGCGGGTCAGCTTAGGAGCAGTCACCGACAGGATGAGCTCGCTATCGTGGCGTGGGTGGAGACCGAGCAGGCGTGGCGGGGGATCAGACAGGCGGCGACGCCGTGGCTGATCACGGCTGCAGTGATCGGCCTGCTGTTGCTGATGGTGGCGGTGACCGGCGGTTTCACTCCCGCGTCCGACACCGGCCGTCGGGTCGAGGCCGGCCGGTCGGTCGAGGTGGGTGAGTGGCGACTGGTGGTGCACTCCGCCGAGCTGACCGACGTCAGCCCGGACGGTTCCTACGACACCGCCGACACCGTGCGGGTGCACCTCGACGTGACCCACCGGGGAGAGGCAACCGTCAGGTTCGTCCCGCACGGACTGATCCGTGTGGTGGTCGACCCGGCCCCGGTGGAGGAGGAACTGCAGTGGCGCAGTGCCGACCCGGACCGCGAGTACGCCTTCGATCCCGACGTCACCGAGTCGGTGTTGGCCGAGCTCGCGTACGCCGACGACCAGCACCCGCCGGCACCGGCTACCGTCCGCGTCGTGATCCACGACGTCCGATGGGACGCCGGGCTGCTGTCCGAGGACTGGCAGGTGGGTGCCGCGGTCGCCCACGTCGACCTCCCACTCGCCGATCGGCGGACCGGTGGGTGAGCCGGCGTCGCCGACCGGGCAGCGCCGGGGGACGTCCCGGCCGGCAGCGCGCCCGGGCACGGCTCGCCAGCTGGGGGGACTGCTCTGCTGCCTGGTGGTGGTGGCCGTGCTGGCGGTGGCCGTACCGGAGTTCGACCCCACCCGGACCACGGTGGCCTCCCGTGTCGACCGCGACGTGTGGACCGAGCAGGCGCACTACGCGGCCCGGGTGACCGACGTCGGGGTGGCCGACGCGGTGACCGACGGCGACACCACGATCAGCGCCACGCCGGGCACGACATGGCTGGTGGTCACCTGGCAGCTGGCGTCCAGTGACACCGACTTCTCGCTCGGCCGGATCTCGGCGCTCGTCGACGGCAAGGAGTACCTGCGGCGGACGGACTTCGGTGACTCCCACCAGTCCCGGACACCGGCCGGGTTCACCGACACCTGTACCGAGTTGTTCCAGGTGCCGTCGGACTCGGTCTCGGGTGCCCGGTTGGAACTGGCCCCCTCCCAGGTCAGCGGGATCGTCGTGTTCACCCGGGTGGTCGAGGTCGACCTCGGTCTGGCCGATGACGTACCGGTCGAACCGCGTCGACGGGTCGAACCGTGCCACCGGGCGGTGACACCATGAGGTCGGCCCGGCCCCGGCGGCGGTTGGTGGGTGTCGCGCTGGCCGTGCTGTTGGCGGTCGCGGTCGCCGTCGGCACGGGCTACAGCGACTTCCGCAGCCGAACGCCCGGCGACGGGACGGTCACGTCCGGGGTGGTCGGCGAGCCGGTCCGGGTGGGCGAGCGTACGTTCACGGTGACCTCGTTCGAGGCCGCGACCCGGTTCCCGGCGGCCGAGGCCGACGAGGAACCGGTCACCGCGATGCCCGGTGCGGTGCTGGTGCTGGTCGTGCTGCGGACCGACCACGGCCCGCTGGATCCGACCACCAGCTACTGCGACGTCGAACTGGTCGACCTGCGGGACGACACGGTGGTACGCACCTGGCGCGACACCGATCCCTTCCGGTACTCGGTTGCCGCGCCCGAGGGATACAGCTGTCTGGGTGAGTCCCCGACCGAGCGGGTGACCGAGATGGCCGCCGGTTTCCAGGTGCCCGCCGACGCCGTACCGCACCTGGCGTTACGCGTCGGACAGGAAGGGGCCTGGGCGCAGATCCGACGCTGAGGACGCACCTGGTGTGGTCGTGGGGGCCTCAGCTGTGGGCGTGGCGGTGGGGGTGTCGGTGGTGGGGGTGTCGGTGGTGGTGCCGTCGGGATCGGTGCCGGTGACCGAGCCGATGCAGCGGTCGAAGGCGGCGCCGTACAGCGCCATCGCCACCGTGGTGCCGAGCAGGCCCTGGACCAGGTCGATCGTCGGCGTGGTGAGCAGCGCCTCGGCCAGCGGCACGGGCCCCCGGAGCTGGAGCAGTCCGGTCTCGACCAGCCGCTGCAGCGCGGTGACCACCGCCGACACCACCAGGAAGGCCCCCAGGAAGCGTGGCCCGGCCAACCACACCAACTGCAGCGACCGGAACACCGGGATGTACTTGTCGCGCAGGTCGCCGGTGGCCAGCCAGGTGAATCGGCGCAGCGGTGCCGGCAGCCGCGTCAACGTCCGGGCAGCCCCTTCGGCCCGGGTCCCCACCACCGATCGCTCGAAGTCGCGCCAGCCGAACACCAGCGCCGTCAGCGCCAACCACATCAGCGGCAACAGCACCAGTTGGGCGAAGCCGGGCACCACGTCCACCCAGAACCGATGGGCGGCGGCCTGCACCAGGTCGGGCAGGGTGAGCCCGTACGGGAATGTCACCTCGGGCAGCAACTCGATGAGGCCACGCCACAGCTGCATGGTCTCGACCCACGCCGTCCGGGTGTGCAGCCAGTCGGTGGCGTCGGAGACGATCCGGGTCAGGCCGAGGAACGAGGTGAACACGAAGACGCCGTCGGCGACCATGGCGACCGGGCTGAGCCAGCTGAGGTCGAAGCGTCGGGCTGCCGCACTGCAGGCGACCCGGAGCAACCAGGCGATCACGGCCATCACCGCGTACGTCTGCCAGTTCTGCATGTTGATCGACCACTCCGCGGTACCGAACAGCGAGTGCCGGATCACGTTGACGGTGAACAGTTCGCGGACCTCGTCGTCGACCAGGCCCCACAGCGCGTACACCGCGAGGAAGGGGCCGATCGCGGTCACCAGCACGGTGCGCGCCGACGAAAGCTCAAACACCGAGTCCGGTACGACCAGCAGTCCGGCCGGGGTGGCCCCGGCCGCCTGTCGACGTTCCACCCGGGGCAGCACCGCCAGTCGTGGTTCCAGGGAGTTGATCATGAGCACCAGGCTGATCACGTAGCACACCACTCCGACCACGAAGACCAGGATCGACAGCCACGGCCGGGTGCCGCCGAGGGCGGCCGAGCCGTACGTGCCGAGTTGGCGCAGCGCCCACCCGACACAGAACCAGGCGACCAACGGCCCCAGACCGCGCAGCCACAGTCGGCCGGTCGCGGCCGTCAGCAGCAGGACCTCGCGGATGGTGCGCACCCGCTCAGCGTAGGACCTGCGGTCGGTCAGGCCAGTCCTCAGCGTCGCTGCGAAGTGTCCTAGATTGGGTGGCATGAGCGAGTACGCGCCACCACCGCCCGACGACAAGGACTGGACCTGGGTGGTGGAACGGACCTGCCCGCAGTGCGGTTTCGACGCCTCCCGGGTGACCGTGGAGCAGGCCCCTGGCATGATCACCGCACTCACCGCACCGTGGGCCGATGTGCTCGGCCGCGATGACGTCGCCGTCCGCCCGGCGCCGGAGGTCTGGTCGGCCCTGGAGTACGCGTGTCACGTCCGCGACGTGTGCCTCGTGTTCAGCGAACGCACCACCTTGATGTTGGAGCACGAGGCCCCGACCTTCGCCAACTGGGACCAGGACGAGGCGGCGGTGCAGGGCCGGTACCTGCACCAGGACCCGACGGCCGTCGGGACCGGGATCGGACAGGCCGCCACGGCCTGGGCGAAGCAACTGCGCGAGGTCCAGGGCGCCAAGTGGGAGCGTCCCGGGCTGCGGGGGAACGGGGCACAGTTCACCGTGCTCACCCTGACGCGCTACGGGCTGCACGACCTCGCACACCACCTGGTCGACGTCGGTGCGGTGGAGTCCCACGCCTCATGACCGACGAACTCCTCGCCGCCTGGCGTGCCGAGGAGGGCGGGCAGCCCGAGGGGTGGGACTTCTCCAGCCTGGGCGGCCGGATGACGGGGACCCCGCTGCCCTGGGACCTCGACGCGATGTACCGGGAGTTGCTCGGCCGGGCGAGCCGGGTGCTCGACATGGGCACCGGTGGCGGTGAGTACCTGCGGAGCTTCGCCGATGACCTGCCCGACGACACCGTCGCGACCGAGGGGTGGCGACCGAACGTTCCGGTCGCCCGGGCTGCGCTGCAGCCGTACGGCATCGAGGTCGTCGAGCACGATCCCGACTCCGGACAGCCGATGCCCTTCCCCGACGGCCGGTTCGACCTCGTGCTCAACCGGCACGAAGCCTTCGGCGCCGCCGAGGTGGCCCGCGTGCTGGCGCCGGGTGGCACTTTCGTGACGCAGCAGGTCGGCGGGCTCGAGGTCGGCGAACTTCATGCCCTGACCGGTAAGCAACCGGACAATCCGCACGTCACCCTTGAGCGGTGCTGTACCGCATTGGGCGAAGCCGGCCTGGAGATCGTCGCCAGCGGCCAGGACTCCGGTTGGTACGAGTTCGTCGACGTCGCCGCGCTGGTGGCCTATCTGCAACTGGTGCCGTGGGACGTCCCGGACGACTTCTCCGTCGACCGGTACCGCGACGCCCTGCTGACCCTGCACGAGCGGGGCCCGGCGATCGGGAAGCCCGTGCGGCTCACCAAGCTGCGTTTCTGGATCCGGGCCGTCCGGTCGGCCTGAGACGAGCGATCTCGCGCTCGCGGTGTCGCTGCCCGGCCCGGATTCCGCAAACCGACCGGTCGATCGGTGGGTGATGCGTGACACAGGCGTGGACTGGCTCGCCAGATCTTGTTGACCGGTCGATCTGCGGAATCCACCCGGCGCGCGGGAGCCGCGTCGGCGGCCGAGGGAGCCGCAGAACGGTCCTCCTAGACTGGGCGGCATGACTGACGGCCAGTTGACCCGACCCGGCGACGCCCTGCACACCGCGTCCCCGGCGCCGATGACCCCGACCGGGGCGACCGTTGACCTCCCGATGCCGGCACGGCCGGGGGAGAAGCAGGTGGTGGTGGCCGCCCCCCGCGGATACTGCGCGGGCGTGGACCGCGCCGTGATCACCGTGGAGAAGGCGCTCGACCGGTACGGTCCGCCGGTGTACGTGCGGAAGCAGATCGTGCACAACAAGCACGTCGTGGAGACCTTGGCCGAGCGGGGCGCGATCTTCGTCGAGGAGCTCGACGAGGTGCCCGAGGGTGCGACGGTCGTGTTCTCCGCGCACGGGGTGTCGCCGATGGTCCGCGACCAGGCCACCGATCGCCGGCTCAAGACCATCGACGCCACCTGTCCGTTGGTGACCAAGGTGCACCACGAGGCGCGCCGGTTCGCCAAGGAGGATCGCGAGATCCTGCTGATCGGGCACGCCGGCCACGAGGAGGTCGAGGGCACCTCGGGGGAGGCCCCCGAGCACATCACCTTGGTCCAGTCGCCGGCGGATGCCGACACCGTCGAGGTCAAGGACCCGACCCGAGTCTCCTGGCTGAGCCAGACCACGTTGAGCGTGGACGAGACGATGCAGATCGTCCGGCGCCTCCGGGAACGGTTCCCGTTGTTGCAGGACCCGCCCAGCGACGACATCTGCTACGCCACCTCCAACCGGCAGTCGGCGGTGAAGCAGATCGCCGCCCACTCCGATCTGGTGATCGTCGTCGGTTCGGCCAACTCGTCGAACTCGGTGCGGTTGGTCGAGGTGGCGCTGGACGCCGGCGCGAAGGCGTCGTACCGGGTCGACAACGCGAGCGAGATCGACGACGGATGGCTGGAAGGGGTCGAGCACGTCGGCATCACCAGCGGCGCATCGGTGCCCGACGACCTGGTGCAGGGGGTGCTCGACCACTTGGTGGACCGCGGCTTCCCGGTCGCCACGGAGGAGCGGTTGACCGAGGAGAACCTCGTCTTCGCGTTGCCGCCCGAACTCCGCAAGGACCTTCGCAGGAATGCCAGCGGTGACTGACGAGCGGCCACGGTCGACGTCGGCCCAGTCGCGACGCATCGGCCTGATCGGTGGGATGAGCTGGGAGAGCACGGCGCTGTACTACCGGCTGCTCAACGAGGGTGTCCGGGAACGTGTCGGGGGCCACCACAGCGTCGACCTGGTGCTCCGGTCGATCGACTTCGCGCCGATCGTGGCGATGCAGCAGGCGGGGGACTGGCCAGGTGCCGCGACGGTACTGGCCGACGCGGCGCGGGACCTCGAGGCGGCCGGCGCAGAGTTGATCATGATCGGCGCCAACACGATGCACCGGGTGGCACCCGAGGTCGAGGCGGCGGTGTCGGTCCCGCTGCTGCACGTCGTCGACGTGGTCGCCGACGCCGCCCTGGAACGTGGCATCCCGACCATCGGCCTGCTCGGAACCCGTTACACGATGGGAGATCCGTTCTACTCCCACGGCCTCGCCGCTCGCGGGGTCTCCACCTTGGTGCCCCATGCCGCCGACCGCGAGCTGGTCAACTCGATCATCTACGACGAGCTCGTCCACGGCCGCTTCACCGACGAGGCCAGGGCGTCCATCGTCACGGTGATCGAGTCGTTGCGTGCCCAAGGTGCCCGCGGGGTCGTCCTCGGCTGCACCGAGCTGGAACTGTTGATCAACTCCGACGACGTCGACGTCCCGCTGTTCGCCACCACGGCCCTGCACAGCAGGGCTGCCCTGGCGGCGGCCTTCGCCGACTGATCAGCTGCTGCGACGACGCAGCTGACGCGGTTGCTCGGCGTCGGTGAGGTCGAACAGGTCGGGCTCACCCCGGGTCAGCTCGTGGCGTTCCGGCAACTCCGGATCAGCCGTGACCTCGGCCGTCGGCTGCTCGGTGTCGGCAGCCCGCTCGCGCCCGATCATCGGGGTGGCCTGTACGGCGTCGTCCACCAGTTCGGAGGCGGTCACCTGGCGGGGGGCGTGCTCGACCTGGTCGGGCGACGGGAGCTCCTCGGAGGTGACGTCGAGGTCATTGAACCGGCGGGCCGTGACGAACACCCGGCTCTCGAGTGATCCGAGGGTGGAGTTGTAGGCCTTCACCGAGGTCTGCAGGGCACGGCCGAGCTTGTCGAAGTGACCGCCCATCGTGCCGAGCCGCTGGTACAGCTCGCGTCCCAGATCGGCGACCTCCTTGGCGTTCTGGGCCAGGGCGGCCTGCTTCCAGCTGTGGGCGACGGTGCGCAACATGGCGATCAGGGTCGACGGCGACGCGATCACGATGCCCTTGCGGGCGGCGTACTCGTGCAGGTCGGGCATCCGGCTGAGCGCCTCGGCGGCCAGCGCCTCACTCGGCAGGAACATGATCACGAACTCGGGGGTGTGGTCGTCGACCGCCCAGTACTGCTTGCCGGACAACTGGTCGACGTGGCCCTTGACCACCTTCCCGTACCGCTGCAGGGCAGCCTCGCGCCGGTCCTCGTCGTCGGTGTCGTGGGCATCGAGGAAGCTCTCCAGCGGCACCTTGGAGTCGACGAAGACGTACTTGCCGTCGCTGAGGTTGACCCGCATGTCGGGGCGGATCCCCGTACCGCCGGTGGTGGTCGTGGTGTGCTGCAGGTCGAAGTCGCAGTGTTGCCGCATGTTGGCCAACTCGGCGGCGTTCTTCAGCTGCATCTCGCCCCAGTTGCCGCGGATCTGCGGCTTGCGCAGCGCCGTCACCAGGGCATGTGTCTCGCGCCGCAGGTGCTCGCCGGTGGACTGGACGGTCCGCACCTGGTTGCGCAGGTCGGTCGCGAGCGAGGCGCGCTCCTTCTCGACCGCGGTCAGCCGTTCCTGGAGCTGGCGCAGGCTCTCGGTGACCGGTGCCATCAACTGCTCGGTGGCCTTCAGCCGCTGGTCGGCGCTCCGCTCCGCCTGCTTGCCCTGTGACTCCAGCGTCGCCGCCGACAGCACCTTGAACTCCTTCGCCAGCGCCTCCCGGTCCTCGGCGATGGTCCGGGCTCGCTGCTCGGCGTCATCGGCCCGCCGCGTCGCCTCGGACAACGAGGCACGGACGCCGGCCAGCGTCGCGCTCACGTCCGAACGGTCGGCCATCGCCTGAGCGGTCTCGGTGCGGGCACCCGCCAGCTCGGCCCGGAGCTCGGCGGTGTCGGCACGGGCACGTTCGGCCGCCTCACGCGCCGAGGTGGCCTCGAGGCGGGACTGGCTGGCCTCGTCGCGGGCCCGACCGGCCTCGGCCTCCGCGCGCTGTCGGGCGGCCTCGGCCTCGGCACGCTGCCGCGGAACGTCGTCCCCGTTCGCCACGGGGGGGCGGGAGCGCAGCAGCCACCAGCACGCTGCGGCGCCCAGCAGGGCACCGAGCAGCAGTCCGATGACCAGGGCTGTGGCGGTGGCAGTTTCCATGACCGAGATCTTGCCAAGGGGGTCCGACAATTTTGGGCTCCCGCACCGTGCGGGGTCCGAACCGTGGTCGGACAACTTCACAAATCTTGCGTCATACGCAAGACTGGCACCCGTGCCTGCCTCAACGATCCGTGCGACCGGGGAACCCGCGCCCGGTTCCCGGGTGCAGGCACTGGAGCGTGGGCTGGAGATCCTCTCCATGCTGGTGGAGGCCGACGGCCCGCTGACCGGCGGGGTGCTGGCCGGGCGGATGGGGCTGCACGAGAGCTCGGTGTCGAGGATCCTCGCCACCCTCGTCCGGGCCGGCTACGTCCGCCGGGTGCCCGGTGGCACGGTGCCCGACTTCGGGGTGCTGCGACTGGTCCGCGCCGCCCGATCGTTCCCGGTGATCACCGTCGCCCGTCCCGTCATCGAGGAGATCGCCGCCGAACATCCGGAGCTCGGCGTCAACCTCTGTCTGCTCTTCCGCGACGAGCTGACCTACCTGGTGCGCAGCCGCGTCGGGACCGAGACCGTGACGAGCCACTCGTTCCCGATGCACCAGTCCTCGGCCGCGATGCGCTTCCTCGTCGACCTGCCCGACGACCGGGCCCACGCCATCCTCGCGCGTTCGCGCGAGGTGTACGGCTGGCAGGGCGGCCCCCGCCTTCCGGCCGACGAGACCGCAGCACTGACCTGGGCCCGCCGGCACCTCCGTCGGGGGGCATTGGTGCTCGAGGGCTGGATCGGCGACTCGGTGTCCGGCGCAACCCGGATCGCCGACTGGGAAGGCCATCCGCTGACGGTCGCGATGTCGGGCGAGGCCGGGCTGGACCACACCTTCCTGCGCACCGAGCTCGTCGCTGCCGCCAACCGCGTCGAAGCCGCCCTGGCAACGGCCGGACCCACCACACGACCGACCAACCGCACCTCAGCACGTACGACCGGGAAACACCCACACCAGGAGGAATCCGTCCATGCGCACCATTGAGTCCGAGGCCGACATCACCGTCATCGGTGGTGGCCTCGCCGGCATCTGCGCCGCGATCACCGCCGCCCGACAGGGCCACCGCGTGGCGTTGGTGCAGAACCGTCCCGTGCTGGGCGGCAACTCCTCGTCGGAGGTGCGCGTCTGGGTCTGCGGGGCGACCGCCCACGGTGCCCACCAGTGGGCCCGGGAGACCGGCGTGATGGGGGAGCTGTGGCTGGAGAACCAGTACCGCAACGCCGAGGGCAACCCCTACTACTGGGACCTGGTGCTGTTGGAGTGGGTCCGGGCCGAGCCCAACATCACGTTGTGGTTGAACACCGACGTCCGGCAGGTCGACGCCGACGACACCGACGCCGGTGGGCGCAGGATCAACTCCGTCACCGGCTGGCAGCTGGGCTCGGAGAAGGTGATCACCTTCCGCTCGGACGTCTTCATCGACTGCAGTGGTGATGGCCTGGTCGGGATGCTCGCCGGTGCCGAGCACATGGTCGGACGGGAGTCGTACGACACCTACCGCGAATCGTGGGCACCCGAGGTGCCGGACGGCAACACCCTCGGGTCGACGATTCTCTTCTACACCAAGGATGCCGGCGAACCGTCGCCGTTCATCCCACCCAGCTTCGCGGTCGACATCGCCCAGACCTCCATCCCCGAGCACCGGGTGATCAACTCCCGCGCCAAGGGCTGTGCCTACTGGTGGATCGAATGGGGCGGCGAGCTCGACGTCGTCGACGACAACGAGCGGATCCGCGACGAACTGCAGGCCGTGGTGTACGGGATCTGGGACCACATCAAGAACTCCGGCGAGTTCACCGACGTCGAGAACCTCACCCTGGAATGGGTCGGCAGCGTTCCCGGCAAGCGGGAGTACCGCCGCTTCACCGGTGACTACGTGATGACCCAGCACGACATCCTCGACCAGACCGACCACGACGACGCCGTCACCTTCGGCGGCTGGTCGATCGACCTGCACCCACCGGGCGGGGTGTACGCCACCGAGCACGGCTCCAAGCACTGGTTCTCGCCCGGCACGTACGACATCCCGTTGCGTTCGCTGTACTCCCGCAACGTGGAGAACATGTGGGTCGCCGGCCGCAACATCTCCGCCTCCCACGTCGCCTTCGGCAGTACCCGGGTGATGGCCACCTGCGCCACCATCGGCGAGGCCGCCGGGCTCGGCGCGGCGACCGCACTGAGTGCCGGCATCACCCCGCGGGAGTTGGCCGGGGAACGTTTCGAGCTGATGCGCTACGCGATGATCCGCAACGACACGTCGGCCACCGCGGTCCGCAACGACGACCCCACCGACCTCGCCCGCACCGCGACGGTGACCGCCTCGTCGACCCGTACGGTGCTGGACGCCGACCCGTCGGGGGAGACCCTCGAGCTCACCACCGACCTGGCGTTGATCATGCCGGCCAGCCCGAGGCTGGGGCGGGTCGAACTGCTGCTCGACGTGCCCGAGGACATGGTGATCACGGTCCACGTCCACGATTCCGACTCGGCCCGCAACCACCTGCCCGCCGAACGGCGCCGAACCGTCGAGGTGCCGGTGTCCGCAGGCGACAAGCAGTGGGTCGCGGTCGACGTGGACACCGAGGCAGGCGAGTCCGGCAACCTGTTCCTGATCATCGAGGCCCACCCCGGACTGCGTGCCTGGCTGGCCGATCGGCCGGTGCCCGGGGTGGTCGTGTTCACCCGCCGGGTGCTCGCCTCGGAGCAGGAGTGGAGTGAACAGTTCCGGGAGTGGAAGCCGATCCTGGAGCAGTCCGGTGCGGTGTTCCGGATGGTCGACCCGATCGACTCGTTCGCCCCCGAGCACGTGATCGGCGGTTACGCCAGGCCGTACGGGGGGCCGCAGATGTGGGCTTCGGCCGACCTGGGGACCGACCCCGTCCCGGAGCTGCAGCTGAGCTGGGACCACGCTGTCACGATCGGGGAACTGCAGCTGGTGCTGGACGACGACGTGCAGATCGACCTGATCAACCTGCACCACCACCGCACGCCGCACGAGGTGATGCCGACGCTCGTACGCGACTACGACATCGAGGCGCGCATCGGCGAAGACTGGCACCCGGTGGTCGAGGTGCGCGGCAACCGGCACCGGCACAACCGCCATCGGTTGGCCGAGACGATCACCACCGACGCCGTACGGCTTCGGGTGCACGCGACCAACGGCGCCGAGCACGCCCACGTCGCTGCCTTCCGTGCCTACGCTGCGGAAGCGGAAGCCGGTGTTGCGCCGGTCGCCGTGTCGGGGTGATTGACTGGCCCCATGTCAACGCCTGCCAGAACTCATGTTGCTGACCTGATCGACTTCGTTGCGGCATCGCCGTCGTCGTACCACGCCGCAGCCGAGGGAGCTCGCCGGTTGGTCGCGGCCGGGTTCACCGAGCAGTCGGAGGCCGAGCCGTTCTCCGGTGAGCCCGGCGGACACTTCGTGATTCGCGACGGATCCCTTGTGGCGTGGCGAATCCCGACGACGGCGTCGCCGGAGGACCGCTTCATGATCGTCGGTACGCACACCGACTCGCCGTCGTTCAAGCTGAAGCCCGATCCGGCGGCGGCGGCACAGGGCTGGCGGCAGGTTGCGGTGGAGGTGTACGGCGGCCCGCTGCTCAACTCGTGGCTGGATCGTGAGTTGGGGCTGGCGGGTCGACTGGTGACCGCCGACGGGGTCTCCCACCTGGTGCGGACGGGGCCGATCATGCGGATCCCGCAGTTGGCGATCCACCTCGACCGGGGAGTCAACGACAACGGGTTGACGCTGTCGAAGCAGGCCCACACCCAACCGGTGTGGGGGCTCGCCGCCGGGGTGGACGTGCTGACCCACCTCGCGAGCACCGCAGAGACATCCCTGGGTGACGTTCTGGGTCACGACGTGGTCGCCTACGACACCCAACCGGGGCAGGTGTTCGGCGGTGCCGACGAGTTCTTGGCGTGTGGTCGGCTCGACAACCTGAGCAGCGTCCACGCCGGCCTGGTCGCGTTGATCAACGCCGTCGACTCCGAGTCGATCACGGTGCTGGCAGCCTTCGACCACGAGGAGATCGGCTCGGGCAGTCGCTCCGGGGCTGCCGGTCCGATCCTGGAGGACGTACTCAATCGCATCGCGACCTCGGTGGGGGCGACCGCTGAGCAGTACCGCCAGATGCTCGCGCGCTCGTTCTGCGTGTCCGCCGACACCGGTCACGCGGTTCACCCCAACTACGCCGGTCACCACGACCCGACGCACCATCCGCTGCCCAACCGTGGCCCGCTGCTCAAGCTCAACGCCAACCAGCGCTACGCCACGGACGCGGTCGGAACGGCACTGTGGCGTCGGGCCTGCCGGGCGGTCGGGGTGGAGACCCAGCCGTTCGTCTCCAACAACGACATGCCGTGCGGGTCGACCATCGGCCCACTGACCGCGACCCGGTTGGGGATCACCACCGTGGACGTGGGGATCGCGTTGCTGTCGATGCACTCGGCACGGGAGCTGGCCGGGGCGGACGATCCGTACCAGCTGTCGCGTGCGTTGGAGGCCAGCTACCACCTGGTGCCGTGACCCGACCGTGGTCACCCCGTGGTGGTGCCGCCACCGCGGCCATGGGCTTAGGGTTGGTGCTGTACACCCAAGCCTGAGGAGGCCCGTATGAAGATCGGCATCATCATCGGCAGCACTCGGCCGGAGCGTCGAGGCGCCGCCGTCGGACAGTGGGTCCACGAGATCGCGAGCGCCCGCGACGACGCCGAGTACGAGCTGGTCGACCTCGAGTCGTTCCAGTTGGAGCTGTTGGACGAGCCGATCGTGCCGGGTGCGGCCAACCGGCAGTACGAGAGCCCGCAGACCACCGCGTGGAGCAAGAAGATCGACGCCCTCGACGCCTTCGTGTTCGTCACCCCGGAGTACAACCACGGTGTGCCGGCGGCGCTGAAGAACGCAGTCGACGTCATCTATCCGGAGTGGAACAACAAGGCGATCACGTACGTGTCCTACGGAGCCGACAAGGGGGTGCGCGCCGTCGAGCAGTGGCGGACGATCACCGCGAACGCCCTGCTGTACTCGACGCGAGCGCAGGTGTCGATGTCCACCTTCGACGACTGGTCTGACGGGGTGTTCGACCCGGACGCGATGTACGTCGACGCCCTGAACGGTGCCCTTGATCAACTGGTCGCCCTGGCCGGGGCCGTGAAGACCCTCCGTTGATCGACCGCCCAACCGCGAAGGAGCCCGCACCATGTCCGATGATCAGGCGCCCACGCCCGACCTCGACCACCCGCGGGTGAGTCGCGGTACCGAACCCCGCTTCGAGATCCACGTCGACGACTCGGGCACCCCGGTCGGGTTCGCCGACTTCGTCGACGTCACGTCGGCCGACGGTACGCAGGAACGGATCTTCCCGCACACCGAGGTGGACGAGGCGTACGGAGGCAGGGGCCTGGCCTCGACGCTGGTCCGGGCTGCCCTCGACGCGACCGTCGCCGAGGGGCGCAAGATCGTGGCGGTCTGCTCATACGTGAAGCGTTGGGTCGAGCGACACGAGGAGTACCAGCAGCACCTGGTCGACACCCGACCGGATCACCTGGAGGCTGTGGATCAGGGCTGACCCGGTAGGCCACGGTCCCTGGGTTCAGGCACCTCAGCCACGGTGCTCCGGCGCGTTGTCGATGACCTCTCGGGTCACGCGGGGCAGCTGGCGGTGACCTCGACGTTCGCCTGCTTCATCCCGTCCTTGGCGTTGCTCCCGGTCCCGGTGATGGTCCAGGTGCCATCGGCCTCGGATGCGGTCAGGCCGTCGCCGTTCAGGATGGCGCTGTTCGGGGCGTTGAGCAGGAACTGCTCGATGTTGCCGCTGGACAGCCGCATCACCAGGGAGGTGCCGCTGGTGTCCGGGGTGACGAACGTGGTGACCCCAGCCGTGACGTTGCAGCCGACCGTGATGTCACTGAAGTCGATCGCCTCGCCGCCGACGGTGACGCTCACCTCGGCCGGCTTGAACCCGGCCGGCAGTCCCTCGCCACCCGATTCCGTACCCGAGCCGGTGCTCGACTCACTCGTCGATGGCGCCGTCGACGCCTCGGTCGAGGCCGACGAGGCCGGGGCCGAGCTGGCCGGTCCATGCGAGACGGTCGACGGAGCGGATTCGCTCGGGCCGGAATCCCCGGAACAGGCGGCAAGGCCAGCGGTCAGGACGAGGGCGATTCCGGCGAACAGGGTGCGACGCATCAGGTGATCTCCTGAGTGAATGGTGATGGTGGGAGCCGCACGCACGTGGGGCAGCAAGGCGAAATTTTACCGCTCGTCCGGTCCACTCCGGACTGCCAGCGCCCGGCACGTCGTTCACTGCCAGCTGCGACGCGGATCCTCTCGGTTCGCCGCCACCACCGCCTGCCACGTAGGGTTGGCCGATGTGGCGCTCACCATCGGTATCGTCGGCCTGCCCAACGCCGGCAAGTCGACCCTGTTCAATGCTCTGACCCGCAACGACGTGCTCGCGGCGAACTACCCGTTCGCGACGATCGAGCCGAACGTCGGGGTGGTCGGGGTGCCTGACCCGCGACTGCCCGTACTGGCCGAGATCTTCAGCAGCGAACGGATCGTGCCGGCCACGGTCAGCTTCGTCGACATCGCGGGCATCGTGAAGGGCGCGAGTCAGGGCGAGGGGATGGGCAACGCCTTCTTGTCCCACATTCGCGAGGCGGACGCGATCTGTCAGGTCACCCGGGTGTTCGACGATCCGGACGTGACACACGTCGACGGGGGAGTGAACCCCGCCAGCGACATGGAGACGATCAGCACGGAGTTGATCCTGGCCGACCTGCAGACGAT
This sequence comes from Carbonicoccus niuqiaonis, assembly GCF_050157065.1. GTDB lineage: Bacteria > Actinomycetota > Actinomycetes > Propionibacteriales > Propionibacteriaceae > Avipropionibacterium. The sequence continues at coordinate 1,117,673 of NZ_CP189573.1, forward strand.
CGAGAAGGCGCTACCCCGGTTGGAGAAGGAAGCCCGCATCAACAAGGACAAGCAGGCCGGCGTCGAGGCCGTCAAGCAGGCCCAGTCGGTGCTGGAGTCCGGCAAGGGCGTGTTCGCCGCGGGGCTCGATCGCGAGCCGCTGCGCGAGCTGTTCCTGCTGACCGCCAAGCCGTTCCTGTACGTGTTCAACTGCGACTCCGACGAGCTCGCCGACGACGACCTCAAGCAGCGGATGCGTGACCTGGTCGCACCGGCCGAAGCCATCTTCCTCGACGCCAAGATCGAGTCGGAGCTGTCGGAGATGGAACCCGACGACGCAGCCGAGTTCTTGGCCGATCTCGGCGTCGACGAGCCCGGCCTGGACGTCCTGGCCCGGGTCGGCTACGACACCCTCGGGCTGCAGTCCTACCTGACCGCCGGGCCGAAGGAGGCCCGCGGCTGGACCATCCACAAGGGGTGGACCGCACCGCAGGCGGCAGGCGTCATCCACACCGACTTCGAGAAGGGCTTCATCAAGGCCGAGGTCGTCTCGTTCGACGATCTGGTGGCTGCGGGGTCCATGAACGCTGCGAAGGCCGCTGGCAAGGTACGCCTCGAGGGCAAGGAGTACGTGATGGCGGACGGCGACGTCGTGGAATTTAGATTCTCGAACTGACATCTGGCGGCAAAGAGGTGCTTCGGCGTCGGCCGTGCCTAGGGCGTGTCTTACAAATGGATCCACGGCGCGCTGAGAGTCTGAACGGGTGTCGCGGTTTCAAATGTTGTCTGATGCTCAGTGGTCGTTGATCGAGGAGATGCTGCCGCGTCCCACGGGGCGTGAGGGGCGGCCGTTCTCGGATGCGAGGACGATGGTCGAGGCCATCGTCTACCGGTATCGGTGCGGGATCGCGTGGCGGGACTTGCCGGAGGTGTTCGGACCGTGGCAAACGGTGTGGACCTGGCACCATCGGATGGCGGTGGACGGGACCTGGGACCGGGTGCTCGCGACGCTGACCGCCGCCGCGGACGCGGAAGGCCTGGTGGACTGGTCGCTGTCGGTGGACTCCACGATCGCTCGGGCGCATCAGCACGCGACGAACGCCACGCGCCTCACAGGGGGCTGGATCGAATTACACGAATCCGGGCGTCGAGCCGCCTGATCTTGCGGTCGGCCGCTCCCGGGGCGGGTTGTCGACATCCCGCTTGAGTTCGTGGGTGTCCAAGTTCCGGCAGGCACCATCGAGGACGGGGAGGTGCCGGAGACCGCGGCAGTGCGCGAGGTCCTTGAGGAGACGAACCTCCAGACTCGTGTCGTCCGGGCACTAGGAGTCGAGCGGTATGACCTCTGGCCATCGAAGCCCGAGATTCACGAACGGCACTTCTTTCAACTGGCTGCCTTGGACGCGGATCTCGAAGAGCAGTGGAGCGCAGGTGAGCCCAGCCCATCGGGCGGCGGACTCCCGCAGCGTTGGACGTGTCGTTGGATCCCCTTGGCGCAGGCTCACGTGCTATGTGCGGGTTTCGGCGCGCGACTCGGTGAGATCGTGCTTAGGGGCAGCGATGGCACGACGGGCGAGGGGGAATCGTCGGCCATCCGGTAATGACTCCCCGTGCCGTAATTCGGTGGAGTTCAGATTTTCGAACTGACATTTCGGGGGCGAGATGCGCGCACGTCGCGCTGTTGCGAGCGCCTCGGCGGCCGGGTAACTGTGGAACAGTTACCACCGGTTTCGCCTACTTCGGTAGGTCAAGGGCCGGTCCTCATTTTCTACCTGTGCATGTCGCTGGTCCTCGTCGATGCGGATCGTGCCAGGAACCGGCCGACGGGTTCGGCGGCGTAGCACTCAGCCAGCGGCTTGCCGAACGGCGGCTCAACGAACGCAGGGTCGGCCCCGTTCGCCAGCAGGAGATCGAAGATCCGGTTGAGGTCGTCTACGAGCTCGTCGTTCAGGGGCTTCGGGTCGACCCACTCGGGATCGCCATACTTGCAGCGCGGCAGGAACTGCCGTGCTTGGCTCGCGGCGAATCCCAGCGCCGAGCCGCCATGGGTGTTCGTTGCCGCGATGTCCGCTCCGGCGTCGAGGAGACGCCGGAGCGCATTGAACGCGGCGTCGGCCCTTTCGGCCGTTTTCGCAAGTTCCCACTCTGGATCGTGATGGGGAGGTCCTGTCCGTCGTATCCGGCGTGAATTCGCGACCGCGGCACCTATCGCGCTGTGGAGCACAGGCATTCCAAACTTGTCGAAGGGGTTGAGGTCGCAGAAGTTCGGGTCGGCACCGTGATCGAGGAGCAGTGCCGCGATCTCGTACGCTCCCTTGTGATAGCACACCTGAAGCGGAGACATGCCGGCGAACTGCTTCGGCGGAGCGGTGGCGACCAAGTTCGCGGCGTCGGGGTCCTTCTCCAGTCGCTCCCTGACTTTGTCGACATCGCCGGAGACGATAGCTTTGAAGAGCACCTGCATCGACTGTCCTCTCACTCACGTGGATGAGTATCGAAACGAGTATAAGTCTGGCACCACGTCCAGTTACCGGGCGGCGCGGACAACGCGGTGATGAGACGGCACCGGATGCGAGGTCGGGGCGGCCTGCGGCGGCCCGCCGGTCCGTCGGTCGGTCGGTCCATCTCGGATCTGCTCATCGCAGCGACAGCGGAGATGGTTGGCCTGTCGGTCCTGGCTGTTGACTAGGAGTTCCACCTCATCGCCGAGTTCACCGGACAGTCCGTGTGGAGGCGCTCGCGCTGATCTGACGCGTCGGAGTAGTGTCGCCGGGCTGTGAGATGGCCGTGCGTACCGAAACTCGGTGGAGTTCCGGTTTGGCGTCTAGCGTTAATGACGTTGCCCGTGTGGAGCGACGCCGGACCGGAGGAGGTGGAGATCGTTGACTACCACTGACAAGATCGAGCCGATTCACCCGGGCGAGGTCCTCATCCGAACGTCGCTGGTGGTCACGTGACCGTTCGCCTCGTCGCCGTCTCCGGTCTGCCCGGGGTCGGGAAGACGAGCGTCGCCGAGATCTTCGCTGGGCGCACGGGGTCGGTCCACCTTTCTGTCGACGCAGTCGAGGAGGCGATCCTCGCCTGCGGTCTGCCGTCAGGGTGGCAAGTCGGCGTCGCGGCGTACGAGGCGGTGCGTGCGATGGCGGAGCAGAATCTACGACTCGGTCACGATGTCGTCGTCGATGCAGTGAACGACAGTGAAGAGGCGCGGCAGACCTGGCGGACGGCGGCCTCGGGAGCGGATGCACGCATCGCGTTCGTGTGCCTCACGGTCTCCGATGTGTCGGAGCATGAGCGAAGGCTCAGCGGCAGGGATCGCGGTCTCGTCTTCGTCGGTGAGCCGACTTGGGCGGACGTTGAGCGCCGGAGCGCTGACTACGCCGCGTGGTCCGATGAGGTCATGGAGTTTGACACGGCAGCGCGGACGGCGGACGAGATCGCAGACGCACTCGCCGCGCGCCTCGACACCAGATGAGAGCCAAGCGCAGGTAAGGGTAGACTTACCTAAATGGGTAGGAAGAAGAACACGCCGACCGACCGTCGCTTCATGATGGCCGATGTCGCGCGCACCGTCCGTGTCAGCCCCAACTTCGTCCGGCTGACGCTCGCCGGCCTGGACGGGCTCGAGAAGCGGGGTGCTGATCACTGGTGCCGCCTGTTCTTCACCAGGCAGGGGCAGGACGTACTGGCACTTCCCACCCGCACCAACGAGATCGGGTGGTACCTGCAGTACCTGGCGACGCCCAAGGCGCGACGGCCGTGGGTGCGGGCCTACACGGTGCGCGACGCGCGGCCCGACGTGGGTGAGGTGGACATCGACTTCGTCGTGCACGGCGACGAGGGTGCGCCGATCGGGCCCGCTGTCCAGTTCGCCCTCGACGCACAGCCCGGGGACCGCGTCGGTTTCCTCGATCAGGGAAGTGCCTTCACCCCTGACCACCCCCACGACTGGACACTGCTGATCGGTGACGAGACTGCGCTGCCGGCGATCGCTGGCATCTGTGCCTCGCTCCCGGAGTCCGTACGAGGTGTCGCGATCATCGAGATTCCCACCACCGACGACCGCCAGGAGATCTCGGCTCCGGCCGGCATGGAGACCATCTGGATCCCTCGTGACGAGTCGTCCCGGGCGTACGACAAACCGGGCGAACTCGCGCTCCGGGCGTTGAAGGCGGCGACGCTGCCCGACGGGGCGGTGCACGCCCACGCCATCGGTGAGTCCGGGCTCGCCACCGGTGCGCGCCGCCACCTCGTTCAGGAGCGAGGCGTGCCGAAGCGCCACGTGGACTTCGCCGGCTACTGGCGCCACGGGCGCGCCGCCACGAGTTGACTCTGCACGAGCGCCCGATCCCGCGCTCAGCGCTCAAGGAACCCGTACGTGACAGCGAGCGGCTGGGCCGACGGGACGCTGCCCAGGCGAAGCGCCTTCAGGTGTGGCTCGAGGACGATCTGCTGGCACTCAGCCGAAGCCCCGGTGGACTCCGTCGTCATCGGTGTGCTCCGCGAAGTCCCACCAGTCCATGTTCGCCAGGTTGATGTTGTTCTCAACGCTCCACAGCTCCGCAGCGAGGACACGGAAGTTCCCCAGCACGGCCGCGTCGTCGTCATCCCCGTTTGCCAAGGGCAGCCAGACCGCGAGGATCGGGGCGTCATCACCGTTCAACGCCTCGCCCATCGCGTCCGCGCCGGCACCGAGCCCCACGGCCAGCGATCCACCTCGGTTCGGTCCGCACACCTCAGGATCGGGTTCCCACGGATGCAGAGGCCCCAGAACAGAAGGCGACCGCAGTCGACACACTGCACGAAGCTGCTGATCGTGTACTTCAACTCCGACTCCAGCAGCGCCAACATGTCCTCGAGCGGTACGTCGTGGCGCAGCTCGATCATCCGTCCGGCGCGCACCCTCTCGATCAGGGCCTCGGTCGTCGCGTCGATGTCCCAGGGGATCACACCATCGCTCGGCACCCCGACCGTTGCGCAGGTCTCGCAGTCGTCCACGGGGCACAGTCTGGCCGACGAGGCGAATCGGGCATCGGGCGCCACGGACAGTGAGGTGTCGGTGACGGGGGTGCCGGCGATGAAGGCGTTGATCCGTTCCACCCCGTGGACCTGACAGGCCCGTTCGACCGCTGGCAGGGAGTCCTCGAGCAGGATCCGGTCGCGGACGATCGGCAGACCGAACAGGTCCTGGGGCGGTAGTGGCGTGTCGTCACGCAGCTTGTATCCGTAGTACACGACGTGGGTCAACGCCATCCCGAGCTCCTGGGCGAAGGCGCCGTCGTGCACGAACGCGCGGAGGTCGGCCAGCGTCGGCGCTGTCGTGATCCCGGCGAACAGGTGCGCGGACCGTACTGCCGCCACTGGTTCGGCCGGCTCCCCGGTACTCGACGTTGCCGACCAAGACGAGGTCGTGGAAGGCGACGTCGGCGTCTCCGTCGAAGCGGTGTTGCCCGAGCACGACGGTGGTGTTGGCCGCCGTCACGCCATGGGTCTCGCAGCGGTGCACCAGGTCGTCCAGTTGGGCCTCGGTCAGGCCATGCCGGTCGGCGATCTCGGCGAGTACGACCTTGATCGGCCGGGGCTCGGTGACCTCACTGGCGAGGAAGTCCGGGTCGTACGCGTCGCCCGCGTCCCGAGCGAATTGCCCGGCAGCAGGGTCATCGGGGGACAGGTGGTCGACGAGGGCGGCCTCGGACGGCACGGTGCCGATCCAAATGGCGGCGCACCGCAGTGCCGGATCCGCCAGATGTCTCGGATCGGCGAAGCGATCAACGAACTCGAGCATCGATTAAACACGTTGTCGCGACCGCCATCGGGACCTGCGCCCCGGGTACCTCCTTGGGGCGATCAGCGCTGCGACTCGGCAGGCAGGAACCGTGCCACCGCCGTCTTGCCGAAGTACTCGGCGACCGACAGGTCTTCGCCGGCGTTGAGCTTGTCGTCCGGGTCCGCGCCGCGTTCCAGCAGGGCATCGAAGATGCGGGTGAGGTCATCGATCAACTCGGGGTTCAGCGGCTTCGGGTCCACCCAGTCGGGATCGTTGTACTTGACCTTGGGCAGGATCTCTGCGGCATCGATCGCGGCACGGCCCAGCGCCGAACCGCCGTACGAGTTCTTCGCGTGGATGTCGGCCCCCGATTCGAGCAGCAACTGCAGCCCGGCGAACGCGGCGTCAGCCGTCTCTGCGGAGTTGCGGGTCGTCCATGCCTCCTCAGGTGGGGCGAGCCGGGTGGGACGCAGCCACCGGGAGCGCATCACGGCCGCCATGATCGCGTGGTGCAGGACCGGTATCACCCACGGGTCGCGGTCGGCGTGCTCGATGTAGTTGGGGTCAGCGCCCTGCTCCAGCAGCAGTTCGGCGATCTCGAACTGGCCGTGCCGGTAGGCGACCTGCAAGGGTGACTGGTCGGTGTACTTCTTCGGTGGGGCAGTCGCGGTGAGGGCGACCGCACCAGGGTCCTTGGCCAGCCGCGCATGCACGGCGTCGAGATCACCGGCCACGATGTCCTTGAACAGCTTCTGCATCCTGGCTCCGTACGTCGGTCCGGTGTTGTTCTGTGGCAGCCTACTGGCTACGCGCCCAGGGGTGGGCGCAAGACAGGATCACCACATCTGGCAGAAGGGGAAGCCCTGTGGCAAAGCGAAAGACTCCGGAACAGAAGGCGGACGAGGAACGTCGTCGCGGGCTGGCTCGTGCCGCCGGTCGTGACGATGACTTCGTGCCGTTCTTCACCGATCCCAACCAGGCGATCCGCAACGAGGCTGCGGTGAATCCGAACGCCAGCGCCAGGGTGCTCGACCGCTTCGCCGATGATCGATTCTGGAGCGTCAGGGTCACCGTTGCCCACCACCCGAACACCTCCAGGACGACCCTGCTCCGCCTGCTGGAGCCGGATTCCCGACGCCGTGGTGTCGTGCACGCGGAGACCCGCCGACGGCTCGAGGGTGAAGGGGTCGTGTTCAACGACGACGGGATGCCCCTCGAGAGCTGACTCGACGGCCGGGCATCAGGCCTCGACCACCTCGCCGTTGTGGGGGAGCCCACCGCGGAACGTGATCGGCACGGCGGCGGAGTGGAGCAGGTCACGACTGTCCAGTGCGTGCAGGTGGACGTGCGGCTCGGTGCTGTTGCCGGAGTTCCCGCACCGCCCGATCGGTTGGCCGCTGCGCACCGTGTCGCCCGACGACACCAGGACGCTGCCCTGTTGGAGGTGGCAGACGGCGACGACGGCGATGCCGCCGGCCCAGGTGGTCTCGACGAGCACGTGGTTGCCGATCACGGCCGACAGGCCGCTGTCGAGGCGTCGCCGTTGCGTCAACGCGTAGCCGACCGACGGCAGCCCCCGGAAGGAGTCGTGGTCCGGCTCGGTCGTGTGGGTGCCGACCACCACGCCGTCGATCGGTGACACCACGGCTCGACCGAAACCGGTGAAGGCCGAAGGCGGTTCGGTACGCAGCAACGAGGTGAGCGTGTAGAGGGCGGACCGCCCGTCGTCGTCCACCGGTACGAAGTCGATCGCATGGGAGAGCCCGAACAACGCGGTGCCGTGGCTCGGTACCCGGTTCGCGGGACTGTTACGGACCAGCCATCGACCGTGGAACGGGTACGCGAGGTCGAGCGGGTCACGCGTCGGGTCCGTCACCGCTCCAGCGTAGTCGCGTACGACACCTGCGCGGAACCTTCGACGACACCCGCGTGAGACCATGATCGTCTCGACAGGAGGCCTCATGATCACCAGCCCGCAGTCCATCCGGATGAGTCGCAACGGTGTCGGTCACGACGCGACGGTGGCATGGGAGTCACATGACGGCCTGACGTGGACGGTGTCGATCACCTGCGCGGAGTTCGGCCGGGTGGAGGCGCGTGCCGACGACGCGTTCGAAGCCCTGTGCCACCTACGCGACGAGCTCGAGCCACTCGGCTGGCGGATCGGGGTGGCCGGCGCGCAGGTCGACGTCTGGCCCAGCGGGATGGCCCGCGACCAAGGTGGCGGCAAGGTGGCCTACCGGGTGTCGGCGGACTGGAACCACACGAGGGTGGACACCTTCGAACCGGTGGACCCGGACCTGGTGGCCACGGTGGCGGAACAACGGGCCGAGGTCGACCGAATCTTCGACGAACTCCGCCTCTCGTGACATCGTGCTGCCATGTCCCTCCCCACTCCGACCCTGGGCACCGAGCGGTTGCGCCTACGCCCGTTCATCGACGCCGACGCCGATGCGCTCTACGCCTTGCAGAGCGATCCGGATGCGATGCGCTACTGGGACTCCCCGCCATGGAGCGACCGCGCGGCGATCCCTCGCTTCTTCGCCAGTTGCCGGCAGATGTCGGAGAGTGGCAGCGGTGTCCGGGTGGCGATCGAACGGACCACTGAGCCCGGCCTGATCGGCTGGTGCACCTTCAACAGTTGGAATCCAGACTTCCGAAGCGCCTCCTTGGGCTACGCCATCTCTCCGACGGCCTGGGGGCGCGGGTACGCGACGGAGTCGGCTCGCGCCGTGCTCGACTGGGCCTTCGCGACGCTCGACCTCAACCGGGTGCAGGCGGAGACCACACCCGGAATCTGGCTTCGGCCCGGGTGCTCGAGAAGCTCGGATTCGTCCGGGAAGGGACGTTGCGGCAGGACTGCATCGTCAACGGTGACGTCTCCGACACCTGGGTGTACGGGCTGCTCCGCAGCGAATGGGCGGGGTGACCGCCTTCGGCGTGACATGATCTTGGTCATGCCGAAACGGTCAGCAGCAGTCCTGGCATGGCAGGACTCTCGACGTCCGGCCTGCCGGCGTCGCGGGATGCAGTTCGTCAGCGAGGCAGGGTTCGTCGTCGACGACACGTACATCACCATCCTTGAGACCAGGATCGTCCAACCGGGCAACGACTCCGGGCCCTTGCAGATCAGCTGGTCGATCTTCATCAAGCCGCTCGCCGTGGACGACGTGCTGCGGTCGGCTTTCATGCCCGAGGCGGAGATGGGGCCGCGGATGCGGCTGAACCGTCGGGTCAACGGTGCCTTCCAGGTCTGGCCACTACGGATCGGCCGCGGAACGTCCGACGCCGCGGCATCCGATGACCCCGACTGGGATCGGGTGCTTGATCAGTTCGACCGGGTGCGCGCCGAGTTCATCGAGCAGCACCCGACCGTGGCCGACTTCGCGGCACTGCTCGAACCGGACGGGCCGGACCAGGTCACGGGCCATGATCTCGTACGACTGATCACCGCGCTGCTGGCGGCCGAGCGCACCGCTGATGCCGCCCGGGTCGTCGAGGAGGCGATCGACCGCGGCGAACGGGGGCCGCTGCACGGCAAGGCCGACGTTCTGCAGTACCTGCGCGCGTACGCCGACGGCCCGGAGTCGCACGCCGCGTTCCGCGCGAGCCTGCTCCCCACCCACGACCTGGCTGTGTTGTACGAGTCGCGACGCAGCACCTCGATCGAGCTGCGTCGCGGGGCCGTCCATGATCGATTCGCCGAGCCACTGTTCAGCATGGACGGGACCGACCCCTGGGCCGTGGTGCTGACCGCCCGCCGACCGGCCGGGGAACCCGACGACCACTCGACATCGCTGTACCTGCAGGCAGCCGGGACCACCGACACGATGGTGGTGGAGTTCTGCCGACCCGGCGGAGACGAGTTCGGGGCCGTGTCGGTTCGTTCGGTGATCGGGCGCGCGCCGGTGGCCGGCGACGCTCCCGAGGTCGAGATCCAGGTGGCGGGGCGGCCGATGGTGATCAGGGCCAACGAGGCGATGACCGCGACCGAGGCGCGGGGTCTGTTCGAGACGTTCTTCGCCACCGACACCATCGGTGCGGGCCATGTGCTGCGGCCCGTCGAGGGCTACACCGCCACCGGCACCAGCATCGACCTGCGCGACCCGCTCAGCAAGTGATCATTGGCGTTGTACGGGTCCTGCGCAGCGATCGTCGGTGGCATCAGGCGTCCTCGGCTGCGGCTGCGGCCGCCTGACGCTGCCGTGCCAGCCAGGTGTGGTTGACGGTTGCGGTCCGGACCGCCGCCCGGAACGTCTTCGCGTCCGGGCCGCGGTACAGGTCTCGCCCCCGGTACGGCGAGTTCTCCCGATGGGGTCCGTCGTCGTTGATCCGACGGGCGAGCTCGGAAAGGTAGGCGTGGCCGCCGGCGCGGTGGGCCTCGACCTCGGCGTCGTCGAGTCGGATGAGGGCGCTGTCGTCGACCATGCTGCTGACCACGTACCGGGCGTCCAGGTACAGAACTCCCTGCTGCTCAAGGAGGAACCATCCGCCGGGCTCGTGGTCGACGTGGTGCATGGCGTCCTGGTCCGCGGCGATCCGGGCGGCGTCACCCCACTGCTCGACCGGTGGGATCGCTTCGAGCGGCCGCTGTCGGGTGTCGTTGTAGACGTGGTGGCCGAAGGTGGCGGAGGCGTTGCGAAACAGCGTGAGGCAGCTGATCCGGTGGCAGGTGGTGCAGCTGAGTTGACTCTCCACTCGCGCCATCAATCCGGACACGTGCAGGGGCAGCAGGTCGACGAGCCGGACCCAGTGGTCGTCCTCGGTGAGGTCGCCCGCCGCGACGGCTGCCGACAGGGCAGTCGTCGTGGCCTCGACGTCGACCCCGCCGGTCGGGTGTCGGACGAGCAGGTCGCTGCAGGCCGGGCAGTCGTCGTCCTCGGGTCGACAGGCCGACCCCGGTCGGTCCAGCGTGAACGTGATGCGCCGCAGGTTGCCCGGCGCCTGCCAGCCGCCGGTGTCCCCGCCGACCCGGAAGGCGAACCGCACGTACGCGCCTCCATGGGCGACGTATGGCTCGCTCAGCCCGGAGAACCGGACCGGCCCGCCGAACGCCTTCTCGAGATCGGCCAGCGTGGCATCGTTGGCAACGCGCGGCACCCAGTCCGTCAGGTCGGCGGCGCGGGTGCCCGACGGTGTCGGGGTGAGGTGCAGAACCACCGCCACGACCGCGTCGTCGTGCACGATGACCTCCGTGCCGGCGGCGAACTGAAGCCGACGGGACCGCCGGACGGGTTCCTCGATCGAACGGTCGCGGACGGCGACCGGCTCGCCCCCGGCGTGCGCGATCAGCCTGCGGACCGTGGGATCGGTCTCGGGCCGGCCGAGGGCGTCGATGATCATGGGCAGCTGGGACCGTCGCCGCGGTGACTTCACCAGGCCATTGTCGCCCATCGGCCGTCGCCCATCGCCCGTAGGCCCGGTGCGAGAATGTCAGGTATGCCTGAGAACAGTGGCGTGGTGCAACAGGTCCGGGTGCATCTCGAGCGGGCCGATGCGCACCCCGGGGACCAGCACGGACTCTCGCAGGTCATCGACGTCCCCGGCACCATCGTGCTGTCGGACCTGCTCGACACGGTGCTCATGCCGTTCCTGTCCAACACCCCGCGGGCGGTGTGGGTGTGTCGGGCCAGGACGGGCGAAGGGTGGCAGGATCTCGCCGAGGTGATCATCGAGTACGGCGAGGAGAGCCACCTGAGCGCCCGGCTGTTGGTGGCGGACCAGCCCATGACGTCCTTGCTGGCCGCGGGGCAGACGGCGGTGGGCCTGTTCTGTCGAAATCAGTGGGGTCGCACCTGACATCGACCAGGTCCGCTGGTAGACAGGAGGGGTGTGGACCGTCGAAGCCGTGACCAGCCCCGTCGAGCTCGTCGACAACGCCCACCTGTTCGACCATGAGGTCACCGCCGACGGTGCCCGGGACTTCATGCACCGCGAGGGGCACGTGCTCTTCCTCGCGACGACCGATGACGGTACGGGGATCGGGTTCGTGTCCGGGGTGGAGATGCGGCATCCCGACAAGTCACCCGAGATGTTCATCTACGAGCTCGGTGTGGACCAGGCGTGGCGTCGACAGGGCGTCGCGAAGGCACTCTTGTTGGCGTTGCGTGACGAGGCGGTACGACGGGGCTGCACCGGGATGTGGACCGGGGCCGAGGCCGACAACGAAGCAGCCCAGGCCACGTACCGATCGATCGGTGCCACGGTGGACGCCGACGCGGTGATCATCGTGTTGGACGACCTGACGGCGAACTGATCATGGCTCGTTGCGCGTCGTGACCTGACGACTCCCGCCTGACCTGCGGTCTACGTTGGCACCATGATCAACGAGACGAATCCGAGCCCGCGGCTCCAGATGATGGTGCTGGACTGCCCTGACGCAGTCGAGCTCGGCCGGTTCTACGCCGAGCTCCTCGGCTGGAAGAGCGTGGCCGACGACGACACCTGGGTGACTCTGATCCCGCCGGGTGGCGTCGTCGGTCCGGACAACCGTGACGGAGGTGTGGGGCTGGGGTTGCAGCAGATCAGCGACTACGTGGCCCCGACCTGGCCGGGCGGTGCCCATCCGCAGCAACTGCACCTCGACCTGTGGGTCCCCGACATCGACGCGGCCGAACCGGCCGTCCTCGCCGCCGGCGCCCGGCTGCACGAGCACCAGCCGGCGACCGACGGGGGATTCCGGGTGTACGTCGATCCGGCCGGCCACCCGTTCTGCCTGGTGACCTGACCCCTTCAGCCTGCTGCCAGCCACGCCAGGGCGGCCGTGGTCAGCGCCCGGGTGCCCACGTCCAGGGTGGGTTGCATCACCGGTGCGAAGAAGGGCGAATGGTTCACCGGGACGTCCTGTGCGATCCGGCCGGACTCGACTGCCTTCGCGTACGCCGAGGGATCGGCACCGTCCACAGCCCAGTAGCAGTAGGGGATTCCGAGTGCATCCGGGATGATGCTGAAGTCTTCGCTGGCCGACTGCATCGCCAACTCGCCGGCGGCGTCGCCGAACACGGTGTCGAACGCGGTCCGTACTCGTTCGGTCGCGGCCGGGTCGTTGCTGGTGGCTGGGTAGCGGCCGTACACCTCGATCTCCGGGTCGGCGGGGGTGGCTGAGGCCCGGCACTCCGCCACCACCATCCGTTCGATCGCAGCCAGTGCGGTCGACATCGCGGTGTCGCTGTCGGTACGGACGTTCACCTCGAGCACGGCGGTGGAGTCGATCACGTTGGCCTTGCTGCCGGCGTGCACGCTACCGACGGTGACCACGCTGAGCCCCGACGGCGGAAGCTCGCGGGAGACCACGGTCTGCAGCCTGATGATGATCATGGCCGCCAGCACGACCGGATCGACGGCCGCGTCGGGCATCGACCCATGGGCCCCGCGGCCGTGCAGCGTGATCCGCACACTGGCCGCCGAGGTGAGCATCAGCCCCGGCCGCGTCCGGACCTCCCCGGCCGGGAAGGCGAGGACGTGCTGACCGAGTGCGACGTCGAGGTGTGGCAACAACGCGCCGAGCCCGTCGTCGACCATCCGTCGGGCCCCCGTACCCAACTCCTCTGCCGGTTGGAACAGGGCCACGACCGTGCCGCTCCACGACTCCTGGCGCATTGCCAACAGCGTGGCCGCGCCCAGCAGAGCGGTGACATGGACGTCATGTCCGCAGGCGTGCATCACCGGCACCTCGATGCCGTCGTCGTCGGTCGCGGTGTCGGTGCTGGCGTACGGCAGGCCGGTCTCCTCCCGTACGGGCAGGGCGTCCATGTCGGCACGGAGCAGGACGCCGGGGCCGTCCCCGTTGCGCAGGATGCCGACCACACCGGTGCCGCCGACCTGCTCGTGCACCTCGTACCCGGACTGCCGCAGCCGATCGGCGGCCAGGGCTGCCGTACGGACTTCCTGGAACGACAGTTCGGGGTGTTGGTGCAGTTGCCGGTAGGTGTCCTGCTGCCAGGCGCGGATCCCGTCCAGGCCGTCGAGGACGTCGTCGTACGGACGATTGCCGTCGGTGTTCATCGGGATCCTTCGTGATCGTCGGGACTGTGATCGTCGGGGTTGGTCCGGCCAGGTGTGCGGGGCCCGGCGGGCCTGCGGCGGGCACGGCCGATGCGACGGGCGACACCCCGGCCGGCACCGCGGTAGCGCCGCGGGATGACCTGAGTGGCCGACCACTGGTCGGCCGGCGGCAGGATCCAGCCGCGCCAACGGGCGAGCAGGCACAGGCCGGCGCCGACGAGGAGTCCGGCCACCATGCCGACCGAGGGCTGCCCGAGCGCATGGGCCACCACCATCACCGCCGCGGCGACGGCTGCGCAGGTGGCGTACAGGGTGTTGCCGCCCAGCACCGTCGGCACCCGCCGCAGCACGATGTCGCGGATGGCGCCGCCGCCGACCGCGGTGATCATGCCGAGCAGGATGGCGGGCACCCAGCCGAGTCCCACGGCCAGCGTCTTCTGGGCCCCGGCGACCGCCCAGCAGCCGAGTGCCACGGCGTCCAGCACCGGCCACACCTTGTCCCACAGGCGGCCCTCGATCCGCAGCAGGAACGCGATCAGGGCAGCCACCAGCGCCGTACCCAGGTAGGCGGCGTCGGTCAGGGCCAGCGGGGCTCCGGCCTGCAGCAGGGTGTCGCGCAGAATGCCACCGCCGAGCCCCGAGAGCACGGCCAGGGTCACGAAGCCGACCGCGTCGAGCTTCTCGCGGCGGGCGATCACGCCGCCGAGGACGGCATTGGCGAACACTCCGGTCAGGTCGATCACCCGGAACAGCGCCACCAGATCGTCATCCACGGTGTCCACTCTTGCACCGGGTCGCACCGCCGGTGGGAGTGAGGGGTGTCCGTGGGTCGATGCCGGGTTGCCGGGTCGGGGCCGGGGCAGTTGGGTGGTGCCATGACCTCGCGCATCTCCCACACCACGGTCGACTGTCATGACGCGTACGCGCTCTCGCGCTGGTGGCAGGAGGTGCTCGGTTACGTCGACGACCCCGACGACCCGAACCAGCCGGGTCACGAGGAGTGCCTGATCCGCGATCCCGAGACCGGACACACGGTCTTGTTCATCGAGGTGCCGGATCCGACCCCGGGCAAGAACAAGCTCCACTTCGACCTCCGGCCGCGCGAGCGCAGTCGCGACGAGGAGGTCGCCTGGCTGGAGCAGTGCGGGGCGACGGTGGTCGCCGACCACCGCGGGATCTACGGACCGGGCTCGGGCTGGGTCATCTTCGCCGACCCCGAACAGAACCAGTTCTGCGTGCTGCGGTCCGATGCCGAGGTGGCGGCAGACCGAGCGTCCGCTGCTGGGTGATCACCGCCCGCACAGATGCCGCCGCACGCGCCGTACTCGGGCTCGCCGCGGGCGCCATGGTCCTCACCGCGCGCGTGGTTGCTAGCGTCTCGTCCATGATCGACATGACCCGAGTTGCTCGCCGGTCCACGCATCCGACGGGGGACGTGCGGTGAGCCCCGTGGGTGGTGACGCCGCAGCCCGGTCTCCGATGCCGGCGGACGATCGGGGCCACCCGCCGTTCCTGGCCGGGGACCGGGAATCGCTGGAGTCGTGGCTCGACCTGTACCGTGCCACGCTGCTGCTCAAGGTCGGCGGCCTCACCGCCGACCAGTTGTGCGCCCGTCCGACGCCGCCGTCGACGATGAGTCTGGGCGGGCTGGTCCGCCACCTCACCTACGTGGAGCGGACCTGGTTCGCCAACGTGGTCGCGGGGGAGGACCTCCCGCCGCTGTACTGCCAGGACGATCCGGACGGTGATTTCAACGACGTCGACCCGGCGACGGTCATGGCTGACCTGGTGGCCCATCAGGGCGAGCTGGTCGCGTCGCGCCGGCGCGCAGCCCGGGTGACCGACCTCGACGCACCGTTGCCGGGGAAGCGCCACGGTCGGCGGCTCAACCTGCGATGGGTGCTCACCCACCTGATCGAGGAATATGCCCGGCACCTCGGCCACGCCGACCTGATGCGTGAGGCCCTCGACGGCACCACGGGGTACTGATCCGACCCGGGCGGCGTACCGTGACGAGCATGACGACGTTCCGGGTGAAGCGGATCCATGACGATCCGGCGGACAGCGACGGCCACCGCCTCCTGGTTGACCGGCTCTGGCCACGAGGTGTGTCCAAGGAACAGGCCGAACTGGACGGGTGGCCCAAGGAGGTCACCCCGTCTTCCGAGCTCCGGAAGGCCTTCCACGACGGAGACCTGGACGAGGAAGCGTTCGCCGAGCGCTATCGCGACGAACTCGACGCCTCGGGTGCGGTCGCCGAGTTGGTCGCTGACCTGCCTGCGGTCGTCACCCTGCTCACAGCGGTGAAGGATCCCGAGCACGGCCACGTCCCGGTGCTGCTGCAGGCGCTGCGCGACGCCACGTGACCCGCAGCCGTCCGGATTCCGCAAACCGACCGGTCGACGGGGGAGGAGGTGTGCGCCCCACGTCTGGGCGCGGACCGGCTCGCGCACTCGACCGGTCGCTTTGTGGAATCGGCGCAGCCCAAGATCGCCGGGGCCTGGCTCTGGGGGTGTTCTCGGACCTCACTCAGCCCCGGGCCGCTGTCTGGTGCGCTTGATCTCGGCCCGTTCCCGTTTGGCGGCGAGGCGCCGCTGCTGCGAACCTCGCGTCCGCTTGGTGGGGCGCCGCGCCGTCGGTGGCACGACGGCGGCCCGGAGCAGGGCGGCGAGTCGTTCCCTGGCCGCGACCCGGTTCTGCCGCTGTGATCGGTGTTCGGTCACGTCGACCATCAGCACCGTGCCACGGAGGCGTCCCGCGAGCCGCTGCAGCGCACGGACCCGTTGTGTCTCGGTCAGTGCTGTCGTGCTGCCGAGGTCAAGGCTCAGCTGCACCCGCGAATCTGCCGTGTTGACACCTTGACCCCCGGGCCCCGAGGCGTGCGAGAACTGTTCGACCAGCTCACGGGCCGGCACCGTGATCCCGTTCGCCGCCCCTGGGCCGGGCGGTATCCAGAGGTCGTCCATGCCGACCAGCATGCCGCAGTGCGCGGTGTGTGCGGTCGGTCCGGCCCCGAGGTGACGGGGATTCCGCAAACCGACCGGTCGGCCGTGGGGCACCGGCGCAGGCACGCCTGACGACGCGCGGGCCGGACCCGTCGACCGGTCACTTTGTGGAAACCGCGTCGGCACCGATGGATCCGGGCCGGCGAGCGCGGACGGATCGCTGCGGGTGCGGTCGTCGAGCACGGGTGCCGGCAGGGCTTCGGTGCCAAGATGGCGTGATGCCGAAACTGCACCACGACGAGGTCGACATCGATGCCGGGACGGTCCGCGCGTTGTTGGCCGAGCAGTTCCCGGAGCTGGTGGTCGACTCCCTGGTCGAGGTCGAGCCGGCCGGGACCGACAACGTCAACTACCGGGCGACGGCCGCAGGGCAGGATCTCGTGGTCCGGCTGCCACGCAAGCCCGACGCTGCGGCGGGCATCGCCAAGGAGGCCAGGTTCGGGCGGCTGCTCGGATCCGCCCTCCCGGTCGCGATCCCGGTGCCGACCGGGGTGGGCCGTCCGTCGGCGAGCTACCCGTTCCCGTGGTCGGTGGGACCGTGGCTCCCCGGTGAACTCCCGACACCCGGAGCCGCCACGGGTGAGCTCGCGGTGGACCTGGCGGGATTCGTCCGGGCACTGCGGTCGGTCGACGCAGCCCCGCACCTGGGCGACGCCATGCTCACCTCCTACCGAGTCGGCCCGATCGCGCCCCGCTTCGCCGACACCGACGAGTTCCTGCCACGGTGCGACGGCTGGGTGGACGTCCCCGCGGTCCGGGACGCCTGGGAGTCGCTCAAGCACGTCGAGCCGTACGAGGGCCCGCCGGCCTTCGCCCACACCGACCTGCAGCCGGGCAACCTGCTGGTCGACGAGCACGGCCGACTGTCGGCGGTGATCGACTTCGGTGCGCTGGCGGTGGGGGACCCGACCGTCGACCTGCTGCCGGCCTGGCAGGTGTTCGACGCCGAGACCCGACCCCGCTTCCGGGCCGCCATGGCCGTCGATGAGACGACCTGGCGTCGCGGGATGGCGTGGGCCGTCACCATCGGGGTGGTCGCCCTGGGCCACTACGCCGGCAGCGGTTCCCCGTTGGTGGAACGGTCCCGGTACCAGCTCGAGCAGGTGCTGCTCGAGCTGGCATGACGAGCTCGACGAACTCGATGGACGTCTCGCGAGCTCGACGGGCGTTCAGGCCAGCTTGGAGATGATGGCGTTCAGCGTCGACGACGGCCGCATCGCGGCGAAGGCCAACTCGTCGTCGGGCCGGTAGTAGCCACCGAGGTCGACCGGGGAGCCCTGGGCGGCCAGCAACTCGCCGGTGATCGTGTCCTCACCGCTGGTCAGTGACTCCGCGATCGGGGCGAACAGGGCCGCCAGGTCCTGGTCGGTCGTCTGCGCGGCCAGCTCCTGGGCCCAGTACAACGCCAGGTAGAAGTGGCTGCCCCGGTTGTCGATCTGGCCGAGCTTGCGAGCCGGCGACCGACCCTCGGTCAGCACCTTCTCGGTGGCGACGTCCAGCGCATCCCCGAGCACCCCGGCGCGTGCGTTGTCGGTCGAGTCGGACAGGTGGCGCAGGCTCTCGGCCAGCGCGAGGAACTCACCCAGCGAGTCCCAGCGCAGGTAGTTCTCCGCCACGAGCTGCTGGACGTGCTTGGGAGCCGAGCCACCGGCACCGGTCTCGAACAGTCCACCACCGGCCATCAGCGGTACGACCGACAGCATCTTGGCGCTGGTGCCGAGCTCCAGGATCGGGAACAGGTCGGTGTTGTAGTCACGCAACACGTTGCCGGTCACCGAGATGGTGTCCTCGCCCTTGCGGATCCGGTCGATCGAGAACTGGGTCGCCTCGACCGGCGTCATGATCGAGATCTCCAGGCCATCGGTGTCGTGATCGGCGAGGTACTGCTCCACCTTGGCGATCAGGTTCTTGTCATGTGCCCGGCTCGGGTCCAGCCAGAACACCGCCGGGGTGGACGAGGCGCGGGCCCGCGTCACGGCCAGCTTCACCCAGTCCTGGATCGGGGCGTCCTTGGTCTGGCAGGCGCGCCAGATGTCACCGACGCCGACCTGGTGCTCCAGCAGCACCTCGCCTGCGCCGTTGACGACCTGCACGGTGCCATCGGCCGGGATCTCGAACGTCTTGTCGTGGCTGCCGTACTCCTCGGCCTTCTGGGCCATCAGGCCGACGTTGGGCACCGAGCCCATCGTGGTCGGGTCGTACGCACCGTTCGCGCGGCAGTCGTCGATGACGGTCTGGTAGACCCCGGCGTAGCTGCTGTCGGGGATCACGGCCAAGGTGTCGGCCTCCTCGCCGTCGGGTCCCCACATGTGACCCGAGGTCCTGATCATGGCCGGCATCGAGGCGTCGACGATCACGTCGCTGGGCACGTGCAGGTTGGTGATGCCCTTGTCGGAGTTGACCATCGCCAGCTCCGGACCGGCGGCGAGTCCGGCTTCGATCTCGGCCTTGATCTCGGCACCGTTGGGCAGCGCGTCCAGCCCGGCGAGGATGCCTCCCAGGCCGTTGTTGGCGCTCAGGCCGGCCTTGGCGAGGTCGGCCCCGTACTTCTCGAACACCGTCGGCAGGAAGGCGCGGACGACATGGCCGAAGATGATCGGGTCGGAGACCTTCATCATGGTCGCCTTCAGGTGCACCGAGAACAGCACACCCTCGGCCTTGGCGCGCGCGATCTGCTCGGCCAGGAAGGTGTCCAAGGCGCCGGCGCGCATCACGGTGGCGTCGACGACCTCATCGGCCTGCACCGGGATCGACTCCTTGAGCACGGTCTCGCCGTCGGCGGTCACCAGCTTGATCGTCAACGTGTCCTCGGCGGGCAGCACGACCGACTGCTCGTTGCTGCGGAAGTCGTCGGCACCCATGGTGGCGACGTTCGTCTTCGAGTCGGAAGTCCAGGCGCCCATCGAGTGCGGGTTCTGCCGCGCGTAGTTCTTCACCGCGGCCGGTGCGCGTCGGTCGGAGTTGCCCTCACGGAGCACCGGGTTGACCGCGCTGCCCTTCACCTTGTCGTAGCGGGCCCGGATGTCGCGCTCGTCGTCGGTGGTCGGCTCGTCGGGGTGGTCGGGCAGGTCGAAGCCCTGGGCCTGCAACTCGGCGATCGCGGCCTTCAGCTGCGGCAGCGAGGCCGAGATGTTGGGCAGCTTGATGATGTTGGCCTCGGGACGGGTGGCCAGTTCGCCCAGCTCGGCCAGCGCATCGGGCACCTGCTGCTCGGCCGGCAGCCGATCGCTGAACGCGGCCAGGATCCGTCCCGACAGGGAGATGTCGCGGGTCTCGACGTCGACCCCGGCGACGCCGGTGAACGCCTCGATGATCGGTAGCAGCGAGTACGTCGCCAGCAGCGGCGCCTCGTCGGTGTGGGTGTAGATGATCTTGGCCATGGTGGTGCGATCTCCTCCGGCGTCACGTCGTCCAGAACAATGTCTTGAGGTCAAGATATCCCATCGACCGAGGGCTACTCCACGCCGTCGACCTGGGTGAGCTCGTCGGGCGTCAGCGTCAACCGGGTCGCCGCGAAGTTCTCCGTGATGCGGTCGGCGTTGCTCGACTTCGGCAGCACCACGTAGCCGCGGGCCAGGTGCCACGCGATCACGATCTGGGCGGCGGTGGCGTCGTGGGCGCGGGCGATCTCGACCAACGTCGGGTCCTCCAGGTTGGTCTTGCGCAGCGGGCTGTAGCCCTCGAGGACGACCCCACGCTCGGCGTGGCCGGCGACCACGGCCGGATCCCACAGGGACGGGCTCCACACGATCTGGTTGAGCACCGGGGTGACCCCGGTCCGTTCGGTCAGCACGTCGAGCTGCTCGACGGTGTAGTTGCTGACGCCGAGCGCCGCGACCAGGCCCTCGTCGCGGTAACCGATCATCTCCTCCCACGCCTCGACCAACGGATCGTCGCGATCCTCGCCGCCGGGGGCGTGGATCAGCCACAGGTCCAGTCGGTCGATGCCGAGCGAGGTCAGGCTCTGTTCCAGCAGCGGGCGGGCCTCGGCCGTACGGTCGGGTGGCAGCTTCGTGGTGACGAACACGTCGTCGCGGGCCACCCCCGACTCGGCCAGGCCGCGCCCGACCCCGGCCTCGTTGCGGTAGCGGGTGGCGGTGTCCAGGTGGCGGTAGCCGACCTGCAGTGCGTGGGCCACGGCGGCGGGCGCCTGCTCCTCGGGGATCTGCCAGGTGCCGAAGCCGAGCAGGGGCAGGGCGGCGCCGGAGGCGAGGGTGACCGTACCCCCGGCTGGTTCGCGAGAGGTCTCCATGTCTCGATCCAACCACAGGTCTCGATCCGACCACAGGCCCCGACCTCGCACTCGCGCCTCGACCCGGGCGGGCCGACCGGGTCCTACGATCTTCCCAGCCGTCCGGCAGCCGGGCGGGACGAGGTGGAGCGGGAGGCGATGACGGTGACGGCGACCCGGGAGCAGATCCTGGCGAAGCGGGACCTGGCACTGGACCTGGTCCGGGTCGCGTGCCTGTTGCTGGTGGTCGCGGCGCACGTGTGCTTCGTCGCCCTGCGCACGACGTCCGAGGGCGCGATGGAGAACTGGACGCCGCCCCAGCAGTACGCCTTCTTCGCGGTCGGTACGTGGTTCGTGCAACCGATGCCGCTGTTCTTCCTGGTCGGTGGCTGCGTCAGCCTGCTGGCGTGGCGGAGCGCCCGGCGGCGGGGCGAGGGGCCGTACGAATTCTTCCGGACCAGGCTGGTGCGCTTCACCTACCCCGCCTTCGCCTTCCTCGGCATCCTGGCGGTGATCATCCTCGTCGCCCTGTTGCTCGGGGTGCCCAAGGGCCTGGCGGACGCCGCCGCGTACGGGGCCGGCACCCCGCTGTGGTTCATGGGCGCCTACCTGCTCTGTCAGGCGATCCTGCCGGCGATGGCGGTGGCCCATGAACGACGTCCGCTGCTGACGCCGGCACTGTTGTTGCTTGCTGCGCTGGTGGTCGACGTGGTCCGCGGCAGCGTCGGGATCGATGCGATCGGTCTGATCAACTACCTGTTCGTCTGGCCGTTCGCCCAGCAGTTGGGCTTCCTGCTCGCCGACGGCTGGTTCGACCCCGGCTCGGCCACCACGCGCCGACCCTTCGCCGTCCACATCTGGCAGCTGATCCTCCTTGCAGCGTTCAGCTTCCTCGCGGTCGGCGTGGTGGCCACGACCTTCCCGTTCGGCCCGGACATGCTGCAGAACCAGATCCCACCGTCGGCCGGGCTGGCCTTCATCGGGCTGGCGCACGTGGCGGTGTTCCGGTTCGTCAAGCCCGTACTGACCCACCTGATGGAGCAGCGCTGGGCCCAGGGCGTGGCGTATCTGATCGGCAGTCGGGCGATGACCATCTACCTGTGGCACGCGGTCTTCGTGATCGGGATCGCCGCCCTGTTCTACTTCGGCTCTGCCTTCCTGCCGCAGGCGCCGTCCGTCGGTTGGTGGTTGCTGCGTCTCCCGGTGTTTCTGGTGGTGCTCGGGCTCGTGCTGCTGATCAGCAGTCCACTGGCGCGACTCGAACGCGGGCCGCGGCCTGCGGCGCTGCCCATGATCAACTCGACCACGATGCGGCTGCGGGTGGTCGCCGCCGGGGTGCTCGCGGTCGTCCCCGCGTTCGCCACCACCATCCCGACCGGGGACGGCCACCTGCGCGGACTGGACGCCGACCTGGTGCTGCTCGGGGCGGCCTTGCTCGTGCTGTCGATCCTGCTGGTACGCGTGGGGCGCCGCGGCGGGCCCGCACCCGACTCCGGAGGTGACAGCGACGCAATGTAGTACTACACTATGTAGTACGAGGTCGGGAAGGGCCCGAACCCCGTATCAGGGGAGGAACCCACAATGTCCAGCAATGTCTCGGTCGATCGGCACAGGGACGGTGCCGCGGCCATGGAGCAGGAGACCGTCGCCACCAGGGCCGTGGTGATGCAGGAGGACGTCGTCCGCAGTCGTCCAGCAAGGATCGTGCTCGCGATCGCCCGGATCAGCATCGGCTTCACGTTCTTGTGGGCCTTCCTCGACAAGACGTTCGGGTTGGGGTTCACCACCCCCGCCGAACGGGCCTGGATCAACGGCGGCACCCCCGCCCAGGGCTACATCAACAACGTCGAGGGGCCGTTCGCCGGACTGATCCAACTCTTCGGCAATCCGTTCGGGGACTGGCTGTTCATGATCGGCCTGCTCGGCATCGGCGTCGCGATGATCGCCGGAGCCGGACTGCGGATCGCCGCCGTCACCGGCACCATCTTGATGATCTTCATGTACCTCGCAGCGTTCCCGCCGATCCTGGGTGGCACCAACCCGATCGTCGACTCGCACTGGCACGAGGCGCTGCTGTTGATCATCGCCGCGGTGACCCTGGCCGGTGACACCTTCGGTGTCGGCAGGATCTGGGCCAAGATCATCGGCCGACACACCTGGCTCCGCTGACCCGGCCCAGCAGGACCAGTCACTCAGGACCCGGTGCCCCGATCGGGGCGCCGGGTCCTGCTCGTCAGAAGTGGTCGAGCACGCGCACCGGTCGGATGCCGATCAGGGCCGCGAGGTCGGCGTCGTACGCGTCGGTCCCGCTCAACGCCCCACCCAGCCGCAGTTCGGCCGGTCCGGCAGCACCGCTCCACCATGCGGCCAGCCCGCCGGGGGTGAACACGGGGCCGCCGGCCTCTCCGGGGACGACCTCGCACCGACCGGCGTCGGCGGTCACGCGGTAGTCGCCGGTGATGTCGACGCCGGTCCGACCGCGGACCGTGACCGACCACGATCCCGACAGCGACGGGGGTGGGGCCAACATGGCGAAGGCGCCCGGAACGTCAAGCACCGCAAGCATGTACGCCGTCGTCCACCCAGGACTCCCCGGTGCACCACGGCGGTGCCACTGGGTCGCGTCGGTGCCGCTGCTGCGCAGTGACACCTTTCCCAGCACCGCGCGGAAACTGCCGAGCACGTTGATCAGCGCCGCCTCCGCGCCCGGGGTGGCCGCGACCAGGTCGTCGACGGTCGCGACGGCGTCCGGACCGTACGCGGTGCCTCGGTGCCAACTGCAGAAGCCGGTCACCACTCCTTGCTCCACCGCCAGCCAGACCCCGGTCGCCTCCCGCACCATCGCCTCCGGACCGTCGGGGAACGAGGCGCCTCGCCGACTCAGCGGCCCGTTCTGCTGCGTCGCCCAGCGGGCATAGCAGTCGGCGATCGCGGCGGCATCCTCGACACCCGCCCGCCGGACCTGCACCAGCTCGGGGTCCGGGGCGGCGACCTCGGCGAGCTCGGCACTGGGGAACTCGAGCCGGGTCTGGGTGTTGATCACCTCGAAGCCGAACGGGCGGTAGATCCCCGGTGCGGTCGGGAACAGGGTCGCGATCACCTCACCGGCCTCCCGCGACTCGGTCAACGCCGGTAGCAGTGTCCGCCTCAGCAGTCCGCGGCCACGCTGTTCGGCCCCCACGGTCACGCTGGCCAGCCCGCAGGTCGGCACCAGCCGACCGTGGAAGTGGCTGTCGTAGTGACGGGCGACCGCCTTGGCGACCAACAGCTCCGCCGCTCCCTGTCGCTCGAAGGTGCCGTACGGCGTCGAGCCCGGCAGCGGCCACGGACGATCCGGGTCCGGCTTGCTGCCGAACGCCTCCGCCGACAACACGTCCGACGCCGTACGGTCGTCGGCTCCCAGCCGGCGGGTGATCAATTCTGGTCCGCTGGACCGCTCGTTCGTCATGCGCCCCATCATGACCGACGGCGACCGGCCATAACGAAGCGGACACGACCCCCGGACCGACGACCCCGAGGCGGGTACGTTTCGCGCATGCCAAGCGTCAAGCGCACCGAGGCCGTGGATCGTGCGGCACGGTTGCACGTCAACCGGACCCATGTCGTCCTCGACCTCACCGGCGGTCCTCAGACGTTCACCAGCTCCACCACGATCGAGTTCGACTGCCACGAGGTGGGCGAGACCTTCTGCGACTTCCGGGGCACCATCCTGACCGAGGCCACCCTGAACGGGGTCGAGCTGCCGGCTGCCGCCTGGCAGGACGGCCGAATCGTGCTCAGCGACCTCGTCGTCGGCGCCAACACGCTCATCGTCTCCGGTGCGATGGCCTACTCCAGTGACGGCGAGGGGTTGCACCGCCACGACGACGAGACCGCCGGCGCCAGCTACCTGTACGCGATGTCGTTCCTGGACGCGGCACCGCGGTGGTTCGCCTGCTTCGACCAACCGGACCTGAAGTCGCCGTACACCCTGGAGGTGACGGCCCCGGCCGACTGGGTCGTCGCGGGCAACGGTCGGGCGGTGGACGTCTCGACTGACTCGACCGACGTCGCGACAGGCTCGACGGGCGTCGCGAGGGGTGTACGGACGTGGCGGATCGAGCAGTCGGTGCCGCTGTCGACCTACCTGGTCACCCTGGTCGCCGGGTCGTACGTGGCGCAGCAGCGCGACCACGGCGGGACCAGGTTGGGCCTGTTGGTCCGGGCCGACCTGGCCGAGGAGCTGGCCGCCCAGGCCGACGACGTCTTCGACGTCACCGCCGCCTGCCTGGACGCGTATGAGGAGCTGTTCGGCATCGACTACCCGTTCGGCGACTACTGGCAGGCCTTCGTCCCCGACTTCAACGCCGGCGCGATGGAGAACCCGGGCTGTGTGCTGTTCCGCGACCAGTACGTGTTTCGCGGGGCGGCGACCCGCGGCGAGCGGGCCGGGCGGGCCTGCACGATCGCCCACGAGCTGGCGCACATGTGGTTCGGCGACCTGGTGACGATGCGCTGGTGGGACGACCTGTGGCTCAACGAGTCGTTCGCCGAGTACCTGGCCCACCGGGTGTGCTCGACGGCCACCGACTACCACCGCTGGGTGGAGTTCGGCATCAGCCGCAAGGACTGGGGGATGGTGGCCGACCAGTCCGCCTCCACCCACCCGGTCGCCGGCAACGGCTCCGACGACGCCCAGGCCGCGCTCGCCCAGTTCGACGGGATCTCGTACGCCAAGGGTGCGGCGGTGCTGCGACAGTTGGTCGCCTTCACCGGTGAGGACGCGTTCTTCACCGGACTGCGGGACTACTTCGCCCGGTACGCCCGGGGCAACGCCGAGTTCGCCGACCTGCTGGCCTGCTGGGCGGCCGCGGGCGCCGACGGCGTGGTCGGGTGGGCGCGGGAGTGGCTGCTCACCTCCGGGGTGGACGAACTGGTCGTGGACCCCGACGACGACGGCGGCTGGACGCTGCACCGGCGTCCACCCGCCGACAGCCCCGCCGATCGGCCGCACGTCATCACCGCGGTCCAGCTCGGCGGCGACGGTACGGCCATCGGCTCGGCCCCGCTGCGCGTCACCGGGCCGACGACCAGGATCGACCTCGACCGAACGGCCGGGGCCGGGCTGGTGGTGCCCGACGCGGGCGACGCCACCTGGGCACGCGTCGTGTTCGACGACTGGGGGCGCGTCCCGACCGTGTCGACGGTCGCCGAGCCGTTGACCCGGGTGACGATCCACAACGCGCTGCGTGACGCGGTGCGCAGTGCACGGCTCGCCCCGGACCGGGCGCTGGACCTGGTGCTCGCGGCGATGCCGGGGGAGACCTCGGACGAGATCGTGCAGGCGATGACCACCTTCGCGATCGAGACCTTGTGCGGACCGTACGCCCGTCCTGCCGACCGGGCGGGGCGGCGACACCGGACCTGGGCCTGTCTGTCACAGATGCTGGCCGACGCCGAACCGGGCCAGGACCGGCAGCTGCTGTGCTTCCGGTTGGCGGTCAGCTGCTGTGACGACGTCGCGTTGCTGCGCCGGTGGCTGGCCGGCGACCTGCCCCACGGGATGACGATGGACCGCGACCTGCGCTGGTCGATGACGGTACGACTGGCGTCGCTCACCACCGACGAGTCGATCATCGACGCGGCCCTGGCGCTGGACCCGTCCTCGAGTGCCCGACAGCACGCGGCCCGCGCCCGCGCCGCGCTCGCGAGTCCGGCGGCCAAGGAACGGGCCTTCGCCGTGCTGGTCGCCGAGTCGCCGCTGACGGCGTACGAGGTGTATGCCGTCGCGGAAGCGTTCTTCCAACCCCACCAGTGGGAGCTCACCGCCAGCTACGTCCCCCGTTTCCTCAGCGAGATCGATGCCACCAAACGGTTCCGGCAGGGCTGGTCGCTGGCACGGGTGGCGCTCAACGGGTTCCCGATGGTCGACCCTGACCCGGGCGTCGTTGCGCTCGCCGACACCGTCGTTGCTGATGCCGAGACCCATCCGGCGGTTCGGCGATCGTTGGTCGACGGAGCCGACCAGCTCCGGCGCGCCGTGGCCAGTCTGGAACGGTTCCACGGCTGACGCCGGAAACGCTCCCGGAGCCGTCGGTACAGGTGACGACTGCGTCACGATCAGGTGACACATCGGGCGTGATTTGGTAGCTGCTGCTTGCCCTCAGGCTCCGGATGCCCTAGAAATAGCACGCTCACTGTGTGCCGCGTCACGTCCCGGCGCACATGTCAAGAACCCGTCCGAGACCCGGACGGCTCACCGAGGAGGACATCGATGCGGGCACGAACTCGCGCCATGGCCACAGCAGCCATCGCCACGTTGGCGCTGTTGGCAGCGGCGTGCCAACCGGGCAACACCGGAACCGGAACTGAAGGCGGTGCCGAGTCGCCGGCCGAGATCGCCATTCGAGGCTGCACCCCGCAGAACCCGCTGATCGCGTCCAACACCGGCGAGGTCTGCGGTGGCAACGTGATCGACGCCATCACGGCGAAGCTGGTCCACTACAACGCCGAGACCGCTGCCCCGGAGATGGACATCGCCGAGTCCATCGAGACCGAGGACAACATCAACTTCACGGTCAAGATCAAGCCGGGCTACAAGTTCCACGACGGCACCGAGGTGCTCGCCAAGAACTTCGTCGACACCTGGAACTGGGTCGCCTACGCACCCAACGGCCAGTACAACGGCTACTTCATGGAGCCGATCGAGGGGTACGCCGACCTGCAGTGTGGCGACGACGAGTGCAAGCAGGCGCCGAAGGCCGAGGAGATGACCGGGCTCGCGGTCGTCGACGACCACACCTTCACGATCAAGACCTCCGAGCCGGTCTCGAACCTGCCGGTGCGGCTGGGCTACACGGTGTTCGCGCCGCAGCCGGACGCCTTCTTCGCCGACACCACCGAGGGCAAGACCGAGTTCGCGAAGATGCCGATCGGTGCCGGTCCGTTCAAGATGGTGCAGAACGACGAGACCGCCATGGTGCTGGAGAAGTTCGCCGACTACTCCGGTGAGTTCACCCCGCAGATCGACAAGGTGACGTTCCGGATCTACAACGACGCGAACTCCGCCTACACCGACGTGGTGGCCGACAACCTCGACTTCACCGACATCATCCCGGCCGACGCGCTGGTCAACGACCAGTGGAAGATGGACCTGCCGGACCGCACCCTGGTCCGTGAGTCCGGTGTCATCCAGTCGCTCGGCTTCTCCCCGGTCGACGAGCAGCTCGCCGACATCAACAAGCGCAAGGCGCTGTCGATGTCGCTGAACCGTGACCTGATCACCAAGGAGATCTTCCAGGGCACGCGCATCCCGGCCACGGGGTGGGTGTCCCCGGTCGTGGACGGCTACAAGGCCGATGCGTGCGGCGAGACCTGTGTCTACAACGAGGCCAAGGCCAAGGAGCTGTGGGACGCGGCCGGCGGCTACGACGGACAGCTGCTGCTGTCGGTGAACGGTGACGGCGGCCACAAGCCGTGGGCCGACGCCGCCTGCAACAACTGGCGCAAGGTGCTCGGGGTCGACTGCGTCGTCAACGTGACGCCCGACTTCAAGACCATCCGCAACCAGCTGGGCGCCCGTGAGTTGAAGGGCCTCTTCCGTTCCGGTTGGCAGATGGACTACCCGTCGATCGAGAACTTCCTGGCCCCGATCTACACCACCGGTGCCTCCTCGAACGACTACGACTACTCGAGCGCAACCTTCGACGACCTGATCAAGAAGGCCGCCGCAGCGAAGGAGCCTGCCGAGGCGAATTCGCTGTACCAGCAGGCCGAGGCCGAGTTGGCCAAGGGCCTGCCGACCGTGCCGAAGTGGTACGCGGCCACCCCGGTGGGCTGGTCGACGCGGGTGGACAACGTGAAGGTCACCCCGTTCGGCACGCTGGACCTGTCCTCGATCACCGTCAAGTGATCAACAGCGGCGTCGCCAGCTGATCCTGTTCACGCGAGTCGGCCTGTCGGACCTCGTCCGGCAGGCCGACTCGCGGACGGGGGCGACACCGTACCTCCATTGACGGTTCCTGCCTCGCCGTGGTCGGGTGCAGGGGAGAGGAGTCATGATGGCGTCCTACATCGTGCGCCGGTTGCTGCAGATGCTCCCGGTGCTGCTGGGCACCACGTTCCTGATCTACGTGATGGTGTTCGCGCTGCCGGGCGAGCCGTGGCAGGGACGGTGCGGTGAGCGGGCCTGCTCACCTGCCTACATCGCCGCGTTCAAGGAGGAGTACAACCTCGACCAGCCGCTGCTGGTGCAGTACGGGATGTACCTGCTGAAGCTCGTCCAAGGTGATCTCGGCACCAACTACTACTCCAAGTCGGTGGCCGACGAACTGCTGCTGCGCTGGCCGACGACGGCCTTGCTCGCGGTGATGGCGTTGATCTTCGAGATCGTGATCGGCATCTCGGCAGGCATCCTGGCCGGCATCCGCAAGGGCAAGCTGGCCGACAACCTGGTCACCATCTCCACCCTGCTGTTGATCTCCATCCCCTCCTTCGTGATCGGTTCGCTGGCCCAACTGGTCTTCGGCATCCGGCTGCCCGACCTGACGCAACGTCTCTTCGGGGTGAGTTGGGGCTTCCCGGTGACGGCCGCCAACTCCCCGACGCTCAACCTCGAGCTCGCCTGGTCGCTGGTGCTGCCGGCGATGGTGCTGGCCAGCCTGCAGGTGGCCTACATCGCGAGGTTGACCCGCACCAGCCTGGTCGAGAACCTCCGCTCGGACTACGTGCGGACCGCCAAGGCGAAGGGGCTCGGGCCCGGCCGGACCGTCGGTGTCCACACGCTGCGCAACTCGATGGTTCCGGTGATCACCCAGATCGGCATCGACCTGGGCCTGCTGATGGGTGGTGCGATCGTCACCGAGCGCATCTTCAACATCAACGGCATCGGGTTCTTCCTGTTCCGCTCGATCAACCAGCAGGACGGGGTGTCGGTGGTCGGCGCGGTGGTCTGCCTGACGCTGATCTTCCTGCTGATGAACCTGATCGTCGACATCCTGTACGGCTTCCTGGACCCGAGGATCAGCCATGACTGAGAACGTGAACCAACTGACTGTCGAGACCCCGGGCACGGAGTCCCCGGGAACCGAGGGCCCGCGGAGCCGCTCGCTGTGGGACGACGCCTGGCGGGCCATGCGACGCAACCCGATCTTCTGGATCGCGATCGTGCTGCTCGTGGTGATGGGCTCGATGGCCGTCGTGCCGAACCTGTGGGCCCCCAAGGACCCCTTGATCTGCGATCTCACCCATGCCCGCGAGCTGCCCAGCCGCACGGCGATCTTCGGCTACGACCAGCAGGGCTGCGACCTGTGGACCCGAACCGTCCACGGGGCCCGCTCCTCGATCCTGGTCGGGGTGCTGACGACTCTGGGCACGATGCTGCTCGGATCGCTGGTCGGCATCCTGGCCGGCTTCTTCGGCGGCTGGCTGGACGCCGTGCTCTCCCGCCTCGCCGACGTCTTCTTCGCGATCCCGCTGCTGCTCGGCGGCATCATCATCCTGTACACCTTCTCCGCGCCGGGGCAGCCGTACTTCGTGGTGATCCTGAAGGTGGTGTTCGCGATCGCGATCCTCGGCTGGCCGACGATCGCCCGCCTGATGCGGTCGAGTGTGTTGCAGGTGAAGTCGAACGACTACGTCCAGGCCGCCCGCGCCCTCGGTGCCGGACCCGGCCGGCTGATCTTCAGCCACATCCTGCCGAACGCGATGGCGCCGGTGATCGTGGTCTCCACCATCAACCTGGGCGCCTACATCGCGTTGGAGGCGACCCTGTCGTTCCTCGGCATCGGGCTGCAGGCCCCGGCGATCTCGTGGGGCCTGGCGATCTCGGAGGCATCGGGCCTCGGCCTGATCAGGTCGGTGCCGCACATGTTGCTGTTCCCGTCACTGTTCCTGTCGCTGACGGTGCTGTCGTTCATCCTGCTCGGTGAGGCCGTACGCGACGCCCTCGACCCGAAGCTGCGCTGAGAGGAGTGCCGAGATGACCACCACGTCCCACGGAGCCACCGAGGAACTGTCGACCGCGGACGTCGACGTCCCCACCCGGAGCAACTGGCATCCCGCCGACGGGCTGCTGCTGCACGTCGAAGACCTGCAGGTCGAGTTCCGCACCACCGACGGGGTCGCCAAGGCCATCAACGGGGTGAGCTTCGACCTGCACGAGGGGGAGACCCTCGCCATCCTCGGCGAGTCGGGCTCCGGCAAGTCGGTCACCGCCCAGGCGGTGATGGGGATCCTCGACAGCCCGCCCGGCTTCGTCACCGGCGGCCGCGTCGAGTACTGCGGCACCGACCTGCTGACCTTGCGGGAGAAGAAGTTGCGGGAGGTCCGCGGCCCGGAGATCTCGATGATCTTCCAGGACGCCCTGTCGGCGTTGAACCCGGTGTTCCCGGTCGGCTGGCAGATCAGCGAGATGTTCCGGCAGCACCGCGGGCTCAACAGGTCCGATGCCCGGGAGCGGACGATCCGGTTGATGGAACGGGTGCAGATCCCCGGCGCGGCCCAACGCGTGGACGCCTACCCGCACCAGTTCTCCGGCGGCATGCGGCAACGGATCATGATCGCGATGGCGATCGCCCTCGACCCGGCCGTGCTGATCGCCGACGAGCCGACCACCGCCCTCGACGTGACCGTCCAGGCCCAGATCATGAAGCTGCTCAAGGAACTGCAGGAGGAACGCCAGATGGGGCTCATCCTGATCACCCACGACCTGGGCGTGGTGGCCGACGTCGCCGACCGGATCGCGGTGATGTACGCCGGCCGGATCGTGGAGCAGGCCGGCGTGCTCGACGCCTACGGCAGTCCGGCCCACCCGTACACCAAGGGGTTGCTGGAGTCGATCCCCCGGGTCGACCAGAAGGGCCAGCAGCTCGCCGCGATCGGTGGCCTGCCGCCGAACCTGCTGCACATCCCACCCGGCTGCCCGTTCAACCCACGCTGCCGGTACGCCGTCGACATCTGTCGCGAGGGTCCGCCACCGCCGCTGCGGACGCTCGGCGGCGAACGGCTGGTGGCCTGCCACCGCGCCGAGGACGTCCTCGCCGAGACCGCGGCAGCGGCCGCCGCGACCGAACAGGATCGGTTCGGCGACGGGGTTGGGGGGGACCTGCGATGAGCACCGGTGAGGTGATCCTGAGCGCCGAGGGCCTCAAGAAGTACTATCCGATCCGCAGTGGGGTGCTGCGCCGTACGGTGGGCCACGTCAAGGCCGTCGACGGTGTCTCCTTCGACCTGCGGGCCGGCGAGACGCTCGGCATCGTGGGGGAGTCCGGCTGCGGCAAGTCCACCCTGGGCCGGCTGCTGATGCGGCTGGAGGAACCGACGGCGGGCACCCTCAACTTCGACGGCGTCGACATGTACGCCCAGCGGGGTGCGGCGATGCGGAAGCTGCGGCGCGACATCCAGATCGTGTTCCAGGACCCGTACACCTCGTTGAACCCGCGCAAGACCGTCGGCGACATCATCGGGGAACCGTTCGAGATCCACCCCGGCGTCGTCCCGCGCGGCGGCCGCAAGGCCCGCGTCCGCGAACTGCTCGACCTGGTCGGGCTGAGCCCTGAACACATCAACCGCTACCCGCACCAGTTCTCCGGCGGTCAGCGCCAGCGGATCGGCATCGCCCGCGGGCTGGCCCTCAACCCGAAGGTGATCATCTGCGACGAGCCGGTGTCGGCACTCGACGTGTCGGTGCAGGCGCAGGTGGTCAACCTGATGGAGCGACTGCAGGACGAGTTGGGGTTGGCGTACGTGTTCATCGCCCACGACCTGTCGGTGGTGCGCCACATCTCCGACCGGGTCGGCGTGATGTACCTCGGCCGGTTCGCCGAGCTGGGCAACGAGGACGAGATCTACGCCCGGCCGACCCACCCGTACACCCAGGCGCTGTTGTCGGCGGTCCCGATCCCCGATCCGACGCAACGGCACACCCGGGAGCAGATCGTGCTGAGCGGTGACGTACCGAGCCCGGCCAACCCGCCGTCGGGATGCCGGTTCCACACCCGCTGCTGGAAGGCACAGGAGATCTGCTCGGTCGAGGAACCCGAACTGGACCGTCGCGACGACGGTCGGGAGGGGCATCCGTCGGCCTGTCACTTCGCGGAGGCCCGCGAGGTCGTGTGACGTGTCGTCGCCCGGCGATCCGCCACCTGCGTCACGATTGGACCTGCAGTCGACTTCAGCTCCTAGGCTGGACGCCGTGACTGAACCTGTGAAGACTGCCAGCACACCCGAGCCGGGCACCCCGGAGCTCGGTCGGTTGATGCTGGTCCATGCCCATCCCGACGACGAGTCGAGCCAGTCCGGCGCGACCATGGCGCGGTACGCCAAGGCCGGGCACCCGGTCACCCTGGTGACCTGCACCCTCGGCGAGGAGGGCGAGATCATCGTCGACGAGCTGTCGCACCTGCGGTCGGCGGAGGAGGACGTCCTGGGGGAGCACCGGCTCCAGGAGCTGACCGTCGCGATGGCCGAGCTCGGCGTGACCGACTTCGTCCGGCTCGGCGGTGACCACCGGTACCGCGATTCGGGGATGTCGTACGACGAGGAGACCCAGCGGGTGATCCCCGACCCGTCCGCGACCGACGACTGCTTCTGGCGTGCCGACCTGCTGGAGGCGGCCACCCACCTGGTCGAACTGATCCGGGACCGCCGCCCCCACGTGGTGATCACCTACAACGAGTTCGGTGGGTACGGCCACCCCGATCACGTGCAGGCCCACCGCGTCGCGATGTACGGCAGCCAGCTCGCCGCAGCCCCCGCCTTCCGACCCGACCTCGGTGAGCCGTGGCAGGTGTCGCGTGTGCTGTGGGGTGCCTGGGCCGAGTCGACCATGCGCGAGGGTATCCGGATGGCCCGCGAGGCCGGCGACGCCGAGTTCTTCGAGGGCATCGACCCCGACGGCGACCTGCCGCCGATGGTCACCCCGGACCGCTTCATCGCCGCGATCGTGGATGCGCGGGCGCACGGTGCCGACAAGGTGGCGGCGTTGCGGGCCCACGCCAGCCAGGTCGACGTCGAGACCGGCTTCTTCGCCAATCTCAGTGCCGTCGACGGCTGGTCGATGGAGGCGTACGTCCTCGGCGCCGGTGTGCCGTTCGACACCGACGGACCCGCCGACGACGTGTTCGCCGGGCTCGGGGTGGCCACGACACCGGTGCCGCAGTCGGTGCCGGCGCCGGAGCCGAACCCGGATCCGGCGCACCCGGTCACCGCATGAGTACCGCCGCGGCCGGCCGGTCCGACGGCCGGGGGCTGCCGGAGCGGGTGCCGGAGACGCCGGACGAGGCCCAGCTCAAGGCCGTGTTCCGGGAGTACGCCTCGGGCGTGACCGTGGTGAGCACCCGCCACGACGGCATCGCCCACGCCATGACGGCGAGCGCGTTCTGCTCGGTGTCGCTCGACCCGCCGATGGTGCTGGTGTGCGTCGCACGGTCGGCGCGGTTCCACGCGGCCGTGCTCGGTTCCGGCCGCTGGGCGGCGTCGATCCTGACCGCCGACCAGCAGCAGCTGGCTGCTCACTTCGCCCGCCCGGGACGTGACCTGATCGGCCAGTTCGCCGACGTCGACCACGTCGTGGGGCGGTGGACCGAGGCTCCCGTGCTGACCGGCGCCGCGGCCTGGTTGGAGTGCGAGACCCGCGACGCCCACCCGGCCGGTGATCACACGGTGCTGGTGGCCGACGTGCTGGCGGCCGGCGTGAATGCGGTGTCCGTGCCGCCGCTGACGTACCATCGTGGGGGTTATGCCTCGCCCGGACCGGGCTGAGGCGTCCGACCAATCCCCCCGAGCGAGCCAAGGAACGTACGTGAGCACTGACGAGGAGAAGCCCACCAAGCCTTCGCGGATGCGTCCGTGGAAGCTGCTGACCCTGATCCTCGGCGGACTCCTGCTCGTCCTCCTCGGCACCTACGTCGTCGGTTACGTGATGGCCGGGGAGAACACCCCGCGCAACGCCACCGTCGACGGCATCTTGATCGGCGGGATGAGCCGCGACGAGGCCATCGCCACCCTGGAACGCGAGCTGGGCCCCAAGGGTGAGGCCGAGCTGACCGTCGTGGTCGACGGGGAGGAGCACAAGGTCAAGCCGGCCGAGGCAGGCCTGACCATCGACTTCCCCGCCACCGTCGACCAGTCCGGGCTCGGCCGCAGCTTCGACCCGCGTCACCTGTGGCGGGTGCTGGCCGGCGGCACCGAGCTGTCGCCCGTGGTGGCGGTCGACGAGGAGGCGCTCACCAACCGGGTCGCCGAACTGGCCAAGGCGACCGACCGGGAGGCGGTCAACGCCGCGGTCGCGTTCGAGGACGACAAGCCCAAGGTCACCGCGTCCCAGGAGGCCCGGACGCTGAACCAGGAGCAGACGGCGACGCTGCTCAAGCAGTCCTTCCTGGTGCGTGACCGGGTCGTGGTCCCGGTCGATCTGGTCGAGCCGGAGATCACCGACGCCGAAGCGGCCGCGGCGAAGGAGTTCGCGACCGCGTTGACCTCGGGGCCGGTCGTGCTGAAGCTCGCCGGCAGCGAGTCGACGTACGAGGTCCCGGTCAGCACCTTGACGCAGGCGTACACGTTCGCGGTGGAGAACGGCACGGTCGTGCCCAAGTTCGACGCCAAGAAGCTGTACGAGCTGAACGCCAAGGCCCTGGACAAGCTGCCCAACACCAAGCCGAAGGACGCCCGGGTCGAGATCCGGGGCGGCAAGCCGACCGTCGTGCCCGCCGTGGACGGCACCAGGATCGACGAGGCCGCGCTGGCGAAGGCGGTCGAACCGGTCGCCGGCAAGACCGGCAAGGAGCGTACGGTCACCGTCACCCCTAACGCCGCGAAGGCCGAGCACACCACCGCCGAGGCGCAGCAGGCCGGGGTCAAGGAGGTCGTCGGCGAGTTCACCACCACGTTCCCGTACGCCGAGTACCGCAACGTGAACCTGGCCGTCGCGGCCGGCTTCATGAACAACACCTACCTGCAGCCCGGTGAGCAGTTCTCGATGAACGGCGAGCTCGGCACCCGTACCCCCGCGAAGGGCTACATCGACGGCTACTTCATCGAGGGCGGCATCTTGAAGAAGGGGCTCGCCGGCGGCATCTCGCAAAGTGCCACCACCGTCTACAACGCGGCCTTCTTCGCCGGCCTGCAGATCGACGAGCACCAGCCGCACACGCTGTACTTCCCGCGGTACCCGGCCGGTCGGGAGTCGACGGTGTACTACCCGTCGATCGACGTGAAGTTCACCAACGACACCAAGTACGGCGTCGTGGTGCAGGCCTTCGTCAACAAGGCCAGCCCGGGGCAGCAGGGCTCGATCACCGTACGGATCTGGTCGACCAAGAATCGTACGGTCGAGTCCGCCGAGCCG
Source organism: Carbonicoccus niuqiaonis (assembly GCF_050157065.1). Lineage (GTDB taxonomy): Bacteria > Actinomycetota > Actinomycetes > Propionibacteriales > Propionibacteriaceae > Avipropionibacterium. The sequence continues at coordinate 1,153,984 of NZ_CP189573.1, forward strand.
ACCAAGTCCGACTTCACCACCGGCAAGACCCGCTACATCGACGACCCGAAATGTGAGTACCAGGCACCGATCAAGGGCTTCACCGCGAAGTACTACCGGATCATCAAGGACCTCAACGGCAAGGTGATCAAGCGCGAGGACTACGTCTGGAAGTACACGCCCGGTGACGAGATCCGGTGCGGCAAGCCACCGGGCGATGACGGCTGAACGGCGGCGACGGCTGAGCGGCCGGGGCGTCAGTCCTCCAGTTGGGCGATCCCGGCGCGGCCGGCCTCGACGTACGCCTTGGCGCGGCTGCTGACCGTACCGTCGGGTGTCGTCACCTTGTCGATCACCCGGTAGTCGGTCACCAGCTCGGTGTCGGTGACGTGGCACACCTGGTAGCCGCGCTGCTTGTTGTGGAACTTCATGTACGGGTTCTCCGCCAGCCACACCTTGCCCAGGTCGTCGTTGTCCGACCCGTTGCCCCCTGAGCTGATCGAGGTGCCCAGGAACTCCGCCCCCACCAGGGCCGAGTTCTCGTCGCGGAAGTCGGCCAACAGGTCGCCGGCGACACTGCGGTGGGCGTCCCCGGTCACCACGACGAAGTTCTCGATCTCACGCTCGGCGAGCCCGGCGAACAGCCGCTGCCGGGCACCGGCGTAGTTGGCCCAGGTGTCGGTGCTGTAGCGCTCGCCCGGACCGGCGGTGTGGTCGGAGTCGCTCATGTACACCTGGTTGCCGAGCACCTTCCAGCGGGCGTCGGTGCTGCTCCACCCGTCCAGCAACCACTGTTCCTGCTCGGCCCCCAACATCTGCCGCTCCGGGTCCCACCGGGCCTCGCACGGCTCCTCACAGTCGAGCAGCTGGTAGTCGCGGTAGCGGCGGGTGTCGAGTACGTCGAGCTGCAGCAGGCTGCCGTAGTGGAACCGGCGGTACAGCTGCATCTGGGTGCCGACCGGCCGGGACGCCTTGCGCAGCGGCATGTTCTCCCAGTACGCCCGGTAGGCCGCCTCGAGCCGGAGCCGGAACACGGCCGGGTCCTGGTCGGGCTCGGAGTCGGGCTGCGAGCGTTCCCCGGCCCAGTTGTTCTCCACCTCGTGGTCGTCCATGATCACCACCCACGGGGCGTGGGCGTGGGCGGCCTGCAGGTCGGGGTCGGTGTGGTACTGCGCGTACCGCAGCCGGTAGTCGGCCAAGCTGTTGATCTCGTGCGTCGGCAGGTGCTTGCGGCCGATCCTGCCGCCACCTCCGCCCTCGTAGATGTAGTCACCCAGGTGCACCACCAGGTCGAGGTCCTGGGTGGCCATGTCGGCGAAGGCGGTGAAGTGGCCCTCCGGGTAGTTCTGGCAACTGGCGAAGGCGAACGAGGTCTTGTTGACCGCGGCGCCGCGGGCCGGGGTGGTGACCGCGCGGCCCACCGGGGAGTACGCGGTCCCCTCGGCGGTGCCGGGCACCCGGAACCGGTACCAGTACTCGCGGCCCGGCTCCAGTCCGGTCACGTCGACGTGCACCGAGTGCCCCCACTCCGGGGTGGCCACCTCCGTACCGCGGCGGACGATCCGGCGGAAGCCCTCGTCGGCGGCCACCTCGTACTGCACCGGGACCGGACGGCCGGGCATCCCACCGGAGGAGTCGAGGGCCAGCGGCTCCGGGGCGAGCCGCGTCCACAGGGCGAAGCCGTCGGGCCACGGGTCACCACTGGCCACACCCAGGGTGAACGGGTCCGACGGCACCCGGCCGGCTCCGTTGGCGATGCTGGGGGCCACCGCCAGCGTCAGGCCGGCGGTCGCCAGGCCACCCGCGGCCAGTAGGGAGCGGCGCGACAGGGTCGTCTTGGTCATGGAGGTCTCCTCGACGTGTCGGGTCCGGGGCCGCGGGACTGCGGCCGGCAGGAGCGGAAGCCCGGTCCTGCCCATGCCTACCGCTGCGCTGCCGTCGAACTGGTCGGTATCGGACAGACTTCACCTCGCGTTCATCCCGGAGGTCATCACGTCCCTCGGGCTTGTCGCCATGGTCTCGGGTTGTCGCCACGTCCTCGGGCTTGCGGCCACGTCCTCGGGTTGTCGCCACGTCTCTGGGGCCCCACCTCAGGCTCCTCAGGCTCCTGAGCTCCACCCTCACGCTCCGCGAAGCTTGCCGAGTGGCCGGGTGGATGTGTCTGGGGCCGCGTCCGGCCGGCGGACATGACGTCCCGCCCCGGCCGGTCCCCCTCGCTGGCTCGGGGGAGCCGGCCCAACGCCCGACCCACCCAGACGTCATGTCCGCCGGCCGAACGCTCGGTGCCCACGGGCCTGTTGGGTGGTGGGAATGGTCCCTGGGGGTCGAGGGGGCAGTTGGAGAGGGGCCCGGGTGTCGAGTGGGCAGTTGGAGGGGTGGCCTCGCGTCGAGTGGGCAGTTGGAGGGGTGGCCTCGCGTCGAGTGGGCAGTTGGAGAGGTGGCCTCGCGTCGAGCGGGCAGTTGGAGGGGTGGATCTGGGCTGCGGGCCTCGCCGAGTGTCCTCTCGGTGCGGGTCGGCTGTCCGGGTGGTGTGGGTGTGGCCTGCTGGGCCCTTCGCTGGCCTGGCCCGCCATCGACGGGGCGGTTGGAGAGGGCCCCGGGCGTCGAGGGGGCGGTTGGAGAGGGCCCCGGGTGTCGAGTGGGCAGTTGGAGAGGTGGCCTCGCGTCGAGCGGGCAGTTGGAGGGGTGGATCTGGGCTGCGGGCCTCGCCGAGTGACCTCTCGGTGCGGTTCAGCTGTCCGGATCGTGTCAGCGTGCCCTGCTGGGCCCTTCGCTGGCCTGGGCTGCCGTCGATGGGGCGGTTGGAGAGGTGCCGGGGTGTCGAGGGGGCGGTTGGAGAGGTGCCGGGGTGTCGAGGGGGCGGTTGGAGAGGGGCCCGGGTGTCGAGTGGGCAGTTGGAGTGGGGCCCGGGTGTCGAGTGGGCAGTTGGAGGGGTGGATCTGGGCTGCGGGCCTCGCCGAGTGTCCTCTCGGTGCGGTTCGGCTGTCCGGGTGGTGTGGGCGGGCCCTGCTGAGCGTCCCGCGGGTGGTCAGTGGCGGCGGGGTGGTGGCGGCGGGATCGGCTTGGCAGCGACGATGTCGGTGAGCCGTACGACGTGGTCGTGGCCGTGGCGGTCGGTGACCACCAGGTCGTCCTCGCCGAAGGCCTGCAGGATCCCGAGTACGTCGGTCGCGCGGCCGTCGGGGATCCGGTGCCGTACGACGACCCGGGAGCCGACGTCGGCGGGTCCGAGGCGGGGCGTACGGCGATCTGGCACAGCTCACGATAACCCCGGCCATCCAGCCGGTCGGCCCGCCACCCAGCTGCTTCACGGTCCGCCGTGGGACGTCTCGACGAGCTCGACGTGCGTTCTGGCGTCTCGACGGGCTCGGCGGGCGTCTCGACGAGCTCACGGATGCCTCGACGGATGCCTCGACGGGCGGGTCGACGAACTCGACGGGCGCTGGGGGCGGGTCGACAGGCCGGGGGTGACCACCAATCGGCGGACCGGTGGTGCGTTGCCCAAGGTCTCGGGGGATACTGGCTGGGATCCCTCCGGTGGGGAGGCACGCGCCCTGAACCGGACGTAGCAATGAAGGAGACCCTCGTGACGTACGTCATCGCGCAGCCCTGTGTGGACCTCAAGGACCTCGCCTGCGTCGAGGAATGTCCGGTGGACTGCATCTACGAAGGCAAGCGGATGCTCTACATCCACCCCGACGAGTGCGTCGACTGTGGTGCGTGTGAGCCGGTCTGCCCCGTGGACGCCATCTACTACGAGGACGACCTGCCCGAGGACCAGGCGCCGTTCTACGACGCCAACGTGCACTTCTTCGACGACCTGGGTTCGCCCGGCGGCGCCTCGAAGCTCGGTGTCACCGACGCCGACCACCCGATCGTCGCCGCGCTGCCGCCGCAGGAGCACGACGAGTGATGTCGGACCGGCCGGGTGTCGGGGCGAGCCTGCCCGACTTCCCCTGGGACAGCCTGGCCGGAGCCGGCGCGGTCGCCCGCGCCCATCCTGACGGCATCGTCAACCTGTCGGTCGGCACCCCGGTCGACCCGACGCCGGAGCTCGGTCAGCGAGCCCTGACCGAGGCTGCCGACAGCCCGGGCTACCCGACCACGATCGGTACGCCTGAGTTGCGGGCCGCCATGGTCGGCTACCTCCGGGACCGATGGGCGGCGACCGAGCTGACCGAGGCCGGGGTGCTGCCGGTGATCGGGACCAAGGAACTCGTGGCCTGGTTGCCGATCCTGCTCGGGCTGCGCGCCGATGACACCGTGATGTACCCGTCGGTGGCCTACCCGACGTACGCGGTGGGCGCCCAACTCGCCGGGTGCCGCGGGGTCGCCGCGGACGGCGGCGACGCCGTACGGGAGCACCGGCCGGCGCTGCTGTGGCTCAACTCGCCGTCCAATCCGACCGGGCAGGTGCTCGACGCCGATGAACTCGCCGACGTGGTGGCCGCCGCGCGGGAGGTCGGCGCGGTGGTGGCCTCCGACGAGTGCTACGGCGAGTTCGGCTGGGAGGCCGAGCCGGTCTCGGTGCTCGACGCCCGGGTCAACGGCGGGTCGTACGAGGGCCTGCTCGCCATCCACTCGCTGTCGAAGCGGTCCAACCTGGCCGGCTACCGCGCCGGACTGGTCGGCGGGGACGCGGCGCTGGTGGGCGACCTGACCCAGGCTCGCAAGCACCTCGGGATGATGGTGTCGGCGCCGGTGCAGGCCGCGATGGCCGCCCTGCTCGCCGACCAGTCCCACGTGGCGGAGCAGCGACGGCGGTACGCGGGGCGCCGGCAGCTGCTGCGGCCGGCCCTGGAACGGGCCGGGTTCCGGATCGACCACGCCGAGGCGGGCCTGTACCTGTGGGCGACGCGGCAGGAGGACTGTCGCGCCAGTGTCGACTGGTTCGCCGAGCGCGGCATCCTGGTCGCGCCCGGGGACTTCTACGGCACCTCCGCCGGGCAACACGTCCGGATCGCGCTGACCGCCACCGACGAACGGATCGACGCCGCCGCATCCCGGCTGTGACGTCAGGGGCCGGGTGCTCGAACCGGTCACGCGAGTCCAATCCGGTCCCGCGAGTCCAATCCGGTCCCGCGAGTCCAATCCGGTCACGCGAGTCCCATCCGGTCACGCGAGTCCAATCCGGTCACAGGGGGCCCCAATTCGGTCACACCGTGGCGTCGAGGTGTGGCTGACATGAACTTGTTCCGACGTTCTTGACCGGTGGCACTTTGGCTGGTTACGTTCAGGGCGTCCGTCCGGCCGAAGGCGTCCCGGCACGGGCTCGAGCAACCCTCATCCCCCCGATGGATGCCGAACAGGAGTGCAGATGAGCGTCACCGATCGCCCCGTCCCCTCGCACGACCGGATCGCACGCGCCGCGTTCCCACGTCGCCGTGTGCTGCAGGCCGGCCTCGCCGCCGCAGCCGGGGCCGCCGTACTGCAGACCACCGCCCCCGCCGAGGCGGCGATGCGGCGCGAGGGCTGGATCCGCTCCCGGATCGCCCGGATGTCGGTGGAGCAGCAGGTGGGCCAGCTGTTCGTGATGCGGGTGTACGGCAACGACGCCACCGCATCCGACAACCGCAACATGAACGAGTACGGCGTCGCCAGCCCCGCCGAGATCGTCGCCAAGTACCACCTGGGTGGGGTGATCTACTTCGCCTGGGCCGACAACCTGCCGACCCCGGCCGCCGGAGCCAGGTTGAGCAACGGACTGCAGCGGGCCGCCCTGGCCGCGCCGGGCAAGGTCGCGGTGCCGCTGACCATCTCGACCGACCAGGAGACCGGGATCGTGGCGCGGATGCCCGACCCGGCGACCGTCTTCCCGGGGGCGATGGCACTGGGTGCCGGCCGCGACCCCGAGCTGACCTACGACACGTACGAGATCACCGGCGCCGAACTGCGGGCGGTCGGGGTGAACAACGACTACGCCCCGCTGGGCGACGTGAACGTCAACCCGGCCAACCCGGTGATCGGCGTGCGCAGCTTCTCCGCCGACCCGGCGTTGGTGGCCGAGCTGCTCGTGGCCGGGGTCAACGGGTTGCAGTCACAACAGGTCAGCGCGACCGCCAAGCACTTCCCCGGGCACGGCGACACCGACGTCGACTCCCACACCGGGTTCCCGGTCATCCACCACACCCGTGAGGAGTGGGAGACGATCGACGCGCCCCCGTTCCGGGCCGCCGTCGAGGCCGGGATCGACGCGATCATGACCGCCCACATCAATGTGCCGGCACTCGACCCGTCCGGTGATCCCGCCACCCTCAGCAAGCCGATCATCACCGACATCCTGCGCGGTGAGCTGGGATTCACCGGCGTCGTGGTCACCGACTCGCTCGGCATGGCCGGCGTCCGGGAGAAGTACGGGGACGCCGAGGTCGCGATCCGGGCCGTCGAGGCCGGCGTCGACCAGCTGCTGAACACCCCGGCCGCCGACGTGCAGTACAACGCGGTGCTCGACGCCGTACGGTCGGGCCGGATCAGCCGCCGCCGGCTCGACGAGTCGCTGGTGCGGATCCTCGGCATGAAGTACGACCGTGGCCTCCACCGCGACCCGTTCGTCGACGAATCGGCGGTCGACGAGATCGTCGGCAACGCGACCCACAAGGCGCGTGCCCAGGAGATCGCCGACCAGACGATCACGCTGCTCCGCGACGACGCCGACCTGGTGCCACTGCCGGCTGGTGAGGTGCTGGTCACCGGCTACGGTGACACCACCACGGTCAACCTGGCGGCCAGCCTGAGTGATCATGGCCATCCGGCGCAGGCGTTCGTCACCGGCAGCTCGCCGTCGCAGACGCTGATCAACTCGGCGGTGACCCGGTCGGCGGCTGCCGCGGTGACCGTCGTACTGACCTATGGTGCCGACACCAACACCGCCCAACAGCAGCTGCTGCAGGCGTTGCGCGACGCCGGCCGCAAGGTGGTCGTGGTCGCGGTGCGGAACCCGTACGACATCGCCGGACTGGGGGACACCCCCACCTACCTGGCCACCTACTCGTGGCTGTCGGTGTCGACCGAGGCGCTGGCCAAGGTGTTGGCCGGCGAGATCCCCGCGGCCGGCCGGTTGCCGGTGAGCATCCCGAGCCAGGCCGACCCCGACACCGAGTTGTTCGGGTTCGGCGCCGGGATGGACAACTGAGTCCGGCCCGGACCACGCATCGTCCGGCCCACCTGATCGTCCGGCACGGCTGACATCCGTGGCCGGCAACGCATGTCCCTGCAAGCGAACACCCCTGACCCGACCACCCGTACCGACCAGGAGTTGATCATGACGAAGCCCACGCCAGACAGCCACGGCGACACCACCGCGCGTTCCGGCCACAGCGGGATCTCCCGCCGTGGGATGCTGGCGGCCGCCGGCGCCGGTGCGGCCGTCACCGCCGGTGGCCTGCTGCCCGCGACGGCCCATGCGGCCCGCCCGGCCCAAGAACCCCGACAGACCGTCCGGCCCGGTGCCGACGTCGCCGCCGACGACGACTGGTCGGTGTTCGCCGGCCGCAAGATCGGCGTGATCACCAACCCGACCGGGATCGTACGGGACGGCCTGATCAGCATCGTCGACCAGATGCACGCCTCGGGCAAGGTGGACGTGGGTGCGGTGTTCGGTCCCGAGCACGGCTTCCGCGGCTCGGCCCAGGCCGGTGAGTCGGAGGACACCTACGTCGACGAGCGCACCGGGATCACCGTCTACGACGCGTACGGGGCGAACGCGGCCAAGTTCGAGACGTTCTACGCCGAGTCCGGGATCGACACCGTCGTCTTCGACATCCAGGACGTCGGGGTGCGGTTCTACACCTACATCTGGACCATGTACGAGGCGATGATCGCCGCGATCCGCACCGGTGGGAAGACGTTCGTGGTGCTCGACCGGCCGAACCCGGTCGGCGGCACCCCGCACGGTGCGATGATGCGGGACGGCTTCACCTCCGGGGTGGGCAAGGACAAGATCCTGCAGGCGCACGGCATGACCGCCGGCGAGGTGGCCCGCTACTTCAACGGTGAGCTGATGGCCGAGGCGGCCGGTGGCCAGCTCGACGAGATCGAGGTGGTCAAGGTCGACGGCTGGTCGCCCGACATGCTGTTCGCCGAGACCGGCCTGACCTGGACGCTGCCCAGCCCCAACATGCCGACCCCCGACACCGCCCTGCTCTACTACGGCACCGGGCTGTTCGAGGCGACGAACATGTCGGAGGGCCGCGGCACCACCCGGCCGTTCGAGCTGATCGGCGCCCCGTACGCCGACCATCGCTGGGCGACCACGCTGAACGAGCGCGACATCCCCGGCGTCGAGTTCCGCGAGGCCTACTTCAACCCGACGTTCTCCAAGCACGCCGGGGAGGTGTGCGCCGGGGTGCAGGTCCACATCATGGAGCCGCACGAGGTGAACTCGTTGCTGGTGGCGACGCACATGATGACCGCAGCCCGTGACCTGTACGACGACTTCGGCTGGCGTGCCCTCGACGGCGCCAACCCCGGCCGCTGGTTGGGGCTGCTCACCGGGTCGGACAAGTTCCAGCAGTTGTTCGAGGCCGGGGCCTCGGCCGAGCAGATCAGCCGCATGTGGCGAGCCGACGAGCGCAGCTTCGATCGGCAGCGTCGGCAGTACCTGCTCTACCCGCGGACCCGCTGATCATGCCGCCGCACCCGAGTGCAGCACTCGTGCCCAGCCGACCCGTGGGCCGTCGTGCCTTCCTCCGTACGGTCGGACTGGGGGCCGCCGCCGTCGGTATGGTGGGCCTCGTGTCACACACCGCCCATGCCGACGACGGGGCTGCCGGCCGGTTCGACCGGCCCCTGGACGGATACACCGACTTCCGCACCCTGAAGCGCGGCCGACCACAACAGGTCGGGCTCGATCCGGCGCCGCTGGAACGGGGCTGGGCCGAGGTGGTGTCACACACCACACCGGTCGGCGACGCACCGTTGCCGTTGTACCCGTCCGCGGTGCTCAGCTGCGCCCACCAGGGCCGGGTGGTGCTGGAGCGGTGGACCGGGTACTCCCACAAGTACGCCGACGGCGACACCGAGCTGCCCCGCAACCAGTGGATCGAGGCAGGCGCCAACACGATCTACGACATGGCGTCGGTGTCGAAGCTGTTCACCTCGATCGTGGTGATGCAGCAGGTCGAGCAGGACCTCATCGACCTCGACACCCCGGTGGCCCACTGGTTGCCGGCGTTCGCGGCGAACGGCAAGGAGACCGTCACCCCGCGCATGCTGTTGACCCACACCTCGGGCTTCACCTCGTGGATTCCCTTGTACAGCAGGTATCCCGACGTCGAGTCACGGATCGCGGCGGTGCTGGACCACGAGCTGGCCAACCCGCCGGGGTCGACGTACCTGTACAGCGACCTCAACCTGATCACGCTGGGGGTGTTGTGCGAGCACGTGTCGGGTCGCACCCTTGATCAACTCGTCGCCGACGGCATCACCTCACCGCTGCGGATGCGCGACACCGGCTACAACCCGCCGGCCACGAAGCGCAACCGGGTGGCCGCGACCGAGTTCCAGGCGACCCCCGACCGCGGCATGGTCTGGGGTGAGGTGCACGACGAGAACGCCTGGTCACTCGGTGGGGTCGCCGGTCATGCCGGCATCTTCTCCACCGCGGGTGACATGGCGATCCTGGCACAGACGATGCTCAACGGCGGGGCGTACGCCAAGGAGCGGATCCTGTCCGAGGACTCGGTCACCGCCATGATCAGCAACGAGAACACCGAGTTCCCCGGTGATGATCATGGTCTGGGCTTCGAACTCAACCAGCGGTGGTACATGGCCGGGCTGAGCTCGTCGCGGACCGCCGGCCACACCGGCTACACCGGGACGTCGTTGGTGATCGACTTCGCCTCGGCGTCGTTCGTGATCCTGCTGACCAACCGGGTGCACCCCTCCCGCAGCTCGGGCAGCGTCAACCCGGCACGACGGTCGGCGGCGAACGCGATGGCCGATGCGCTCGGCATCACCCCGGCACAGGGGGAGTCGATGTGGCTGGCCGACGAGACGCCCGACAGCACCTCGACCCTCGATCTCACCGCCCCGACCGAGACGCGGGGGATCAGCTTCTCGCTGTTCCTCGACGTCGAGTCGTCCGACCCGTTCACCCTCGAGGTCAGCACCGACGCCGGCGAGACCTGGACGTTCCTGCCCTACACGCTGGACGGGGAGTCGATCACCGGTCCGATCGGACGGTCGGGGACAAGGGCGTGGCAGCAGGCGCTCGCCGCCGTACCCGAACCGGTGACCGACGTCGGAGTGCTGCTGCGGCTCGGCCAGAACCGCGACACCCTCTACGACGGCCGCGGCCTGCTGGTGGATGCGATTCGGTTGCTCGACGGTGCCGGTGAGGTCGTGGCCGACGTCGAGGCCGACCCGTCGCTGGCGACCGTCGCCGGCTGGCGCCAGGTCAGGCGCTGACTAGCTAGGACGGGTCGGGGCGCCGCCGTACGGCGCCGACGGTCAGCACGAATCCCGCGGTGAGCACCACCAGGCCCAACAGGCCACACACGATGCCTGCCGTGACCGGCGAGGTGCCGTCGACCACCCCTTCACCGGTGAGGGCCATCCACACGCCCATGCCGAGGAAGCCGCCGCCGATGCCGACGGTGCCGGCGCCGCTGATGATGCTGCCCACGTAGGCGTACGCCGGCTTGAGCCTGCCCAGCAACCTGCCACCGACGGCCGTGCCCAGTCCGAGCCAGATCGCCATGCCGAGCAGACGGATCCCCCACGAGTAGTCCAACACCAGCGACACCCCGGCGCCCATCACGCCGAACGCGGTCCCCAGGGCCAGACCCGGGGCACTGTTGGCAAAGCGGCGGCGAGCGTCCATGGTCGATCACCCTACCGGCCGGGAGTGGCGCCGAGGCCGTGCTTCCCGGGCGTGACCTCAGGCCGGGACCAGCTCCAGGCAGTCGACATGGATCCAGTCGACGGCTCGATTGATGCCACTGACGTAGAGATGTCGTTCCCCACCGGTCAGCGTCAGGGTCTGCGGGAGGGCGATGTAGTGGTATCCGCCGTCGGTGAACGGTGTCAGTCGGAACAGCTCGCGGATCTCTCCGTCGGTCGTCCCGATCACGACACCCCAGGCCGCCATGTTCGTGTCGGGCTGGACCTCCACGCGGATCCGCGCGTAGACCTGCCACGTGCCGGTGATCGGCACCTGGCCGAGGTCGAGCTGGACACCGGTGGTCTGTCGATTGCCGCGCAGCCGGGCGGCGAACCCGTCAGTCGCGTCAGGATCGGCCAGGACCTCGGCGTACGTCGGGTCCAGGGTGAACTGGTCCTGTTGCACGGTGACGGAGTCGGGGATCGTCCCGTCACTCACCGAGCCGTAGTACAGATACTCCACGTCGTCGATGTACACCACTCCTTCGGCGCCCAGCGTGGCGACAGCGGAGGATGCTCGAACCTCCTTGGTGGTGGCGGGCAACTTGTCCACGAACAGTGCCTCGACCCACTCACCCTGGGAGGCCGTCATCGGAATGTAGTGATCATGGCGATAGCCGATGTCGGCGCCGAAGACGTCGGTCACCCTGATGCCGGGCACGAAGACACCGGTCGCCTTCGAGCCCTCGGGAACGAAGTACTTGAAACGGGACACCCACACGCCACCACCGGCCGCGAACGTCGGGTCTGTCTGGATGAGCGGGCAGCTGTGGAAACCGCCGGTGAGCTTCAGACTGTAGTCCCCGCTGTAGGTGACCTCGGTGCTCGCGGCGGGCGGTGCCAGGGGTGGCTGGTTCGGGTTGATGGACCACCCGGTCAGGTCGCCGTCCTCGAAGCCGGCGTTGACTCCGTACCTGGTGACCTCGTCGTTGATCATGAGCAGCAGATGGTGGCAGTAGCCGCGTACCTCGCTCGACTCCGCGGTCTCTGCGAGGTCGCTGACGTGGGCCCGCAGCGATGCCGACTCCTCAACGTTGGCGCGCGCCCAGTCGGCAATCTTGATCATGGTCTTGCAGTTCCAACCACTCCACAGCGCTCCGTACGACATCGGGGAGCGGGCCTGCTTGTGCAGTTCGTCGGACTGCATGGCCGCGAACAGGGTGTCCCGGGACTGGGCATGTGCCACCGATGCGTCCAACTCGGCCAACGTGTCGTCCAGCAGGGCTGTGGCCGATGTGGCCGAGTCGGGGGCAGGAAGGTCACGGGGGTAGCTGAGCGCGGACGCCTTCGTCAGGGCGAACTCGCGGCCGATCATGGTCACTCGGGCGATCTCGTCGTCGGTCTGGGCGCCGTTGGTGGCCGACTCCAACAGCTGCTCCGCAGTGCTGACGTCCTCGGGAGTGACCACGTCGAGGTAGCTGAGATCGTCAAACCGGCAGTAGGTGTGATTGCGGCTGCCGTGGAACCACGTGGAGTCCGGAACCTTCTCCATCCAGATGCGCTCCCAGTGGCGGAAGTAGGCCTCGAGTTGGGGGCCACCGTTCCCCACGGCCTTGCGGCACCATTCACTGACGAGGTCCGCCATGGAACGGTCGGCGTTCCACAGTTTCTTGGCGTACGCCCAGGGCTTGGGCCCTTCACCCCAGTTGTAGCGCATCTCCGACATCTGCCCGACCACACCGTGCTCGGCGCCCCAGCTGACGACCTCGTCCAGCAGGTCGAAGGTGACGCGGGGGATGGCGTACGGGAACCCGTACACGTAGTCGTACCAGCCCAGCTGGGTGGCCACCTCGCCCCAGGCCGCCGTGTGGGCCTGGTCCTCCGCCCGCTTCACCGGGTCCACCCAGACGTAGCGGTCGCGGGTCAGGAACGGCACCACGTTGGGATGGAGCTTGAACGGCGGCGGGTCGTTGACCCAGTTGTAGGCCAGCAGCCCGATCAGCCGGTCCGAGAACTCCGGCCGCTGCTGCATGACCCGCTCGGTCACGTCATTGACCCAGGCGTAGTAGACCGGAGACATGTTGGTCATGCCGACCCCGTTGACGCTGTCGTCCATCTCGTCCTCGCTGAACCCCGGCCCGTCGCTGACACCCAGGGAGAAGGACGAGGCCGTGGGGTTCTCGTCGAAGAATTCGATGATCTGCCGGGCGGCTTCGGCGGCCACCCCGTCGGCGGTGTAGCGGATGTGCCACCCCTTGTTGAGCCCGGCCGGGGGAATGTAGGTGGCGCCGTTGCGGATCGGGTACCACTCCGGATGGTAGGACTCCGGCTTGTCGGGATCACCGAACAACGCCGAGTCGAACATGCGCCATTCGTGATGGTGGAAGTTGATGCGCCAGTGCGTCCGATTGTTGTCGCCCCACGCCTTGACGACATTGGCGCCACGCGGGGTCCAGTCCGCCTCGAAGGCGGTCGGGCTCGGGTGCAGTGCGCGGCTGGTGTACGTGGGGTTCTGGGTCGTCCGGCGGGGCCCGATGCCGACCGTGGTGGCCGGCGGGAGGTACTCGCCGAGCTCGGTGGGCAGCAGGGGCGTGTAGTCCAGGGCAGTCTCGAGCAGCTCGAGGACTCCGTGGCGGGTCCCCCACGGGGTCGGCCCGAGCACGGTCACGGTGTCGCGGTGCGGCGCGATGACGAAACCATCGGGATCCAAGGTGGCCTGCACCCTGCGCACTGACGGCAGGGAGTCTTCTGCGGCGTGGCCGAGGTAGAGGCGGGTCAGCCCGTCGGCGGCAACGCCGGGGCCGATGTGCGCCGGCAGCGTGGCGCCGGTTGCCTTCCGGACCAGCCGGATCAGTTCCTCGGCGGCCCACGTCACCTGCGGGTCCGCATCGACCGGCAGGATCACCACGGCGGCGGGCTCGCCGTTGCGGACGAGGTGGTGGGTGATGGCACCGTGCGCGTGCTGTGGCCAACTCAGCAGGGCGGCTCCACCGGCGGCGGCGCCGATGGTGAGGAAGGTGCGGCGGTTGAGGTTCGACATCGGTGTCTCCTGTGACGGTGAGCGTGGGCCGCTGTTCAAGGCTGTACTGCAGTATGCAGAATTGCTGCCCCGAGCGCCAGAGTCCTTCCGAAACGGATGTCAGGCGACGGTGACGATGACGACGCGATCATCGCCGGGGGAGTCGGCAGGGCCCCACTGGCTCAGGGCGCCCGGGTCGTGCTGCCACCGCTGGGCACCCACCACCACCTCGTCGGTGCCGAAGCGACTGCCGGTGGCCATCGCCGTGTGCGCGATCGCCCAGGCCTGTTCGTCGGAGTTGGCGGTGAAGGTGATGACCTTGCCGTCCGGTACACCTGCCTCGATCCCCAGCGTCGTGGTCAGGAAGGTGTTGAGGCCGTCGATGTCGCCGGCCGTGTCCGCCTTGTGCACACAGGTCAGGCCGGCCGGGGTCCAGCCGGTGAAGGTGCTGGCCAACGTACGGCCGTCGGTCTCGTGGTCGCGGTACGCCTCGGGGTAGCCGCTGCGTTGGACGGCCTGGGCCACCTCGGTGATGTCACGCTCCTGCCAGCCGTCGATCGTGACGAGCACGTCGTAGAACGCGCCCGACGAGTAGTACGGGTCCATGATCTGCTCGACCGTGCCCCAGCCCATCGAGGGACGCTGCTGGAACAGGCCGACCGAGTCGCGGTCACCATGATCAAGATTGCGGATGTCGGTCTCCTGGTAGACCGTCGCCATCGCGATGGAGGCTGCCCGCGGTGGCAGGCCCCGCTTCACGCTGGTGCCGACGATGATGCTGGTCCACCAGGCCTGGTCGCTGGTGATGACCGTGCTGTGGTCGGGGATGCTGGCGACACAACGCGGCCGGGGCGGGGCGACCGTACCCGACCCGCGGAGCAGGTTCACCACGACGACCGTGGCGACCACGGCCAGCACCACGATCGCGACCAGGCCCACTCCGCAGCCGAGCAGTACCCGGTTGCCGGTCGATCCGGCCGCACGTCGCGGCGGGGGTGTGGTCACCGGCCCGATCCGGCGTGGCTCATGACAGCGGTTTCTGGTCGGCCGCGCTCACTGGGCGTGCAGCTCCGCGTTGAGTTCAACGGCGCGGGTGGCGCGATTCTTCACCACCACGGCTCCGGTCACCGAGTCGCGCAGGAAGAGCAGCCCCGGCTGCCCTGACAGCTCGACCGCCTTCACCACGGTGCCGTCGGGCAGTGAGACCTTCGTCCCCGAGGTGACGTACAGCCCGGCCTCGATCACGCAGTCGTCACCCAGCGAGAACGCCACACCGGCGTTGGCGCCGAGCAGTGACCGGGCACCGATCGTGACGACTTCGGTGCCGCCACCGGACAACGTCCCCATGATCGAGGCACCGCCGCCGACGTCGGACCCGGCGCCGACGATCACGCCCTGGCTGATCCGTCCCTCGACCATCGCCTCCCCGAGGGTGCCGGCGTTGAAGTTGACGAAGCCCTCGTGCATCACCGTC
This sequence comes from Carbonicoccus niuqiaonis, assembly GCF_050157065.1. Taxonomy (GTDB): domain Bacteria; phylum Actinomycetota; class Actinomycetes; order Propionibacteriales; family Propionibacteriaceae; genus Avipropionibacterium. Next base: position 1,169,277 of record NZ_CP189573.1, read on the forward strand.
GTGCCCTCGGCCAGGTGGGCGCCGAGCCGTACCCGATCGGCGTCGGCGATCCGAACCCCGGCGGGCAGCACGTAGTCGACCATCCGCGGGAACTTGTCGACGCCATGCACGGTGACGTGCCCGTCGCGGGCGCGGAGCCGCACCCGGGTGAGCTCGAAGTCGGTGACCGCACACGGGCCGGCGGAGGTCCACACCACGTTGGGCAACTGCGCGAAGATCTTGTCGAGGTTGATGCTGCGGGGGCGGACCAGCCGGTGGCTCAGCAGGTGCAGCCGCAGGTAGGCGTCCGGGGTGTTGGCCGGGGCGGCGGACAGGTCGACGGTCACCCGGACGGCTTCGGTACGGACCTGGCGGGCCTCGTCGGTGGTCTCCAACGCGGCCAACGCCTCGGGGGCGTCACCCTCGACCGGCTCCCCGAGGGCAGGGGTGGGGAACCAGGTGTCGAGGATCATCCCACTGTCGTGGACCGTGGCCAGCCCCCAACCCCACGCCCGGTCGGGCTGGTCGGCGGCATCGGTCGTGGCGTTGGCCGAGGTGTCGGCGGCATCTGGGCGTGCGGTGTCCGTCATGGGCGCCAGCCTACTGAAGCGCGCCAGCCGATGGCGCCGTCGCGGCGGTCACCCGGTCGAGCTCGGCCCGCAGTGCCGCCGCTGCGGCGGCGGCCTCGACGGCTCCGGTGAGCACCTGCAGCGAGAGCCCGTCGGCGGTGGCGACCAGCGCCCGGGCGGCGGCCTGCGGGTCGGCCGCCGGCGACAGCAGTGGTCGCAGCAGGGTGGCGACCTCGGCCTGTTGGCCACGCTTCGCCTCGGCCAGCAGGGCCGCGATCCGGGGCCGGGTGATGCCGGCGGCGACGAAGTGGTGGAACACCGAGACGCCGATCGTGGTGGTGTGGTCGTGCGGGATCACGTGCGACAGCAGGTGCCACAGCGTCTCGTCGCCCTCGGCGGTCTGTCGTACGGCTTCGTGGCGGGCGGCTGCGCCGTTGATCATCGCGGCCGCGCTGGCCAGCAGCAGGTCCTCCTTGCTGCCGTACCGGTACTGGATCCGGCCCACCGACACCCCGGCCGCCTGCGCCACCGTACGCATGGTCACCGCACCCAGCCCGTCGGTCGCGATCACCTGCCACACACCCCGGATGATCGGGTCGTCGACCTCCGCACCACCTGCCATGACAGGAGTGTAACATGATCAATACGAGTGTATTGATCATGTGTTGGTCGATGAGGTGGCAGGGCCTCGACGAGCTCGACGGGCGTCGTCCGGCGCCCGGCGCCACCGACGGACCAGCAGAAGTGAGGAGCAGGCGATGACCGACAGCACCGATCAGGCCCGACCGACCCGTGGTGACCGAGGGGTACGCCGACGCCGCCCGCGCGTGTGGCAGGTCGTGGTCATCGCGATCGCGGCGCTGCTGGTGGCGGAGAAGGCGATCGCGCTGACCAATCCGACTCCCCAGGTGGGCCGGTGGCGCAGCATCGAGGGGTTCGAGTCCTACCGGACGGCGTACTCACAGGTGATGGAGCGGCTGCCACCGGCGACCCGGGTTCACGACGTGCGCACCGCGTACGGCACGGTGCGGGTGTACGAGTGGTCGGCCCCCGGTGACCACACCCCGGTGGTGTTCCTGCCCGGGATCCGTTCCGGGGCGCCGATGTGGGTGGACAACATCCGACCCTGGCTCGGCAGGCGGACCGTCTACGCCCTCGACGCGGTCGGTGACGCCGGGATGTCGACGCAGTCGACCCCGTTGACGTCGTTCGACGACCACGCGACGTGGTTGGACCAGACGTTCGCCGGGCTGGGCCTTGACCGGATCCACCTGGTGGGGCACTCGTTCGGTGGGGCGATGGCCGCCACGTACGCCACCCACCATCCGGAGCGCCTGGCCACGCTGACGATGTTCGAGCCGGTGATGGTGGTGCAGGCGTTGCCGGCCTCGACGTACCTGTGGGCCACCCTGTTGATGCTGCCGGTGCCGCAGGCGTGGCGGGACAAGGCGTTGGCCGAGATCGGCGGGGTCACCGTGGCGGAGGTGCAGCAGCGTGACCCCGTCTCGGTGATGATCGAGCAGGCGTCGGCCCACTACGTGGGTGATCAACTGACACCTCGGCCGCTGACCGATCAGGAGTGGCGGACCGTCCTCGGTGCATCCGGGGAGGGGGTGCCGACGCGGATCGACATCGCGGCCGACACCTCGCTCACCGGCGGCGAGGAGGCGGCGGCGCGCAGTCGACGCTTGGGCATGGACCGGGTGACGGTGTGGCCGGGTGCCACCCACTCGTTGCCGATGCAGGTCGCCGACCAGCTCGAGCCGGAGCTGGCCCGGTGGTGGGCCGACCACGACGCGTGACCCGCCGGGCCATGATCAGCTGGTGACGAGGTAGTCCCCGGTGTTGTCGTCCCAGCGCAGCGTGATCACCCCGGCGGTGTCGGCGGCACGGCAGAACTGCAGGAAGTTCCGGTAGCCCAGTCCCTTCTCGCTGAACTCGGGACGCTGCTTGCGCAGTTGGTCCTTCAGGCCGGACAGCGCGACCGGGCCGCCGACCGCGCCGACCACGTCGCGCAGCAGCGCGAAGGCGTCCTCGCGTTCACCGTGCTCGGGGAGCGACACCTCGGGGTCGCCGCTGGACGGACCGGGTGACACCTCGACGATGCCGCGGTTGGCCAGGTCGCGGATCACCTCGCCGAAGCTGCGGAAACCGTGGTCGGACTCGTTGAACGTCGGGTCCTTGCGCAACACCGTCCGCTTCAGCACCGATGCGGTCACCGGGCCGTTCGACGACGACAGCAGCCCCGCCAACGTCTGCGCCAGCTGGACGTCCAGGCTCTGGGTGGGGGTGACGGGCTCGTCGTCGACGGCGGGCTGCTCCGGCTCCGACCGCTCTCCCGCGCCCCCGTCGTTCCTGCTCCCGTCGTTCCTGCTTCCGGCGCGGCTGGCGTCGGTGCCGTTGCCGCGGCGGGGTCGCTGCTGTTCGGAGGTGGCCTCGTCGGGCACCTCCACCCCCTCGAGGCGGTCGTAGAACAAGAACTCGTCACAGGCAGGTGGCAGCAGGCGAGAGGTGGACTTCTCGACCCCGACCCCGATCACGTTCCGGTTCAGCTCGCGCAGTTTGTGGACCAGTGGCGAGAAGTCGCTGTCACCGGTGCACATCACGAAGGTGGTGATGTAGTCGCGTTCGAAGGCCATCTCGATCGCGTCGACGACCATCTTGATGTCGGCGGCGTTCTTGCGTGACGCCCCCATCCGCTGCGGCATCTCGATCAACTCGACGTGGTGTCGGGTCAGTGATCGTCGGTCCTCGTCGAAGTACGACCAGTCCGCGTACGCCCGTCGGGCGACCACGCGTCCCCGGACCGCGAGGGCGTCGGCGATCGGCCCGAAGTCGAAGGTCATGCCGCCGAGGTGCTCGCGGGCACCCAGGGCGAGGTTCTCGTAGTCGAGGAAGACGGCCAGCCGCTCTTCGGTTCCCATGGGCCTCACCCTACGAGTGCTCGCCGCGGACTAGGGTGACCGACCATGACGCGACTTGACCTCGACGGTGACGTGGTGGACCTGCTGCAGGCGCTGATCGACGTCGAATCGGTGTCGGGCAACGAGCAGGAACTGGCCGATGCGGTCGAGGCGGCCCTGACGGGGAGGGCGCACCTGCAGCTGACCCGGTTCGGCAACAACGTGGTGGCCCGGACCGACCTCGGCCGGGAGTCCCGCGTCGTCGTCGCGGGCCACCTCGACACCGTCCCGGTGGCCGGCAACCTGCCATCGACCCGGACGACGTTGGTCGGAGACGATGGGCTCGACGGGGTGGAGGTGATCACCGGTCGCGGCAGCTGCGACATGAAGGCCGGGGTCGCGGTGGCGTTGTCGTGCGCCGCGACACTGCTCGAGCCGAGTCGGGACGTGACCTGGATCTTCTACGACAACGAGGAGGTGCAGGCCGACCTGAACGGGCTCGGACTGCTCGCCGAGGCCCACCCCGAACTGTTGGCCGGTGACTTCGCCGTTCTGGGGGAGCCGTCCAACGCGGTCGTCGAGGGTGGCTGCCAGGGCACCTTGCGGGTGACGATCACATTGACCGGCACGGCCGCCCACAGCGCCCGGGCCTGGATGGGGCACAACGCGATCCACGACGCCGCCGACCTGCTGGGCCGACTCGCCGCGTACGAACCGCGGACCGTCGACATCGACGGACTGACCTACCGCGAGGGCCTCAACGCGGTCAAGATCACCGGCGGCATCGCCGGCAACGTCATCCCCGACCGGTGCGAGGTGCAGATCAACCACCGGTTCGCCCCGGATCGTACGGTCGAGCAGGCGTTCGCCCACGTCGCCGAGGTGTTCGACGGGTACGAGTTGGTGCTGAGCGACTCCTCACCCGGCGCGCTGCCGGGGCTGGACCGGCCGGCCGCGCAGGAGTTCATCGCCGCGGTGGGCGGCGACCCCGCGCCGAAGTTCGGCTGGACCGACGTCGCCCGGTTCTCCCAGCTCGGCGTCCCCGCGGTGAACTTCGGGCCCGGCAACCCGAGCAAGGCCCACGCCGACGACGAGTTCTGTCCCGTCGCCGAGGTGTACGCCTGCCGCGACGCCCTGCTCCGCTGGTTGGGCTGACCCGTCCCGGCCGCCCGGCCCGACGACCCGGCCCGACGACCCGGCCCGACGACCCGGCCCGACGACCCGGCCCGACGACCCGGCCCGACGACCCGTCCCGAAACGAAGGCCCGGGCGAGCCGGTGCCGCCACTACGCTGGGCGGGTGAGCAGTGAACCGCGCAACCCGTCGCCGATGCGACCCACGTCCCGACTGAACCATCACGGCCGCGTGACGCAGGGCCCGGTCGTCCGGGGCGGCGGTCAACTCCAGTCGACCACCACCGACCAGCGGCTGCTGGAGAGCGACGGCTCGACGGATTGGGTGCACACCGATCCGTGGCGGGTGCTGCGCATCCAGTCCGAGTTCGTGGAGGGCTTCGGCACGCTGGCCGAGCTCGGCCCGGCCATCAGCGTGTTCGGCAGTGCGCGGACCCCGGCCGACTCCGCCGAGTACGCCGCAGCGGTCCGGATCGGCGCGGGTCTGGTCGACGCCGGCTACGCGGTCATCACCGGCGGTGGCCCGGGCATCATGGAGGCCGCCAACCGTGGCGCCACCGAACGGAACGGCACCTCGGTGGGCCTCGGCATCGAGTTGCCGTACGAGACCGGCCTCAACGAGTACGTGAACCTCGGCATCAACTTCCGCTACTTCTTCGCCCGCAAGACGATGTTCGTCAAGTACGCCAGCGGCTTCATCGTGCTGCCCGGCGGTTTCGGCACCTTCGACGAACTGTTCGAGGCGCTCACCCTGGTGCAGACCGGCAAGGTGACGACCTTCCCGGTCGTGCTGTTCGGCACCGGCTACTGGTCGGGCCTGGTCGACTGGCTCCGCGACACCGTGCTGCAGCGTGGCAACATCGCCGAGGCCGACGTGGCGTCACTGGTGGTGACCGACGACGTGGACGAGGCCGTGGCCGCGATGGTCGCCGGTGCCCGGGCCGGCGAAGCAGCCGCGAACCGGGTCGACGGCTAGGATCACCGACCATGGAGTGGGTGATCGCCGCGATCGTCGTCGCCGCCATCGGGCTGGCCGCCCTGGCGGCCACCGGTGCGCTGGGGGAGTTGCGCCCCGAGCCGATCCGCGACACCTACCGGCAACCGCTGCCGCACCGGCCACTCGCCGCCCAGGACCTCGACAACGTCCGGTTCGGCGTCACCGTCCGGGGGTACGCGATGCGACAGGTCGACGACCTGCTCGACCGGCTGGCGAACGAACTCGCCCAGCGCGACCAGGAGATCGCCGTGCTCCGCGCCGGATCGGCGCCTTCGACGTACGGAACCCCTGACCTGGGCGGCGCCGGGGGCGACACCGGTGAACCGGTGGTCGACGACCCCTGGGCCGAGTACGACCTGGACGGCGGCCAGGGCGTCCCCGAGAGGGGGGCCTGGTACTCCGGCGACGGTCGTGCCGATGACGACGACACCCCCGAAAGGCCCGAGAGCTTCCCGCAATACCCACAGGCCGAGGCAGAGCCGGGGGAGCCCGCGCAGGGTGAGGCCGAGGCGGAGACCGTCGAGACAGGCAACGCCGAGACAGGGAACGCCGAGACAGGCAACGCCGAGACAGGGAACGCCGAGACAGGCAACGCCGATTCAGGGACCAGCAGTTCTGATCACCAGGAGGACCGATGACGCCGTCCGTACCGAAGCTGGGAAACCTCGTCGAGCACGTCTCGCCGGAGCTGGCCGCCCAGGCCGCGGAGAAGGCGTTCGTCTCGATCCCCAGACCACCCGTGCTGAAGGAGCGCCGCCGGGTGATCGAGGCGGGGGAGCGCTTCGAGGTGGACGCGGGCGGCCGGCTGATCGTCGGTGAGCTGTGGGGTGGTGGCCCGCACGTCCACCTGGTCCACGGCTGGGCCGGCTGGCACCACCAACTCAGCGCCCACGTCACCCCGCTGCTGGAGTCCGGTCACCAGGTGGTGGCCCACGATGCGCTCGGCCACGGCGAGTCGTCGCCCGGACCGCTCGGCGCAGGGACCGGCACCGTGATCGACCTCGCCGACAGCCTGGCCGCCGTGGCGGCGGCCCACGGCCCGGTGGCCGGTGTCGTCGCCCACTCCGCCGGGGCGATGGCGACCTTCGACGCGATGCTCCGCCACGGCCTCACCGTCGGACGACTCGCCCTGATCGCACCGTCACTGAGCCTGGCGTCGACCATGGACAGCTTCCTGGCCGCGGCCGGCCACAGCCCCGACCTGCGACCCCGGGTGCTCGAGCTGGCCGCCGAGCGGGTGGGGCGGCCGGCGAGCGACTTCGAGTTCCTCGACGTGGCGGAGCGGCTCGGTGACCGCCGCCCACCCCTGCTCGTGGTGCACGACGACACCGATCCGGAGTCGTCGTTCGACGAGGCACGGGCCCTCGTCGACAGTTGGCCCGGGGCCGAGCTGGTGCACACCTCCGGTCTCGGACACCGGAAGGTGATCTGGGCCGCCGAGACCGTCGCCCGGGTGGCCGACTTCTTCGCCTGATGCCTGCCCGACGCGCTGTGATGGGCCGAGGTAGGGAATAATGGTCGCGGCAGAGTCTTCTTGAGCGAGAGATGAGGTTGGGCGATGGCTGCGATGAAGCCGCGGACCGGTGACGGGCCGATGGAGGTCACCAAGGAAGGCCGAGGGATCGTCATGCGGGTCCCGCTCGAAGGAGGCGGCCGACTGGTGGTCGAGCTCAACGCCGACGAGGCCAAGGAGCTCATGGACGCCCTGGCCGGCGTGGTGGGCTGACCGAAGCCGGCGCACGTAGGAATTCCGGGAGAACCTCCCGCCGCGAGGCGGGAGGTTTTGTCGTCCCCCGGGACGCGATGCTGACGCAACCGCGGCGATTTCGCGGTCCTGGCCCGCTGACGCGGACATCGCCGCGAAATCGCCGCGGTTCGGTACGGGTGCAGTGGCCCAGCGTCGCCCAGGTCTCGGTTGAGTAACGAAGTGAGTGGGCGGTTGGACGGTTGATGAGCCCACAAGCAAGGATGGGCGCAGCCGGTCGGGGGGCCGGTCCGCCCAGTTGATGTCGGGGGACGTCGCTGGGTGACAGAGCATATTTCGGGGGAACGATGCTCAACTCGGGGACTGTTTTTCGCGCGCGCACATGGCTTCAGCTCGCGGCGGTGCTACTGCTCATCGCCGGGCTGCAGTGGGGGGCGGCACCAGCTGCCAACGCGGCGGACACCACACCACAGACGTCGTTCGCCATCGACGGTGACATCGCCGGGCCCAACGACTGGCAGGCCCCGTACGGCCCCGGCGTCACCCCGGGAGGGCTGCCGACGGCCGGGCTCCTCGACCTCAAGATGGCCAGCGAGCCCTGTCTCAGCGCCGGCCCACCCGCCGACACCACCAAGTACGCCGGTGGCCAGTCGGTCCAGTCGAATCCGTGGACGCCGTCCACCGGCAACGTCAACGAGAAGTCCGATCTGTGTTCGGTCGGCGGGGCCTACGAGATCGTCGAGACCAGCCCCGGGGTCTACGACTACATCTTCTACTCGTACTGGTCACGCTCGGCCGGCGGCACCGGTGACCTCAGTGTGTTCACCCACCTGGAGGGACCGAACCCCGGCCGCGGCGACGACATCCTGATCCAGTTCGACTACAACTCCAACCAGGGCGGTGGGGTCACCGTCAGCCGGCTCGCCTGGACCGGCTCGGCATGGTCCAGCACCACCGTCGGTGGCGTGCACTACGACGCCGCCGTCGGCCGCAACGTGTCGTCGGCGACCGGTGGCACGGCCAGCGGCAACGTCGGCACCTTCGGCGAGTTGGCCATCAACCTCACCAGCTCCGGGATCCTGCCGACCGATCGATGCAGCAGCTTCACCTCGGGCGTCACGTTGAGCCAGACCGGCAACTCGTTGAGCGCACAGCTGCAGGACTCGGCCCAGACCGACCCGATCACGATCAACACCTGTGGCTCGATCTCGGTCACCAAGGAGGTGCAGCCGGCCGGTACGACCGGCACCTTCGGCTACACCGTCGACCAGGCCGACGGTGGCACCGTGCACGACACCACCCTGGCCGGTGACGACGGTGAGGCCGAGCCGAACGGGTCGACCGCCACCATCACCGGCACCCTGACCGTTCCCGGCGATCCGACCGACACGTGGGGCAACGTGATCGCCAGCCCTGACTACCGCATCACCGAGACCTCGATGAGTGAGGGCTTCGCCCAGAGCACCGTCCGCTGCACGTACTCCGATCCGTTCACCGGCGGGCAGACCACGAACGTCACGCTGTACGAGAACGGCGCGGCCACCGGTGCCACGGTGCCGGTCCTGCCCAGCGACATCGCCGGGGACGGGACCCACTGTGTGATCACCAACCAGACCTCCGGCCTGGTGATCGAGAAGGAGGGTGCCGGCGACGAGACGGCCGACTTCACCTTCTCCGTCACCGACAAGGACGCCCAGGTGCTCGGCCTCGGCGACAGCAGCCCGGTGCTGACGTACGCCCCCGGCACCGCGGTGACGATCACCGAGGCGCTGCCCATCGGTGGCCTGCCGTGGGTCTCCCTCGGCGTCGTGTGCCGGACCGGCGACGGCGCCACCGTGGCGAGTTCCGACACGGGCACGGTGCAGGTCACCACGGTGGCCAACGACACCGTGACCTGCACCTACACCAACGAGCAGCAGGGCAAGATCAAGATCATCAAGGACGTCCGGCCCGACAACGGCGAGGTCGAGTTCGACTTCACCGGCGCGATCACCGCCACCCTCGGCGACGGCGAGTCGGCCGAAGCCGTCGTCGTACCCAACGTCGACAGCCAGCGCACTCCGGCGGTGACGGCTCCGTACGCGGTGGTGGAGGCCGCAGCCGGCGACCACGTGTTGGCCACGATCGTCTGTGACGACAGCGATTCGGAGGGTTCGCCGGCCGACCGGACGGCGTCGTTCAACGTCAGCCCGGGTGAGACCGTCACCTGTACCTACGTCAACGCCAAGCGCGGCAGCATCACGATCGTCAAGGACGCCAGGCCGGACGACACGACCTCGTTCGGGTTCTCCGGCGACCTCGGGCCGTTCAACCTGGTCGACGACGGTGGCGCCGCCGCGTCGAAGACCGTGACCGGGCTCGCGCCGGGCACCTACGAGGTCGTCGAGGCCGCCCTCGCCGGATGGCAGCTGCAGGGGATCAGCTGTGTCAACGCCGGGACCGGTAGCGCTGTCGACCTCGCGACCGGGACCGCCTCGATCGTGCTGGAACCCGGTGGCGCGGTCACCTGCACCTTCGTCAACGAGGCCGAGCCCGGTGAGGTGACGGTGACCAAGACCGTCGACGGGGTGGCCGACACCCTGAACTGGTCGTTCGGGTTCACGTTGACGCCGACACCGGACGGCGTGGCCTCCCCGCAGCAGGCCACCAAGGCCGATCCGACCGTCACCTTCGACAACCTGGCGATCAACACCACCTACACGTTGGCCGAGCAGGTGCCGGCCGGCTGGACCGGCGGCGTGATCAGCTGCACCGGCCTGAGCGACCTCGACCCGACCACGGCCGGGTTCCAGTTCCAGGTGGAGCCGGGCCAACAGCTGACCTGCGCGGTCACCAACACCGCCTCGTCCTCGGAGGTCGAGGTGACCAAGACCGTCACCGGGGTGACCGCGGACGTCGAGTGGTCGTTCGACTTCTCGCTGACACCCGCGCCGACCGGTGAGACCGGCACCAAGACCGCTGCGGGCAGCGGCAACGGCACGGCGTCCGCGTCGTGGCAGGGTCTCGTGCCGGGGGCGACCTACACCATCGCCGAGACGTCCACCTCGGGGTACGTCGCGGCGGCGATGACCTGCACCGGTGTCACCGACACCGACGGTGACGCGACCAACGCGTCGGTGACCTTCGTCGCGCCGCTGGGCATCGCACCGGGCGCCGAGGTGAGCTGCACGATCACCAACGATGCGGTGCCGGGTGAGCTGACCGTCACCAAGACCGCGGTCGGTGGCGACGGGGAGTTCAGCTTCACCCTGACCCCCACCACCGGTGACCCGCTCACCGCCAACGTGACGACGGTCGGTGGCACCGGGTCGCACACCTTCACCGACCTGGTGCCGGGAACGCAGTACGTCCTCACCGAGACCGTCACCGACGCCACCCAGGCCGAGTCGTGGATCCTGGGTGACCTGACCTGCACCGTCACCCACGCCGACCAGACGACCGACACCTTGCCGGCGTCCGGCATCGTCGTCGAGCCCGGCGACCAGATCGCCTGTGGGGTGACCAACACCGCCAAGGGCACCATCATCATCAACAAGAACGTCGAGGGTGCCGACAACACCTTCACCTTCACCGGCTCGTGGCTGACGCCGCCGGAGTTCTCGATCACCACCACCGGCGGGACCGGCAGCACGACCACCAGCAACGTCGTGCCGGGGTCGTACGAGGTGTTCGAGGTGCAGCGCGAGGGCTACGACGGGACGAGCCTGGTCTGCACCGACCCCGACGGCGGGTCGTCGACCGCCGGACTGCGCGGCACCATCGACCTGGATGCCGGTGAGACCGTGGTGTGCACCTACACCAACACGCAGCGGGCCCAGATCATGATCATCAAGGACGCCCGGCCGAACGACGAGACCGGGTTCGCGTTCACCGCCACCGGCAACGACATGCCGGCCGGCTTCACCCTGGTGGACGACGGCGTCGGCGCCGACGACAACGTGTGGACCTCGGCGCCGCTGGCCGCCGGTGGGACCTACACCGTCACCGAGCAGGCGACAGCGGGTTGGACCTTGGACGTCGAGGCCTCAAGCTGCAGCAACAACGCCACCATCGGTGCCGACGGTTCGGTGAGCATCGTGCCGACCGCGGGGGAGACGGTGGTCTGCACCTTCGTCAACACCGCCGATCCGGGCAAGGTGACGGTCACCAAGACCGTCGCCGGCGTCGCCGACACCTTGGCCTGGTCGTTCGACATCACCTTGGCCGAGGTCGGTGGTTCGACGACGAAGCAGGTCACCGGCACCGGTGGGGGCACCGACGTGGTCGAGTTCGGCGATCTCAAGATCAACACCACCTACACCCTGACCGAGCAGGTACCGGCCGGCTGGACCGCCGGTGACCTCACCTGCACCGGTGTCACCGACCTCGACCCCAACACGGCAGGGCTGCAGTTCCAGGTCGAGGCCGGCCAGGTCCTGACCTGTGCGGTCACCAACACCGCCTCGTCCTCGGAGGTCGAGGTGACCAAGACGGTGGCCGGGGTGACCGCGGACGTCGAGTGGTCGTTCGACTTCTCGCTGACGCCCGCGCCGACCGGTGAGACCGGCACCAAGACCGCTGCGGGCAGTGGCAACGGGACCGGGGCCGCGTCATGGCAGGGCCTGGTGCCGGGGGCGACCTACACCATCGCCGAGACGCCCGTGTCGGGCTGGACCGCCGGTGCGATGACGTGCACCGGGGTCACCGACACCGACGGTGACGCGACCAACGCGTCGGTCACCTTCGTGGCACCGCTGGGCACCTCGCAGGCTGTCGAGGTGACGTGTGCGGTCACCAACGATGCGGTGCCGGGCGAGTTGACCGTCACCAAGACCACGATCGGCGGTGACGGGGAGTTCAGCTTCACCCTGACTCCCACCGGTGGCGCTCCGCTCACCGCGAACGTGACGACCGTCGGGGGTACCGGTTCGCACACCTTCACCGACCTGGTGCCGGGGACGCAGTACGTGCTGACCGAGGCGGTCACCGACGCCGCCCAGGCCGAGTCGTGGATCCTGGGCGACCTGACCTGCACGGTGACCGAGGGGAACCGTACCCGGCCGGTGCCGGCCTCCCGCATCATCGTCGAGGTCGGCCAGCAGATCGCCTGTGGGGTGACCAACACCGCCAAGGGCACGATCATCATCAACAAGAACGTGGAGGGTGCCGACGGCACGTTCGACTTCACCGGGTCGTGGCTGACGCCGTCGGAGTTCTCGATCACCACCAGCGGTGGGACCGGGAGCCTGACGACCGGCAACGTGGTGCCGGGGTCGTACACGGTCTCGGAGTCGTCGACGACGGACTACGACGGGACCAACCTGGTCTGTGTCGACCCCGACGGCGGGTCGTCGACCGCCGGACTGCGCGGCACCATCGACCTGGATGCCGGTGAGACCGTGGTGTGCACCTACACCAACACGCAGCGGGCCCAGATCGTGATCATCAAGGACGCCCGGCCGAACGACGAGACCAGCTTCGGCTTCACCACCACCGGTGAGGACATGGCGCCGACGTTCAGCCTGGTCGACAACGGTGTGGCCGAGGACGCCACCTGGACCTCGGCGCTGCTGCGGGCCGGAGGGACGTACACCGTCACCGAGCAGGTCGCGTCCGGCTGGACCCTCGACACCGAGGCGTCGAGCTGCACCAACGGCGCGACGATCTCCGCGGACGGGACCGTGACCGTCGTGCCGACCGCGGGGGAGACGGTGGTCTGCACCTTCGTCAACACCGCCGATCCGGGCAAGGTGACGGTCACCAAGACCGTCGCCGGCGTCGCCGACACCTTGGCCTGGTCGTTCGACATCACGCTGAGCGAGGCCGGTGGTTCGACGACGAAGCAGGTCACCGGCACCGGTGAGGGCACCGACGTGGTCGAGTTCGGCGATCTCAAGATCAACACCACCTACACCCTGGTCGAGCAGTCGGTGGCCGGTTGGACCGCGGGTGACCTCACCTGCACCGGTGTCACCGACCTCGACCCGAACACGGCAGGGCTGCAGTTCCAGGTCGAGGCCGGCCAACAGCTGACCTGTGCGATCACCAACACCGCGACGACCTCCGAGGTCGAGGTGACCAAGTCCGTCGCCGCGGTCACCGCGGACGTCGAGTGGTCGTTCGACTTCACGCTGACCGGGCCGGGCTCGGAGACCGACACCAAGACGACGTGGGGTGCCGGCGAGACGACCCAGGTCGCCGCGTGGGGCAACCTGTTGCCGGGTGGGACGTACACCCTGGCCGAGACCTCGGTGCCGGGTTGGACCGACGGTGCGATGACGTGCACCGGGGTCACCGACACCGACGGTGACGCGACCAACGCGTCGGTCACCTTCGTGGCACCGCTGGGCACCTCCCAGGGCGTCGAGATCAGCTGCACCGTGACCAACACCGCGGTCGACGGCACCGTGACGGTGACCAAGACCAGTGTGGGTGGCGACGGTGAGTTCACCTTCCAGCTGCAGCCGCTGCCCGGCGGTACGCCGCTGGTGGCGACCGCCGGCACCACCGACGGCACGGGGACGGCCACCTTCACCGGTCTCACCACCGGGATGCAGTACGAGCTCACCGAGATCAACGTCGGCCCGGAGTGGATCGCCGGGGCGATCACCTGCACGGTGACCCACGCCGACGGGTCGACCGCCGACCTCGCCGCCGTGGACTTCACGGTCAGCGCCGGCGATGCGATCGAGTGTGAAGCGGTCAACACCGCCAAGGGCACGATCGTGATCAACAAGCACGTCGAGGGCGCCGACGGCGAGTTCGACTTCACCGGCACCTGGCTCGACCCGGAGGAGTTCTCGATCACCACCGAGCAGGGCAGCGGATCGCAGACGTTCAGCAACGTCGACCCCGGCACCTACACCGTGAACGAGGTCGGGACGCCGTCGTACGACGGCACGGACCTGGTGTGCTCGACCGGCGGTACCGTCGACGGACTGACCGGGACGATCGTGCTGGAGCCGGGGGCGACGGTGAGCTGCACCTACACCAACACCGAGCGGGCGTCGATCGTGATCATCAAGGACGCCCGGCCGAACGACGAGACCAGCTTCGGCTTCACCACCACCGGTGAGGACATGGCGCCGACGTTCAGCCTGGTCGACAACGGTGTGGCCGAGGACGCCACCTGGACCTCGGCACTGCTGCGGGTCGGAGGGACCTACACCGTCACCGAGCAGGTCGCCTCCGGCTGGACCCTCGACACCGAGGCGTCGAGCTGCACCAACGGCGCGACGGTGTCGGCGGACGGGACCGTGACCGTCGTGCCGACCGCGGGGGAGACGGTGGTCTGCACCTTCGTCAACACCGCCGATGCCGGGTCGGTGACGGTCACCAAGACTGCCGCCGACGTGGTGGAGGGCTACGGCTGGTCGTTCGACATCACGTTGGCCGACGAGGGTGGCGCGGAGACGACCCGGCAGGTGTCGGGGGTCGGCAACGCCACCGACACCGTGACCTTCGGTGACCTCGAGATCAACACCCGCTACACCTTGCGGGAGGCCCCGGCCGCCGGCTGGACCGGTGGTGACGTCACCTGCGTCGGCCTCACCGACCTCGACCCCGAGACACCGGGGCTGCAGTTCGAGGTCGAGGCCGGGCAGGTGCTCGAGTGCACGCTGACCAACACGATGGGCAAGCCCGGGATCGAGCTGGTGAAGTCGGCCGAGCTCGACGACACCAACGGTGACGGGGTCGGCAACGTCGGCGAGACGATCACCTTCTCCTTCCTGGTCAGCAACATCGGCATGCTGCCGCTGACCGGTGTGGCGGTCGACGATCCGCTGCTGGCGGCTGCCGGCGTGGCGATCACCTGCCCGGCGAGTGACCTGCTCGTCGGTGAGGAGATGACGTGCACGTCGTCGCCGTACACCATCACCGCGGCCGACGTCACCGCCGGTGAGGTGCACAACGTGGCGACCGCCACGGGCACCCTGCCGCCGGGCGACGACGGGACGCCGCCGCCGACGGTCACCTCGCCGCCGTCGGAGACGCACACGCCGACCGGTCCGCTGCCGGTGCTGACGGTGGTGCCTCCGCCGGTCGAGCCACCGCTGGTGGTGATGCCGCCGCTGGCCGTGACCGGGGCGCCGGCGATCTGGCAGGCGGTTGCCGGTGCACTGTTGCTGATCATGACCGGGGCGGGCCTGCTGATCGGCCGGAACCGGCGGGGCCGCAACTGACCGAGTCGCTCCGAAGGACCCGACCCGGGTGGAGGTCAGACCTTCACCCGGGTGGTGCCCGCCGCCAGATAGCGTGGCAGGCATGAGCTTCCAGCAGGCGTCCGGGTCGGGCCAGCTCCGGGTGCCGGCGTCGGAGATGCCGAAGGGGCTGCCGCCGGAGACCTGGCGACTGATCTGCTCGGCCGTGGCCTTCGTGATCGGGTTCGGCCTCGGGCTGCCCTCGCTGTGGCAGGGCATGCACGGGCTCGTCGGCGCCGGGTCCATCGGGACCGTGACCTCCTTCACCGCCGGCGGGCTCGCCCTCGTCGCTTTCGTGTTCTGGTACGTGTGGTCGGCACGGTTCCCGGTCAACCGGTGGCGGCGCAGGCTGCATCCGGCACGGCGCGTGCTCGACGTGATCGGACTGTCGCTGACCCACGCCGGGATCACCGTGATGGGGCTGTTGGGGACCTTCTGGATCCTGTCGCAGGCCTTCGTCGACCTGACGCTCGACCGCTTTGCCGGGGCCGCGATCGTCGGCGCCGGGTGTGCGATCGCGCTCTACCTGGTGGTCGACTCCGCGTACACCATGTCGACCCGGCGGCTGTCGGAACTGTTGGGGCTGTTCGTGCTGACCGGTGCCCTGGCCAGCATGTTGTCGACCTCGGAACCGCTGTGGTGGCAGAGTCACTTCTCGTCGCTGGGCGGCATCGACGACGTGTCCGGGTTCGCGTTCAACATCACCCTGTTGATCGCCGGCGTCGTGATCATCACCCTCGCCGGCTACCTGACCCACGACCTGTCGCGCTGGGCGGGTCGGGCGCAGGTGGAACGCTGGCGGCTGCAGGTCATCCGGATCGCCTTCATCGGCCTGGGGGCACTGCTGGCTGCGTTGGCGTTCCTGCCGGTCAGCCGGTTCTTCCTTGCCCACAACATCGTCGCGTACTCGATGGTCGGCTTCTTCATGGTGCTGGTGCTGGGTGTGCCGCTGCTGTTCCCGACGCTGTCGCGGGCGTTCTCGGTGGTGTGCTGGGTGACCTTGGGGTCGTTGACGCTCGCGTTGATCATGTATCTCGGGGTGGGCTACCTCAACCTGACCGCGTTCGAACTGTTGGCCGTCGGTGCCGTCTTCGCCTGGTTGATCATGTTCGTCAGCAGCGTCGAGGCCGCGATCGAACCGGACGCCCGGCAGGTCGGACAACACATCACGACCGAGCAGACGACCTCCGACGACGAGGGGGACACCGGCCCGCTCGGCGCCGCCAGCAAGGACCCGGTGCCCGAGCCCCACCCGGCCTGAATCGGCTCAGCCCCGGTGGACCTCGATGGCCCGCCGGTACACCTCGAGGGTCTCGGCGGCGATCTTCGACCAGGAGAACTCGGCGATGCAGCGGTCGCGGCCGGCGACGCCGTACGCGCGGGCCAGCTCCGGATCACGGACCAAGCCGTTCACCGTCGCGGCGAACTGCTCCTCGAACGCCGTCACGTACGCCGGGTCGTCGGCCCGGGCCGGGTCGTACGGCACCAGCCGGCCGGTCTCGCCGTCCACCACGACCTCGGGGATCCCGCCGACCGCCGAGGCGACCACGGCGGTTTCGCACGCCATCGCCTCCAGGTTGACGATGCCGAGCGGTTCGTACACCGACGGGCAGGCGAACACGGTGGCGTGGGTGAGCACCTGGCGGACGTCAGCCCGCGGCAGCATCTCCTGCACCCACACGACATTCCCGCGTCGGGACTGCAGCTCGGCGAACGCCTCGTTGAACTCCGCGGCGATCTCGGGGGTGTCGGGGGCGCCGGCCAGCAGCACCAACTGGGTCCCCGGATCAAGATCAGCTGCGGCCCGGACCAGATGGATCAGGCCCTTCTGCCGGGTGATCCGGCCGACGAACACCACCGACGGGGCCTCGGGATCCATCCCGATCCGCCGCACCACGTCGGTCTCGTGGTCGGGGGCGAACTCCTCGGGGTCGATGCCGTTGCGCACCACGTGCACCTTGTCGGGGTCGAGGTCGGTGTACGACTCCAACACGTCGGCGCGCATCCCGGCGCTGACCGAGATCACCGCCGCGGCCGCCTCGTACGCGGTCCGTTCGGCCCACGACGACAGCGCGTAGCCGCCGCCCAACTGCTCGGCCTTCCACGGCCGGTGCGGCTCCAACGAGTGGGAGGTCACCACATGCGCGACGTCGTGCAGCAGACCCCCGAGGTGGCCGCCCAGGTTGGCGTACCAGGTGTGGGAATGGATGACGTCGGGGACGCGCCCCAGCTCGGTGCCGAGCGCGGCGGCCATCGACAGGTCGGCGCCGAACACCCGCAGGGCGGCGTTCGCACCGGCAGGGGTGTCCTCGGCGTGGGCGGTCGCGCCGTCGCGCGGCTCGCCGGTGCAGTGCACCTCGACGGAGGCCAGCCGGCGCAACTGGGGCACCAACTGGGCGACGTGCACCCCGGCCCCGCCATAGATGGTGGGCGGGTACTCCCGGGTCAGGATCGAAACGGCGAGATCAGCGCTGGTCATGTCCTGATGGTGACACACCCGACCGGTTGGTGGACATGGCGGAGCCGGGTGCAAACCTGCACCGGGACTTGGGTAGCGTGCCAACCATGGCGTCGAATCCGAAGGTGTTGGCCCTGGTCCTCGCCGGTGGCGAGGGTAAACGTCTCATGCCCCTGACCGAGGATCGTGCAAAGCCCGCCGTCCCGTTCGGCGGCACGTTCCGACTGATCGACTTCGTGCTGTCGAACCTGGTCAACGCAGACCTGCGACACATCTGCGTGCTGACCCAGTACAAGTCCCACTCCCTCGACCGACACATCTCACTGACGTGGCGGATGTCAACCCTGCTCGGCAACTACGTCACCCCGGTGCCGGCCCAGCAGCGACTCGGCCCACGCTGGTTCCAGGGCAGCGCCGATGCGATCTACCAGTCGATGAACCTGATCTTGGACGACCAGCCCGACTACGTGGTCGTGTTCGGTGCCGACAACATCTACCGGATGGACGTGGAGCAGATGCTCGACGCCCACATCGACTCCGGCCGGGGCTGCACGGTCGCCGGCATCCGGGTGCCGCGCAGCACGGCCTCGGCGTTCGGCATCATCGACGCCGACACCGACCACAAGATCAAGTCGTTCCTGGAGAAGCCGGCCGACCCGCCCGGGCTGCCCGACGACCCGGACAGCTCGTTCGCCTCGATGGGCAACTACGTGTTCACCACCCAGGCGCTGGTCGACGCCCTCGAGACCGACGCGGCCGACGCCAACTCCCGGCACGACATGGGCGGCAACATCGTGCCCGCCTTCGTCGACGCCGGGGACGCGATGGTGTACGACTTCACCGCCAACACGGTGCCGGGCGCCACCGAGAAGGACAAGAACTACTGGCGCGACGTCGGGACCATCGACGCCTACCACGAGGCGCACATGGACCTGGTCTCGGTCGACCCGGTGTTCAACCTGTACAACGACGACTGGCCGATCTGGACCAACCAGGCGCAGAAGCCCGGCGCGAAGTTCGTGCTCGACGGCCGGGCCCGCGACTCGATCGTGAGTGCCGGCTGCATCATCTCCGGCGGCTACGTCGAGGACTCGGTGCTGTCGCCGTCGGTGCGGATCGACCACGGCGCCGACATCGACGAGTCGGTGTTGTTGAACGGGGTGACCGTCGGTGCGCAGGCGGTGATCCGGCGCGCCATCCTCGACAAGAACGTGGTGGTCGCCCCCGGCGCCAAGCTGGGGATCGACCACGAGGCCGACATCGCCCGCGGCTGTACGGTCTCGGCCGGCGGCATCACCGTGGTGCCGAAGGGCCTCGCGATCGAACCGACCTGAACCCCCGCAGCTGAACCCGGCCGACCCAGCCTCGTCAGCGCTTGACCGCCGCCAGCAGGCCGTCGCCGACCGGCAGCAGGCAGGGCACCAGGTCCTCGTTCTCGTTGACCATGGTGATCGCCTCGCGGATCGCGACGGTGTCGTCGTCGGTCACCGACTCGTCGGCGACGCGGTCGTGCCACAGCGTGTTGTCGATGGCCAGCACGCCACCGTGCCGCAGCAGCCGCAGGGCCTGGTCGACGTAGGTCGGGTACTCCAGCTTGTCGGCGTCGATGAAGACCATGTCGTACGCCCCGTCGCTCAGGTTGTTGAGCAGGGTGAGGGCGTCCCCGGCGATCAGCCGGAACCGCTGCGTACGGAGGCCCTCGGCCAGGAACGCCTCGCGGGCGACCGCCTGGTGTTCGGGCTCGATGTCAACGCTGGTGAGGATCCCGTCGGGCTGCATGCCGGCGAACAGGGCCAGGCCCGAGACACCGGTGCCGGTGCCGATCTCGGCGACCGCCCGGGCATCGACGACGCGGGCCAGGAAGGTGAGCGCGGCCGCGGTGCCGCGGCTGATCGGGCTGACGCCGAGGGGACCGGCGGCCTCGCGGGCCTTCGCGGCGGCCTCCGACTCGGGGCGGAGGTTCTCGGCCAGGGCCCACGATGCCGGCTTCGGTGCGCCTTCTCCGGTGGCGGACTGTGTGTTCACAGGCGTCACCCTAGTGCACCCGTGTCCCTGCACGGTGCCACAGCACACCGTGGGGTCGCAGGTGGACACTGTCCAGCAACGACGGTCGAGTGGTCCGGTCAGGGGGTCGATCCGCTGTAGAGTTCCCGACATGCAGACGGATCCGCGCCGGCCCTTCGGGCGGCTGTTGACGGCGATGGTCACGCCGTTCGACGCCGACCTGGCGCTAGACCTGGACCGGGCGGCCGAGCTGGCCACGTACCTGGTCGACGAGATGGCCAACGACGCGTTGGTGATCAACGGGACCACGGGGGAGGCCCCGACGACCAGCCCCGAGGAGAAGGCCGAGTTGGTCGCGGCCGTCGTCGCGGCCGTGGGGGACCGGGCCCAGGTGATCGCCGGGATCGGCGCCTTCGACACCGCGCACACCGTGAAGCTCGCCGAGCAGGCCGCCGGCGCCGGCGCCCACGGCCTGCTGGTCGTGACGCCGTACTACTCGAAGCCGCCGCAGCGCGGCCTGCTCGCCCACTTCCGCGCCGTTGCCGACGCGACCGACCTGCCGGTGATGTTGTACGACATCCCGAAGCGGACCGGTACCCCGATCGAGACCTCGACCCTGCTCGAGCTCGCCGAGCACGAGCGGATCGTCGCGGTGAAGGACGCCAAGGCCGACATCGTCGGCTCGGGGCAGGTGATCGCGATCAGCGCCGAGCGCGGGACCCCGTTGGCGTACTACTCGGGCGAGGACGCGCTCACCCTGCCCTTGCTGTCGGTGGGGGCGGTCGGGCTGGTCGGGACGTCGACCCACTTCACCGGCCTGCTGGCCAAGGAGATCATCACCGCGTACGAGGCCGGTGACGTGGCACGCGCGTTGCGGGTCCACCGGCTCGCCGAGCCGCTGTTCACCGGGATCTTCGCCACCCAGGGCTGCATGCTCGTCAAGGCCGGGCTCGCGCTGCGCGGCCGCCCGGTGGGCGGGCTGCGGTTGCCGCTCGTGCCGGCCTCGGAGGACGAGACCGCCGCGCTGGCCGCCCGACTGGCCGAGGTCGGCCTCTGAGCCGCACCCGGGTCAGGGGTCGATGATCAGGGAAATCTCAGCCTCAGCGGGGGTCGCTCAACTTCGGCTGGGGCCGGCGACCGGATAAACTTCTGCCCACGCCGTGCGCTCGCGCGGATCCGTCCTGCACCAGAAGGGGTGAGTCCCATGCGGTCCGACTCCGACTCGCCGACCGCCGGCACGGGTGCACCCCACGACGACGGCGTACCCCGGAACGACGGTGGGGACGACTGGCAACCGCCCAGCTGGGAGCAGGTCGTCGCCGAGCACAGTGCGCGGGTCTACCGCCTCGCCCTTCGGCTGACCGGCAACCCGCACGACGCCGAGGACCTCACCCAGGACGTGTTCATCCGGGTGTTCCGGTCGTTGGACCGCTACCGGCCCGGCACCTTCGAGGGCTGGCTGCACCGGATCACCACGAACCTGTTCCTCGACCACGCCCGCCGCAAGCAGCGGATCCGGTTCGACGCGATGGCCGAGCACGTGGAGGAGCGCCTCGAGACCCGCCAGCTCGGCCCGGTCGAGACGGTGATGGCCGGTGACCTCGACCACGACGTGTCCGATGCGCTGTCGGCGTTGCAGCCGGAGTACCGGGTGGCGGTCGTGCTGTGCGACATCGAGGGGCTGTCGTACGAGGAGATCTCCGACGTGTTGGGCATCAAGCTGGGGACGGTGCGCAGCCGGATCCACCGTGGCCGGGCCCAACTGCGCAAGGCCCTGGTCCACCGGGCGCCCGAGGCCGGGGGCCGCTACCGCGGGATCGCCGTGGAGCAGGGCGAAGCTGTCTCGGGCGGGGGCGTGTCGGGCGCCGGCGGTCGCGAGGGTGGGCGATGATCCGACTTCCCTGCGGGATGTCCGAGGCGCACCTGTCGGCGCTGGTGGACGACGCACTCTCCCCGGCCGCCCGGGAGCGGCTGGGCGCGCACGTGCTGCGGTGCCGCCACTGTGCGGCCTCGATCGCCGAGCTGCGGCGCACCCGCGACGTGCTGCGTACCTACCGCCACGTGGACGCGGCACCCCGACCGGACCTGTCGTCGCGACTGCTGGCGATCGGTGCCCCGGGGCGCCCGCAGGCGCCGACGCCCGGACGTGACCTGCCCCCCGTCCGACCGAGGGGCGCCGATCGGTTGGGACCGGCCCGGCACGCGATCGTCGCGCTGCTGCTGACGACCGTGGCCTCGGTCGCCTTCGCCGGTGTCGGCTGGGCGGCCGCCCCGCCGCGTGAGGACCAGGTCACCGACCAGGGCAACCGCGGCCGCGTCGAGTACGCGGGTGCGCTCGGCCAGCAGGTGCTCCACTCGCCGGCCACCAGCGCGGTCGTGACCGCCCAGAACGCCGATCGGGTCTTCGCCGCCGCGCCCGGTGGGCTCCGTCCCCGACCCGTGCGGGACGGGGAGGTCCTGACCACCCGCGAGGTCCGCGCACTGCTGGAGCTCGCCCGGTCCAGCACCCGACTGGTCCCCTTCCACGGCACCTGGCGGGTCCGGGTCGCCTCACCCGAGACACACCTCGCCGCCCGGGTCGACGTCCTGGGCCGCCCCGGACAGGGGATCGAACTGGACGTCCGTACGGTCACCGGCCGGTCGGTCATGACCCGGTTCGTGCCGACCCCGGCCCCGCACACCCGCGGCGACCTGGACGGTCTGGCCGCCACCTTGCGGGCACGGCCGGGACAGGTGGTCGCAGGCCGACCGGCCGTCCTGCTCGAGACCACCGGAGCCCACGGGGTGACCGCGCGCTGGTGGGTCGACGCCGCCACCGGACTGCTGCTTCACACCGAGACCGCGACCGCTGACGGGGTCGTCGCCGCGGCCGGGTTCAGCCGGCTGCAGATCCAACCCGAGCCCGGCTTCATCCCGCACCTGCAGCCGCAGCTGGGGGTGTCGGCGGCCACCTCGTCGCTGTCGGTGTCCTCGGCGATGGCGCTGCGGACCCACGGCTGGTACTGCAACCGCTCGTTGGCCGGCTTGGACCTGCTGTCGGCCCACAGCGACTCGGCAGCCGCCCCCGGCCTGCTGCGGCTCAGCTACGGTGACGCGACCCAGCTGGTGACGGTGCTGCAGCAGCCCGGCCAGCTGTCCGGTCCGCCACCCGGTTTCGTCCGGAGTGGGACCGACGGCGTCTGGATGCGACCGGGATGGCCCACCATCATGACGTGGCAGTCAGGTGGCACGGTGTTCACCGTCGCCAGTGCTGCCCCACGGCCGGTGGTCGACGACGTGGTGGCCGCACTGCCGCACGACGAGCCCACCGGTCGTACCACGCTGGACCGCATCCGCGCCGGCTGGGAACGTGTCGGGGGCATCGTCTTCGGATGAGTGGAGGAACCGCATGACCGACCGGCAAGGTACGCCGGAGCCCGGCGCCGCGCTACGGCCCACCGGACCGCAGGGCCCGTGGGGTGAGGAGCCGGTACGCCCGGCCGGCCCCCCGGCGACAGGTACGTCGGCGACAGGTACGTCGGCACCGCGTGACACCGGCACGAACCCTGCCGGTGCGAGCGGACCAACCATGAACGGTGGCCCGGCTGCACCTGGCCCGGCTGCGGGTGCCTCGGCCTCAGGTGGCCCGGCTGCGGGTGGCCCGTCCGCCAGCTCCGACAGTGCGGCCCCGGCGCAGCACACCGGACCGTGGGGCGATCGGACGACGCTGGCACCCAGGACGGCACAGGGCCAGCATCCGGCCCAGGGTGGACCCGCTGCCGGCCAGCAGCCCTCGTACGGCCAGTCGGCCAGCCGGCCGCCGGCGGGTCAACAGCCTGCGTACCAGCAGTCGGCGAGCGGGCAGCCGGGGAGTCAACAGCCTGCGTACCAGCAGTCGGCGAGCCGGCAGCCGTCGTACGGGCAGTCGGCGAGCCAGCAGTCCGCCCAGCGTCCGCCGACGGGACCGGGGAGCCAGGGCCAGCAGGGCCAACAGGGCCAACCGTCGGCGTCTCGGCCCACGGAGGTCTTCCCCGCACCCGGGGGGATGCCGTTCAATCCCGGTCGCTCCGTCGCCGCGACGGTCGTCCAGCCCGGCCCGGGCCCGCAACCGATCCAGCCGGCACCGCAACAGCAGCAGCCACCACCCTCGGGGCCGAGGACGAGTCGCCGTGGTCTGCTCGGCACCGCCGGGGTCGCCGGACTGGTCGCCCTCGTGGTCGGTGGCGGCGCGGGCCTGGCCGGCGCCGCGATCGGCAACGGTGTGTTCGCCGAGCCGGAGCCGACCGAGACCACCCCGCCGCCACCGCCGCCGACGCCGACCCAGGCCGGGGCGGCCGGGGTCGCGGCCAAGGTGCTGCCGAGCACCGTGATGATCATGGTCGAGTCGGGCGAGGGCACCGGATCGGGGTCGGGCTTCGTGCTCGACACCGAAGGCCGGATCATGACCAACAACCACGTGGTCGACAGTGCCCGGGACGGGTCGGGCCGGATCACCTGCATCTTCGCCGACGGAGCACGAGCAACCGCCGAGATCGTGGGCACCAGTCCGTCGTACGACCTCGGCGTCATCCAGGTCGGCACCAGCGGGCTGGAGCTGGTCCCCAGTGAGTTGGGGGACTCCGAGGCGGTGGAGGTCGGCGACGTCGCGGTTGCCCTGGGCGCCCCGCTCGGGCTCGCCAACACCGTCACCCAAGGCATCATCAGTGCGAAGAACCGACCGGTCGCGGTCGGGCGTTCGACCGAGGACGCGTCGTTCATGAACGCCCTGCAGACCGACGCCCCGATCAACCCGGGCAACTCGGGTGGCCCACTGGCCGACGCCGAGGGGCGCATCATCGGGGTGAACTCGGCGATCCTGAGCAACGCCACCGGCGAGACGCGGCCGGGTAGCATTGGCATCGGGTTCGCGATCCCGATCAACCAGGCCAAGGTCATCAGCGAGCAGCTGATCCAGACCGGACGGGCCACCTATCCGACGATCGGCGTGGAGACCGAGACGGCCGGCACCCGCGAGGGTGCGCGGATCGTGGCGATCGAATCGGGATCACCGGCGGCGGCCGGGGGCCTGCAGGAGGGGGACGTGATCATCAAGGTCGACGGGCGGGCGGTGAGCACCATGGTGGAGCTCATCGTGGCGATTCGCAGCCACCGACCCGGCGACGAGGTGACCATCACGTTCAACCGCAGTGGGACACCGGAGGACCTCCAGGTGACGTTGGCCGAGCACGAGGGTTAGGGTTCACACATGTTTGACGTCGGCGGGTTCGAGATCTTGGCCCTGATCGTGCTCGCGATCGTGGTCTTCGGGCCGGAGCGCCTCCCGGAGTTCGCACGGAAGGCAGCACAGTTGCTGCACTACGTACGCGGTCTGGCCAGTCAGGCCCAGGAACAACTCGGCGAGGAGTTGGGCCCGGAGTTCAAGAACATGGACTTCCGAGACCTCAACCCGAAGCAGTTCGTCAAGAAGCACCTGCTGGACGAGGTCGAGCCGATCGTCGCCGACGTGAAGAACGAGCTCAACTCGGGCAAGGACGCGATCAAGAACGCGACCTCGGGGATCGACAAGGACTTCGACCTGAAGAACGTCTCCGACGGCGGGCCGACCCCGGTCGCCGCCAACGGCGCCCTGGTGCCGGCCGGCATGCGCTGCGCTCCGTGGGACCCCGAGGCCACCTGAGCCCCGGCCTCGAGGTCGGGCCGCCTCAGCGACCGACCGGTGCCAACCCGAGCTGCTTGCCGACCAGGCGTCGGCCCCGGCCGGCGATCCGATCGGCCAACCCCTGCAACGCCTGACCCGCCGGGCCGTCGGGATCGGTGGTGACGATCGGTCGACCGACGTCACCGCCCTCACGCAACTGCTGCTGCAGCGGCACCTGCGCCAGCAGCGGCACCTCGTACCCCAGTCGGGTCGACAGCGTGGTGGCGGTGGTGTCGCCACCGCCGGACCCGAACAGCTCGACCCGGTGGCTGGCGCCACAGTCGGGGCAGCTCGTCTCGAGCCAGGCCATGTTCTCCACCACGCCGATGACCCGCTGGTTGAGCATCGACGCCATGGTGCCGGCCCGTTCGGCGACCTCGGCGGCCGCCTGTTGCGGGGTGGTGACCACGACGACCTCGGCGTTGGGCAACTTCTGGCCCAGCGAGATCGCCACGTCGCCGGTGCCGGGCGGCAGGTCGAGCAGCAGGAAGTCGAGGTCACCCCAGTAGACGTCGGCCAACATCTGGGTCAGCGCGCGGTCGAGGATCGGGCCACGCCAGGCGACCACCTGGTCCTTGCGCTGCTTCAGCATGCCGATCGACATCACCTTCAGGTCACCGGCCGGGACGGGCATGATCATGTTGTCGACCGAGGTCGGACGGGCCTCGTCGACGCCGAGCATGGTGGGCACCGAGTGGCCGTAGATGTCGGCGTCCAGCACGCCGACCTTCCGCCCCCGGGCGGCCAGCGCGCTGGCCAGGTTGACCGTGACCGACGACTTGCCGACGCCACCCTTGCCCGAGGCGATCGCGATCACCTGGGTGAGGTTGCCCGGCTTGGCGAACGGGATCTCGCGCTCGGTGGCGTTGCCGGTCAGCTGCTTGCGCAGTGCGCCGCGCTGTTCGTCGGTCATCACGCCCAGCTCGACGTCGACCGAGGTCACCCCGTCGACCTTCGAGGTGGCGGCGGTGGTGTCGGAGCGCAGGGTGTCCTTCAGCGGGCAACCGGAGATGGTGAGCAGGATCCGTACCGTCAGCCGGCCGGTGTCGTCGATGCTGACCGCGTCGACCATCCCGATCTCGGTGATGGGGCGTTTGATCTCCGGGTCCTGCACGGTGGCCAGGGCGGCCATCACCGGTCCCGCGAGCGGGTGGTCGGCAGGGGTGAACAGGCTCTCCGGGCTCGCGTCAGACATGCCGTCGATCCTATCTCGGCGGACCAACGTCGCCACCTGCCCGGGAGCCGATCCGGAACCCCCGGACGCTCAGCGGCGGTCGTCCTCGTCGAGCTCGGCTTCGCGTCGCTCGGCCTCGAGCTCCTCCAGCACCTCCCGCAGCTCGCGACGCAGGTAGTCCCGGGTGGCGAGCTCACCGACCGACATCCGCAACGAGGCGATCTCGCGGGCGAGGAAGTCCATGTCGGCACGGCTCTGGGCGGCCTGTTCCCGGTCGCGCTCCACGCCCACCCGGTCGCGGGCCTCCTGCCGGTTCTGCGCCAGCAGGATCAACGGGGCCGCGTACGAGGCCTGCAACGACAGCATCAGGGTCAGCAGGATGAACGGGTACTCGTCGAACTCCAACCGACCGTCGGCGACGGTGTTCCAGACCAGCCAGGTGACGACGAAGACGCTCATCCCGATCAGGAAGGCGGCGGTCCCCATGAACCGGGCGAACCCCTCGGCGAACTCGCCGAAACTGTCACCGCCGAACTTGAACCGGGGGAGCACGGAACGCTTGCGCCGGCCGGGCAGGTCGAGCCGGACGTCCCGGCGCCGCCGTTCCTCCCGCCGTTCCTCCCGGCGTTCGCGGTCGCGGCCGTCACGCTGGCCGGACCCGGATCCGGTGCTGGGGGCGTCGGGACCGGGGTCACGCGGGGATCGTGCCATCACTCACCTCCAGGGGCTCCTTCTCGTCGAGCTGCTCGTCGCGCCAGTCCTGGGGCAGCATGTGGTCCAACACGTCGTCGACGGTGATGGCGCCGATCAGCCGCCGGTTCCGGTCGACCACCGGCGCGGTGACCAGGTTGTACGAGGCGAAGTAGCGGGCCACCCGGTGCAGGGAGGCCGAGTCGGGCAGCGGTTGGACGTCGGAGTCGATCAACGACGACACCAGGGTCGACGGTGGCTCCCGCAACAGCCGCTGGATGTGGATGCCGCCGAGGAACCGACCGGTCGGGGTGTCCAACGGACTGCGGCAAACGAACACCATCGCCGCCAGCGCCGGCGTCAGGTCCTCGTTGCGGACCAGCGCCAACGCCTCGGCCACCGTCCCGTCCGGCGGCAGCACCACCGGCTCGGGGGTCATCAGGCCCCCGGCGGTGAAGTCCTCGTAGATCATCAGCCGCCGGACGTCCTCGGCCTCCTCGGGCTCCATCAGCCCGAGCAACTCCTCGGCCCGTTCGTCGGGCAGTTCGTTGATCAGGTCGGCGGCGTCGTCGGGGTCCATCTCCTCCAGGATGTCGGCGGCCCGTTCGACGTCGAGCACGGCCAGCACCTCGACCTGGTCCTCGTCGGGCAGCTCGACCATCGCGTCGGCCAGCTTCTGGTCGTCCAACGCCTCGATCACCTCGGCCCGGCGCCGGGGGTTGAGGTCGTGCAACTCCTTGGCCACGTCGGCGGCATGCATGTCCTCCATCTGCGCGATCAGGTGGTCGGTGCCCTGGTTCTCCTCGGGCAGCCCCACCTCGCCGAACGGCAGCACGATCATCTGGCCCGGGCGCCCGAACCGGCCGCCGCCGCGCTTGCGTACGGCCACCTCCGCCAGCTCCCACTCCCAGGCCCGGACCTCGCGCATCGCCACGTCGAAGACGGTGAACGACTCACTGCCGTCGGCACGCTCCACGACCTGGTCGAACATGTCGTCCATCACCAGCAGCTCGGTCTCGCGGCGGGTGAACCGGCGAGTGTTGACCGCCCCGGAGATGGTGATCTGGGCGCCGTCGACGTGTCGCACCCGAGACATCGGGACGAAGATCCGGTGCCGGGCGAACAGGGCGACCACCAACCCCTTGGCGCGGGGGAGCCGGCCGCCGGTACGGCGTTGGGCGACGACGTCGCGGACCCGCCCCACCTCGTCGCCCTCGGCGTCGATCACCGGGAGCCCGCGGAGCCGCGACACGAAGACCGATCCGGTGGAAGCGCTCACGTCGGCAGCGTATCGCGCGAGCGCCGCCGGGGTCGTGGTCCGATCCGGCCTGTTGCGCGGGTGGCCGCCGGGATCGGCGGTAGGGTCGGTGCCCATGGCGCCCGAGGAGACCGACCGTCCCACGATCGGGGTGGTGCTGCTCCACATGGGCGACCGACCGGTCGAACTCGCCGAGGCACTGCGGACCCTGGAACGGCAGCAGGGTGTCGAGCTGGACGTGGTGCTGGTCGGCAACGGCTGGGAGCCGACCGGGCTGCCGGACTGGGTCCGGACGGTGCACCTGCCGGAGAACGTCGGCATCCCCGAGGGCCGCAACGTCGGGGCAGCCGAGAGCCGTGGCGAGTTCATCCAGTTCTACGACGACGACGCGGCCCTGCCCACCGACGACGTGCTGGCCCGGATGGTCGCGGTGATGCGCCGTGACCCCCGCATCGCGGTGGTGCAGCCGCGCGGCCTCGACCCCCACGGCCGGCCCGCGCCCCGGCGCTGGGTGCCGCGGTTCGACGTCCGCGACGGTGGCCGACCGGGCCCGGCGCCCTGGTTCTGGGAGGCGGTCTGCATGATCCGGCGGTCCGCCTTCGAGGAGGTCGGCGGGTGGCCCGGTCACTTCTTCTACGGCCACGAGTCGATCGACCTGGCGTGGCGGCTGGTCGATGCCGACTGGCGGATCGTGTACGCCAAGGACGTCGAGATCAACCACCCGGCCACCACCCCGGCCCGGCACGCCACGTACTACCGCGCGAACGCCCGCAACCGGGTCTGGGTGGCCCGGCGCAACCTGCCGGCACCACTGGTGCCGATCTACCTGCTGGCCTGGACCGCGGTGACGGTGCTGCGGGTCCGGGACCGCTCGGCCCTGCGGACCTGGTTCCGCGGTTTCGCCGAGGGCTGGCGCACCGACCCGGGGCCGCGGCGACCGATGCGGTGGTCGACGGTGTGGCGGCTGGCCCGCCTCGGCAGACTGCCGGTGATCTGAGGTGGCGCCCAGCCCCGCATCCCGGGCCCCGCACGTCGTGGTCACCGGGGTCCGGAACCCGGTCCACCTGGTCCACGTGGCCGCCTACCTGCGCACCCTGCTCGAGGAGTTCGACGACACGATCACGGTGCGCCATCTGGGCGGCGGCCGCACCCTCGGCCGGATCAGGGTCGACGACGAGGTCGTACGGCATCACCTGCCCGACGATCCGCGGCTCGACCTGACGCTCGGCGGGCCGGACCCGTGGCGCACCCCACCCGGTCGGGACCTGCACTACGTCGCCATCGGGGCGCCCGGGCTGAAGCCGTACGCACGCATGCTCGCCGCCCGCCGGGGTCGGCCGTTCACCGTCGTCGTCACCGACGAGGGGCTGGGGACGTACGGCACCTGGTCGACCCGACGTGATGCGTTGCGTCGCCAGGGCGTACGCGATCCGTGGGCGACGGTGCGCAGTGCCGCCGTGCAAACGGGGTCCCGGGTGCTGACGACCCGGCGGTTCGCGCTGTACGAGCGTGACGGCGCAGGGGAGTGGGCGGTGTCGGAGCCGATCGCCGCGGAGTTCGCCCGACAGTTGGGAGGCGACCCAGGGTCGATGCCGGACGCCGGCGACGGTCGGGTGGTGCTGCTGACGCAGCCATGGATCGCCCTCGGAGTGTTGTCGCCGGAGACCTGGTTGGGGCGCCTCCGGACGATCGCCGACCGGGTGCGTGAGGACGGTCGGGAGCTGGTGGTGCGGCTGCACCCGGCCGAGGACCCCACGACGTATGAGGGATTTCCGTTGCTTCCGGCCCGAGGTCCGGCCGAACTCGACCCGGCTGTCGTGGGTGCAGCGGAGTTGCTCGGCGGGCCGAGCACGGCCCTGGTCAACGTCGCAGCCCTGTACGGGGTTCCGGCCCGCCGGCTGCTGATCCCGGAGCTGGCCGGCCTCGAGGACGATCTGTCGGACGACCAGCGGTCGCTGTTGGACCGCTGGGCGCCCGGCGCGTGGTAAGTTCTGCGGCCGTGACGGCCAGCTCCGTGAAGCGCTTTCTGCCGCCATGCCTGGTGGGGTTGGTGGCTTTCGTCATCGGGGTGTGGCGGCTCGGCGCGCCCAGTCTGTGGCGTGATGAGGTGTCGACCATCGTGGCGGCCC
The DNA here is from genome assembly GCF_050157065.1 of Carbonicoccus niuqiaonis. Lineage (GTDB taxonomy): Bacteria > Actinomycetota > Actinomycetes > Propionibacteriales > Propionibacteriaceae > Avipropionibacterium. Next base: position 1,200,133 of record NZ_CP189573.1, read on the forward strand.
GTCGGCCCTGGGAATCCCTCTTCGGCATGCTGTCGGAGGTGGACGCCGTGCACGGCTTGTACTTCGTCGTGATGAAGCTGTGGACTTCCGTCGTCGGGACCGGATCGATCGACGTCCGACTGCCGTCGGCGGTGGCGGTGGCGGCGACGGCCGTCCTGGTGGTGCTGATCGGCAGCCTGCTCGCCGATGACCACGGTCGCTCGGTCGGCGTGTTCGCCGGTCTCGCGCTGGCCGTGCTGCCACGTACCACCTGGCTGGCCGTCGAGGCCCGGTCGTACGCCATCGCCATGTTCCTGGTGACGCTGACGGCGTACCTGCTGTTGCGGGCCCTCCGGTCCACCGGTCGACTGCCCTGGGTCTGGTACGGGATCGCCGCCGTGGTGTCGGTCGTGATGTTCCTGCACTCGGCGGTGGTGCTGTTGGCGGTGGGCATCGGCATCCTTGCCCTGCGACCCGGTCGGCAGGCGCTGATCCGTTTCGCGGTGGCCACGACCGCCGCTGTGCTGGCGGTGGTCCCGTTCGTGGCGATGTTCATCAACCAGCGTGCCATGGTCAGTTGGTTGCAGCCGGCCACGTGGTCGGACGCCGCTGCGGCCCTGGTCCAGGTGCCCTTCGACACCGTCACGGCGGCCGCGGCGCTCGGTTGGGGCCTGGCGCTGCTCGGGCTGGTCCAGTTGGTCCGAGGAGGCGCCACGGCTGACGACCCCGACCGTGGTCGGGGGACCGCTGTGCTGGTGGGGCTCTGGGCGGTGTTGCCGACCGTCCTGCTGGTGGGGGTGAGCCTGGCCGGGCTGTCGGTGTACACCCCGCGCTACCTGGCAGGCACCGTCCCGGGCGTCGCCCTGGCGATCGGCTTCGGCCTGGCCGCACTGCGTCCACGTCTTGCCGCCGTCGTGCTGGTGGTGGTGCTCGCCCTTGTGGCGGCACCGAACTGGCAGGCACAACGCGCTGATGGCGCCAAGGGTCCGTGGCGCCAGATGGCTGCCGAGCTGCGCAGTTCGGTCGCGCCGGGTGACGGGGTGTTGTACGTGACCTACAGTCCGACCGCCGGTACGTCGCGGATCATTCCGTACGCCTATCCCACGGCCATTCCGCCGGGGACCGTCGACCTCACCATCGACGAGCCGGTCGCGCGGACACGGCACCTGTGGGAGACCAGCCTGCCGCTGGCCGAAACCACCGGGCGGCTCGCAGGGGTGGACCGGGTCTGGGTGGTGGGGGCCACCGACCGCAACCCGAGGACCCTGACCGACCTGGCCACTCTCGAGGCCGAAGGGTTCGCGCCCGTCGACACCCGAGCCTTTTCGAGCGGGTTCGAGATCACCCAGTACGAACGAGCCTGACCGAAGTGGAACGCCTGATCCCGGTGCCGGGGCGACCGAGGAACCCGACCGCCGCCGTGGCGACGGCGATCGGGGGTGGGCTGCTCGGGCTGATGTGGTTGTCGGTGTTCGGCGGGCTCACCATCGATGACGCGTTCATCACCTGGCGTTATGCGATCAACCTGGTCGACCACGGGATCTGGAACTACAACCCGTCCTACATCGACCTGGTCGAGGCGTACACCAATCCCAGCTTCGCCTTCCTGGCGATCATCCCGGCCGCCCTGGGCATCTCCATCGAGGTCTTCTTCAAGTTCTTCATGGGAGCGCTCGGCATCGTCTTCCTGGTGTGGATGTGGCGTCGGCCGATCCCCGCCTGGCAGCGGATCGGCCTGCTGGTGCTCACCATCGCGAACCCGATCATGCACGTCCACTGGTGGAGTGGTCTGGAGACCGGCCTGTGGATCATGGTGATGACGCTGGTGTTCACCCGCATGTGGGAACGGGGCGAACTGGGTTGGGCCGGGTACGGGGGCCTGTTGCTGCTTGCGCTGACCCGTCCGGAGGGGTTGGGCTACCTGGCGGTGCTGGTGGTGTGGCAGCTGCTGCTGAAGCGGACCGCCCGGCAGTGGCTGCAGACCGGGGTGCTGCTGGTCGTCCTCGGTGGTTACTGGGTGGCGCGCACGCTGTACTTCGGCCGCCTGCTGCCGAACACCTTCTACGCCAAGACCGCCGGTCACGCGAAGACCACCGGGCTCGCCTTCGGCGCGGTGATCATGGTCCTGATCTGTGTGCTGGTGCCGGTACTGGTGATGATCGCGGTCGACCGCAGCCCGGTCCGGCTCGGCGAGCGGATCCGCCGGGTCGTGGTGCCGTACCGGCCCGGTGGCGGTGACGCGGTCGAGCGGGCTCGGTGGACACCGGTGCTGATGGCCGTGCTGGCCGTCGGCATCCAGTTCGTCGTGTACGCCAACTCGAGCCTGCAGATGGACTACGCCAATAGATTCGCCTTCCAACTGGTGCTGCCGGTCCTGCTGGTCTGCCTGAGCCTGCCGCTGACGGGACGCCGCCGGGTGCCGGCCGCTGTCGCGCTGGTCATGATGGCGGTGGTCGTGGGCGTGATCCAGGCCTCCCGGATGAACGGGGTGCCGCTGGTGCTGGCGATGGCCGGGCTCGGCCTGGCCGTGGCCGCGGTGGCGACCAAGCGAGGGCGGGCCACCGTCGCCGCGACCGTCCTGCTCGCCATCTCGGTGTCGCTGATCCCGTTCCAGGACGCGTTGTGGATGGCGATCTACCGACCACGCCTGCAGTCGACCCACGTACCGGTCGGCAAGGTGCTGGCCAACTACAACGCCCCGGGCAACGTGATGGTGGTGCACGACGCCGGCGTGGTGCCGTACGAGTCGGGCTGGGAGACCATCGACGTGTACGGCCTCGCGACGCGGCGGATCACCGACCAGGAGATGACGGTCGAGGACCTGGCCGAGATCAACCCCGAGGTGGTGATCGCCAACCGCTTCCTGGCCAAGAGTTACCTCAACAAGTACGGCGACCGCTACGACAAGGTGCCGAACACCACGATCCACGTGCTCAAGACCTTCGACCCGGGGCTCAAGCGGGACCTGGAGGCCGAGATCGCCAAGGATCTGGAGGAGCGCAAGCTCGACCGGGTGCAGATCCTGTTGCAGCGTTGGCCCGGCCTCGACTGGTTCACAGGCGGGACACGCTGACCCCGGACGCCGGGGGAGTCACCCGGTCGTACCGCCGCTGGTGCCCGCGCTGACCACGAGGTCATCGACCAGTACGGTCTCGACCCCGGTGGCCGTCCCCAGCCGGTGCCGGCCCAGCCAGGTCAGGATGGGAACGTCGGCCAGCTTGGCAGCCACCTCGGCGGCGGTCCAGTCACGCCAGAACTCATCCGCGGGTACCCGGTGGCGTCCGGCCAGCGCCGGCGGAACCGGTTGGGTGGCCACCTCCGCGTCAACGGCGCACCGGGTCCCGGGCGGCACGTCGGGGCGCCAGCACACCCGCCGCCCGTCCGCGGTCCACGAGTGCCCCCACGGCCGACCCGGGTCATGATCACACTCCGCGTGACGCGAGGCCGGGCGGGTGACGTGGATCCTCTCGACGAGCTCGAGGGTCGTTGGGGGTGGCTCGGGGGGCGTCGGAGTCAGATCGATCCGCCTCCGTCGACCACCAGCACCTGACCGTTGATGTTGGTGTCGTCGAACAGCAGCGTGTGGCACAGCGGGATCACGTTGTCGGGCTCCACGAGGCGACCGGACGGGGTCCGGCGGGTGATCGCGTCCAGCTGGGTCTGGCCGAGCACCGAGCTCATCTCGGAGGCGAAGAAGCCGGGCGCGATCGCGTTCACCAGCATCCGGCCGTGCATCTCACGGGCCAGCGTCCGGGTGGCGGCGTCCAGCCCTCCCTTGGTGGCGGAGTAGGCGACCAGGCCGGCGTAGCCGCGCTGGGCGCAGATCGAGGTGATCATGACGATCCGGCCCCGCATCCCCTTGGCCATCATGTGCCGCATCACCTGTCGGGTCAGCAACAGCGGGGCGGTCAGGTTGGTCGAGATGATCTGGTCGATCCGGTCGGCGGAGGTGTGCACGTGCAGTGAGTCCTGGCCGATCGCGGCGTTGTTGACCAGGGCGTCGATCGGACCGAGCTTGGCCGACGACTCCTTGATCAACTGGGCCAACGCGGCGGCGTCGGTGATGTCGGCCGAGCCGATGTGCACCCGGTCGGGGTGCTGCTCGGCGAGCTCGCGCATGCCGTCGGTGACGGTCCGGGCGAAGGCGGTCACCTTGGCGCCACTGTTGATCACGTCCTGCACGATCGACAGGCCCAACCCGCGGGAGCCCCCGGAGACCAGGACGTGGGTGGCGGCGGGGACCGGTGGTTGCTCAGACATCGCTCTTCAGGCTCTCCTTGGTGGGGATCTCGGGCAGTACCTTGAACCGCCGCGGGACCGCGTACTCGGCCAGCCGGGCCCGGCTGTGCTCGGTGAGGGTGGCGTCGACCTCGGCGCGGTCGGCGTCGGCGTGGGCCGGGTCGAGCACCACGTCGGCGACCACGATGGTGCCGACCATGGGTGCCTTGCGACCGCGGACGGCGGCCCACCGTACCCACGGGTGCTGCAGCAACACGTCGCGAACCTCGGCGGCCGAGGCCTTGGAGCCGCCGACGTTGATCTCGTCGCTGGCGATCCGGCCGACGATCAGCACCCGGCCGTCGACGACCTCGACCCGGTCACCGGTCCGCAGCCGCTCGTCGACGCCGTCGCCGCGGTTCGGTGACGACAGCACCAGCTCGCCGTCGTCGACCTGGAGCACCGGCCGGTCCGGCGAGGTGCGGTCCAACCAGGCGACGGGGAACCCGGCCCGGCCGTCGTGCACGGTGATCGCGGCACCGGCCTCGGAGGAGGCGTAGATCCAGCTCACCCGTGCCTCGGGGAACGCGGCCCGCAGCTGGTCGAGGATCGGCTGGTCCACCGGCTCGCCGCCGAGGGTGACCTGGCTCAGGCCGAGTCGGCCGACCACGTCGCCGGAGCGCAGCAGTGCCTGCCGCCAGAAGGTGGGGGTGCCCGAGGCCGCGGTGACGCCGTGCTCGAGTGCCAGGTCGGGCCAGGTCTCCAACTCACCCGGCTCGACGAACACGATGTCCTGACCGGGTCGCGACAGGCCGAGGGTGACGACCTGCCACCACGCGTACGCGCCGGGGGTGTACGGGCACAGCCAGGTCTGGGCCGGCTGGTCGGTGCGGACGGTGGTGAGGCTGTCCAGGGTGTGGCCGACCTGCTTGGGGCGACCGGTGGTGCCCGAGGTCAGCAGCCACAGCCGGCCGGGCAGTGCGCCGCGGCGGCCGACCGCCGGGGCGACGACCTCGGGTGTGCCGTCGGAACCCAGCACGACGACCGCGAGTGAGGCTCGGGTGAGCTGCTCCTGCAGCTCCGGGGTCAGCCGGGACCGCTGTGCCAGCAGGGTTTCCCGGTCACCGGCGAGGTGGGTCCGGACCACTCGGAGCGCCTGGTGGTGGTCGGAGACGAACACCGCGGCCGCCGGCGGCAGCTCCATCGGTTCGAGGTCGGACCAGGTCGTGGTGGTGCCGGCGGCGACGAGCCGGTTCGCCGAGGCGGGCTCAGCCATCCTGCTGGAGCTGCTCGAGGAAGTCGAGTACGTCGGAGACGGTCTCGATCCGACGCAGCCCGGGGGCGTCGAAGTTCAACTCGGCACCGGTCTCGTCCTCCACCCGGAGCGCCAGCTCGGAGAAGTCGAGTGACCGGAAGCCGATGGTGTCGAGCCGGGTCGCGTCGTCAGCCGGCAGTTCCTTGCCCTGGGCGGACAGGACTGCGCCCATCTGGGTGCGGATGTCCTCGCGTGACATGGTGCTCATCGCAGCGCGGTCTCTTCTCCTCGGGGACGCCGGTGCGTCCGGTACGGCCCGATCCGCCGGATCCGGCACATCGGGGTGAGCGCGAGTCTAGTTGCCCGGCGCCGATGGTGGTGCGACCCCGACCGTTGCGTGTGCGGGCCGCCCGCCGACGGCTGTTGTAGCCTGTCGGTGCCCCATCGGAACCGCACCCGCCAGGAGTTGGATTGCTTCGCCCCGCGACCGACGCTGACACCGACCGAGTCCGGATCTGGCGCAACCATCCGGAGGTCCGGCGGGTGTCACTCACCCGGCACGAGATCTCGGAGGCCGAGCACACCGCCTGGTGGGCCCGAGTCGCCGCCGATCCCACGCGGCTGGTGCTGTTGTACGAGCGGGGCGGCGAGCCGTCCGGGGTGGTCACCTTCTTCGACCTCGACCCCGAGGGCTCGGAACAACGCACCGGGTGGTGGGGTTACTACTTGGACAACGCCGGCCTCGAAGCTCGTGGCGAACTGTTGCCGGCCTGGATCCAGATCCAACGCGAAGCCGTCCGGTACGCCGACGACGCGTTGGGCCTGGCCGAACTCCACGGCGAGGTGCTCGGCATCAACGAGGCCGTCCGTCGGTTGAACCGACGCAACGGGTTCGCCGAGGTCGGCTCCGACGTTCGTGACCTCGACGGTGAGCAGGTCGAGGTCTTCCGTGTCGTGCGACGGCGCGGGGGCACCGCGGCCACCACCGACCAACCAGTCGATCCGGCCGCCGCGGCCGATCGGACGCCAGGAGGAGAACCGCAGTGACCCGTCCCACCCTCACCATCGGCAAGCATCAGGTCGGCCTCGACCAGCGGCCGTACGTCATCGCGGAGATGTCGGGCAACCACAACGGCGACCTCGGCCGGGCCAAGGCGATCGTCGAGATGGCCGCCGAGGCCGGTGCCCACGCCATCAAGCTGCAGACCTACACCGCCGACACGCTGACGATCAACAGTGACAAGCCGGCCTTCAAGCTTGCCGACGACCACCCACTGTGGGGTGGCCGCACGCTGTACGACCTCTACACCGAGGGCAGTACGCCGTGGGAGTGGCACGAGCCGCTGTTCTCGCTGGCCGACGAGCTGGGGATGGACGCGTTCTCCTCCCCGTTCGACCCGACCGCGGTGAAGTTCCTCACCGACCTGGGCGTACCCGCGTTCAAGATCGCGTCCTCGGAGATCGTCGACATCCCGCTGGTCCGGGCCTGTGCCGAGCAGGGCAAGCCCATGATCATTTCCACCGGGATGGCGTCGGTCGGCGAGGTGCACGCCGCGGTCGAGGCGAGCCGCGCCGCCGGCAACGACGACATCGTGGTGCTGTCGTGCACCGCGGAGTACCCGGCCGACCCGGCCTCGTCCAACCTGCGCGGCATCCCGGTCTTCGCCGACACCTTCGACACCCTGGTCGGCCTGTCCGACCACACCATGGGGATCGGCGCACCGATCGCCGCCGTCGCGTTCGGCGCGGTGCTGATCGAGAAGCACGTCACACTGTCGCGGGCCGACGGTGGCGTCGACTCCGAGTTCTCCCTCGAACCGCACGAGCTGAAGGCCCTGGTCGACGAGACCGAGGTCGCGTGGCAGGCGCTGGGCCGACCGCGGATCGGCCGCAAGGACTCCGAGCAGACGGGCCCCCGGTTCCGCCGGTCTCTGTTCGTCACCGCCGACGTCAAGGCCGGTGACCCGGTGACCGCCGACAACGTCCGCTCGATCCGCCCCGCGGGCGGGTTGCCGACCGAGCTGTTCGACACCGTCGAGGGCCGGCCGTTCCGGACCGACGTGGAGCGAGGGACCCCGCTCAGCTGGGACCTGATCTGAGCCGACCGCGGGCGGCGGCCCGTACGGCCCGGAGCCGACGGCCGACCCATCGCCGGATCCGGGTGGGCAGCGCCTGCTGAGCCAGCCGCTGCCGCAACCACTGCTCCCGCCCGGTCAGCGCCGCGTTCTGCTCCTGCAGCCGCTGGATCACCGCTGCCCGGGTCCGGTGGGGCAGGTCATCGGCGACGACGGGTTCGGGCAGCCACGGCGTCAGGTCGGCCGGGACCGTCAACCCCGCCGTGTCACCCACGGTGGCCAACACCTCGGCGTCGTCGGCGTACGCGGGCCACGGGTGGGTGAGACCGGTCCGCCGCAGTGTGCCCACCAGCTGGCCCAACGAGCGCCAGGCGACTTCGTCGGCGTCGGAGCCGCTCGACCCGGGATCTGGTAGGAACGGGAACAGGGCCGACGGTGACTCCGGCTCGGCGGCTCTGTTGATCGCGATCCGGTCCAAGGTGACACGTTCATCCGGGGGGCAGGCCTCCAGCCACGCCCGCCACGCCCGCAGATCACGCCGAAGGCCGGGAACGTCACGGGCCACGCACTGCTCCAGCAGCGAGACCAACAGCGGCGTGGTGCCGTCGGGAGCAGCCACGGTCGGGACGGGCAGGATCGCGTCACCGTCCGCCACGACCGGCCCGGACCACGGGAAGCGCGGCGAGGCCGCGGCCGATGCGCCGGAGGCGAGCACCAACCAACCGGCCACGAACTGGTCAAGGAGCCCACGTCGGGCAGCCGGCAGCACCACCCGGGCGGGATCCACGCACCCGGTCTGCACGGCATCACGCAGCATGAGCAACGCGTCGAGCCGGTCCGGCGGCCCGACGGGCCGGAACAGCCGGGGCCGGTGCCATGTGGTGGCGAGGCTGGCCAGGTCCGACACGTGGAGCCCGTGTGTGGCCATGGCCTCGCGGAGGTCGTCGGCACCTGTCGGCCGACTGGGGTCGCCGAGGACGGGTGCCCACGCGCTGTCACCGCCGTCGACACCGGCGGACAACTGTGCTCCGACGCGATGCAGCCCGAGGTCGTTCTCCACCGCCCACACCAGGTGGCCGGTCGGCGAGACCAGGGAGGTGAGCTGCGACGCCAGCTCGGCCCAGCTCCGGGGTGCACTTTCGGCCGACGGGATGCGGCTGACGTCGTCCAGGGCGACCACCAGGTCGAAGCGACGTTCCGCCACGACCAGGGAGTCGAGGTCGCCACAGTGCGACTCTGCCCCACGGACCTCGGCCAGCAGTTCTGCCATGGCGTCGGCATCGGGTCGGCCGCGGGTGAGCACGGTGAGGGCGGGGGTGAGTGCGGCCAGGCCTTGGACGAGGGCGGGTACGTGGGGACCGGCGACCAGCACCGTGTCCGGGCGGTGCTCCTCGGCGAGGGAGCTGACGACGTGGCGCAGTGCCGCGGAGTCGCCGGCAGGGTGGTGTGCGGCGTCACTCCAGTGCTGCATGGCCCCGCGGCCCAAGGTCGTGTTGCCAGGCCCGGTCATGCGGCCGTCCAGCCGAGGGTGCGACGCAGTTCAGCGGGGGACAGCATGTCGGTCATCCCCATCTCCTGCTCGACGGTGGTCCGGACCGCCGACTGGTCGACATGGGCACCGAAGAACTCCGGGTAGTTGGCTGCGAGCAGGCCCTCGTCGACGAATCCTGGTCGGCCGCCGACGAACTCCATCGGATCCCCGTAGACAGCAGCCTCGCAGCCGGCCGCGACCCCGTGGAAGATGGCCGTGCTCAACCGGTTGGATGCCACCCGGCGGTGCCGCCGGAGCTCGGTCAGCTGTTGGTGCAGGAAATCGGGGGTGCCGCCCTGCCACTTGGCGCCTCGGGTGCCATGGCAGATGACGCGGAACCCGGCATCCCGGTAGGCGTTCCGCACGTCGGGCTGGGCGTACTCGACGTAGTACAGGCACACCGTCACCGGACCGTCCTCGACCGCCTTGATCTCCTCGATCAGCGCGTGGTGGTTGCCGGCGACGGTCTCGTAGTCGATGGTGCCGTGGAAGGGGTACCAGATGGTCCCCTCCCGGTCCGGATCCGGCGCTGCCTCGGGACGGGTGGCCATCAGGTAGAGGAACGGCGCGCCGATCACCACGTAGTCCCGCCAGCCGATGCTGTGGCCGCGACGGCGGCAGACATCGGACCAGACGAACTTGCTGAATCCCGTCGGTGGCTGATGGCCGTACCCGAAGCCGTGGACGAAGGTCCAACCGTGTTGCAGGATGCCGTCGATGCGTGGCGGGGCGCCGAAGTCCAGACCACAGTACTCGGCGAGGATGTGCGCGTGGTGGTACCAGTGGTTGCTCGAGTCCATCAGGCGTGATCACCGTTCGTGGTGGACATGGGGGCAGTGTAACGAGCATCGATCCGGGGCCGGCACACCAACGCGGCGACCAGCAGCGCGATGCCGGCGACGGTGCCGATGCCGGCCAGCAGGTTCTGGTACGTCGAGTACGACAGTTCGGTGTCGCCACCGGTGGGCAGTTCCAGGAACGGCGACGCCGCGACCCAGGCGCACCACGCCCAGCAGCCGAGCCGGAACCAGTCGGGCACCGCGGTGTTGCGCCACAGCACGACGGCCAGCGGCACGATCCACACGAAGTGATGCATCCAGGAAGCCGGTGCGGCGATCAGGGTGCCGACGCCGACCAGACAGATCGCGAGCGCCTGCTCGCCGCGGCGGTGCCACCGGCGCGCGGCGAGCAGGGCCACCACCGCGACCACGGCACTCACCACGAGGGCGCCGATCCGGACAGCACCGGTGTTGCCGAGGACCCGGGTCGCCGTACCCGACACGGACTGGTTGGTGTAGTAGAAGATGCGTTGGCCGTCCAGGGCGTCACCGCCGGTGACCAGACGCAGCCAGAAGTCGAGTGCCGCCTGCGGCATCACGACGAACCCGATGACCATGGTCAGCAGGATCGTGCCGATCGCGACCAGCGCGGCGCGCCGCCGGCCCACCACCACCAGGTGGACGATGAACAGGCCGGGGCTCAACTTGAGCGCGGTGGCGAGGCCGGTCAGCCAGCCGGCATGGCGGCGGGTCGGGTGTGGGTCCTCGCCGGCGCCGGGCGCCGGGCGTCGTGGGACGAGGTCTCGGACCACCAGATACACCAGGAACGTACCGAGCTGGCCGAACGACAGCGTGTGGGCCACGGGCATCACCGCCCAGGTGACGACACAGGCGACAAGGCTCAACCGCCAGCCACGCATTCCGAGGTGGTGGAGGATGCCCAGCAGGGCGGCCGCGTTCAGCAGCACCCAGCCCACCTGCATCACCACCGGTGGGACCAGTGCCAGCGGGACGAAGACCACCGCCGCGAACGGCGGGTACAGGAACGGCAGACCCTCCAGGGCGTACGGATTCCCGCCGGTCAGGACCGCCTCGCCGGCCTTGCGGTAGACGTCGAGGTCGATCATCCGGGGCTTCCACGGCCGGAAGGTCGCACCGCTGAAGGTGCTGCTGCTGACGAACAGGCTGACCAGGGCGACCGGGGCGAACACCGCGACCGCGCACAACGCGGCCCACGCCCAGCGCGCCGGCCGGCTGGTCCGCCACCCGGCCGCGTCCTGCGGATCAGCCACCGGTGACCTCGTAGATCGCCGAGGTGCCCGTCTGGTGGCGCAGTTCCGCGAGCTCGCCGAGCCGCTGCTTCACCTCCGGCGTCACCCGGTCGTTGGTGAAGATCCAGGTCACGCCCGCGGCCCGCAGCTTGTCGATCGTCTCGGGTGTCGGGTCGGTCATCGTCTCCTCGGTCAGCGCCACCCGGTCCGGCCAGGGCGACGGCGACTGCGGGTAGTACGTCCCCGGTGGCATCCGGTACTGCTGGGCGTAGTTCTCCTGCAGGTAGCCCCAGCCCTCCATGTAGGCACGCCGGCCGGCGATGCCGGAGATCAGGAAGCCGCGCGCGTCGCACGCGTTGCTGACGATCCGTCGGCACGCAGTCGGGGTCACGAGGACCGCATCGGTGGGAGTGTGCTCCCGGATCCAGTCGGCCGCGGCCTGTTCGTCGCGGGTGTAGTCGACCGCCGTCGATGCTGCCTCGGCCGGCGGCCGCAACATGGTCTGCACCCCCGACGTCATGACGCCACCCGACAGTGCCAGCACCAGCACGAGCACGCCGCCGGTGAGCTGCCAACGCCGGCCCAGCAGCCGCCACACCACGACCGCCACCGCGGCGACGAGAACGGCTGCCGCCCACGGCTGCAGGAAGCTCAGCAGCCAGTCGATCCTGGTCTCGGGCGGACCGTCGAAGGCGTACTGGCGGATCGCGTCGGTGACGATGCCACCACACAGCAGGGCGAGCCCCGCCAGGGCCCATCGGCGCGGCTCGGAAGTGATCAACTTGGCTGACCGGGCCGCGAAGATGATGGCCACCAGGGCGGTGAACGGGGCCATCGCCCCGATGAAGTACACCTCGGCGTACGCGGGCTGGTCGAGCAACAGGTACGGCGCCATCGCCGAGCCGGGCACCACCAACAGGAACCACAGCAGCGGGTTCCCGCGGTCCTCGCGCCTGATGAGGGTCAACACCACCCCGAGGACCAGCAGGACGAGGGCGACCAACAGGTTGACGAACACCAGCGTGGCCCACGCGATCGCCATCTTGCTCGGATCGACCAGGCCGCCGACGATCCAGGTGCCGGTCTGCCGAACGATCTCGTCGCCGGTCATCTCCGTGTAACCCGCATCGAGCCGGAACACACCGAACAGCCGGATCGGGGTGCCCTCACTGCTGCCGGTCAGGAACCGCAGCGCCAGCGCCATCATGACGCCGCCGACGAGCAGCGCGGCCAGCAGCTTCTTCACCAAGTCGCGCCGGGCGATGACGGCCACCAGCAGGGCCACCGCCAAGCCACCGAGCACCATCGGGAAGGTCGTGGGTTTGCCACCCATGTTGACCACCCCGACCAGCACCAACAGCACCCACGCGCCCACGGGTGCCTTCGGACTGAACACGCACCTCACCAGCAGCAGCACCAGCACGACCGAGGCGTACGTGGCGTAGATCGAGGTCGGCCCGAGGTACAGCTGGGCGATGTTGTTGAGTCCGCGGGAATGGTTCACCAGGTCGAAGTTGGCGGTGCCGAAGGTGAGCAGGGCAGCGGCGAGCGGTCCGGTCCACCAGGCGGCGGTGAGCTTGCGGGCCAGCGCAGCGGTCGCGATCACGAACACCACCAGCATCGGCGCCATCCAGGTGCGGAACACCACGATCCGGGGATCGAGTCCGGTCCAGTCGCCGGCCGCGGCCATGTGGGCGTACACGAACCAGTGGTACTGCAGTGGGGTGCCGGCGACCTGACTGGTCTGCATCGGGAAGTGGTTGGTCGCCTCCTCCACCATGCCGAGGTAGTAGACGAGGTCGGGGTAGTACACCGTGGCGTGGGTCGGCACCGGCTGGCTGACCTGGCTGCGGTAGTGCAGCAGCACGGTCAGCACGGCGACGGCCGCGACCGACCAGTGCCACTTCAGTGGCAGCGGTTCGGTGTCGGCGGTGAAGATCCGCCGTCGGGTCACCGGCACCAGCAGCAGGACGACCACCAACAACAGCGACCACGCGGGCAGCAGCCGAGGGATGCCGACGGCGGTCATCCACGCCCACCCGATCAGCTCGTACAGCAGGCCGATCGTCGAGCCGAGGGCGACCAACTCGGGCAGCGAACCGCGGGGCGACAGTGACTTCCACGCCAACGTGCCGGGCAACGCGACGCCGAGGGCGAAGTAGCCCAACTGCATGGCGGCCGGGATCGGGTAGCTACGGGTCGACATGGCCAGCCAGACGCCGACCACCATGGCCAGCCACGGCAGGACGAGCCAGACCCAGCGGGGTGTCCCGGCCCAGCGGGTACGGGTGGTGGCTGCGGGCACGCGTTGGTTCCTTGTCGTTGGCAGGCAGGCTGTCGCTGGTGGTCGTCTGGCATGCGCCCGAGGTGGGGCGGGCCGGTGGACCACGGACATGGTAGTCCCTTCGCACCCCGTCACCGGTCTTCGTCGGTATGCTCGGCGCGATGTCCACCGAGCCTCCGCCCACCGTGTCGGTGGTGATCCCGTTCCGGGACGTGGCGCCCTACCTCGAGGAGTGCCTGGCCTCGGTCGCCGGGCAGACCCACCAGGAGCTGGAGGTGTGTCTGGTCGATGACGGATCGACCGACGGCAGCACCGCCATCGCCCGCCGATGGGCTGACACCGATCCGCGGTTCCGGCTGCTCGAGGGACCCGGGGAAGGGGTTGGCCCCGCCCGCAACCGGGGGGTCGGGGCTGCGACCGCGCCGCTGTTGACCTTCGTGGACGGTGACGACGTCCTGCCCGCGGACGCCCTCGAGCGGATGGTGCAGCAGCTGCTGAGCAATGACGCCGACCTGGTGCTCGGCAACGCCGACCGGATGCACGTCGAACGGGGCACGTGGCCCTCGGCGGTCCATGCCGACCTGTACGACCGGGCCCGGACCACCACGTTGGCCGACGAGCCCGGGCTGGCCCGCGACCGGGTGGTGTGGGGCAAGGTGATCACGCGCGAGCGGTACGACCGGGCCGGGCTGACGTTCCCGCCGGGTTGGTACGAGGACCACGAGGTGGCCATCGGCATGCTGTTGGCCGCCCGGACGATCGTCGTGGAGCCAGGGTCGGTGTACCAGTGGCGGATCCGGCACCTCGGGGCCTCGATCACCCAACGCTCCCTCGAACCCGACAACCTCGCCGACCGGCTGGCCTCGGCCGAACGTGTCGACGCGATGCTGACCGACAGCCCGGACGTCCGCCGGGTGGTGCACGCCAGCCTGGCCCGAGTCGACCTGGTGGTGCTGTTGCAGTCGTTCGCGGTCGCCGGACCCGATCAGCTGCCGGGGTTGCTCACCGCAGGCAGGCGACTGCTCGCCCTGCTTGACCCGGCGGTGCTGTCGGCCCGGCCTCGGAGCGAACGACTCCAACACCGTGCGTTGACCCGCGGTTGGGTGTGGCCGCTGCGTAAGGCGGCCGTCATCCGCGCTGCCCGCCGGGGCCTGCCTGAGCTGGCCACCGCACGGGGTGGCCTCGCCAAGCTTGTCCGGCTGCTGACGCGTCGCTGACCAAGCGGCCCCGAGCTCGTTCCGCCCGCTCAGCCCGCTCCGCCGTCACCCGAGCCCGTCGAGGGGTCAGCGGAACCGGGCGAACGGGAACTCGAACAGATGGAACCGGAAGTAGCCCAGGTCGGACCTGTCGTTGTGCTCGGCACTGCTGGTGATCAGCTGCCTGATCCTGTCCCGGGTCTCGGCGTCGACATCGGGCGACACGTACACCTGCAGGCTGTACTCCTGGCGGAACGTCATCGCGCCCAGGTAGTCGAAGCCGTGCTCCTCGGCGTACCAGCGACTCAACGCCAGCCCCGAGTTGATCGTGCCGGGAACGCCGGTCTGCTTGTCGGGTGCTCCGCCGGTGACGATCAGCACCGACGGATCCAGCTCGGCCAACGCGTCGGCGTCGAACTCCCCGTCGGCCAGTGCCGCGTTCGCCAGCCCGTACAGCTCCACGCTGTGCCAGCCGCTGACCAACGGGATAGCCCCGGCGTCACCGATGGTCAGCGTGCGGTTGGTGACCGGTGACTCAGCCAGCACCCGGGCCAGCGCCACGTGGGAGTGCTCCAGGCGGCCCCGGTACGTGGCGAGCCCGAGGACGCCGCCGGGGGTGAACCACGACGTGGCGGCCACCAGTGCGATGGCGGTGAGCAGCACCGCCGCGACCTTGCGTCGCGTCCACAACAACGCGGCACCGATCGCGGCGATGAGCAGCAGCACGACCACCTGCGGACCCAACCGACTCGTGTTGGACACCATCGCCGCAACGGTCACCGCAACCGCGAGCGCCTGCCACGGGGCGTACCGGCGGGTCGGTGGGACGGCCAGCACGACCAGCGCGACCGGGATCACGAGTTGCCACTCGAAGCGGTTCTGGTAGTTCATCAGCAGGTTCGACGACCGGTTCAGCACCAGCGCTACGGCGGCTGCGGCGGCGGCGAACACCGTCGGGGTGAGTGGCGCCAGGTCGAGTGTGGCGAGGCTGCGGAGACGGGGCAGGCCCTGGGTCGACCGCAGCGCGAGCACCAACAGCACCACCAAGGTGACGACCCCGGCGGCGAAGCGGCGCCAGGAGCGTTCGACACCGAAGGACCACAGCATCGCCAACCCCGCGAAGCCGATGCCCTCGGGCCGGGTGAGTGCCAGCACGACGACCAGGGCCACGCCCAGCGGGCCGAGTCCGCGCTGGACGGTGAGGCGGGTGAACACCACCGTCAGCGCGATCACGAACAGCGGGGTCTCCAGCCCGGACCAGAGGTGGATGTGGAACACCGGGTTCGCCACGGTCACCGCGAGGAGGGCCAGTCGCTGCCATCGGCCGACCTGTCGTTGGCGCAGCACCCACACCACGAACAGCGCGAACAAGGTGAACGAGAACAGCTTGAAGAAGGGCTCGGCCGGAATGCCCAACAGCGCGGGAATGATGCTGCCGAACGCATAGATCGGGTTGGTGTAGGCCTCCACCGGTGCCGCGTACGGATCCCATCCCCAGACACCGTGGTTGATCAGCGTGTCGCCGTACCGCCAGGTGATGAACGCGTCATCGATGGTGAACCGTACGAACGTCACGGTGAGAACGATGCCGATCAGTGCGATGGCTGCCGCCACGATCAGATGGACCGGACGCCAGGGCAGCACCAGCTGCTGGGCAACGGGAGTGGCCGGGGTGCTGCTCGACACGCGTCTGTGAATGCTCGTCAACATGATGTGGGCTCGGTGGGAGCGCGCTGCGGTGGCAACTGGCCAGCACGATGTGCTCGGAGGCTACCTGACTCGACGACCTGCGCTCGGCAGGCGACTGCCGGAGTGTCGGGCTGCGGTACGCTGACCGGCGTCTCGACAGGAGTTCTCACGTTCCCCAGCCTGTCGAGCTGCGTCTTGACAAGCTCGACGGGCGTACGGCGCTCGAACTGCGAAAGGTGAACACCACGTGCAGTACTACCAGACCGACCACTCCTCCGGGGCTCGTCTGATCGGCGGAGAGATGATGTCGTCCCCCGACGCCGGACAGGTCGGCGACCTCGGGGTGCTGCCCGACCAGCTCGCACCGCTGGTGCGAGGGTGCCGGGGTCGGGTGTTGCTGGCGGGACCCCGGGCCGCGATGTTCGTCGACCTGCTTGACGACACGGTCGGGGTCGACGTGGTGGTTCGTGGGCTGGCGCACGCCCAGGAGATCAGTGCCGACATCTCCCACCGGGCCGGGGCCGTGGTCTGGTGCGGTGGCCTGGAGCGACTGGTGGAGCCCGGTCCGTACGACCTGGTCATCATGTTGGACGGCCCGGAGCGCGTCCTGACGCCGGACAGCCCCGGGATGGACCACGCCGGTCTGGTGAAGCTGGTGGCGGGCTGGCTGGCCGAGGACGGGGTCGTGGTGGCTCAGGTCGCGAACGGCATGAGCATCGCCGATCTGCTCGAGCTCCCCATGGAGCCTCGGGACGTCGACGTGGAGGTGGGCGTGTACGACCCACTGGCGCCGGTCACGAACCCGGACCCCGATGACGAAGGCCCCCAGCGGGACCGTTTCGTGGGCAGGAACGCCAATGAACAGTGGTGGCGTGGCGCCACCGGCTTCGCGGACCGGGCGCCCCACCTCGGCGAGGTGTCGGAACTCTTCAGCTCCCAAGGGCTGCAGGTGGCGGAGCTGTCCGCCGCCTACCCGGAGTTCGACCACCCGTCGGTCGTGGTCTCCGCCCAGTTGCTCGACGACCCGCAGATGTCGCAGGTGGCTCGGTCACGGGCGGTCGCGGCGCAGGTCGAGTCGTACTCGGCACGGGCGGCGTTGTTGGATCCGGGCAACTCGGTCGACCGGTTGTTCGAGGCCGGGCTGGCACAAGAGCTGGCACCTTCCTGGCTGGTGGTCGCCCATCGTGGCGCGGCGCCGCTGCCCATCGGTGACCGGCCCGATGCCCTCTACTTCCGTGACCACCAAGGAACTCCGGTCTGGCGCACCGTGTGGCACGTCGATGGGTCCACCGAGGACACCGATCAGTTGATCATGGTGCCCACGGCTCGCCGTGAAGTCAATGAGGGTCGGTTGGCCCGCAACATCGAGCCCCAGCCGATCGCCGTCGGCCTGTCCTTGGAGAGTGTGCTGCGCGAGGCGCTCGCCAGCGGCAACCACGCCCGGATCCGTCGGGTGATCCGCAGCTACGCCGGCTGGCTGCTGGACGACACCGCGGATCTGGGGAAGGCGGTGGGGTCGGCGATGCCGGACAACGTCACGGTGCAGTCCGACGGTGGCTTGGCGTTGAGCGACGCGACGTGGCGCTGGTACGGCCCGGCGTCACCGGCGTTGGTGCTGGCCCGCGGCTTGCGGCGCGCCTCGATGCGGCTGCTGCGGGCGGGGCTGCCGCATCCGTGGCGGACCGACATCTCACCCGACGAGCTCACGACCACGCTGTTGATCATGGCTGGTGTCGAGGACACCGAGCACCTGGTTGCGCAGGCCGCCACGGTCGAGGCGGACTGGTGGTGCATCCTCCAGGAGGTGCCCAGTGGGCGGCGTGACGAGGTCGTCGCCGAGCAGGTGGCGGCGGGGGAGTCTCAGTTCACCGCGATGCCGGCACCTGCCCGTGGCTACCGTGAGTCGGTCCAGAAGGCGTCTCGGATGGCGACCGAGCTCGAGGTGCGGCAGGGCCAGGTGATGTGGCTCGAAGCCGCGCTGCGGACACGGGAACAGCGGATGGCCGCGGTGGAGCGCAACCTCGGTGACATTCGCCGGTCGGCGTCGTTCAGGGTGGGCCGTGCGCTCACCTGGCCCGGCCGACAGATGGCCCAAGGCGTACGCCGCACCGCGATGCGCATGGTGCCACCCGGCATGCTGGACAAGATGCGCAAACTGATGCGCTGACGCCTGGGGACGCGAACGCTCCGCGTTGCCCCGACTCAGGCGGTGGTCTCCTCCAACTGGGCGGCCTGGTCGTCGGTCGGCAGGGTGGCCGGCGGGGCACTCGAGTCCTCGGACAGGCTGTCGCCGGTCGGGGACGTCTCCAGTCCCTCGCCCCGCTCACTGCGAAGTGCGTGCTGCCAGCCGAAGGCCTGGCGGATCTCGGCCGGGCTCAGCAGCTCATCGGTACCGAGCTCCAGCCGCGCCTGCTGCGCGGCGAGGTTGCGCGGGATGTGTGGGGTGTGCAGTTCCGGCCAGAGCCGCAACGGCTTGGCCGGGCCACCCAGCTGCGCCCGCTCGGCCTCGAGCAGCATCGGGTCGCCGTAGATGCCGACATCGGCGCCGGTGGCGGCACCGTAGAAGATCGCCGTGCTGATGCGGTTGCTGACGACCCGGCTGTGCCGACGCAGCTCCGCCAGTTGCTTGTGCAGGAACTGTGTGTCGGTGCCCTTCCACATGAAGCCCCGGTAGCCGTGGGTGATCACCCGGAAGCCGGCCTGCTCGTACACCTTGCGGACATGGTCCTGCCGGTACTCGTTCCAGTACAGGCAGACCGTGATCGGCACGTCGCCCTCGACCGCGCGGAGTTCCTCGATGTAGTGGGCGTGGCTGCCGAGCACGTGCTGCTGTTCCCAACCGTGGAAGGGATACACGATGGTGCCCTCACGTCGGGGGGACGAGGCGAGCCACTCGCGCTGTCGCTCCATTTCCAGCAGGTACGCGAAGGGGGCACCCACCACCATGTAGTCACGCAGGCCGAGTTGCCAACCGCGTCGGGCACACGCCTCGGACCACACCAGCTTGGTGAACCCGTCGGTGAACTGGTGCCCGACGGCATACCCGTCGACGGTGTTCCAGCCGTGCTGCAGGTAGCCCCAGATCCGGGGTACCTCGGCCAGCCCTGCGTACTGAGCCATCACGTGGGCGTGGCCGTAATAGTGGTTGGCTGTGTGCATCGTCACCTCTCGTGATCGGTCGGCACATTCTACCGCCGGGGCATCCGGTCAGGCGCTGAGGCTGGTGCGCAACTCCCCGATGACCTGGTCGACCTGCTGATCGGTCAGCCCGGGCCACATCGGCAACGACAACTCCTCGGCATAGAACTGCTCGGCGTGGGGGAACTGCCCCCGACGGTAGCCCTGGTCCTCGAACAGCGGGTGCCAGTGGGCCGGCAGGTAGTTGACCTGGACCCCGATCCCGCGCTCCCGCATCGAGTCGAACACCTCACGGCGCCGACCGTCGAGGATCCGGACGGGGTAGAGGTGCCAGGTCGGGTCGACGTGGTCACGGACCACCGGCGGGGTGACGCCGGCGACGTCGGCCAGCCCTTCGGTGTAGCGGGCGAAGATTTCGGTCCGCCGCGCCTTGAACCGCGCCAGCTTGGCGAGCTGGCTCAGCCCGAGCGCGCACAGCACGTCGGGCAGCCGGTAGTTCACGCCGTACGAGTGGACCTCCTGGTGCCAGGGTCCCTCGTCGGGGTAGCGCATCCGGTCGCGGTCGCGCACCAGCCCGATGAAGTGGAACTCGTGCACCGCCTGGGCGATCGCCGGGTCGAGGGCCGCGACGCCGCCACCCTCGGCGGTGGTCATGTTCTTGGTCGGGAAGAACGAGAACGTGGTCAGGTCGGCGACCGAGCCGACCGGGCGGCCCCGGTAGGTGGCGCCGATCGAGTGGGCGGCGTCCTCGACGGTCAGGGCGCCATGGGCGTGGGCGATCTCGTTGAGCTCGTCCAACTCGGCCGGATGACCGGCGTAGTCGACCGCGGCCACCACCGCGGTGTCGTCGGTGATGGCGGCCCGGACGGCGGCCGGGTCGATGTTGGCGGTGTCGGGCTCCACGTCGACGAAGGTGACCTTCGCGCCCAGGGCGACCGCAGAGCTGGCGGTCGCGACGAACGTCATCGGGGTGGTGATCACCTCGTCGCCGGGTCCGACGCCGGCCCCGGCGTAGGCCATGTGGAGGGCTGCCGTGCCGCTGGTGCACGACACCACGCGTGGTGCCCCGACGGCGGCGGCCAACGCCTCCTCGAAGGCGGTGACCGTCGGCCCCGTGGTCAGCCAGTCACCACGCAGGACGGCGGCGACCGCCTCGATGTCGTCGTCCTCGATCGTCTGGCGTCCGTACGGCAGCATGGTTCGGGTCCTCATCTGTCGGGTGGGGTCTGTCGGGTGGGCCGGTTGGTCACCGGGAAAGCGTCGCTAGTCACAGAAAACCATCCGGGCCTCGGTCGGGTCCGCAGGAATCGCCATGATGGTGAAGCCGGTCGCCAGCAGCAGGTTGCGGCCGAACCGTCCCGGCGTCATCGGATCGTGCAGGGCCTGCTGCAGTTCGGCCAGTTCGCCACACTGCAGGGCGGCCCGGGCGTCGCGCAGCGCCTGCTCGTCGTTCGGATCGGGAGCGACGAACCGTGCACGGCGCCACACCGGGGGGCGTTCGGTGTGGCCGGGGCGCTGGCGGTCCAGTGAGACGACGGCACCGGGGCCGGACAACCGGGCCCCGATCGGGTCGGCCAGGGCGTACGGGTCGGCCAGGTACACCGCCGGGCCGGCCGTCATCCCCACCACGCCCAGGTTGCCGTGCTCGACCACGACGTCGAAGCCGTCGGCGACCGGCAGTTCCCGGCCCCGGGTCCAGTAGTAGCGCCTCCCGGCGTCCGCCTCCGCCCGCACGCGGAGCCCGAACTTGGCCCGGTCGAGGTTCGCGAGGTCGCCCATGGTGACCATCGACGACCCGGCCCGGTGCCACCAGAAGGCCCGTTCGTTGGCGATCCCGGTCCTGGGGTCCCACCCGACGTCGTACGTGGTCCGCACCGGCAGCGCGGCGATCGCGGCCCAGGCCAGGGTCGAGGCGCACAGCAGGGCCGCCACCGGCTGTCGCAACCGGACCAGCGGTGCTGCGAAGCCGGGCAGCAGGATCGCCATCGTGGCCGGCAGCAACAGCCGGCCGTGCATGAAGTCGCCGCCCACGTACGTCACGTACGCCGCGTGCAGCCCCGCACCGACGACCGGTGCCGCGACCACCGCCACTCCGGGCAGGCCGGACCGTCGCCACAGTCGGCGGCCCAGCAGCGACGCCGCGACGAGGGCGAGCACGACCGGGACGATGACCCAGTAGCGCAGGGCCAGGTCGGCCAGGTAGTCCAGGCCGCGGGCCAGGCTGCTGCTCCCGGCCGACTTGGCCAGTGCGGTGTTGGGCACCAGGGTCGCGTAGTAGCCGGCGCGGAACACCTCCCATCCCAGCGGGAGCAGAGCGGCGACGCCGATGGTCAACAGCGCCCTGCCGCGGGCCCAGCCCTGCACCAGTAACAACGCCAACCCGAAGCAGCCGGCCACCAGGGCCAGGTCGGGGCGGATCAACGGCCCGAGCCCGATCACCACGGCCGGGGCCACCACGTGGCGCAGCGGCACCGGGCCGGCGGGACGACGTTCGAGGGTGCGGACCAGCAGCCACCAGCAGCCACCCAGCCAGGCGAAGATGAGTCCGGTCTCCAGGCCGCTGGTCACGAAGTCCCACACCGGCGGCAGCGCGACGAACCCGATCGCCCCGATCGGCAGCAAGAACCAGTGCCGCGTGCCGGGGTCGCCGCCGAAGGCGAAGCGCCAGGCCCGCCGGGCTGCGTCAAGCCCGACGGCCACACCGAAACCGCTCAGCACGACCCCGAGCACCACCGCGACCAGACCGTACTCGGGGCCACGGGTGACCGCCTGGCCGGCGATCAGCAGCCACAGCCACAGCGTGCTGGTGGTCACCTCGACCCGCTCCCCGGCACTGAACACCAGACCGTTGCCGGCGAAGAACTGGTCGACGACGCGGAGGTTGATCCAGCCGTCGTCGGAGACCCAGCGTTGCCGCCACCCGACGGCCATCACGAACAGCACCGGTACCGCACACAGCAGCACCGTGGCGACCCCTTGCCAGGTGGTACGGCGAGGGGCCGGATCGGTCGTCCCGGTGGTCGAGCCCTGCCCTCGCTGTGTGGCGAGGGACGTGGTCACGGGTTCTCGGCCAGCACCCTGGCGATGTCCTCGGCGGAGTACCACAGGTCGTTCACGTCGGAGGCGCAGCGGAACCCGTCCGGCACCGGCACCCCGTCGGCGGGAGCCTCGTACCCCCAGGTCGCCAGCTCGGGCTGGATCATGTAGTACTTCCCGCCGGCGATGATGAGCGCGCGGCGGCCTTCCTCGGGGCTGATCATCTCTTCGTGCAGCTTCTCGCCGGGGCGCAGGCCGATGTCGTGCATCTTGGCGCCGGGGGCGATGGCCTGGGCCAGGTCGGTCACCATGTGCGACGGGATGTGCGGCACGATCAGCTCGCCGCCGGTCATCAGGCCGAAGGTGTCGAGCACCATCTGGACCGCGTCGGGCAGCGTGATCAGGAACCGGGTGCAGCGCAGGTCGGTGATCGGCAGCGACTCGCCCGCCTCGTGGAGGGCGCGGAACTTCGGCACGATCGAGCCGCGGGAGCCGGTGACGTTGCCGTACCTGACGACCGCGAAGCGGGTCGGGTAGGCGGCGGCGTAGTGGTTGCCGTTGATGAACAGCTTGTCGGCGGTCAGCTTGGTGGCGCCGTACAGGTTGATCGGGCTGGACGCCTTGTCGGTCGACAGGGCGACCACCTTTTTCACGCCGGCGTCGATGCTCGCCTCGATCACGTTCTGGCTGCCGAGCACGTTGGTCTTCACGAACTCGTACGGGTTGTACTCACCGGTGTCGACCTGCTTGAGCGCGGCCGCGTGCACCACGTAGTCGACCTTGTGCATGGCACGGCGCAGCCGGTCGAGGTCGCGGACGTCACCGATGAACCAGCGCAACCGCGGGTCGTCGCCGAAGTGCTGCCGGACCTCCCACTGCTTCAGCTCGTCACGGGAGAAGATCACGATCCGCTTCGGGCCGACGTCGTCCAGCAGCCGCCGGATGAACGCCTTGCCGAACGATCCGGTACCACCGGTGACCAGCACCGAGGAGCCGGCGAGGCTGCTCGATCCGGCACCGACGGTCGAGCCGGCAACGTCGGTCGAGCCAGCAGGGGCGTTCGCGTCAGCAGGGGCGTTCATGGGCAACTCCGGGCATCTGTGTGGCAAGTGGGGATGTCGTCACGCGTGATCCGGATCTCCCGATCAACGGTCGACAGCCGCATGCAGGCTAGCATCCAACCCGTGGCAGCCCCGCAATCGACACCAGCCGACGAGCCGGTGGTGATCCGTACCGATTGCTCCCCGCAGATGGGGGTGGGCCATCTGCTGCGCAGTCTCGCGCTGGCCGAGGAACTGCAACACCGGGGCCACCGGGTGCACCTGCTCGGCTCGACCGGGGGACTGGACTGGGCCGCCGGTCAGGTTGCCGCCCGCGGGTTGACGATGACGCCGGCCGCTGACCTCGCCGGCGGCCCGGCCGCCCTGGTGGACCAGGTCAGCCGACTCGGGGCCGCCGGGATCGACCTGGACGGCTACCACCTGTCGGCCGACCTCGGGGCCGCGTTGCGCGCCGCCGGGGTGCCGGTGATGACGATGGTCGACGACACCTTCGGGCTGCACCAGCACGCGGACCTGTACGTCGACCAGAACCTCGACGCGGTGGTCGCCGACAGGCTGCCGGTGCCCGGGGCGCGGATGCTGGCGGGGTTGGACCACGTGGTGTTGCGGGACCAGGTGCTCGACCGGCGGGGCCTCGTCCCCGATCAGGCCTTGGATCACGGCGGGGACCGGACGCCACGGCTGCTCGTGGTGTTCGGCGGCACCGACGCGTACGGCGGCGCGGAGGTCGTGATCGGGCTGTTGCGCGAGCTGGCGCGGCCGGTCCGGGTGGTCGCGGTGGTGAGTCGGTCCGAGGTGGCCGACCGGTTGGCGGGGCTGCCGCCGGTGCCCGGGGTGGAGTTGGAGCTGCACCCGGTGGTCGACGACCTGCCGGGTCTGGCGGTGGGCTGTGACGCGGCGGTGAGTGCCGCAGGCAGCTCGGTGTGGGAGCTGCTCTGCCTCGGGATCCCGACCGGGGTCGTCTGCGTGGTCGACAACCAACTCGCCGGCTACCGACGCACCACCGACACCGGGGTCGCCGTCGCGATCGGTGAGCTCGACCGGCTGCGCGACGACCCGGTGGCCCGCGAGGAGGCCCGCGGCGAGTTGGCGGTGCTGCTCGGTGACCGGCCACGCCGACGGCAGCTGCAGCAGGCGGGCCGGCGACTGGTGGACGGCCGGGGTCGACGGCGTGTCGTCGACGCGTTCACCGGGCTGTTCGCCGGTCGTTCGTGATCAACTGGTCCTCTGGTTTTCGAGAGAGGTGGTGCCGATGCGTACCCGTGTGGTCATCCAGTCCCGACTGAACTCGTCGCGGCTGCCGGGCAAGGCGCTGTTGCACCTGGCAGGCATGCCGTTGATCGAGCTGGTCGCCCGCCGGGCGTCGCGCAGCGGGCACGAGGTGATCGTGGCGACCAGTGACGAGCACTACGACGGCCGGATCGCCGACCACCTCGACGCGGTCGGCATCCCCGTGCTGCGGGGCCCGTTGGACGACGTGCTGGGCCGGTTCGTGGCGGCCACCGCGGACCTGACCGATGACGACATGGTGGTCCGACTCACCGGCGACAACCCGATCTGTGACGCCGACGTGATCGACGAGCTGCTCGGCGCGATGGTCGAGCAGGGCAAGGTGTACGGACGCAACAACGTCGACGACGCACCGGAAGGCATCGGCTGCGAGGGCTTCCCGGTCGGGTTGCTGCGCCGTGCCGCACGCGAGGCGACCGACCCGTACGACCGGGAGCACGTCACCCCGTGGATCCGCCGGGCGGTCGACGAACTGGACTACGTACCACGCCAGGCGCCGCGGGACATCTTCCGTTTTCGCGCGACGGTGGACTGCCTGGACGACTACGACATCGCGTGCCGGGTGTTCGACCGGGTGGCCGACCCGATCGGCATCAGTTGGATCGAGTTGATGGAACGGGTCGGTCGGTTGCGGACCGGACCGATGTCGGGCCGGGTCTCACACGGACTGTCCGGGATGTCGCAGGTCGTGATGGGCCGGTACCACCCTGCCTCCGGTGTGGCGGACGGGACGCAGTGGCGGGACCTCGCGCGGATCGCGGTCGCCCACGGGGTGTCCCACGCGGTGGTGGACAGTGGCGATGCCGGGGCGTACCGGCAGGCCACCGATCCGGCGGTGAAGCAGCGGCTGGGCGTGGTGCTGGTGCTGACGGAGCCGACGTCGGGGACTGCCCTGCAGGTCGAGCTGGAACGCGCGTTCGCCGAGCTCGGCCAACGGCGTGTCGCGTGGGCGATGGTGCCGGTCGGTGCGTCGGCCGAGGTGCGGGCGGCGTTGGCCGAGCACCGGCGGGCCGGTCGGATCGGCGACCTGGGTGAGGTCGTGACGACGCCCGCCGAGCTGGCCCGGGTCGGTGCGACGGGGCTGCTGGCACAGGGGGCAGCCGTGGTCGACGCGGTGGCCCGTGGTGGGGTCGACTGGCCGGACGGGGCCGCGACCCGGTTCGTCCGAACCTCCGACGCCGATCAGGTCACCGGACTGTTGGCGGGTGGGGCGACTTCGGTGGTGGTCGACGTGACCGACCCCGAGGGTGTGGTCGCCGCCGTCGCGGCCCGCTGACGGGCGGGCCGGGTCAGTCGTTGTCGGTGTTGTACTGCTTGAGCACCGAGTCGATCGAGTCGTCGGAGACCAATTCGCCACTGCGCAGGTAGAGCCCTCGGGTGCAGAACCGGCGCAGGTCCGGCTCGGAGTGCGACACCAGGAACAGCGTGCGGCCGTCGGCCAGCATCCCTTCCATGCGTGTGTAGCACTTCTCCCGGAACGCGCGGTCACCGACCGCGAGCACCTCGTCGACCAGCACGATCGGCTCGTCGAGGGTGGTGATCACCGAGAACCCGAGGCGGACCTGCATGCCCGAGGAGAAGTGGCGGAACGGCATGTCGAGACCGTCGCGGACCTGCGGCCCGGCGAAGTCGACGATCTCGTCGAACCGTTCCTCCACCTGCTCCCGGGTCAGGCCGTGCAGGCCCGCGGTGAGGAAGATGTTCTCGCGGGCGGACAGATCGCCGAGGAACCCGCCGGTGAGCTCGATGAGCGGGGCCACACCCTGACTGACGCGCACCGATCCCTCGTCGGGCAGCAGCACCCCGGCGATCATCTTCAGCAGCGTCGACTTGCCGCCCCCGTTGGCGCCGACGAGGCCCACGGCCTCGCCCCTTCCGACATCGAAGGAGACGTGACGCAGCCCCCAGAACGTCTCGGTCGGGTGGGTCGTCCGGCGCTTGAAGATGAGTTCGCGGATCGACAGGTTGCGCTTGCGGGAGCGGTAGAACTCGATCCCGACGTCGTGGGCCCGGATCACCGGTGCGGAATCGGCCATCAGATCTCCTTCAGCACCGAACGTTCGAGCCGCTTGAAGACGAATCGGCCCAGGACGAAGATGCCGACGCACATCACGACGCTGATCACGATCGGCTCCAGCCGCAACGCCTGCTGGAAGAATCCGGCCCGGTAGAACTCGAGGATGCCGCTCATCGGGTTGAACCAGAGCACGGTCGCCAACCACCCGGGTGCGTGGTCGACGGTGTAGATGATGGGCGTGCCGTAGAACAGCACACGCAGCACGATCCGCACCACGGGCTGGGTGTCGTTGACCAGCACCTGGATCGGCGACAGCAGCAGGCCGAGCCCTGTCAGCAGGACGAACTGCAGTGCCATGCCCACCGGTATCAGCACCAGTTGCCAGTCGAGCTGGGCCTCACCCCGGATGATGTAGGCGATCGTGAACACGATCAGCACCGGCAACGACAACACGAACTCGATGCCCTTGGCGATCACCACCCGCGCCACCCACAGCTCACGGGGGAGCCGGGTCGAGCGGACCAGTTTCGCCTCGGCCAACAGGGCCCGGGCCCCTTCCACCACCGAGGCGTTGAACCACTGCCAGGGCAGCAGCCCGGTGATCAGGAACAGGAAGTACGGGCTGTAGCCGACCTCGGCCCGCTTGAAGATGAGGGCGAAGACCACGAAGTAGACCAGCGACATCGCCAGCGGGTCCAGGATGGTCCAGAGGTAGCCGAGGAAGCTCTGCGCGTACCGGACGCGGAGGTCGCGCTGCACCATGATCCGCAGCACCCGGCGATGGTGGTACACGCGGCCGACGGTGGAGCGGCGCGCGAAGTCGGGTACCGCCATCGTCACCTCCCCGTCCCCTCTGTCGTCCGGTCATCCGGCTGTCGGCGTACGACACCTTCTCGGTCGTGCGACCGGGACAGCCTACCCACACGGATGGACTGGTGAGGCTAGCTTGGGGCCATGTTGTTGATCGAGGTGTCCGAGGTGACCAAGGCGGTCGCCGCCACCTCGTCGCGGCTGGCCAAGCGTGACCTGCTGGCGGAGCTGCTGTCCCGCACGGAACCGCAGGACCTCGAGGTGGTGGTCCCGTACCTCGCGGGCGAGCTGCGACAGCGACGCACCGGGGTCGGCTGGGCCTCGTTGACCGCGCTGCCGGAGCCGGCCACGGAGCCGACGCTGGAGGTGTTGGCAGTCGACGCCGAACTGGAGCGGGTCGCCGCGCTGACCGGCGCCGGCTCCCAGACCGAGCGGCGAGCGGCGGTGCAGGCCCTGTTCGGCGCCGCGACCGCCGACGAACAGCGCCTGTTGCGTGGCCTGCTGTCGGGGGAGGTACGACAGGGCGCCCTCGACGCCGCCATCCTGGACGCGGTCGCCGCGGCGTCCGGGGTCCCGATCGGGGTGCTGCGGCGGGCGGCGATGTTGCGCGGTTCGACCGCGCCGGTGGCGGTGGCGGCCCTGACCGAGGGGGAGCCGGCGGTCGCCGCGTTCACCGCCCGGGTGGGGCAGGCCGTACGGCCGATGCTGGCGAGTTCGGCCCCGGACGTGGCGGCAGCGGTGACCAAGGTCGGATCCGAGGTCGTGGTCGACACCAAGCTCGACGGCATCCGGATCCAGGCGCACAAGTTCGTCGATCCCGAAAAGGGCGTGGTGGTGCGGCTGTTCACTCGCAGCCTCGACGAGATCACCGAACGGCTGCCCGACGTGGTCGAGGTCGTCACCGCGCTGCCCACCGACGACGTGATCCTGGACGGCGAGGTGTTGGCGACCGATGCCGGTGGTCGCGCACGACCGTTCCAGGACACCGCGGCCCGCACCGCCACCCAGGTCGATCCGGGTGCGGTCGGCGACCGGCTGCTGCCGGCCTTCTTCGACCTGCTGTGGTTGGACGGCGAACCGCTGCTCGACCTGCCGCTGATCGACCGGCTCACCCGACTGGACGGACTGGTCGACGACCGCCACCGGCTCCGACGCGTCATCGGCGCCGACGCGGACCGCGCGGCCAGCTTCTTCGACGAGGTGGTCGCGGCCGGGCACGAGGGCGTCGTGGTGAAGGATCCGACTGCACCGTACGAGGCGGGACGGCGTGGTGCCGGGTGGGTGAAGGTGAAGCCGCGCCACACCTTCGACCTGGTGGTGTTGGCCGTGGAGCAGGGGAGCGGCCGCCGACGGGGCTGGCTGTCCAACATCCACCTCGGTGCCCGGGTGCCAACCGCTGATGGTGGTGGCTTCGTGATGGTGGGCAAGACGTTCAAGGGGATGACCGACGAGATGCTGCGCTGGCAGACCGATCGGTTCACCGAGCTGGCCGTCGTCCCGGAGGCGGTGGCGCGGGGCGACTGGGTGGTCGAGCTGCGGCCCGAACAGGTCGTCGAGGTCGCCATCGACGGGGTGCAGCGTTCGAGGCGGTACCCGGGTGGGGTTGCCCTCCGGTTTGCCCGGGTGCTGCGCTACCGCGACGACAAGTCAGCGGCAGCGGCCGACACACTGGCCGACCTCCGCGCCCTCGGTCACAGTTGAGGGCCGTCAGCTGGCCGGGCCGGACTTCTGGCCGGCGGCACGCGCCTCCTTGCGGGCCTTCGGCTCCGCGTCCTGCCACCCCTGTCGGGCGCCCTTCAGAACCCCGGTCAGTCGACGCTTGGTGGCCCGGCCGTACCGCTTGAAGAAGCCCTGCCGCTGCGGTGCGGAGTAGGGCGCGCGCTCCACGTACACCGTCTTCGCCGGGACCTCCACGACCTTCTCGATCACCTGGGGTTCAGGCGCGGCGATGCCCGGGTACCAGAAGGGCTGCCACTTCTCGTTGAGCCCGGCCCGCTTGTCGTCCATCACCTCGCTGGGCATGTCGCGTACGGTCAGGCCGCCGGCCGCCAGCTCGGCCAGGACCTCCGGGGTGAACGGGTGCTTGCGCCAGCCGTTCACGATGTAGGTGCGGGTCTTGAGGTAGTCGAGGTAGCGATCGGCGTGCTTGTCGTTGGCACCGAAGTGGACGAAGACGGCCATCCGCTCGTCGTGGGCGGGGGCGATCTCGTCGTCGGGGAAGGCGTTCCACTCGTTGGGCTCCGGGTCGCGCGGGGCGTTCGGGTCCTTGAGCAGGGTGCCGGCTCCGGAGTGGGTCATCCGCATGCTCTACACCAGCAGGTCACCGGGCCGGTTGCGGACGTAGATCGTCTTGCTGGAGGTGAGGTCGCAGATGTCGTGCGAGCCGATCTTGAGATTCAGCCCACCGGTGTGTTCGGTGTGGTCCTGCAGGTAGACACCGAATCGGAGCTGGGTGTAGCGGTCGTCCCAGTCCGGGGCGTTCGGATCCTCGCGGTCGGTGTTGTCCTTGTGTCAGGCACGGATCTTGCCGTTGATGGTGGCGGAGCTGTCGCC
The DNA here is from genome assembly GCF_050157065.1 of Carbonicoccus niuqiaonis. GTDB lineage: Bacteria > Actinomycetota > Actinomycetes > Propionibacteriales > Propionibacteriaceae > Avipropionibacterium. The sequence goes on from NZ_CP189573.1 coordinate 1,230,315, forward strand.
GCCGTAGATGATGTCGTCGGTCCCGAGCAGCTTGCGGGAGACCTGCACCATCCGGCCGTCGGTGAGCACGTGGCGCAGCGGCCCGGCGGCGAGTTCGCCCCCGCGTTGGTTGTGCTGGCGGACCTGCTCACGCATGGTCTCGACCTCGTCGTCGGTGTAGGCGTCCGGCAGCAGGGCGTATCCGTCCCGCCAGAACTTCTCGACATCGAGGTCTGCCAGTGCCTGCTCGAACATGGAACTCCCCCTGCTGATGATGGGTACGGATCTGTGGTGCGGGTACGTCGTCGGCTTGACGTGAGGGAGGTTACACCGGTCCGGGGTGGTCATCGCTGCACGGCGGCCCGACAGGCTAGATTGGGGTGAATCCCGCGGAACGGAGTCACGTCATGGCCCAGTCACTGCATCAGCCGAGCTCCATCTTCGAGTTGGAGTACCCCCACTCCGTCGCGGTGTACGACAGCTACGCTGAGGCCCAGAAGGCGGTCGACTTCCTTGCCGACGAGCGGTTCGAGGTGAAGAACCTGTGCATCGTGGGCACCGATCTGAAGTCGGTGGAACGGGTGCTGGGGCGCAAGAGCTGGGGATCGGTGATCAGCAACGCCGCGGTGTCGGGGGTCGGTACCGGTCTGCTGATCGGCCTCATTCTGTTGATCTTCGTGCAGGTGCCCAACGTTCTCGTGATGCTGCTGGTCACCATCGTGATGGCGATCCTGATCTCGATGGTCTTCCAGTCGATCGCCTACGCGATGAGCGGTGGCCGCCGCGACTTCACGTCGGTCTCGCAGACCGTCGCGACCAAGTACGAGGTCCTGTGTGAGCACAAGACGGTGCAGCAGGCCCGTGAGTTGCTGGCGACCATGCCCGGTGCCCGGGCCGCCGCCTTCACCAACCCACCCCCGGCGCAGCAGCCGTCGAGCGGGCCCACTGACGAGGTCTGACCCCATCCGCTCGTAACGAAGGGCGTCTGAGCGACGTCGGTGACACATACGTCCAGACATGTCGCTGTGGCGCCCATTCCCACGAGCCTCTCGACGAGCTCAAGGCCCTTTCGACGAGCTCAGGGGCCTTTCGACGAGCTCAAGGTGCGTCAGGCCGAGGCCACCGCGGCCGCCCGGCCCTGCACGACGTCGATGGCCGCCTTCTCGGGCCACTCGGGGCGGCCGAGGTCGCGGACGAATCGGTGGATGGTGAGCCATTCGCGCATCGCGTCGCGGAGCACCGGTGATTGGTGGGTGTGGTGCAGCAGCCACAGTTGACTGCGGTCCCGGTCGGTGACCTCGACACCGTCGAGGATGATCGCGCGCAGCCGGGTGCGTATCGCATCGCGGGTCGAGGTGTCCATCAGCTCGACCTTGTCGCCGAGGACCGCCCGCTTGGTGACGGTGACCAGCTCGCGGGCCTGCAGCCTGCCCACCACCTCGTCGATGGCGAACTTGGCGACCGCCTGTTGCACCGAGGTGGCGCTCTTGCCCTGGTCGGCGACGTGCCAGACCCGGGCAAGTGACGGATCGGGCGGCGGCTCCCAGCCGTCGGTGTGGACGCGGCGACGACCCCAGAAGTCGCCGGCGTCGACCCGGCGATCGATCTGTTCCTCGTCGGCCAGCTCGCCCAGCAGTCCGCCGGCGAGGATGTCGGCGACGTCGTACCGGCTCGCCTGCCAGCCACCCTTGGGGCGGATCAGCAGCAGGGCGAGCTCTTCGGCGCGCAGCAGAGCGGTCATCGGTCCGCGCCTCCCGACCGCTGATCATGGAGGCGTGGTTGATCATGAAGAAGTGGTGCCAGCCACGCCTCGACGTCGTCGGCGGTCCGGGGCAGCGAGGCCGACAGGTTCTCGTACCCGTCGGCGGTGATCAAGATGTCGTCCTCGATCCGCACCCCGATGCCGCGCAACTCGTCGGGAACGAGCAGGTCGGTCGACTTGAAGTAGATGCCGGGCTCGACGGTGATGATCATGCCTTCTTCGAGCGTGCCCTCGCGGTAGTGCTCGGTCCGGGCCTGGGCGCAGTCGTGGACGTCGATGCCGAGGTGGTGGGAGGTGCCGTGCACCATCCAGCGTCGGTGGTGGCCACCGGTTTCCTTGTCCAGTGAGACGTCCGGGGTGACCGGCAGCAGCCCCCACTCGTGCAGTCGGTTGGCGATCACGGTGATCGCGGCCTTGTGGACGTCGGCGAACGCGACACCGGGACGGCAGACCGCCATCGCGGCCTCCTGTGCCTCGAGGACCGCGTCGTACACCTTGCGCTGGGCGTCGGAGAACGTGCCCGACACCGGCAGGGTCCGGGTGATGTCGGCGGTGTAGAGGGTGTCGAGTTCGACGCCCGCGTCGAGCAGCAACAGGTCACCCTCGCGCAGTTCACCGTCGTTGCGGATCCAGTGCAGGGTGTTGGCGTGGTCACCGGAGGCGGCGATGGTGTCGTAGCCGACCGCGTTGCCGGCGTGCCGGGCGTACAGCCCGAACACCCCTTCCACCCAGCGTTCGCCGCGACCCCGTCGTACGGCTTCGGGCAGGTCGGCGGCGACCGCGGCGAACCCCTCGGCGGTCTTCTCGCATGCGAGCCGCATCTGCTCGACCTCGAAGGCGTCCTTGCGCAGCCGCAGTTCGCTGAGCGCGACGGTCAGCGCGTCGTCGAGAGCCTCGTCGACGGTGACCTCGTGCTCGGTGCGCAGCGCGTCGAGCCGTGCCGTCAGTGCCTCGTCGGCGCCCCGCACGATCCGGACCCGGGTGGAGTCGACGTCCTTGGCCAGGTCGTCGGCGAGCTGGTCGATCGGGGCGACCTCGAGGTCGGTCAGCGCGGCCATCTCGGCCAGCGACTCCCGCTGCCCGACCCACATCTCGCCGTACCGCGCGTTGGCGTAGAACTCCTCATCGGTACGCGGGGCGCGCGGCTTGAAGTACAAGGTGGCGCGGTGCCCGCCCGAGGGGGTGTCGTCGGTGTCGACCGGCTCCAGCACCAGGACGGCGTCGGGCTCGCGATCGGTGCCGAGGCCGGTGAGGTGGGCGAACGCCGAGTGCGGCCGGTAGCGGAAGTCGGTGTCGTTGGAGCGGACCTTCAACCCGCCGGCCGGGATGACCAGCCGGTCACCGGGGAACTGGGCGCTGATCGCGTTGCGGCGTGCCGGGGTGTGCCCGGTCGCCGGCAGCGCGGTCGGAAGCTCGGAGTCGTACGGTGCCCAGTCGGTGGCGATGAACTCCTTGAACGCCTCGGAGAACGGGGACTGGCGGTTCGGCAGGTCGGGGCGCTTCTCACTCATGGGTGGCATTCTCCCACTGCGGCGAAGCCCGTGGCAGGGTGGACGACGTGAACTCCGACCCGAGCAGCCGGCAGGAAACGGCGTGGCTGTCCGCCCGGCTGTGCGGTGCCGCCGAACCGTGGCAGCAGTTGGGCTTCGCCGGGCAGGACCTGGCCGACGTCCGTACCGCCATCGCCACCTTGCTGGCCGACGAGTCCGCGACCGGCCGGCTCGCCCGGGAACGGGCGGTGGCCACCGCCGGGCGCCTGGCCGAGACGTTGGGCGGGTTCGAACGCCGCCCGACGGTGTTCGGCAGCATGGAGGAGGAGGCGTACGAGGTTCCGTCGATCCCCGGCCACGGCTGGGGGATCGTGGCGCTGGTCGCGCTGGCGGCCGCCGTCCCCGAGGTGCGCCGGTTCCATCAGGGCCGTGGTGTCCCCGACAAGGTGTCGTGGGAGTCGCTGGCCGACCTGGGCCAGCAGGTGCGGGTGCACCGGGAGACGTACGGCAGGTTCGGCCTGCACGCCCAAGGCTGGTTGGTCACCATCTGGTCGGGGGCGCTGTACTCGATGGGGCGGCTGCAATTCAACCTGCAGTGGTACGAACCGAAGGCCGACGATCCCGATCACCCGGTCGCCGACCCGACGCCGCGCTGGGTGGTGTCGACCCACATCCCCGGCACCGGGCCGCTGACCCCGGAGGCGGCCGACACCTCGTTCGCGAGGGGGCGCGCGTTCTTCGCCGAACACTTCGCCGACTTCCCGACCCGCGAGTTCTACTGCGGCTCCTGGCTGCTCGACCCGCGGATGGCGCGGTTGGACCCGGCGTCCAACACCGCCCGCTTCCAGGCCCGCTGGCAGCTCGACGGGCCGAGCACCGACGGCAACACCGACGCCTACTTCTTCCTGTGGCGACGCCGCGGTGAGGTTGACCCCGCGACCCTGCCGACCGACAGTTCGTTGCGCCGACTCGTGGTGTCGGAGATCACCGCCGGCCGGCCCTGGCAGATCACCCGCGGCCTGATCCCGTACGGGGTCTGATCACGGACGCAGGCCGAGCCGCACGCCGGTTCGCTGGCGGACCCGTTCCGCAGAGTGACCGGAGTCAGCTGTAGGCCTTGGTGGCCTCGGGATGGTGCCGGGCGAGGACGACGGTGCCGGCGATCGCGACCGCACCGCCGATGATCATGCCGACGATCGACAGCGGGCCGATCCCGGCACCCTCGCCCAGCACCACCAGGCCGAAGGAGACCGCCACCAGCGGGTCGATCGCGGTGAGGCAACTCATCACGATCTCCGGCGGGCCGGAAGCGTACGCCTGCTGGGCGAGCCAGCCGCCGATCGTGTAGCAGAGCACCAGCCCGATCCCGATCCCGATCATGGTCGGGCTCAGCCAGGCCGTTCCCGCACGGACGGCGAGGCTGAGGCTGCGCAACAGCGCCGAGGCCAGACCGAACACCGTCGCACAGGCGGCCGCCCAGCCGACACAGCGCAGCCACGTCGGGCCCGCGATCCCCACCACACAACAGATCCCGGCGATCACGAACAGGACGCCGGCGGCGACGAGCACCGACTCGTCGGGGACGTGTCCGGCATTCGTGACCGACGCGGTGGCGACGCCGACGAACCCGGTGATGCCGCCGACGGTGATGCCGGCGGACAGCCACACCCGCCGCCCGGGCCACCGACGTCGACGCCGCGACGCGAAGACGATGGCGAACAACACCGCCAGGATGCCGACCGGCTGGATCACCGTGATCGGCGCCAGCGCCAGGGCGCAGATGTGGAGCCCGGCCGCGACCACGACCAGTCCGATCCCGGCCACCCAGCCGGGAGTGCGGACCAGCGCCAGCATCCGGCGCAGCGACACCGTACGGGAGGGGTCGCCGGTGTCACCGCTGACCGTCACGTCGACCGCGTGCTGCTGCAGCACGACGGCGTACGCGTTGACGGCCGAACCGACCAGCGCCAAGACGATGGCGATCGCGGTGATCAGCGGGCTTTCCTTCCGTGACGAGGCGGGCCGGGTCCGGCCGCAGGTCCGGTGGGGGCTCGCACCGGCGCCCCCACTGTAGGTCGGCGGTGCCGGACTGCCAGACTGACCGTGACGATCGAAGCCGAGGAGTGCGTCGTGACCGAGATCCATCTGATGCGACACGGTGAGACCGAGTGGAGTGCTTCGGGGCGCCACACCTCGTACACCGACCTGGACCTGGCCGACAACGGGGTGGCCGAGGCGGAGGCGCTGCGCGACAAGCTCGATCCGTCGTCGTACCAACTGGTGCTCTGCAGCCCGCGGCTGCGGGCCCGCCGGACCGCCGAGATCGCCGGGTTCACCGAGCTGGTGACCGAACCCGACCTGGTCGAGTGGAACTACGGCGAGTACGAGGGCCGCACCTCGGCCGAGATCCGCGAGGAGGTCCCCGGCTGGACGGTCTGGACCCATCCGTCGCCCGGTGGCGAGACCGCCGACGAGGTGCGTGCGCGGATGACGAACCTGATCGCGCTGATCCGGCAGAGCGGTGCCGAGCGGGTGGCCTGCTTCGCCCACGGGCACTCGCTGCGGGCGTTGACGCTGACCTGGCTCGGGCTGGACCTCGCGCTGGGTGACCACTTCCCGCTGGGGACCGGCACGGTGTCGGTGCTGGGGGACTACAAGGACGGCCAAGCCCTGCTGCAGTGGAACGCCCGCTGAGGCTGGGTAGGCTGACCGGCACGCGAAATCCGTGTGGCGAGGGGGATCATCATCAAAGCAGCACCTGCCGACCAGGCCCGCCTGCTCGAGCTGCAGGCCGTCGACACCGTCCTGACCCAGTTGCGGCACCGCCGGTCCCACCTGCCCGAGCAGGAACGGTTCTTGAAGGTACGGGCCGCGCACGAGCAGGCGACCGAGGAACTGGTCGCCGCCGACACCCGACTCAGCGACCTGGAGCTGGTCCAGGCCAAGGCCGAGGCCGACCTCGTCCCGGTCCGGGAGCGGCGGCAGCGCAACCAGCAGCGGATCGACGACGGCTCGGTCGCCGACCCGAAGGCGCTGGCCACCATGATCGACGAGGTCGAACACCTCGGCCGCCGGATCAGCACGCTGGAGGACGAGGAGCTCGAGGTGATGCAGGAGGTCGAGGACGCGACCACGATGCGTGACGCCGTCCGGGCCAAGGTCACCGAACTCGCCGAGCAGCTGGCCGGGGTCCGGCAGGAACGGGACGCGGTCGCCACCCAGATCGACGCCGAGGCCGCCACCCGTACGACCGAACGGGACCGGATCGCCGCCGAGCTGCCGCCCGCGCTGATCGCGACGTACGACAAGCTCCGCACCTCCCACTCCGGGATCGGTGCCGCCGAGCTGGTGCACCGACGCTGCTCGGGGTGCCAGATCGATGCGAACGCCGCCGACCTGCGGGCGTATGCGGAGGCGCCCGAGGACGAGGTGATCCGGTGCGAGGAGTGTGGCCGGATCCTGGTGCGCTCCGACCGGTCGGGCCTGTGAGGTCGGTGCCCGGGGTGGCCGGGGTCCGTCGCTAGGCTGGGCCGACACCCACTGGTCGACACCACCGACGGAAGGTCCGCCCATGCCGGCACGCCAGCTCGACTTCAGCTCCGTACCCGACGGCCTGGTCCAGGAGCTGGCCGAACTGCGCCAGGAGATGCAGGTGCCCGACGGGTTCCCGCCCGAGGTGGTGGCGGCGGCGGTCACGGCGGTCGAGAACCCGCGGCTGCCGACCGAGGATCGGACCGACCTGCCGATGGTGACGATCGACCCACCGGGTGCCCGGGACCTCGACCAGGCGATGTACCTGGAACGCGAGGGCGACGACATCGTGGTCTGGTACGCCATCGCCGACGTCTCGGCGTTCGTCACCGCCGGCGACCCGATCGACAGCGAGGCACGCGAGCGCGGGCAGACGCTGTACGCACCGGACCGCAAGAGCCCGCTGCACCCGCCGGAGCTGAGCGAGTCGGCCGCCAGCCTGCTGCCCGACCAGGTGTGCCCGGCGTTCCTGTGGCGGATCGTGGTGGCCCCCGACGGGCAGTTCCGTGACGCCCGGGTGCAGCGGTCACTGGTCCGCAGCACCGCCCAGCACACGTACGAAGAGGTACAACAGCAACTGGACGGGGGTACGGCGTCGCCGTCGCTGCAGCTGTTGGCCGAGGTGGGCCAACTCCGCGAAGCCGTCGAGCGGGACCGGGGCGGGGTGAGCCTGCCGATCCCGGAGCAGGAGATCGAGACCGGCAACGGCAGCTGGGAGCTGGTGTTTCGTGACGTGATGCCGGTCGAGGGCTGGAACGCCCAGATCTCGTTGCTGACCGGCATCGCGGCCGCGGGGTTGATGCTCGACGGGGGGATTGGGATCCTGCGGACCCTGCCGCCGGCGGAGCAGCGGTCGCTGCGGCGGCTGCGGCAGACGGCGCGGGCGTTGCGGATCGAGTGGGGCGCCGCCGTCGAGTACCCCGACTTCGTCCGGAGCCTCGACCCGGGCGAGCCGTCGCACGCGGCGATGCTGAACGCGTGCACCACGTTGTTCCGGGGCGCCGGGTACACCGCGTTCTCGGGGGAGGCGCCCAAGAACACCGAGCACGCAGCTTTGGCGACGCCGTACGCCCACTGCACCGCACCGCTGCGCCGGCTGGTGGACCGCTGGGCCCTCGAGGTCTGTGCCGCCCTGTGCGCGGGGGAGCCGGTGCCGGAGTGGGTCACGTCCAGCCTCGACACGTTGCCGGACCTGATGTCGGCCTCCGACCGGCGGGCGAAGTCGTACGAGCGGGCGATCATCGACCTGGTCGAGGCCCACCGGCTCTCCGGTCGGGTCGGCGACGTGTTCGACGGCGTGATCGTCGACGTGGACGACAAGAAGGGCAAGGACGGCAAGGACGGCACGGACGGTCGGCAGCGTGGGCGGGTGGTCGTCGGTGACCAGGCCGTGGAGGCGAACGTGTTCGGCACCGACCTGCCGCTGGGCCAAGAGGTGCGGGTCAGGCTCAGCCGGGCCGATCCGGCCGAGCGTCGGGTCGAGTTCGAGTTGTTGGCCTCGTGAATCCGCCGCCAGTGAGCAGATCTGCCCCCATTGTCGGCGTTCGCTCCACTGGGGGCGGATCCGCGCACTTTTGAAGGGACGAGCCGGCCACTAAGCCGGATTCTGTTCGCGCCCGTGGGCGTCTGGCGACCATCCATCTGCGACCACCGTTGCCGGTGGCCTGGTGCGACCTACCCGAAGACTCGGGCGGGCCGCCCTCGAACGCCTTCGTCTGGTCTTGCTCCGGGTGGGGTTTGCCGAGCCACCTCAGTCACCTGAGGTGCTGGTGGTCTCTTGCACCACCGTTTCACCCTTACCCCCGCGGACGGGGGCGGTCTGTTCTCTGTGGCACTGTCCCGCGGGTCACCCCGGGTGGGCGTTACCCACCACCCTGCCCTGTGGAGTCCGGACTTTCCTCAGTGGTTGCCCACCGCGATCGCCCGGCCGACTCGTCCGTCGACCATGGTAGCGCCGATCACCGGACCATGCCGCCGTGGTGCGATGATGTGTCCCGACGTGAAGGAGACATGATCACGATGACATCAGCACAGAGCAGCAGGCCCGGTACGACCACGCCGCGGATCCCGATCCCGGCGTCCCCGGTGCTGTTCGTCCTTGCGGCGTTGGCACAGCGGCTCATTGCGAGCCGTCGTACGAAGCGCCACGACCGCAGCGAGGCTCCGGTCGAGACGGGCGTCACCGAGCCGGGAACCGGGCAGGACAAGGCATCCGACGATCAGGAGACCACGGCGGCGGATGACTTCTTGATCACCGAGGCGCCGCCCGGTCGTCGCCGGCGCATCCTGCCTCGACTGCTGGCGTCGGTGATCGCCGCACTGTCGGCCGTGCTGATCGTGACCGGAGTGCGGACTGTGACCGGCGCCGGCACGACGCTTGACCCGCACGCGCCCGAGGACTCCCGGGCCCTGGTCGCCGGTGGCCCGTTCCTGCTCACCCGCAACCCGATCTACCTGGGCTGGATCGGGCTGCTGGTCGCCCACGCGGTGTGGCTCGGTTCGGTCCGGTCACTGGCCCCGGTCGGCGCCTTCCTGCTGGTGATGGACCAGGTCCAGGTGCCGTTCGAGGAGGAGGCGCTGCGCGACCGGTTCGGCAAGGCGTACGAGGAGTACAGCGCCCGAGTGCCGCGCTGGCTACTCGAATGAGGCGCGGTCGGGCGAGCACGGCCCACGTCAGCCGGCATGACGGCGGCGGTGCAGCTCCCGGACGCGGTCGGCCAACTCCAGAACCGGCCCGTCGACCGGCACGTCCGGTGCGACCGTACGGATCGGTAGCGCTGCGACCGGAGCCGGGTCGACACCCCAGTCGGTGAGCCAGGCGACCAACTGCGCCGAACTCGTCGCGAAGACGATGCGGCCCAGTCCCACCCAGGCGTGGGCGGCAGCGCACATCGGGCAGTGCTCGCCGGAGGTGTAGACGGTGGCAGCGGCCCGTTCGGCGGGGGACAGGTGTGTGGCGGCCCACCGGGCGATCGCGAACTCCGGGTGCTGGGTCCCGTCTCCACCGCTGACGTGGTTGTGGTCGGCGTACAGCTCGCTGCCGTCGGCCGCCACCAGCACTGATCCGAACGGTTCGTCGCCGGCGGCCAACGCCTCCTCGGCCAGCGAGAGGCAGCGCTCCAAGTGGACCCGGTCGGTCGAGCTGATCATCACACGGTGATCGGCGGAGGTGGGGTGGACGGAACCGTCAGGATCTCTGCTCCGGTTGGCGTGACGACGATCGTGTTCTCGAACTGGGCGACCATCGAACGGTCCTGGGTGACCACGGTCCAGCCGTCGTCCCACTGCTCCCAGTCGATCCCGCCCAAGGTGATCATGGGCTCGACGGTGAACGTCATCCCGGCCTCCATCACCGTGTCGAACCGCGGCTCGTCGTAGTGCGGGATCACCAGTCCGGAGTGGAAGGAGGTGTGCACTCCGTGCCCGGTGTAGTCGGTGACGACTCCGTACCCGAACCGCTTCGCGTAGCTCTCGATCACCCGGCCGATCACGTTCACCTGACGCCCCGGCCGGATCGCCTTGATGCCACGGAGCATGGCCTCCTGGGTGCGCTGGGTGAGCAACCGCGCCTCGGTGGCGACGTCACCGCAGAAGAAGGTGTAGCAGGAGTCGCCGTGCACCCCGTCGAGGAAGACGGTGATGTCGACCTTGACCAGTTCGCCGTCCTCCATCGGGCGGGTGTCGGGGATGCCGTGGCAGATCACCTCGTTGATCGAGGTGCACACCGCCTTCGGGAACCCGCGGTAGCCGACCGTCGACGGGTAGGCCCCGTGGTCGCAGATGTACTCGTGCGCGATCGCGTCCAGTTCGTCGGTGGTCACCCCCGGCCTGATGTGGCGACCCACCTCCTGGATGGTGTCGGCCGACAGCCGGCCGGCGGCGCGCATCTTCTCGATGGTCTCGGCCGACTGCACGTGGCTGCCGTGGTACGGCTTCGGGCGCGACTTGTCGACGTACTCGGGGCGCGGGATGCTCGCCGGCACCGGTCGTCGCGGGGTGATCGTGGCAGGTCGTACAGGAGTCACCGCCCCATCGTACGGAACCCGTCCGCCCGTCCGCGCCCGAGCGTGGTGGCTAGGTTGGTCCTGACAGAGACGTGATCGAGAACGGGAGGGCCAACTCATGCCGCAGGGTGACTTCTACTACTGCCTCAAGCACCGCACCGTCGAGCCGTACGAGGGCTGCCCGGCCAGTGACCGGCTCGGCCCCTACCCGGACCGCCAGTCCGCCGAGGCCGCGCTGACCACCGCCGCCGAACGCAACGAGGAGTGGGACGAGGACCCCAACTGGAACGACGACGAGGACGACGACCGGGCCTGAACCCGTTCCGCCCGAAACTGTCGGACCCGACTGGGATCCTTGTCACACAAGCCTTTCCACACGGGGCGAACGAGGAGGAACGATGGTGGCAGAGCAGCAACACTCAGCGGGGTCGGCGGGGTCGGCGGGGCGGCGCGTACGGCGGCCGCAGCTCGACGCCGCCCAGACCGACCGGGCCATCGGGGCGCTGGTCGGTGCTGCCACCGGCGACGCCCTCGGCGCGGGCTACGAGTTCGGCTCCGCCCGACTCGACGGTGCCCCGGCGATGATCGGCGGCGGGCTGGGCGGGTTCGCGCCGGGGGAGTGGACCGACGACACGGCCCAGACGTACGCGATCGCCGAGGTCGCCGGCACCGGCGCCGACCTCCGCCACGAGTCCGCGTTGGATGCCGTCGCCGGACTCTTCGCCGACTGGTACGCCAGCCACCCGCCCGACGTCGGGATCCTCACCCGGCAGGTGCTCGGCGCCGCCGGGCGGCAGCCGAGTGCGGAAGCCATGCGGGCCGCCGCGGCACGTGCCCACCACGCGTCCGGGCGCTCGGCCGGCAACGGCACGTTGATGCGGACCTCGCCGGTCGCGCTGGCCCACCTCGGCGACTCGGCGGCCATCGTCGAGGCCGCGATGGCGGTCGCGGCCCTCACCCACCACGATCCGGTCGGTGGGGAGGCGAGTGCCCTGTGGTGCCTGGCGATCGGGCAGACGATCGTCACCGGCGAGTTCCCCGACATGTCGCAGCTGGTGGAGCACCTGCCCGCGGCGTCCCATGATCGCTGGCGCGCGATCATCGCCGAGGCCGAGACCCGGCCGCCGGCCACGTTCAACAGCAACGGGTACGTCGTCGCGGCGTTCCAGGCCGCGTGGTCGGCCATCGTGCACACTCCCGTACCGGAGGACGACCCGGCCAGCGGGTCGTTCGCGTGCGGGCACTTCGTGGCGGCGTTGGAGACCGCCATCGGCATCGGGGACGACACCGACACCGTGGCCAGCATCGCCGGTGCGTTGCTCGGGGCACGCTGGGGCTTCTCGGCCGTCCCGTGGCGGTGGCGTCGCCTCCTGCACGGCTGGCCCCGGGGTACGGCGAAGAGCCTCGCCGACCTCGCCGTGCTCACGATCGCAGGTGGCCGTCCCGACCGGCAGGGCTGGCCGACCACGGACCGGCTCGACTACAGCTCGTGGCCCGGGTTCACCTCGTACGCGGTGCACCCCCACGACCCGGGCGTGCGGCTGTCCGGAGCGGCAGCCCTCGACGAGCTGCCGGCCGACGTCACCGCGGTCGTGTCGCTGGCCCGGTTGGGTGTCCATCAGGTGCCGGGCGAGGTCGTCCACGCCGAGTTCCGGATCATCGACTCCGGCCGTGCCGACAACCCCAACCTCGCGTACGCGATCGACGAGGCCGCCCGGGCCGTGCAGACCCTGCGGGACGAAGGTCACGTCGTGTTGCTGCACTGCGTGGCCGCGCAGAGTCGTACGCCCACGGTGGCCGCCCGGTACGGGGTCCTGCTCGGGACCGACGTCGAGACCGCGATCACCGACGTGGTGGCCGCGCTGCCGAAGGCCAACCCGCAGCCGGATCTCGCCGCGGCGGTGCGCAGTCTGGGATGACCGGGCGAGGTCAGTCGACCGCCAGGGTGCTCATCACCTGATCGCGCGTCGCGAACTGCTGCTGATCACCGATGGTGGTCTCGGCGACGAAGAACCCGAGAGCCTCGGGATGGCCCAGGTCGACCACCACGACGTCGAACACACTGCCCTCGACGTCGTGGCCGTCGACCCTGACCTCGGACCGGATCGTCCATGCCGGCCGGCCGTCGACGGTGATCGCCTTGGAGTGCAGGTCCTTGCGGCCGCTGAACCCGGGCATGAAACTGGACGTCGAGATGCAGGAGACGATCGAGTCGGCTGAGGCCTTCGTGTCGGTGAAACCCTCGGCGGTGCTGAGCGCCCCCACGGTGAGCTGGGAGAACCAGCGCGTCGTCACCGACATGGTCTGCCCGTTGACGTCGTGGGCGAAGAACATCACGGCACCGGTCAGTGACGGGTTGGCCCGCCACGGTTCCGGGGCCGGCGCGAACGACAGGCCGCCGCCGTGGATCCGTCCGTCCTGGGGGTGCTGGTACTGGGCGTCACCACGCTCGGCCTGCGGGCACACCCCGGGCGGGATCGGCGGTGCGCTGGACTGCTCGGACTCGCTCGGCGACGGTGACGCACTCGGCGTGGGTGTTGGTGTCGGGGTCGGCGTGGGCGTGGGGGTCGGCGTGGGGGAGCCGTCGTTCCAGGGCGTGACGGTGGTGTTGCCCGGTGGCGGGTTGTTCGTGATCTCGCGCGGCCCGCGGGGGATCAGGAACACCCCGACCACGACCGCGACGACCACCAGGCAGGCGATGCCGATCAGCACCCACGGCAGTGACCTGGCGACGCCACTGCCGTTCCGGTCATCGTCGTCCCCGGCACCGCCGGCGGAGCCGGCCCCTCGCGTACTGCTCGACCAAGATCGGCCGTCCCAGTAGCGCAGCGTGTCGCGCTTGCCGCCGGGGTCGGGGTACCAGCCGGGCTCACTCACGCGCCGCGCCAGCCGTTGGTGATCGGCAGCCGGCGGTCCCGGCCGAACGCCTTGAAGCTGATCTTGGTGCCCGGCGGGAACTGCCGCCGCTTGTACTCCGCCGCGTCGACCATCCGGGCGATCCGGGCGACCAGCTCCTCGTCGTACCCCTCGGCGACGATCTCGGACAGGCTCAGGTCGGACTCCACGTAGTGGTCGAGGATCGGATCGAGCAGGTCGTACGCCGGTAGTGAATCGCTGTCGACCTGACCCGGCCGCAGCTCCGCGCTGGGCGCCTTGGTGATCGTGTTCTCCGGGATCGGCGGCACCTCACCGAGCCGTACGGCCTCGGCATTGCGCCAGCGGGCGAGCTCCCACACCTGGGTCTTGTAGACGTCCTTGATCGGCGCGAACCCGCCGACCGCGTCGCCGTACATGGTGGAGTAGCCGACCGACAGCTCCGACTTGTTGCTGCACGCCAGCACGATCGACGGGCCGTGCTGGTTGGACTGGGCCATCCACACCACACCGCGGACCCGGGCCTGCAGGTTCTCCGCGGCGACCCCGTCCAAGGTGAGCACCGACGAGAACGCGTCGACCATCGTGGCGATCGGCACGGTCGAGAAATCGAGGCCGGTGTTGGCGGCCAACTGCTGGGCGTCGGTCCGGGAGTGCTCCGAGGAATGCACGCTGGGGTTGGAGATCCCGTGCACGTGCTCCGCGCCGAGGGCATCACAGGCGAGGGCGGCGACGAGGGTGGAGTCGATGCCGCCCGACAGCCCGAGCCACACGTCGGTGATGCCGTTCTTGCCGCAGTAGTCGGCCAGCCCGAGCTTCAGCGCCCACCAGACCTCGGCCAGGTCGGGCAGCTTCTCGAACTGCGGGGCGACGACCGGCTCGGTCGGCGGTTCGTACGGCCCACTCACCTGGTGGCGGATGATCATCATGCCGTCGGGGCCCGGTGCCTCGTCGGTGGGCCCGCCGGTCGCGGCCGGCAGCTCCAGGTCGGCGACGAGCAGGTCCTCGACGAACTGCGGTGCCCGGGCGACCAGCTCACCGTCGGCGGAGCTGATCATGGAATCGCCGTCGAAGACCAGTTCGTCCTGCCCGCCGACCAGGTTCACGTACGCGACCGCGCAACCGGCCTCCTTGGCCCGGCGGGTCACCAGTTCACCCCGGACGTCATCCTTGGCCGCCTCGTACGGGGAGGCGTTGATCACCGCGAGCAGGCCGGCGCCGGCTCGTCGGGCGGCGGCCACCGGACCGTCACCGTCGACCCACAGGTCCTCACAGATCGCCACCGCCACGTCGATCCCGCCGATCGTGAGCACCGGCACGGTGGTGCCGGGGTGGAAGTAGCGCGACTCGTCGAAGACGCCGTAGTTGGGGAGGTGGTGCTTCGCGTACGTGGTGACGACCTGTCCCCGGTGCAGGATCGCGGCCTTGTTCTGCGGGGCCGGGGTGCGGCGGCCCGGGGCGTGCGCCTGGTCGGTCGTGTCGAGGAAGCCGAGCACCACCACCAGCTCACCCAGCCCGGCCTCGGCGAGGCGTTCGGCGAACCCGAGCCCGACCTCGGCCGAGCGCTGGACGAAGGCCTGTCGCAGGGCGAGGTCCTCCACCGGGTAGCCGACCAGCGCCATCTCGGGCAGCAGCACCAGTTGGGCGCCGGCGTCGTGGGCGCGGCGGCACCAGGCGAGCAGGGCGTCGGCGTTGGCGTCGATGGCCCCGACGGTGGGGTTGGTCTGGGCCAGGGCGATTCGCAGGTGAGGCACGGGTACGAGCGTAACCGTCGTCAGGGTTGCCCGCGCGAGCCGCTGCTCCACCCTCACCGCGATCTGCGAGGTGCTGGAGTGCGAGGTCGGTGACCTGTTGAGCGTGGCGCGCGAGCCGACCTGACGTGCGGGCCGACCGACACGGCAGACTGTCCCCATGAACAAGCAGACCGAGTTCGTGCTCCGGACCATCGAGGAACGAGACGTCCGGTTCGTCCGGATGTGGTTCACCGACGTACTGGGCACCCTCAAGTCGGTCGCGATCGCACCGGCCGAGCTGGAGGGTGCCTTCGACGAGGGGATCGGCTTCGACGGGTCGGCGATCGAGGGCTTCGCCCGGGTGTACGAGTCCGACATGGTCGCCAAGCCCGATCCGTCGACCTTCCAGGTGCTGCCGTGGCGCGACATCAGTCCGGCGACCGGCCGGATGTTCTGCGACATCCTGATGCCGGACGGGTCGCCGGCCTACGCCGACCCGCGGTACGTGCTGAAGCGCGCCATGACGCGGGCGAACGATCTCGGCTTCACCTTCTACACCCACCCCGAGGTCGAGTTCTTCCTGTTCCAGCCGCCGGTGGTCCCCGGCGAGGTGCCGATCCCGGTCGACCAGTCCGGCTACTTCGACCACACCCCGCAGAGCACCGGCAGCGACTTCCGCCGACAGGCGATCACGATGCTGGAGCAGATGGGCATCTCGGTCGAGTTCTCCCACCACGAGGGGGCTCCGGGGCAGCAGGAGATCGACCTGCGGTACGCCGACGCGTTGACGATGGCCGACAACATCATGACCTTCCGGGTCGTGGTGAAGGAGGTGGCGCTGTCGTTGGGGACCGTCGCCTCGTTCATGCCGAAGCCGTTCACCGAGTACCCCGGTTCGGGGATGCACACCCACGTGTCGCTGTTCGAGGGCGACACCAACGCGTTCTACGACGCCTCCGACCCGTACCACCTGTCGACCACGGCCAAGCACTTCATCGCCGGACTCCTCAAGCACGCAAGGGAGATCACCGCGGTCACCAACCAGTGGGTGAACTCGTACAAGCGGCTCGTCGGTGGTGGCGAGGCACCGAGCTACGTGTGCTGGGGGCGCAACAACCGGTCGGCCCTGGTGCGGGTGCCGCTGTACAAGCCGAAGAAGTCGGCGTCGGCACGGGTCGAGCTGCGGTCGATCGACTCGGCCTGCAACCCCTACCTGGCGTATGCACTGATGCTGTCGGCCGGGCTGGCCGGCATCGAGGGGGAGTACGAGCTGCCGCCTGAGGCCGAGGACGACGTGTGGTCGCTCACCGAACGGGAACGGTCGGCGTTGGGCATCGAACCCCTGCCGCGCAACCTCGACGAGGCGATCCGGGTGATGGAGGACTCCGAACTCGTCGCCGACACCCTCGGCGACCACGTGTACGACTTCTTCCTCCGCAACAAGCGGGCCGAGTTCGACGAGTACCGGGCGCAGGTCACCCCGTTCGAGCTGCGGACCAGCCTGCCGTCCCTGTGACCCTCACCAGAGCGGGAGCAGCCCGGACAGGTCGGCCCGGGCCCCGCTGGCGTGCACGGCGTGGGAGCTGACGGCCTCGTCCCAACCCATCCGGCCGCTGGCCAACCGCAGGAAGGTCGTGAAGTCGGTCTCGATCACGTTCGGCGGGGTGCCGCGGGTGTGGGTCGGCCCCTCCCCGGGGACGCCGCACTGCACGGCCGCGTACGGCGGGATCCGTACCTCGACGCTGTGGCCGGGATGACGCGCGGCGAGCCCGTCGGCGTACAACTTGGTGGTGATGGTCAGCGCGGGCCGGCCCAACTCGACCGGCGGTTGCTGCGGCACCGACCGGGACAGGTCGTCGGCGTGGACCACCAGGTCGGCCAGCCGCAGCGCCACCAGGTCGGTCGTCCGCAGCGGGCCGCCCAGCACGGCGACCCGGTCGGGCAGGTCGGTGTCGGCGACCAGCGCGGCCAGCTCGTCGGCGGCGACGGTGATGTCGTCACGCACCCCGGGCCAGCCGAGCTCGGCGTACCGGGCACGCTCCCGGTCGTCGACCACGGCCCCGGCCCGGCTGAACAGGTCGAAGTAGCGGACCAGCGGGACCGCTTTGTCCTTGGTGGGCCGGGCCAACCCAGCCGGGACGCTGCGGACCACCGAACCGAGGTGGGCGACCAGGGTCGACAGCGACCAGCTGGGCAGCACCGAGTCGTGGTCCGGGTCGATCGGTGCGGCGACCAGCCAGTCCGACAGCCGGTGGGCGGTGTCGATGATGGCCTCGATGCTGCGGAGTCGGCGGTCGGGGGGCATGGCACCACGATCCCACGGCTAGCCTGACCCCTGTGAGTAGGCACCTCAGCAGTACGGGTCGGCTGGCCAGGCTCGGTCTCACCGACGCCTCCCGCGCCGCCGACCTGGTGCGGTCATGGCCGTACGACGACGAACAGTACGAGCAGGTGCTGGCGTACGTGGCCCGCGCGGGCGACCCGGACCACACGGTCGCCACGCTGAGCAGCCTGTTCGACATCATGGACGGGTTGGCCGAACGTCTGCTCGACGACCCGGGATTCGCCGAGCGGCTGGTGATGGTGCTCGGCGGCAGCAAGGCCCTGGGGCGCCACCTGGTGTCCCACCCCGACCAGCTGGACCTGTTGGCCGACGACACCGAACGTGAGACGTACGAGGTGTTGTTGGCCCGACTACTGACTGCGGTCGGGGCCGATCCGGACGATCCGACCCCGACGGCGATCGGCTCGGCCGACCAGCTCCGGCTCGCCTACCGGGGCGTGCTGCTGCAGATCGCGGCCCGCGACCTGAGTCACCCCGACCCGACCGAGATCGTCGGCGACATCGCTGCCGAGCTGTCCGACCTGGCCGACGCGACGGTGGCCGCAGCGCTGGCCCTGGCCCGCGCCGAGGTGGGTGAGCCCGCCCGACAGTGCCGGCTCGCGATCATCGCGCTCGGCAAGTGTGGCAGCCAGGAACTCAACTATGTCAGCGATGTGGACGTGCTGTTCGTGGCCGAGCCGGCGTCGGACGAGGTGAGCACCGACACCGCGATCCGGGTCGGCACCCGGCTGGCGGCTGCCACGTCACGGATCTGTTCGGCACACACCCGGGCCGGCACCATCTGGGAGCTCGACGCTGCACTGCGGCCCGAGGGCAAGGCCGGTCCGCTGGTCAGATCCCTTGCTAGTATGGAAAACTACTACTCCCAGTGGGCCAAGGCGTGGGAGTTCCAGGCCATGTTGAAGGCCCGCCCGATGACCGGTGACCTCGCCCTGGCGCGCGAGTTCTGCACCATGATCGGTGAACGTGTGTGGCGGGTCGCCGAGCAGGACGGCTTCGTCAACGACGCTCGGGCGATGCGGCGCCGGGTGCTGGAGCACATTCCTGCCGGTCAGGTCGGGCGCGAGCTGAAGCTGGGTGCTGGGGGACTGCGCGACGTCGAGTTCCCGGCACAGCTGCTGCAGTTGGTGCACGGCCGGGTCGACGAACGGATCCGGGTGGCCGGGACGCTGCCTGCGCTGAAGGCGTTGACCCGGTACGGCTACGTCGGGCGGGACGTGGGCAAACAGCTCGCCGAGGCGTACCGGTTCATCCGCGTGCTCGAGCACCGGGTCCAACTCACCCAACTGCGACGCACCCACCTGTTGCCGACCGACGAGCAGGAGTTGCGGGTGCTCAACCGCGAGGTGCGGGCCGCCGACAAGTCGACCGTGGAGCAGCGGTGGCGCCGGACCTCGAGCCAGGTGGAGCGGCTGCAACAGCAACTGTTCTACTCCCCGGTGCTGCAGGCGGTGTCGAAGATCCGCACCGATGCGCTGCGGCTCACCACCGAGGCCGCCGTGGATCGCCTACGGGCGTTGGGTTTCCACGATCCGAAGGCGGCGCTGCAACACGTCGAGGCGCTGACCACCGGGGTCACCCGGCAGGCCGAGATCCAGCGGCAGTTGTTGCCGGCGATGTTGGGTTGGTTGGCCGAGGCTCCCAATCCTGATCATGGTCTGCTTGCGTTCCGGCAGTTGTCGGAGTCGTTGGGCCGGACGCCGTGGTACCTGCGGACCCTGCGGGACGAGGGGACGGCCGCACGACGGCTGGCCCGGCTGTTGGCGTCGAGTCGGTACGTGGTGCAGCTGCTGCAGCGCGCGCCCGAAGCCGTACAGCTGCTCACCGTCACCGAACCGCAGGAGCCCAGGACGCTGGCGGAGTGGCGCTCGGAGATGTTGCACGCCGCCAAGCGGCAGGACGACCCGATGAAGGCGGTGCAGGCGATCCGCAGTGTCCGCCGCCGCGGGATGGTGCGGATCGCCGGCGCGGACGTGCTGGGCCTGATCGACGTGGAGCGGCTCGGGCCCACACTCACCGACCTCACCACGGCCACCATCGACGCCGCGTTGTCGGTGATGTTGCGTGACTACGACGGGCCGCCGATGGCGTTGATCGGTCTCGGTCGCTGGGGCGGGGCGGAGATGTCGTACGCCTCCGACGCCGATGCGATGTTCGTCCTCGGCGACGACGGTGACGCCGACGCCGTACGACAGGCCGGTGCGGTGATCACCAGGCTGCGGCAGGCCCTCACCGCCGCCGGGCCGCTGCCGGTGGAGATCGACACCAGCCTGCGGCCCGAGGGCAAGGGCGGGCAGTTGATCAGGACGATGTCGTCGTACCGCGCCTACTACGCACGGTGGTCGAGCACCTGGGAGCTGCAGGCGCTGGTCCGGGCGGACGCGAAGGCCGGTGACGCCGAGCTGGGCGCCGAGCTGATGGCCGAGATCGACCGGCACCGCTGGCCCGAAGGTGGGCTGACCGATGATCAACTCGTCGAGATCCGCCGACTGAAGGCGCGGATGGAGGCGGAACGGTTGCCGCGCGGTGCCGACCGCAACCGGCACCTCAAGCTCGGTCCGGGTGGGCTGAGCGATGTGGAGTGGACCGTGCAGGTGTTGCAGCTGCAGCACGCCCATGCCCATCCCGAGCTGCGCACCACCACCACGTTGACCGCGCTGGCGGCTGCCCGCGAGCTCGACCTGATCGAGGCCGAGGACGCCGAGGTGCTGCGCGAGGCGTGGACCCTGTCGAGCCGGATCCGTGACCTGTCGATGCTGGTGCGCGGCAAGGCCAGTGACGTCATCCCGTCCGACGTCCGCGAGTTGTCGGCGGTCGCCGAACTGTTGGGGTACGGATCGGCGGGTGCCTCGCACCTCGAGTCGGACCATCGTCGGATCACCCGGCGGGCACTGCACGTGGTCAACAGACTGTTCTGGGACGAGGACGCGACGACCCCTTGACCGGACAGGCCGTAGGCTTCTCCTGTTCGGATTCGAAGCGAGGAGACCCATGAGCGGTGGTTTGGCAGCCCTGTTGGACGACGTGGCGGCGATAGCCAGGATCGCGGCCGCCTCGGTCGACGACGTCGCGGCGGGGGCCGGGCGAGCCAGCACCAAGGCCGCCGGCGTCATCATCGACGACGCGGCTGTCACCCCGCGCTACGTGCAGGGCATGCGTCCCAACCGGGAACTGCCGATGATCCGCAAGATCGCGGTCGGGTCGCTGCGCAACAAGCTCCTCATCATCCTGCCGATCCTGCTGCTGTTGAGCCAGTTCGTGCCGTGGATCCTGACCCCGTTGCTGATGTTGGGCGGCCTCTACCTCTGTTATGAGGGGGTCGAAAAGGTCTGGGAGAAGGTCAACCCGCACCACGAGGCGCCCAAGACCCCGGCTGCGGCGAAGGGTGAGGGACACGAGAAGAAGATGGTCTCCGGGGCGATCCGCACCGACTTCATCCTGTCCGCCGAGATCATGGTGATCTCGCTCAACGAGGTCGCCGACGTCGAGTCGGTGTGGATGCGGGGCGTGATCCTGCTGATCGTGGGCATCCTGATCACCGTCGTCGTGTACGGGGCGGTCGCCCTGATCGTCAAGATGGACGACGTCGGGCTGCACCTGGTCGAGACCAAGGAAGGCGGCCTGGCCAACTTCGGCCGCGGCCTGGTCAAGGCGATGCCGGTGGTGATGTCGGTGCTGTCGACCGTCGGCATCGCCGCCATGATCTGGGTCGGTGGCCACATCCTGCTGGTCGGCTTCGACGAGCTGGGCTGGCATGCACCGTACGAGTTGGTGCACGGTCTCGAGGTGCTGGTCGCCGGGGCCCTGGGCCCGGTCGGTGGTTTCGCCGGCTGGCTGGTGAACACGATCGGCTCGGCCATCCTCGGCCTGATCATCGGTGGGATCGCGGTCGTGGTGATGCACCTGGTCGCCAAGCTGCGCGGCAAGGGCGGCCACGGCGATGAGACGGAGGCTGTGGAGCCGGAAGGCGAGGCAGGGGCCGCGGAGACGGAAGGCAAGGCGGAGGGCACCGAGCCGGAGGGCGAGGCCGACGAGAGTGCCGAGCCGGCGAATGACCAGACCGGCGGCACCAAGGCCGACTGAGCCCGGGTCAGCCTTCGCCGCCGCCCCAGAAGCGCTGGTACAGCTCGGTCGACGGTGCCGCGACGAGGCGCTGGTACTCCTTGGCAGGCAGGGCCACCGCGCTGCCGGTGAGGTCGTGTTGACCGATGAGTGAGACGCCGAGGCCGGCGCGGCCCTGCGGCAGCCGGAAGCCCAACAGCTCGAGTGAGGTCGCCAGCATGCTGAACTGGTCGGCATGGCTGCGGCGGTTGAACCGGATCTGGTCGGGGCTCCACACCCGCAGCAGCAGGGTCCGGTTGTCGGCCGCGGCCATCTCGGCCTTGAAGGCGCTCGCGCCGCTGGTGCCCTTGAGGTGGTCACCCATCAGCACCACGACGGTGTCGTCGAGGTAGCCCTGCTGTGACAGGTGACCGAGGAAGTTGGCGACCGCAGCCATCGAACAACTGATCGCGGTGGCCATCGGCTCGGCGTCGGCGGTCCGACAACCCGGGAACACACCTGCCGGTTCATGGGTGTCGAGGGTCAGGATCGACAGGTGGAACGGCTGCTCGGCGGAGTGGAGTTCGTCGACGATGTCCTTGGCATTGGCCATGAGCCGGGCGTCCGACAGACCCCACACCGACATGTCTTTCGGGTTCTCGCCCGCCGCGAGCCAGTCCTGCTTGCCCCGTACGGTGGTGTAGCCGTGACCTGTCAGGAAGGTGTCCTTGCCGGCGAACTGCGGGTCGGCGCCGCCGAGCCAGGTGTTGGTGTAGCCGTGGTCGGCCAGCACGTCACCCAGACACGTCAAGCCTGGCAGGTAGTCGCGGACCTCCTGGCCCGACACGTTCGGGTGGACCCCGGGGACGAGCACCTCACTCTTGAGCGGGATGCCGCACTGGGTGCTGACGAGTCCCGCCATCGTCCAGCCACCACCGGGGTACTGCTGCAGTCCGGTGTAGTGCTCCCAGTCGCCGGTCGCGGCATCCAGCGGTGCCAACAGGTTGCGGCCGAACAGGTCGGCGTCGGTGAAGGTGTTCTCCATCGACTCCAGGTAGATCGTGATCAGGTTGCGCTTGGTCTGCGGCGCCTGGGGTGCCGGGTCGACGTAGTAGGGGGCCATCGAGTGCCCGCCCCAGACGGCGGTGGCGTAGTTGGGGATGCCGGCCACGGAGAGCAGGACCGTCACCGATGTCGTGAACGCGGCGATCGGGAGCATGACCTTGAGCCTGCGGCCACGCCGGCCCGGCTGTGGAGTGTCGGCCCGGCGTCCGCGCCACCTGACCACGACGGCGGCGAGGGTCACGACCAGCACGGGGAGTGCCACGCACACGAGCACGGCCTCGACCGCCAGACTGCTGTTGCCGACGGTCCGACCACCCCCGATCGGCAGGTTCGTGACGATCGCCTGGAAGCCGACGTCACCGAACCGGTAGCGGATCCAGCAGGCGATCATGAACAGCGTCAGGGCCAAGGTGGTCAGCGCCCACAGAGCCACCCGACGTACGCGCGCGCCGGTTCGTCTCCATGATGATGTGTCAGCCATACAGGTGCTCGAGGCTACCCGTCACCTCGCGTTCACCTGAGCGTCACCTGATGTCGAAACCGAATGGTTATCCGTTTTCGTGCGAACCAGGCCTTCAGTTGGTGCCTCCGGTGGCCGACTCCTCATCGGGAAGAGCCTCGGCCAACTCCGCAACACTGGGCCACGGAGCCGGCCAGCCGCCGGGCGCAGCCGCGACCTCGATGGTGGGGCGTTCCATGCTCATCGGTACGCCTCCAGCAACTTCGTCAGTTCTCGGCGGCCGACACCTCGGAGTCGGGCGTCGACGTTGGTTGCGAGGTCAAGCGCTGCGACGACGGATGTGTCGACCAACCTGCCGACGCGGACGAAGTCGAAGCTGGTCACGCGCAGCGTGACAGTCCCCGCCGCGCCGGGTCGGCGCGCAGGCCAAGGGTCCGTACGAGGCCGTCGAGCTCGTTGGCGTCGAGGTAGCCGTCGAAGGTCTCGTTGGTGGCGTCGGTGAGGCCGAGCACTCTTGTGTTCGCGGTCGCGACGACCTCGCGGAGGCGCGGGAGTGCGGCGCGGTGGGCCACGTAGGTGTGGGCCTGCGCGCGGTCCCGCATCCGGGTCAGCAGGTCGCCGATCCCTTTGGAGGCGGCGATCTTACGCAGGTTCTGTCGCAACCGGGAGGCTTGGGTGGTTCCCAGCCAGTCTGGGGTCTGACCGGCGAGCAGGGCTACGGCTCCCCAGGCGGTGTGTTCGGCCCATGCGCGGGTGCGGCCTTGGCGTTGCGACTGGCGATAGCGGTCGACCGAGGGGCGGTCGATCAGGCCGCGAGCAACCCGAGTGACGGCGCCGGAGTCGGCCAGCCGTCGGGCATGTCTAGTCGACACCCCCAGGGTGTTCGCTGTCTCCTCGATGGTGAGGAACTCCGGCCGAGCCACAACAGATGATGTCCCATAGTGGACGTAATCTGTAACCACCGGTGCGGGGACGAGGTTGGGGCGGGAGATGAGTGGGAGAGCGCTCAGGGGGTGCGGACTACCAGTCGGCGGCATCCGTTGCGCCGAGCCGCATCGCCTCGTCAATCAGCCCTGTGAGATCGGGCTGGGGATCGCCTTTGCGAAGTCGAGGCACGATCTCGCGAAGCTGATAGCCGATACCCCATTGCTGGCCGGTCGTGTTCTTGAGGAGATGGGTCAATAGTCGAGCCCAATCGCTTGCCTCGGCTGAAACGTCGACGTCCTCGAGGCGGTGGAGGAACCAGCCGTGCTGGTCGAGTCCCGCCTCGGAGCCCAGCACAAGATCGATCGCCTGGTTCCGCACGCCGGGCAGCCCGACGACCCAATCGGCTGTCGCCGATGCCTCGGCGGGTGTGAACGGCAGGGGCACAGACTGATTGCGGCCTGACCAGTACGCGCGGATCCATCGGCCCCACTGCTCGGGGGCGTCGTCAGGTGCCAGTTGCGCCAGAGCGCGGCTGACTCCTTGCGCCCAGGCGATCCGGAGGTCCTCTGGCGCCGCCCAGAGGAAGCGTGTCAACCAGGTGTCAGGTGCAGCCGGGGCGAACATCGCGATTGAAGCAAGATGCCGCGCGAGCTGATCGCGGAGGTCATCGGGCAACTCCTCAACATGCTCCGTGGTCACCATATAGGCGTCGAGCAGTCCGGCTTGAAGCAAACCGTCGTTCCATCGACCCCATGTAAGGAAGCCCTGCCATGCGGCCGTGGCCTCGATCTGGTTCGTCCAGTCAAACAAGGGGAGAAGTCGGTCCTCACACCAGCCACGGTCTGCTCCGAAGAAGAAGTGCAACTGTGAGGTGAGGAAGGTTCGAGCGAGCAGGCCGTTGCGATCAGTGGCCGAAGCCATCCGATCCAACTGTTCCGCAACGCGCTGTGGGAGGACGTCCCAAGTGGACTCGGTCTCGGACCACTCCCACTGAACTACCTTCGTCCAGAACTCAGCGAGGTCACCCGCCGGGTGATTGATCGCTTCCATGACGATGTCAGCTCCGCTGATGATGTCGCCGTCGACGTCAGACGATGGCCATAGGCCAGCCGCGAGTTGCTGAGCGCGTTCGATCTGATACCACGGTGTCGGGTGCTCGGGTCGTCCCCCGTTCGACAACATCGCGGATGCCGGCCCCCGAATCTCGTCGTGATCCCAGCCAGCGATGATCTCCAACACCTGCTCGATCAGTTCCTCATTGAGAGTTGCGCCGTCCCAGCCATAGATGAGCGACTCGCGGAAATCGCTGTCCTCGGTCTTCAGGACTCGAGCCAGCCGCAAGCCATCCGTGGGGTACGTCGTGACACAGGCTTGAAGGGAACGAAGCGCGCCAGTCCAAGTTGGTCCGGTAAGGGCGTGTCTCTCCGTCTGGAACTCCCGGAGTCGAGTGAGCGCAACAGTTGGATCTTGGGCTACCAGCTCGTGGAGGTCCGTCGGGGTGAACGGAAGCGCATCTTCGACAACGCCGAATGACCCATAAAAGTTGAGATCGGGGTGTTTCCTTCGGTCGTACTCGGGGTGCTCCGCCTGCGCTTGCTCGAAGGCGGCCGTGGCAATCTGAAGGTCGGGTGCGGAGTCTGCGAGCCAGTCGAGCAGGTTGTAGCTACGGTACGCCGAGTTCTCATCGTCATCATCGCCAGAAGGACCAGCGACAGCGGCGTCGACAAGCCGCTGGGCCACGTCGTCGCCTGAAGTCGGGAGTGCGTCCCGGATCAGCTGGAACACCTCGTGCCGTAACAGAACGTCCCACAGAAGGTTCTGGCCAAGAACCCAGTTCAGCTTCTCATCGGACCCAACGTCGGTGCGCACGCGCCAGCCGTGCACAGCGAGGCGTCGAAGGATCGTGTTGGGCGACGAGCCCCAGAGCTCCAGATAGGAGCGTCCGAGGGGACTGGCATGGGAAAGGGCAGCCTCTATCGAGTCACGCGCCGCATCGATGAGGACATCTACGGAGTGGCGATGCCTGTCTTGCTCGTGACGTTCAATGGCTGACCGCGAGAAGGAGACAGGATCGAACGTGCTTTCAGGACTCACGCCACGAAGGCTTCGATAAACACTCGATATCTGCTGAGTCGTCAGGCTGAGAATCTGAGCGAAGTGCTCGTCGAGAACCGGTACGAATATCTTCGTCCAGTTGTCCGTGAGCCAGTACTCAGCACCGCAAAGGACCACCTCGAACCGTGGTTGGTTTGCGGGTCCACCGAAGTCGAATGCTCGCTCCAGGCGTGGGCGGGTCCGATCCTCGAACACCATGAGGGCAAGATCGAAATTGGTGGACCAGTCCTTGTCAAAAAGCATCATGTCGAGCAGGTCATGTCGGTGGGTCGGGGCGTTCTGCAGGACAAGCTGGAGCCATGGATTGAGCCACAGCGGGAACGTGCCCTTGCGAGCGAAGAGCGACTGCGCGATGGCGTACCACGTATCCGACGGCCAAGGTCTGTCGCGGAACGCGCGCAGTGCCATGCCCGAGACTTCTTCCGAGTGGATGTACTGGTCGGCGATCCACCGCATGAGGGTGTGGGCCGTCGGCTCGCTTGCGACGTCCTGAGAGAACAGGGTGAGGAACGCAGGGCGGGCTTCTAGCCAAGCGAACCACCGCCGGCTGCGGTCGGCGTCATCGAATTTCGCCTTCTCTGTGAAGTACCTCACTCGCTCCGGGTGTGCGAGT
The DNA here is from genome assembly GCF_050157065.1 of Carbonicoccus niuqiaonis. Taxonomy (GTDB): domain Bacteria; phylum Actinomycetota; class Actinomycetes; order Propionibacteriales; family Propionibacteriaceae; genus Avipropionibacterium. Next base: position 1,257,253 of record NZ_CP189573.1, read on the forward strand.
GCAGCCTCGACATACGACACTTCTTCTGGGATGGTGGGCGGTTCCGCGGAAAGGAGCTCCGCAAGCCGTGCACGATGCTCGACTTGCCCCATCGTCGCCAGGGTTCGCCATCGCTCGAGGGAGTCTGGCAAGGCGGAGTGGTCTCCTGAATCGTTCGGATACGAGATCGGCGTGAGACCCAGGCGGCGCCACTCTGCGTTCTTCTCATCGTGAGTGAGTACATATCGGCTTTGATCCGGCCCAAGGGAACGCGCCAAGTACTGCATCACGACGTCGCCGTGGCTGTAGCCGATGAAGACGATCGTAAACTTCGAGAACATCCTCTCGAGGAACCTGGCTGCCCATGCCTCTCGGAGGTAAGCGTGACCGAAGTCGGTGTCCGTCACGACGAGCCTGCGGCTGGCCTGAGACAACGATCCGTGGAGGTGAACCACACCCTCGAAGTCATCGCCGACAGGTAGGGCAGGAGCCTCGTAGACATCGAAGGCTACCGACATCGAAGTTGCCGACGAGGTGAGATGCAGGTCGTAGTTGGTGGTGACTATCCGCGGGCTCGGATACGCAAGTGCAAGCCCCATGATCGCTTGATGAAGGGCGTTCGGCTGCGACCCAGGCTGACCAATCGCCGTCGACACCAGCTGATGCACATCGTTACCGTGGTCTTGAAGCCGACCCAGAAATACATCAGGATGGCGGACTTCATCATCCGTCGGTTCACGCCCCACGCGTGCGCCGATATTGTGCACCAGTTGTGCGAAGTCCGGCAGGCCTGCCGGATGGGCGCGGGAGGCGCCGGCTCCCACGAAGAAGACAAGATCGCCCCTCTCCGCAGCGTCGAGTACGGCTTGCGGCACATCGATGTCGCCGATCCACATAGGTCAGGCCACGTCGCTCGGAACGGCAGTCCGTTTGATGTGCTGCAGCGTGTCGACGATGACCCCCACGTCGGCGTCCGCGAAGAAGTAGTCGGGGCCGGTGGGTGCGTGGTCGGTGTACGGCGACTCGAAGAGACGTGCCGGCTCCATGACGCCGTTCTTGGTCAGCTCGTCGATGATGAGGTTCACGAAGCGAACCTGATCGGCGGAGAACTTCGTGCCATCGAGGTAGATCTCGAACGCCTCGGTCGCGGAGGAGCGATCCAATCCGACGAGGCTGCGTACGAAGATGCCGAGTCCGCCTTGCTCGTTTGCCCAGGTGATGTCGCCCTGCTGACCGCCGGAGGCGACAAGCATCTGCTCCAGCTCGGTGAGGTCGTCAGCGGTGAGTTGCTTGTTGCGGCGCAACCGCTGGAGGGCGAGGTTGTCGAGATGCTCGCGGAGGTAGGCCTCGGCCTTGGCGCGGAAGCGCTCGAAGTTGGTACCCGGCGTCACGCGGGGAAGCGCCACCTCGACGCCCTCGCCGAGGGTGTCCGCGAAGTCGGTGTAGATCGGGTTGCGTGCGGTCTTCTCGATGAACCGCGCAAGGCCTCGGATCCGGAGTCGAGCGAGCTCCAGCATCGGCAGGGTGACGTCGATCCACCACTCGTCGCCGGCCACCGACTCCAGCAGCTGAGCCTGCTCGGCGACGCTCGGGATCGTGGTCTTGCCGAGCAGCGCGGCGGCGATGGCTTGGACGGACTCGCGCAGCCGCTCGGCCAGCACGGCATCGCCGTCGAGTTGGGCAAGCTGGCGGCGCAGGATGACCAGATCGAACCGCTTGGCATCCTCGTCGTCGTCACGGACCGAGGACGGCAGCCCGCCGAGCGTGAGCAAGGCCTCTGCGTCTTCGGGCACGATCTGGTGCCACGCACCCGCAGACGCGTACTTCTCCACGGCCCGGCGGTGCGGGCGGACAACAAAGTTGTCGAGGTTCATTCCGGCGACGACCTCGTGCAGTGTCTTCACGGTGGACGACCGCAGAACGGGTTCGGAGTCGCCGAGCGCGGTGACAAGCCCGAGCCGCCCCTCGAAGAGCCGCTGGGAGAGTGACTTCTGGGTCTGTCCCTGGGGTCCCGGGAGGTCCTGGCTGAAGTATTCGAGGTTGCCGCAGAAGTCGAAGACCAGGAAGTCCTGCTTGTCCTGGCCGGGGCCGAACAGGTCGGGGCACAGCCGGGTGCCGCGGCCGATCATCTGCCAGAACTTCGACTTCGACCGCACCATCTTGAAGAAGACGAGATTGACGACCTCGGGGACGTCGATGCCGGTGTCGAGCATGTCGACGCTGATCGCGATGTGGGGCGCCTTGTCGCTGATCGAGAAGTCGTCGATCAGCGACTGGGCGTACGGCGTGCCGTGGGTGATCACGCGGGCGAAGCGACCGGCGAGCTCGGGGTAGGCGAGGTTGAAGCGCTTCTCGATGAACTCGGCATGCTTCTGGCTCTTGGCGAAGATGATCGTCTTGCCGAGTCGATCGCCACCGGCCACCTTGTATCCCTGCACCATCAGGGTTTCCAGCACCTTGTCGACGGTGTCCTCGTTGAACAGGAACCGGTTGATCTCCTCGACGCCCACCTCGTCGGGCGGGCCGTCCTCACCCCAGTCGAGGGTGTCCCACTGGCCCTTCTCCTCCTCGGTCAGGTCGTCGTACTTGATGCCCGAGCGCAGGAACTGGGTGCCGACGCTGATGCCCTTCGGTGGCACGAGGTAGCCGGCATCGACCGCTTCGTCGAGAGAGTAGTTGTCGGTGGGGACGCCGTCCTCGAGGTGGAACAGCCGGTAGGTGTTGTGGTCGACCTCGTCCTTGGGTGTCGCGGTGAGGCCGATCAGCAGGGAATCGAAGTAGTCGAAGATCGCCCCGTACTTGGCGTAGACGGAACGATGCGCCTCGTCGATCACGATGAGGTCGAAGTAGCCGGGGCCGAAGCGGCGCACCCCGCCAGTGGGACCTGTCGAATCGATCTCGTTGATGAGGTTCATCATCGTGGGGTACGTCGACACGTACACCCGCCCCTCGATCGCCTTCTCCGTCACGAGGTTGACCGTGGTCGAGCCGGGCAGGTGTTGCTTGAACGCGTTGGCGGTTTGGTTGACCAGAGCGGTGCGGTCGGCGAGGAAGAGCACACGCTTGACCCAGTTCGCCTGCTGCAGCAGATCGACGAGCGCGATGGTGGTGCGGGTCTTGCCCGACCCGGTGGCCATGACGAGGAGGGCCTCGCGCTGCTTGCGGTCGAACGCGTCACCCACGGCCTTGATGGCTCGGACCTGGTACGGACGGCCGGCGATGTCGGTGTTCACCGGCGCCGTTGGCAGCGGGAGCTTCGTCTGGCGGCGTTGGATGAGCAGCTCCAACTCGTCGCGGGTGTAGAAGCCCTGGATCTCCCGGGGCGGGTAACCGGCCGCGTCGTCCCAGATCCGGTGTTCGTAGCCGTTGGTGTAGAAGATCACCGGACGGCGGCCGAACTGCTTCTCCAGGCAATCGGCGTACAACTTGGCCTGTTGCTGACCCACCTCCGGAGACTTGGTGGTGCGCTTGGCCTCGACCACCGCGAGCGGAAGGCCGTCGGCTCCCCACAACACGTAGTCGACGAAGCCGGTGCCGCCACCGGTGGTGGAGCCTGTCGGCACCGGCATGCCGGTGACGGGATACTCGCGGTCGCGCTCCTCGTCCAGCGCCCACCCTGCCTCGTGGAGCAGGACGTCGATGAACAGGTCGCGCGCGCCCGCCTCGTCGTAGTCGCGCGTGTCGGGTGCCGTCGCTGCCTGAGCAGCAGCGATCTGCTGCTTGAGCTCGGCGATCTCCGCCTCGTGCGCGGCCAGCCGGTCGTCCTTCTCGGCGAGCTCGCGGGCGTGGGCCTCGTCCTGCTCCTTGAACTTCGCGGCGAGCCGGGCGACCTCCTGGCGCGACAGCGGTGCAGCTCTCGCGGCCAGCTTCGGATCGAACTGTGCCTGCAGCGGTACGGCCTCAGGTGCCGGGGAGTGGTGGTACGCCGTCCACACGACGACGTTGAACAGCTCGCGCAGCACGGCGAGCGACACGTCGGGTCGGATCTGCCGGTTGTCGTGGACCGCGGTGTTGGCGATCCGACGGATCGCGGTCAGCTTCTGCGTGATGCCCTGCGGCACCCTGGCCTTGAAAGCCGGGTCGTTGATCTTCGCGGCCAAGTCATCGCGGTACGGGACCGGCAGGGACAAGACGTCGTAGAGGTAGCCGACAAGTGCCTCGACCACCCGGCGGCTGTAGAAGCAGGCCGACCGCGGGTCGGAAGCAAGGTAAGACTCAGCGCGGGCGCAGTCGGCGTGAATCGACGGCAGCGTCTGGCGAACGAAGCCGAAGTTGGTCATCCGTCCTGCCCCGGCAGTCCTGGCAGGACGACGTCGGTGAGGTAGCCGCGCAGAGCGGGCACGTCCTGGGTGGCGGTGCGCCAGACGCGGCGTGGGTCGAGGTCGTCGTACTGGTGTGCGGCGAAGTTGCGCATGCCGACGATCAACCGCCAGGGCTGCCCGTCGTACTGCTCCAACACCGCGGCAGGGATCCGGTTGATCCCCTCGCCGATGCGGATCAGGCCCATCTCCACGGCCCACTGACTCCGGGTGTCGCGCACGAAGGCCTCCTGCCCGATGCCGGTGAGCTCGGCGAGCACGTCGCACACCGCGATCACTCGCTCCGCGGCGTCACGGGCCTTACGGCTGTCGTCGGTCTTGTCGTTCACACCGCGACCGCCTCGCTCAGGAGTCGGTCACGAACCTCGCCTCGCAGCGAGTCTGCGGCGATCACATCGACCTCCACGCGGAGGAGGTCACTCAGCGCCAGGCGCAGACCGACCTCGTCGAGCAAGGTCGCCTCCTCGGTGAAGTCGACCAGGACGTCGACGTCGGAGCCGGGACGGTCGTCGCCGCGGGCGACCGATCCCACCAGCCTCGGCTGGGACGCGTGGAACTGATCGACCAGCGTGCGGATGTCGTCACGATGGTGCTCGACGCGGGTCGAAGGTCGACTGGTCAGTGCTTGGGCGATCCGGTCGAGGACATCAGGGCTGGGCGCGCGCCGGCCGTTCTCGTACGCCGACAGGTTCGGCTGGGAGACCCGCGCCGCGCGCGCCAACTCCGACTGGCTCATGCCAGCCGCCAGCCGTTCCGCGCGGACGTCCATGTGGTCATGGTAGCGAAGTGTTATCGATCACGATATGGGGGAGCGGTCAGAGTTCACCGCGGAAGGCGCGGGACTGGAGGGAGGCGAAGAGTTCGTCGTCCGATCGCGACGCCCGCAGGACCACAGACTGCTGGGCGCCGATACGTGCTGTTCGAGTGCCAAACGCTTCTTGGAGATCGAGCGGTGGCACCGCGAGGATGACCCTACCGAGGGTTTTCTGATTGACCTTGTAGGTGCCGTTGGTAGTTCGCGCGACCGCCTCGATCTGCGATCGTGTTGCTTTCTGCTTCCACGCGGCTTCGAGGAAGGACAGGGTCACGAGTGTCGTGTCCACCGCACCTGCGATGACGGTGTCCGGGAACACGAGGTCTGATCGGTTTTCTCTCGAGTATGTGCCCACCCCGACGAGGGCCTTGTTGCCGTTGCCCCGACACATCAGGAAGTCGCGGTCGGTGACCCGTTTGTCGGCCGGCGGCTCGATTGCAAAGACACCCGACTTGACGGCAGACGGCTCGAAGGAGCCCCGCGTGACGGAGGACAGCGTAAGAACTTGAGCTTCGTGTGACCCGGCTGTCGCGGGGGAAAGGCCATTGCGCATGTGCGGCATCAGCGTGCTGGCACGGATTGACGGGTAGTCGCCCTCCGCGAACATGTCGGTGAAGATCGACTGGGTAAGGGAGTCGAGGTTGGTGAGGATTTGGCGGCGCTTGGCGCGGAGGGCGTCGGCGTGGTCGAGAATCGCGGCGATGCGGCGCTGCTCGGGGAGAGGTGGGAGAGTCACATTGAGCCGGTAGACGTCGTCCCGATTCAGACCTGGTACGGCGGCAGACTTGTTCATCGTCTCCATGCGCAGCGATCTAAGCATCCAGTACGCCCAACGTCGGTCGAGGTCTTCACGCTTGGGTTTGACGAAGTACGCCGTGTCAATAGGCCAGGCGGGACCGTCGACCCAAGTGACGCTGCCGATACTGCCCTTCCGCCCGACGACGATGGTGGGTGCGTCGGTGATGCCGGCGGAGTGCCCTCCGACGACGCCACCGGAACCGACCACCGGCACGTCTCCGCCGTCTCTGTCGGATTCCTTGAGCGCCTTTCCGTATGACAGTTCGAGGATGTCGCTGATAGTCGTCACGACAGCATCGCCTTCAGTTCGGCGAGACCCTTGGCGATCTCGTCTTCCATTGTCTCAATGTCCGCGATGATCTCCAGCGGCGGGCGGTGCTCGACCTCGTCGTACTCGATCTCCTTGTAGCGGTTCAGGGACAGGTCGTAGCCCTGGGCGACGATGTCGGCCTTCGGGACGAGGAACGACTGCTCGGTGCGAGCGCGATCCCGTTCCGGCGATTCTGGTGTCGACAGTGTCAACCAGCGGTCGGCAACGTCGGGGAGGTCGTTGGGTTCGACCGGGCTGCGCTTGTCGTCGAGCGAGAAACCGTCGGCGCGGACGTCGTAGAACCAGACGTCGTCGGTGCCGCCGGAGTTGGTCTTGGTGAAGAACAGGATGGCGGTGGAGACGCCGGCGTACGGCCGGAAGACACCGGACGGCAGCTTGACCACAGCGTCGAGCTTCTGATCCTCGACCAGGATCCGGCGCAACTCCTTGTGCGCCTTGGACGACCCGAACAGCACGCCGTCGGGGACGATGACCGCGGCGCGGCCGCCGGGCTTGAGCAGCTTCAGGAACAGGGCGAGGAAGAGCAGTTCGGTCTTCTTCGTCTTCACCACCCGCTGCAGGTCCTTCGACGTGGACTCGTAGTCGAGTGACCCGGCGAACGGGGGATTGGCGAGAATCAGCGTGTACTTCTCGGCGTCCTCACTCGCACCCTCGGAGAGGGAGTCGCGGTAGCGGATGTCGGGAGCCTCGACGCCGTGCAGCAGCATGTTCATGCTGCCGATGCGGAGCATGGTCGAGTCGAAGTCGTACCCGTGGAACATCGAGGCGTGGAAGTGTTGGCGCTGCGCGCGATCCAGCAGAGCCTCGGCGTGGGTGTCGCGGACGTACTCGCTCGCCGCAACGAGGAAGCCGCCCGTGCCGCAGGCCGGATCGCAGATCTCGTCACCCGGTTTCGGTGCGGTCATCTTCACCATCAGGTCGATGATGTGGCGCGGCGTGCGGAACTGCCCGTTGGTGCCGGCCGAGGCGACCTTGGACAGCATGTACTCGTACAGGTCGCCATTGGTGTCGCGGTCCGCCATCGGGATGTCGTCGAGCATGTCGACGACCTTGGAGAGCAGTGCCGGCGTCGGGATGGTGAAGCGGGCATCCCTCATGTGCTCGCTGTAGGTGGTGCCGTCGCCCAGCCCGCGGAGGAACGGGAACACCTCGTCAGCGATGGTCTTGTGCATCACCGCCGGGGAGGTGTTCTTGAACTGGCTCCACCGCAGGTGCGCCTGACCGGGCAGAAAGACGGGGTTCTCGACACCGCCTCCGGTCACGCGAGACCGATTCTCCGCGAGCGTCTGGACGTCGTCGAGGCGGCGGATGAACAGCAGGTAAGTGATCTGCTCGATGACTTCGAGCGGGTTGCTGATCCCGCCGGACCAGAAGGCGTCCCAGACGCGGTCGATCTTGCTCTTCAGCTCACCCGTGATCACAGGCATGACTCTATGTTGATCCAGAAGTGGTCGTCGACGCCGAGCGCCTTGGAGAAGAGCAGGGGGCGGTGTCGGTGGTGATGGCGCGCTTGCCGCGGACGATCTCGCTGATTCGGGTCTGGGGGAGACCGGTGGCTTGGGCGAGACGGTACTGGGTGATGCCCAGCGGCTCCAGGAACTCGGTCAGCAGGCTCTCGCCTGGAGTGCTCGGGTCGTGTGCCTTCGATGCTGTAGCCATGATCGATGTCCTCGCTTCGGTGAATAGGACACTCAGCGACACGATGCAGACTCCACGCAAAAGGGCCTCTGACCTGCATTGCTGCAGGTCAGAGGCCCTTCGGTGCTACGACGTCTCTCAGAGGTCGTAGTACATCTCAAACTCGTGCGGGTGCGGCCGGAGCCGGATCGCGTCGATGTCGGCACGCTTCAGGTTGATCCACGTGTCGATCAGGTCTGAGGTGAACACGTCCCCGGCCAGCAGGAACTCATGGTCAGCCTCGAGCGAGTTGAGCACCGCGTCCAGCGAGGCCGGGACCTGCTCCACGGCGGCGTGCTCATCAGGCGGCAGCTCGTACAGGTCCTTGTCGATCGGCTCGGGCGGCTCGATCCGGTTCTGCACCCCGTCCAGTCCGGCGAGCAGGATCGCGGCGAACGCCAGGTACGGGTTCGACGACGGGTCGGGGCAGCGGAACTCGACGCGCTTGGCCTTCGGGTTCGACCCGGTGATCGGGATCCGCATGCAGGCCGACCGGTTGCGCTGCGAGTAGACGAGGTTGACCGGGGCCTCGAAGCCGGGCACCAGACGGTGGTACGAGTTCACCGTCGGGTTGGTGAACGCCAGCAGCGACGGCGCGTGCTTGAGGATGCCGCCGATGTAGTGGCGCGCCATGTCCGACAGCCCGGCGTAACCCGACTCGTCGTAGAACAGCGGGTCGCCCTCGTTCCAGATCGAGGAGTGGACGTGCATCCCGGACCCGTTGTCGCCGAAGATCGGCTTCGGCATGAAGGTGGCGGTCTTGCCGTTGGCCCAGGCGGTGTTCTTCACCAGGTACTTGAACTTCATCACGCTGTCGGCGCTGGCCAGCAGCGAGTCGAAGCGCCAGTTGATCTCGGCCTGGCCGGCGGTGCCGACCTCGTGGTGGGCGCGCTCGACGATCAGCCCGGCGTCGGTCATGTGGCGGACGATGTCGTCGCGCAGGTCGCCGAAGTGGTCGGTCGGCGCGACCGGGAAGTAGCCACCCTTGTAGCGGACCTTGTAGCCGCGGTTGCCGCCGTCCTCGACGCGGCCGGTGTTCCAGGCGCCGGCGACCGAGTCGATCGCGTAGTAGGAGGTGTTCGCCTTGGTCTCGAAGCGGACGTCGTCGAACACGTAGAACTCCGCCTCCGGGGCGAAGTAGGCGGTGTCACCGATGCCGGTGGTGGCCAGGTAGGCCTCGGCCTTGCGGGCGATGTTGCGTGGGTCGCGGCTGTACGGCTCCAGCGTCAGCGGGTCGTGCACGAAGAAGTTGACGCACAGCGTCTTCGCCTTGCGGAACGGGTCCAGGTAGGCCGTCGTCGGGTCCGGCAGCAACGCCATGTCGGACTCGTGGATCGCCTGGAAGCCGCGGACCGACGAGCCGTCGAACGCGAGCCCGTCGGTGAAGACGTCGGGGCCGAACTCGCCGGCCGGAACGGTGAAGTGCTGCATCACCCCCGGCAGGTCGCTGAAGCGGACGTCGACCATCTCGACGCCTTCGTCCTTGACGTACGCGAGGAGATCTTCGGCCGTACTGAACATGTGCATTCCTTCGTGCCGGTTGCTGGGCGGTGGGTTCCACCGTGACAGGCACATTACTGTGCCGCCGTTGCGGCACGATCACGTCCGTGTTTCAGGGATGTAACAGCGGGTCGGGCAGGCCGAGCCGTACGGCGGCCGCCCGGGCCAGCACGTCGAGATGGTCACCGGGGTGCTCGACGCTGTTGGCGTAGTGGCCGAACAGCTCGAACGAGATCGTCCCGAACAGCTCGGTCCAGGCCCGGATGATCCGTACGACGTCGGCCTCGGTGACCCCGGCGGGGTCGTCGATCCCGAACCGGGGCAGGGATGCGAGCGTACTGGCGGCATCGGCGCGCAAGCCTTCGGTCGGCAGTGGGTCGACCTCGTCGCGGACCTCGCCACGCAGTCCCAGTCGTTGCGCGTCGATCACCACCCGGGCCATCTGGATCACCACGCGGGTCGCCGGTGCGATCGTGTCGCTCGGGGCGGCGTACCCGATCAGCGGGGTGCCGTACAGCAGCCCGTACTCGTGCGGATGGGCCACGCTCCATGCACGGGTGGTCCGGTAGCTGGTCAGCCAGCGCGCGCCGACGTCCTCGGTCGGCAGTCGTGCGTCGGCACCGGTCACGGCGTCGCCGAGCCGGTCGTACGAGTCGATGATCACCGCGGTGAGCAGGTGGTCCCGGCTCGCGAAGTAGCGGTAGACCGCCGACGGCGCGATGCCGAGCTCGCGGGTGACCGACCGGACGGACAGGCCGGCGGCGCCGACGACGCCCAGTTGGCGCCGGGCCTCGGCGATCACGTCGGCCGTCATCGCCGCGCGGGCCCGCTGGCGGGGTGTCGGTGTTCGCTCGGGCATCACTTTCCCCCTTCCGGGACTTGACGTCACACCCTAGCGAGTGTGAACATGGTTCACAACAGAGAACACTGTTCACGAATGGAGCAACGGATGTCTCGAATCATCGTCCTGGGAGCAGGCCCGATCGGGTCCACCACCGCACAGGAGTTCGCCGACCGCGGCGACCAGGTCACCGTCGTCACCCGCTCCGCCAGCGGGCCGCGGCGACCCGACATCGACCTGGTCGCGCTGGATGCGGCCGCCCCCGAGCTGCACGACCTGGCCCGCGGGGCCGACGTCATCGTCAACGCGATCAACCTGCCGTACGCGCAATGGGCGACCGACTGGCCGCCCCTGCACCGGGCCATCACCGAGGTCGCCGAACGCAGCGGGGCGGTGCTGGCGCTGATCGGCAACCTGTACGGCTACGCGGCCGGTGCCAGCCCGATGACACCCGACCTGCCGCTGGACCCACCCACCCGGAAGGGGGCGGTCCGGGCAGCGATGTGGGAGGACCTGGCCGAGGCCACCCGGGCCGGCCGGCTCCGCGCCCTGGAGCTCCGCGCCTCCGACTACGTCGGCCCACAGGTCACCGCACCGATGGGCGCCCACGCCGGACCACTGCTGCTCGACCCGGTGCTGGCCGGCCGACGGGCGTGGGTGATGGGGGACCCGGACGCCGCTCACACCTGGACCTCGATCAGCGACATCGCGCGGACCACCGTGGTGCTGGCCGGGGACGAACGGGCCTGGGGCCGCGGCTGGCACGTCCCCAGCGCTGAACCCCGGTCGATCCGACAGGTGGCCCGCGACTACGCGACGGCCGCCGGCCGACCCGAGCCGACGGTGACGAAGCTGCCCCGTCCCGTGCTGCGGCTCGGTGGGCTGTTCCAACCGCAGCTGCGCGAGATGGTCGAGATGATGTATCAGTTCGACGAGACGTTCGTCGCGACCCACGACGAGACCACCACCACCTTCGGCGTCCGGCCCACCCCGTGGAAGCAGACGGTGGCCGAGATCGTCGCCGGCCGGCTCGACACACCGGTTCCGGTGCCGGCCTGACCGACAGTCGCGTACCGAAACGCGGCGATTTCGCGGCCCGGGCCGCGTCGGCGGTCGATCGGCCCGAAATCGCCGTGTTTCGGGCAGCCGAGCGGCTCCGGATTCGCCCGGCGGGGCGCAGGTAGGCTGGCCCGGTGCCAGCGACCAAACCGGCGACCCACGTGACCGAGGACGACTATCCCGGTCAGGACCTCGGACTGCCGCGGTCCGGCCCCGGATCACTCGCCGGCTGGTTCCCCCGGATCACCGCCATCGTGATCGACTGGGCGTTCTCGATGCTGCTCAGCGCCCTGGTGCTCGGGCTCGACTCGCTCACCACCTACGACTGGCGCCGCTGGGGCACCCTGGCCATCTTCTTCCTGCAACGGTTCGCGCTGACCATGATCACTGGCGCCAGCGTCGGGCAACTGCTGTGCCGGATCACGGTCGCCCGACTCGACCGGCAGAAGATGGGCCTGTTGCGCTCGCTCGGCCGGGCCGCGCTGCTCAGCATCGCCATCCCGGCACTGGTGATCGGCGCCAACCGCCGGGGCCTGCACGACCTCGCCTGCGGCACCGTGGTGCTGTCGCGGCGCTGACCTCGACCATGATCACTGACGTGTCTCCTGACGGTGGCACGCCGTTCACGTGATCGTTGCCCGTCCGCCGCCCGAGGCCGACAGTCTGTCCGTGGTCACCCGCCCCGGGGTGCCGGATCGGTGGAGGTGGGCGTGCCAGGCGAGGAAGTCGCAGGCCGGCGCCGTCGTTGGCAGATCTCCCCGCGTACCCGCCGCGAATGGTGGGTCTTCGTCCTGTTCGCGCTGCCGAACCTGGCGTTGATCACGACCTTCACCTACGTCCCGCTGTTCACCAACGTCTACTACTCGACGCTGAACTGGACGATCGGGTCGGCCACCGCCGTGTCGGTGGGACTGCAGAACTACACCACCTTCTTCACCTCACCCAACGGCCTGGCGGTGTGGCGGACCACCGCGATCTTCACCGTCGCCACCGTCGGTGGGTCGATCGTCATCGGACTGCTCGTCTCGCTGGTGCTCAACCAGAACCTGCGCGGCCGGACCGTCGCCCGGGCCGCGGTGTTCTCGCCGTACGTGCTGTCCGGCGTCGGCGTCGGACTGGTGTGGCTGTTCATCTTCGACCCCGTCTTCGGCGTGCTGGGTCACCTGCTCCGCTCGGTCGGCCTGACCAGCCCGGAATGGTTCCTCGACCCGGACCTGTCGCTGGCGATGGTGATCATCGTCTACGTCTGGAAGAACCTCGGCTACTGCGCGGTGGTCTACCTCGCCGGGCTCCAGTCGCTGCCCCGTGACGTGATGGAGGCGGCCGCCCTCGACGGGGCCGGCGCCTTCTCCCGGTTCACCCGGATCGCGCTGCCGCTGCTGTCGCCGAGCACCTTCTTCCTGTTGATCACCTGCATCCTCAACTCCCTGCAGGCCTTCGACCTGCTGCGGATCATGACCCCGCTCGGCAACGGCACCAACACGTTGATCTTCGAGGCCTACCTGCAGTCGTTCGGCGCCTACCAGCGGGCCGGCTACTCGGCCGCCATCGCGGTGGTGCTGTTCGCGGTGCTGTTGATCATGACGCTGGTGCAGTTGCGGTTCGTCGAGAAGCGGGTGCACTACGCATGAGGAAGGTCACCGCTGTCGTGGGGACGGTGCTGGGCGGCTACCTGCCGCTGCTGTTGACGGTCCTGGTCGTGTTCCTCCCGCTGCTGTGGATGATGCTGAGTTCGTTCAAGCAGCCGTCGGAGATCACGACCCTGACGCCCAGCCTGCTGCCGGAGCAGCCGACCGGGGAGAACTACGCCGAGGTCCTCGACCGGGTGCCGCTGCTGCTGTTCTTCCGCAACAGCCTGATCGTCACCGTCGTCGGCTCGACAGTGAAGGTGGTGCTGGCCCTACTGACGGCGTACGCGCTGGTCTTCATCCGGTTCCCGTTCAAGAACGTGATCTTCGTGCTCATCCTGGTGGCGCTGATGGTGCCGCCCCAGGTGTCGATGCTGCCCAACTACCTGACCATCTCGTCGTTGGGCGGACGCAACACGTTGTGGGGGATCATCCTGCCCGGGTTGGGGACGGCCTTCGGCACCTTCCTGCTCCGGCAACACTTCAAGACACTGCCACCCTCCCTGCTGGAGGCCGCCGAGATGGACGGCGCGGGGCACAGCTCGACCACACCCGGGTGCAGGACCTGGGCCGGGTGGCGTTGCCCGGTGGCGACCTCAACATCGCCCGGATGACGCAGACCGTGATGACCAGCGACGTGGACGTGCAGCAGCAGCTCACCGAGCTGCGCGGCACCCTCGAGCAGATCTACGAGACCGATCTGCAGCCGAAGCTCGGCGGCTGACCCGGTCTAGCTGAACGGGCCGGTGTCACCGGCACCGGCCCGTTCCACCACCGCGGTGCCGTCAGAGTAGTTGATCACCGTGGTCGGTTCGGTGCCGCACTCGCCCGAGTCGATCACCGCGTCGATCTCGTTGTCGAGCCGGTCCTTGATCAACCAGCCCTCGGTCATCGGGTCCTCCTCGTCGGGCAGCAGCAGCGTCGACGACATCAGCGGCTCGCCCAGTTCCCGCAGCAGCGCGGTGACGACCGGGTGGGAGGGAATCCGTACCCCCACCGTCTTCTTCTTGGGGTGCAACATCTTGCGCGGCACCTCCTTGGTCGCCGGCAGGATGAACGTGTACTGGCCGGGCGTGTGCGCCTTGAGCGCCCGGAACACCGCGTTGTCGATGTGGACGAACTGGCCGAGCTGGGCGAAGTCGGCACACACCAGTGTGAAGTGGTGCTTGTCGTCGAGGTTGCGGATGGTACGGATGCGTTGCAGCCCGTCCACGTTGCCGAGCTGGCAGCCCAGCGCGAAGCAGGAGTCGGTCGGGTAGGCGATCAGGCCACCGTCACGCAGCAGGTCTGCCACCTGACGGATCGACCGCGGCTGAGGATTGTCGGGGTGGACGTCGAAGTAGCGAGCCATGCACCAGTCCTAACCTCTCGGACGAGGTCGGCGCAAGGGATACCGGCGGGGTATCCTGACCGGGTCGTGCTCCAGCGAAGCCGGTGAGAATCCGGCGCTGACCCGCAACTGTGTGTCGAGGCAACCGCCTCGCGAGCCAGGCCGCCTGCGTACGACAGCGAATCACGCCTTCGAGGACCAAGGCGTCTCGCCTGACCGCGCGTCGCCCACCCGGGCGCCACCTGTTCGGCGAAGACCTCTCCTCGACCGACAGGAGGTACCGTGCGACCCCGACCCACCAAGCTGTTCGTCGTCCTGCTGACCGCACTCGCGGCTCTGCTGGCCATGACGGGCTGTGCCATCACCGAGGGCGAGCCGTTGGGGTCGAACCCCAGCAGTTCGGCGACGTCCGGCAGTTCGGCTGCCGCGTTCCCGCGCGACGTGGTGATCCCCGCCCAGGGCGAGTTCATCCCCGAACAGACCATCCACCTCGAGGCCCGGCCGACGTCGATCGTCGTGCTGAGCCCGAGCCTGACCGAGACCGTGTACGGCGTTGGCGCCGGTGAGCAGGTGAAGGCGGTCGACAAGCTGTCCAACTACCCGGCCGAGGCCAAGACCTCCGAGCTGGACGCCTTCGCCCCCAACCTCGAGGCGATCGTCGGCATGGAGCCCGACCTGGTGCTGGTGTCGAACGACCAGGACGGCATCGTCGGCAAGCTGACCGAGCTGGAGATCCCCGTCGCCGTGCTCGGTGCGCCGAGCGACCTGGCCGGGGCGTACACCCAGATCGAGCAGGTCGGCGAGCTGACCGGCAACGACGAGGCGGGCACCGAACTGGCCGCCGAGGTGAAGTCGCGGGTCGAGGCGGCCGTCGCCGAGGCCGGCTCGGAGACCGAACGCACCTACTACTGGGAGCTCGACCCGACCCTGTACTCGCTGACCTCGACCACCTTCATCGGGTCGGTGCTGGGCGAGTTCGGGCTGGTCAGCATCGCCGACCAGGCCCCCGACGCGGCCACCACCGGCGGCTACCCGCAGCTGAGCAACGAGTTCATCATCGACGCCGACCCGAACGTGATCTTCGCCCCCGGCGGTGACGCCGAGCAGATCCGGCAGCGGCCGGGCTGGGACGTCACCCGGGCGGTGAAGGACGAGGCCGGCATCGTCGTGCTCGACAACGACATCGCCTCACGCTGGGGTCCGCGGTTGGCCGAGTTCGCCGAGCAGATCGGCGCCGGCGTCGGGAAGCTGCCCTGATCGCGGGGCAGCCCTCGGCGCGGGTGGTCACCGACCGCCTGGCGCCGACGGCTGCCCGGACGACCCGGCTCCGACCGGGACCGCTGGCGCTGTGCTGCCTCGGCACCCTCGTCATCGCCGGCCTGGGCTGCGTCCTCGGCCCGGTCCCGATCGCCCCGGCCGACATCCTGGCCGGCTCGCTGACCCCGACCGAACAGGCGATCCTGTTCCAACTGCGGCTGCCGCGGGTGGTGCTCGGACTGCTGGTCGGTGCCCTGCTCGCCGGCTGCGGTGCCGCGTACCAAGGGGTGTTCCGCAACCCACTGGCCGACCCGTACCTGCTGGGCGCGGCTGCCGGTGCCGGACTTGGTGCGGTGCTGGCGATCGCGCTCGGGCTCGGTGGGGCGAGCGGGCTGGTCGGCGTGCCGCTGTTCGCGTTCGTCGGCACGATGGTCGCGGTGGCGCTGACCTACCTGCTCGGCGGTACGGGCCGCGCCGGCGGCACGGCCTCGCTGATCCTGGCCGGGGTCGCGGTCGCAGCGTTCCTGGGTGCGGTGCAGACCTTCGTGCTGCAGGCCCGCACCGACCAACTGCAGGAGGTGTACGCGTGGCTGCTCGGTCGGTTGTCGATCGTCGGCTGGACCGAGGTGTGGGTGGTGCTGCCGTACGCCGTCGTCTCGCTGACGGTGATCTGGCTGAGCCGTCGCGTGCTCGACGTGCTGGCCGTCGGTGACGACGAGTCCCGGCTGCTCGGGATGAACCCGGGCGTGGTCCGGCTGGTGCTGGTGATCGCCGCCTCGCTCGGCACCGCGGCCGCGGTGTCGGTGGGCGGACTGATCGGCTTCATCGGGCTGGTGGTGCCCCACCTGGTGCGGCTCGCGGTCTCGGTCAGCTACCGGGTGATCGTGCCGCTGTCGGTGGTCGCCGGCGGCGGGGTGCTGGTGGCCGCCGACATCGTCGCCCGGATGGCGTTGGCGCCGGCGGAGATCCCGATCGGGGTGGTCACCGCCTTCCTCGGCGCCCCCTTCTTCGGGCTGCTGCTGCGGCGGGGGCGTACGACATGATCATCAGCGCCCGCGAGCTCGCGGTGGAGGTGGTCACCGACCGCCGCCGACCCGTGACCCTGCTCACCGGGCTGTCGTTCGACGTCACCGCCGGCGAGTGGGTGAGCGTGGTCGGTCCGAACGGGGCCGGCAAGTCGACCCTGCTGCGGACGCTCACCGGGCTGCTCGGCTACCGCGGCGGGCTGCGGCTGCTCGGGTCGGAGGTGACCGGGGTGCCGGCCCGCCAGCTGGCCCGTACGGTCGCGGTGGTCACCCAGTCGCCGGTCGTGCCGGCCGGCATCACCGTCGACGACTACGTGATGCTCGGCCGCACCCCGCACCTGGGGCTGCTGCAGCGGGAGGGGCACCGGGACCGGGTCGTGGTGGCCGAGGCCGTCGCGCTGCTCGACCTCGGCGACTTCCTCGGGCGTCGGATGGAGACGCTGTCGGGCGGCGAGCTGCAGCGGGTCTACCTGGCCCGGGCGCTGGCCCAGCAGGCGCCGGTGCTGTTGCTCGACGAACCCACCGCCGCCCTCGACGTCGGCCATCAGCAGGACGTGCTCGGGCTGGTCGACCGGCTCCGTCACGAGCGTGGCCTGACCGTGATCAGCACGATGCACGACCTGACGATGGCCGGGGAGTACGCCGATCGGATCATGTTGCTGCACCGCGGCCGACTGGTCGCCGACGGGGAGCCGGCCGCGGTGCTGCGCACCGAGCTGCTGGCGACGACGTACGGGGCGAACCTGCGGGTGCTCGAGCCGGGGGAGTACGGCTTCGCCGGCCCGGTCGTGGTCCCGGTCCGCCGCTGAGGGAGTCGGGCTGCGGGGGACATAGGGTGTCGGGGTGGCTCATCTCCTCGGCGCCGAAGGCATCTCGATCGACTTCCCGACCAAGCAGGTGCTGCATCGGGTCCGGTTGGGCCTGGCCGACGGTGACCGGGTCGGCCTGGTGGGCCGCAACGGTGACGGCAAGTCGACGCTGTTGCGGCTGCTCGCCAAGCGGATCAGCCCCGACGAGGGGCAGGTGGTGCACCGCAACGGGCTGCACGTCGGCTACCTCGACCAGGGCGACGTGCTGCCGGACGGGCAGAGCGTCCGCCACGCCGTGGTCGGCGACGTCGACGACTACGTGTGGGCGTCCGACCCGCGGATCCGCGACATCCTCGACGGGCTGATCGCCGACCTCGACCTCGACGCCGATGTCGCCACGTTGAGCGGCGGCCAGCGCCGGCGGGTCGCCCTCGCCGCACTGTTGATCGGCGACTGGGACGTGATCATGCTCGACGAGCCGACCAACCACCTCGACGTGGAGGGCATCTCGTGGTTGGCGCGCCACGTGAAGAACCGGTGGGCGGCCGGCAAGGGGGCGTTGGTGGTCGTCACCCACGACCGGTGGTTCCTGGACGAGGTGTGCACCGCCACCTGGGAGGTCCACGACCGGATCGTCGACCCGTTCGAGGGTGGCTATGCGGCGTACGTGCTGCAGCGTGTCGAGCGTGACCGGCAGGCGGCCGCGGCGGAGGCTCGCCGGCAGAACCTGATGCGCAAGGAGTTGGCGTGGTTGCGGCGGGGTGCCCCGGCGCGGACGTCGAAGCCGAAGTTCCGGATCGACGCGGCCAGCCAGCTGATCGCGGGGGAACCGCCGGTCCGCGACCAGGTCGAGCTGAGCAAGCTGGCGACGGCTCGGCTCGGCAAGGACGTGGTCGACCTGGAGCACGTCGCGGTGTCGTTCGACGGGCGCGAGGTGTTGCGGGACGTGACCTGGCGGATCGGGCCGGGGGACCGGTTCGCGTTGCTGGGCGCCAACGGGGTGGGCAAGTCGACGCTGTTGAAGGTGATCACCGGCGACGTGACTGTTGATCATGGTCGGGTGAAGCGGGGCAAGACGGTCCGGACGGCGGTGCTGAGCCAGCAGCTGCACGAGCTCGACGCGGTCGCCCACGAGCGGATCTCCGACGTGATCGGACGGTACCGCGCCGGCTACATCAGTGGCGACAAGGAGTTGACCCCCGGTCAGCTGTTGGAGCGACTCGGCTTCACCAGTGCCCAACTTGCCACCCCGATCAAGGACCTGTCAGGTGGGCAGCGTCGCCGGCTCCAGTTGTTGTTGATCTTGCTGGACGAGCCGAACGTGCTGATCCTCGACGAGCCGACCAACGACCTCGACACCGACATGCTGGCCGCGATGGAGGACCTGCTCGACACCTGGCCGGGCACCATGCTGGTCGCGAGCCACGACCGCTACCTGTTGGAGCGGGTGACCGATCATCAGTACGCGATCATCGACGGGCGGATCCGGCACCTGCCGGGTGGGGTGGACGAGTACCTCCGGCTGGCCGAGGCGGGCAGCGGTGCCGGCGCCAGGTCGGTGGCGGATGCCGCGGCCGCGCCGAGCGTGGTGTCCGGGTCGTCGGCTGCGCCGGAGTTGTCGAGTGCGGAGCTTCGGGCGGCCCGCAAGGAGGTCGAGGCGACCGAGCGGCGGATGCAGCGGCAGCAGGCGACGATCGATCGGCTGCACACCGAGATGGCCGACCACGACCCGAACGACTACACCGGGCTGGCCGCACTCCATGATCAACTGCGGACCGCCGAGGACGAGCTGGCGACCTTGGAGACCGCCTGGTTGGAGCTGGCCGAGCAGTTGGAGTGATTCGGCCTCAAGCCAGGCGTCAACCGCGCGGGAGTCGGCGGCAGGTCGGCCGGCTGGACCGGGCGGAGCATCCCGGACAGCACCACCAGGAAGGCCACCATCACGACGAAGCCGATCCGCTCGATCAGCCCGAACATCGGGATGTGGGAGCCGGCGGCGGCCAGCGGGAAGTGGATCGCGAACACCAGCGCGGTGCCGGCCAGCACCGCCAGCGACAGCCCGCGGAGTTGGCGGCGCTGCCGTACGGTGATCATGCGGCTGCGGCTCACCAGCAGGCCGATGATCGGCATCACGGCGAACGCGTAACTGGCGGCCCACCGGTGGATCAGCGCCGAGGTGCTCGGGTCCCCGAGCGTGCCGGGACGATCGGTCGGGAACACCCCGACCAACATCATCGCCACCACGAAGGTGCCCAGCAGCAACGCCGGTGCGATCAGCCCAGCCCGGCCGGAACGCTGGGCCCGCCGGGCCGTACGGGCGATGGCGGTGCCGATCGCCAACGCGGCCACGGCCAGCAGTACCGAGCCGAGCAAGATCATCTCGTAGCCGGTGGGCACGAACGCGTAGTGGCTGATCGGTTGGTCGATCGGGTCGACCCGTTCGGCCCCGGCCAGGTGCACCGCGACCATCGGCAGCAGGGCGACCGCCGAGCAGCCGAGCACCCAGTGCTGCACCCGGATCCGACGGGTGGGGGTGACGGCGGGGGAGGGCGCGGTGAGGGTCATGACATCCATCCTGCTGGGCACCGGCGCACCCCACCATCGGGCCAGCTCCCCTTTGTGGGGTGGGGTTACCCCCACCACGCCCCGATCACGCGGAGGTCGAGTCCCCGACCGCACCGACCAGCTGCTCCGCCGCCTTCCGGGCCTGCTTGCGTCGCTTCTTCTCCAACTTCCGCAGCCCCTCGGCCGGGTTGACCAGCTCGGGCCACTTGGGGTCCAGATGATCACCCAGGGTGACCCGGCGCAGCCGACGACCGACCACCGGCATCAGATGCCGCCGCCAGAACTCGATGCCTTCGGCGCGCTGGGTCCACCAGCCGATGCTCTCGTGGGCGTCGAAGTCCTCCAGGTCGAAGCTCCACGGCACCCCCAGGGTGTCGAGCACCCGGGCGGCCATCAGCTTGTGGCCGTCCTTCGACATGTGCATCCGGTCAGCCGCCCAGAGCCGGGGATCCTCGTACTCACTCATCGCGCGGTGGTCGATCAGGATCGCGTCGTTCTGCCGGGCGATCTCGATGATGCCGTCGTTGAACACGTCGTTGCGTGGCCGGAACGGCTCCAGCAGCCGGCTGATCCGCAGGTCGTAACTGGTGAACATGATCACCTTCGCGCCGCTGTCGGTGATCCGTGCCACCGCCTCGGCACAGCGGGCCACCACCCGGTGCGGGTCGGTGCCGAAGTCGAGCAGGTCGTTGCCGCCGGCGAAGAAGCTGACCAAGGTCGGCCGCAGCGCCAACGCCGGCTCGAGTTGTTCGTTGAGGATCTGCCGCAGCCGCCGACTGCGGATCGCGAGGTTGGCGTACCGGAGCTCCGGTTGGGCCTTCACCAGGTGCTTGGCGACCCGGTCGGACCACCCCCGCACCCCGTTGGGGTAGCCCTCGTTCCAGTCACCCACGCCCTCGGTGAACGAGTCACCGATCGCGACGAACCGGGGTTGAGACGGGGCTGCCATCAGCGGAGTCGGGTCAGCGGCCACGCATGGCCTGGCGGGCACCCTTCATCTGCCGCGAGCTGGTCGGCATCGGGCCACGCGGCACCGGGACCTTCGGTCGTACGGCGTCGAGTGCGCGGAGGCGCGACTTGATGTCGGTGACCTGGTAGGGCTGCAGCTTCTTCGGCATCTTCTTCAAGTGCTTCGCCAACTGCGACAGCGGCACCTCGCCCTCGCGGTCACCCATCCGGATCGTGGTGACCTCGACCAGCTCGGTGACCCGCTGGTGCTTGCGGGACTCGGTGATCAACAACTGCTTCACCCGGCCGGGATCGCCTTCCCCGATGAGGATCAGCCCACCCGGGCCGACCGCCCGGTGCACCACGTCCTGGTGCTTGGTGACGGCGATGACCGGGCTGGTGGTCCACGTCTTGGGAAGCATCCCCAGCGCCACCTCGGCCGACCCGGCCTGCCCCTGGTACCGCGTGTAGGTCGCCTTCTGTGCCCGACGCACCAGCACGAACATCGCCAACGTGATGCCGGCCAGCAGACCGAGCGGGATGCCGAACAGCAGCTGGTCGAACACGATGCCCAGCACGATGCCGAGCACCAACGGCAGCAACAGTGCGCCGAGCAGCCAGAACGGCACCTGCGGGTCGTAGGTCTTGGTGACCTTGTACGCCTCGTAGATCTGCCGCATCCGGCCCATGTCGGCGGGGTCGGTGGAGTTCTTGCGACGCTCCTTCTCCACCGCCCGGGCAGCCTTCTCCCGCTCGGTCGCGGCCTTGCGGATCGCCCTCGCGTCGACCTTCTGGGTCGCCTTCGCCATGATCAGCCCTTCTCGACCCCACCGGCCGCATCGCTGCGGACACGGGACTCCATGGCCTGTCGGTAGAGCCGACCGGCCCGATACGAGGAGCGGACGAGCGGCCCACTCATCACTCCGGCGTACCCCATCTCGGTCGCCTCCTCGGACAGTTCGACGAACTCCTCCGGCTTGACCCACCGCTCCACCGGGTGGTGCCGCGGCGAGGGGCGCAGGTACTGGGTGATGGTGATGATCTCGGTGCCGGCGTCGTGCAGCTGCTGCAGCGCCTCGGAGATCTCCTCGCGGGTCTCACCCATGCCCAGGATCAGGTTCGACTTGGTGACCAGCCCGGCGTCGCGGCTCATCCGGAGCACGTCGAGCGAGCGGTCGTAGCGGAAGCCGGGACGGATCCGGCGGAAGATCCGCGGCACCGTCTCGACGTTGTGGGCGAACACCTCGGGCCGGGTGTCGAACAGCTGCTGCAGCAGCTCGGCCTTGCCGGTGAAGTCGGGGGCCAGCATCTCCACCCCGGTGTCGGGGTTCAGCTCGTGGATCTTGCGGATCGTCTCGGCGTACAGCCAGGCACCCTCGTCGGGCAGGTCGTCCCGGCAGACGCCGGTGACGGTGGCGTACCGCAGCCCCATCTTCTGCACCGACTCGGCCACCTTCAGCGGCTCGGTCTCGTCGAGCGCCTCGGGACGGCCGGTGTCGATCTGGCAGAAGTCGCAACGCCGGGTGCACTGGTCACCGCCGATCAGGAACGTCGCCTCCCGATCCTCCCAACACTCGAAGATGTTGGGACAGCCCGCCTCCTGACAGACGGTGTGCAGGCCCTCGTCGGCGACGAGATTGCGCAGTTCGCTGTACGCGGGCCCCATTTTGGCCGTGGTCTTGATCCAGGACGGCTTCTTCTCGATGGGGGTCGCGGAGTTGCGGACCTCCAGCCGGAGCAGCTTGCGTCCTTCCGGTGCGATGGTCACCCGACGAGTCTAGGCGATGGATCCCCGGACCCGTCGCGGCGGGCGACGGGTCAGCGTGTGCCGGCGGCGAGGCCGTAGGTGACCCGCTTGCGGCCGGGCTCCGGTCGCGGTTCGGCGACGTCGGGCGAGGAGTCGTACGGCTCGAACGCCAGCAGCTCGGTCAGGTGTGGTCGTACGACCTCGGCCGCCTGTCGGACGGTCACCGTGGTGCCGAGCTCGGCGGCCAGCGAGGTGACCCCGGCGTCGGTGATGCCGCACGGCACGATCTTGGAGAAGTCGGTCATGTCGGGGCACACGTTCAGCGCGAACCCGTGCATTGTGGTGTTGCGGGAGACCCGGATACCGATCGCGGCGATCTTGCGCTCGGGGCCGGCGTCGTCGGCGGCCAGCCACACCCCGGAACGTCCTTGGATGCGGCCGGCGGTGACGCCCAGGTCGGCGACGCTGCGGATCAGCGCCTCCTCGACCCTGCGGACGTAGTCGACCACCTTCACCTGCTCGGCCAGCGTGACGATCGGGTAGCCCACGAGTTGGCCCGGTCCGTGCCAGGTGATGTTGCCGCCCCGGTCGACGTCGATCACCGGGGTGCCGTCGGTCGGGCGTTCGAAGTCCTGGGTCCGCTTGCCGGCGGTGTAGACCGAGCTGTGCTCGAGCAGCAGCACCGTCGGCGGACGGGTGCCCTCGGCGACCTCGGCGTGCACCGAGCGCTGCAGCTCCCACGCCTCGGTGTAGTCGATCAGCTGTTCACCCAGGGCGAGGTCGGAGAACTCGAGAGCCATGCAGGCACTCTAACCCCGGCCACCTGGCCGGCTGCGGGTGCTCGACGTCGGCGCCAGCAGCAGCCACGCGTGGTCGGCCCGCTGCTCCGGCGAGCCGTCGCCGTCGAGCAGCAGCGCGACCAGGCCGGTGGCGACGTAGTGGGCGTGCACGTCGGTCGGTACGGCGTCGAAGCCGGGCGGCCGGCCGGTCGCGAACCGGGCGACCAACTGCTCGGTCAGCAGCGCGCCGAGCCGTCGGGCGACGAGGGCGGCGCCGGTGGCGTCCAGCCGGGTCAGTGTCGGCCACCAGGCGTGGGCGGCGGCGAACATGTCGCGCAGCTCGGCCGGGGTGGTGGTGCCGTCGGCGAACGGACAGCTCGCGATCGGGCGGGTGATGTCGACCAGCTCGGCCGACAGGGCGTCGGCGACCAGCTCGGGAACGCTGCCGTAGTGCTGGTGGACGGTGCTCCGGTTGACCTCGGCGAGCTCGGCCACCCGGGCGAAGGTGAGTCGCCGGGTGTCACCGTCGGCCAGCAACTGTCGGGCTGCGGTGCACAGCAGTGCCCGGGTGCGCCGGTACCGCGGGTCGTCGGGGTTGCCGGCGGTACGGCGAGCGTTCGGTGAGGCGGTGGTCACAGGTGGCACATCGGAATCCTATACGACAGATGTTGGATATCCAACACATGAGGTATAGACTGCGGCCCATGATCATCGAGGTGTACGCGGACGTGCTGTGCGGTTGGGCCTGGATCGGCAAGGGTCGACTGGAGCAGGCGCTGGACCAGCTGGGCGACTCGGTCGACGCGACCGTCGTGTGGCGGCCGTACCTGATCGACCCGACCGCACCCAGCCCGTCGGTGTCGTTGGCGTTGGCGTTGGCCGAACCGGGTGTCGAGCGCGCCCTGGAACAGTGCGCCCCCGGCATCGACGCGGCCGTTCGGCGGCTCGAGGTGGGCCAGCTCGGGATGGACGAGCTGGGACTGCCGCGGTGGGGTGCCGAGTGGCGGGCCAGCAGCTGGGCGGCGTGGCGGATGGTCACGGCTGCGCTGGTCGAGCACGGACCACAGGTGCACGACGAGGTCATGACCGCCGTGCTGCGCGGCCACTTCGTCGACGGCGCCGACATCAACTCGCTCGCGTTCCTGTCCGACCTGGCCGACCGGTTCGGGCTGCCCGCACCGGCCGCCAAGCCGGACCACCGGTCCGCGCTGGCGTACCTGGAGCCCGGCTTCGCCGGCGGTGACCCGGTGGAACGGGCGACCCGGATCGCGCAGCTGAGCGGCCAGGCGATCGACGTGGCGACCTCGCCGACCTTCGTGGTCGACGGGCGGATCATCGGGACCGGGGCGCAGCCGGCCGACGTGTTGGCCGGTTGGATCGCCGAGGCCGCGGCGGAGCAGGGCTCCGTCGTGCCGGAGGAGGTGCGGCAGTTCCGCAATGCGCGGGCGCTGTTGGAGCGCAACAACCCGCGCGGCACGCTCTACCTGTTGTCCGGGTTGCCGGAGCTGGCGGGGGAGCGGAGCTACGAGACGCTGACCGCGCGGGCACTCGCCGCCTCGGCGAGTCTGGAGCCGGCGCGGGCCAAGCTCGAGCAGCTGCTGGAGCGGTACCCCGACGATGCCTACCTGCAGGTGCTGATGGGCAAGACGCTGCGGCGGATGCAGGATCCGCGGGCGGCCAAGCACCTGGCGTTGGCCGGAGCGATGAACCCGGAGTTCCTCGACTTCTGAAGGAGAGCGTGTCGGGCCGTAAACGCAGTCAGCCGCGGCGAGACGCCGCGGCTGACTGTGTGTGTCGTGGTGTGGTGATCAGCGACCGAACTCGGCCTCGAAGTCACCTTCCTCGAGGCGGGCCTTGACCGCGCTCAGGAAGCGGGCCGCATCGGCGCCGTCGACCAGGCGGTGGTCGTACGTCAGCGACACGTACATCATGTCGCGGACGGCGATCGTGTCGCCGAGCTCGGGGTGGCTCACGACCATCGGCCGCTTGACCATCGCCCCGGTGCCCAGGATCGCCACCTGCGGCTGGTTGATGATCGGGGTGTCGAACAAGGTCCCCGCGGAGCCGTAGTTGGTGATGGTGAACGTGCCACCGACCAGGTCGTCCGGGGTGAGCTTGTTGGTCCGGCTCCGCTCGCCCAGGTCGCCGATCTTCTTGGCGATGCCGGCGATGTTGAGGTCGCCGGCGTTCTTGATCACCGGGACCATCAGGCCCTTCTCGGTGTCGACGGCGAGGCTGATGTTCTCGGCGTCGGAGTAGGTGATCACGCCTTCCTCGGTGTCGATCTGGGCGTTGACCTTCGGGAACACCTTCAGCATCTCGACCACGGCCTTGGTGATGAAGGCCAGGTAGGTGAGCTTGGCGCCCTCGGTCCGGGCGAACTCGTCCTTGACCTGGGCCCGCAGTCGCGAGATCCGGGTCAGGTCGACCTCGACGGTCGCGGTCAGCTGGGCCGAGGTGTGCAACGACTCGGTCATCCGCGCGGCGATCGTCTTGCGGATCCGAGACGCCTTCTCGGTGGTCCCCCGCAGCGCGGTGGCCTCCGGGCTCGGCTTCGGAACCGCCGACGCAGCCGGGGCGGCACTCGGCGCGGCAGGTGCCGCTGGAACTGCCGGGGCTGCTGCGGCCTGCTTGGCCGAGGCCGCCGCGTCCAGGATGTCCTGCTTGCGGATCCGGCCGCCGACACCGGTGCCGGTGACGCTGCTCAGGTCGACGTCATGCTGCTGGGCCAGCTTGCGGACCAGCGGGGTGACGTACGGCTCGTCGCCGCCCGAGCTCGCGCGCGGGGCGGCTGCCGGCTTGGGCTCCGCCTTCGGGGCCTCGGCCTTGGGAGCTTCAGCCTTCGGGGCTTCGGTCTTGGGCTCCTCGGACTTGGGCTCGGCCTTCGGGGCCTCTTCGGTGGGCTCGGGTGTCGGGACCGGCTCCTGGCCGCCCTCGTCGCCCGCCTCGGCCTGCTCCTCGACCGGGGCATCGTCGGAACCGGCGTCGGTGTCCTCGTCGGAACCGGCGTCCGAAGCATCGCCGGCCTCGCCGATCACGGCGAGGACGGCGCCGACCTCGACGGTCTCGTCCTCGGCCGCGCGGATCTCCAGCACGGTGCCGGAGACGGGGGAGGGGACTTCGGTGTCGACCTTGTCGGTGGACACCTCCAGCAATGCCTCGTCGGTCTC
The DNA here is from genome assembly GCF_050157065.1 of Carbonicoccus niuqiaonis. Classification (GTDB taxonomy): domain Bacteria; phylum Actinomycetota; class Actinomycetes; order Propionibacteriales; family Propionibacteriaceae; genus Avipropionibacterium. Next base: position 1,283,829 of record NZ_CP189573.1, read on the forward strand.
GACGCTGTCGCCGACCTGCTTCAGCCAGCGGGACACGGTGCCTTCGGTGACGCTCTCACCCAGCGCCGGCAGGGTGACCTCGGTGCCCTTGGCAGCGCCACCGCTCTTGGCAGCGGCCTTCTCCTCGGCGGGGGGCTCGTCCTTCGCGGCGGGCTCCTCCGCGGGGGCGTCCGCAGTCGGCTCGTCGTCGGCGGGGGCTTCCTCGGCCGGGGCCTCGTCGTCGGCGGGTGCGTCTTCCTCAGCGGGGGCCTCGTCCTCGGCGGGCGCCGCGTCGGACTGCTCACCACCACCCGACTCGTCGGCGTCGCCGATCACGGCCAGGACGGCGCCGACCTCGACGGTCTCGTCCTCGGCGGCCTTGATCTCCAGCACGGTGCCGGAGACGGGGGAGGGGACCTCGGTGTCGACCTTGTCGGTGGACACCTCCAGCAACGGCTCGTCGGTCTCGACGGTGTCGCCGACCTGCTTGAGCCAGCGGGAAACGGTGCCTTCGGTGACGCTCTCACCGAGCGCGGGGAGGGTGACTTCGGTCGTCATGGCCGTCGGGCTCCATTCATCGTTCGGAGTTCATGGTGATGCGCGGATCAGATTGTCCGACGTCGCACCGTTGCCGGACGCCACGTCAGGAATCACCTTAGCCCCACGCGTCCTCGTGCTCATCCGTGGGAGTGGAGTGGCTTTCCGGCGAGGGCGAGTGCGGCCTCACCGAGCGCTTCGTCCAGCGTCGGATGGGCGTGGCTGAAACCGGACAGGTCCTCGGGGTGCGCCTCCCACCCGGTGATCAACTGCGCCTCCCCGATCAGCTCGGAGACACCGGCTCCGACCAGGTGCACCCCGACGATCGGACCGTCGGTCCGGCGGACCAGCTTCACCAGTCCGCGGGTCTGCAGGATCTGCGCCCGCCCCACCCCGGCGAGGTCGTACGTGATCGTCTCGACGGCGTCGCCGTGGTGCTCCCGGGCCTGCGCCTCGGTCAGCCCGACCGAGGCGACCTGCGGGTCGCAGAACGTCACCCGCGGGACCTGGTGGTCGGCCACCGGCGGCAGCGGCGGCTCGGGCAGCCGGTCGAGGGCGTGGGCGACGTCCTCGGCGACGAAGATGCCGTGGCCGAACCCGCGGTGCGCCAGCTGAGGCCCGGCGACCAGGTCCCCGACCGCCCGGACCGACGGCAGCGCGGTGGTGAGCCGGTCGTCGACCACCACGCAGCCCCGGTCGAGCTCGATGCCGGCCTCGGCGTACCCCAGCCCGTCGCTCACCGGCCCGCGGCCGACCGCCACCAGCAGCAGGTCGGCGGTGTGGTCGGTGCCGCCGGCCCGCAGTGTCACCCCCTGCTCGGTGACGTCGACGTGTTCGGCCGGGGTGCCGGTCAGCACGTGGATCCCGCGCTTGGTGAAGGCGCGGTGGACCGTACGCGACAGCTCCGGTTCCTCGGTCGGCAGCAGCCGGTCGAGCGCCTCGACCACGGTGACCTCGACCCCGAGGGAGCGCCACGCGCTCGCGAACTCGGCCCCGATCACCCCGCCGCCCAGCACGATCGCCCGGGCCGGCAGGCTGGTCAGTCGCAGGGCGTGGTCGCTGGTGATCACCCGGGTGCCGTCGATGTCGATGCCGGGCAGACTGCGCGGTGCCGACCCGGTGGCGAGGACGGTGTGCCGCCCGGTCAGCGTCCGCTCCCCGTCGTCGGTGTCGACCACCACCGACACCTGGTCGCCGGTGGTGAGCCGGCCGGTGCCGGTGACGACCTCGATGCCGCGGGAGCTGATCAACCCGGACAGGCCGCGATGGAGGCCGCCGACCACCCGGTCGGCGTAGCCGAGCATCGCCTCGGCGTCGATCTGCTGCAGCTCGGCGCGGACCCCGAATGCGGCGCCGTCGCGGACGCTGTCGGCCACCTCCGCCGCGTGCAGGATCGCCTTGGTGGGGATGCAGCCACGGTGCAGGCAGGTGCCGCCGAGCTTGTCCCGTTCGACGAGGGCGACGCTCAGTCCGAGCTGGGCGGCGCGCAGGGCGGCGGCGTACCCACCGCTACCGGCGCCCAGCACGACCAGGTCGTGGGTGGCGCTCATGCGGTGGTGGTGGGGTCGTCGATTGTGACCATGCCTGCATACTGTCACGGTGGGTTCGAACGGGTGGTGGCAGCGATTCACGGGGAGGTTCCGACGGGGGACCGGCGGCGGCCAACCGCCGCTGGAGAAGGACGTCGTCGCACAGAACCAGTCCCAGCTCGAGGCGTTCGTCGCCAGCCGCCGCGGGGTCGAGGTGTTCGTCGAGGCGCCGACCAACCTGAACCGGCCGTCGGTGCTGCTGATCGCCCACGACGGTGAGTCCGTACGGCGTAGCGTCCCGTCGGTGCGGTGGGGCCACGACTTCGCGAAGCGGCGCGACCTGCCCAGCTATGACGCCGGTGTCGTCGGGTATCCGCAGCGGATGCGGGACTACAACCGCCGCCGACGCTGAGCGGACTACTTCGCCAACGCCCTCACTTCGCCAACGCCCTCACTTCGCCAACGACTGCGCCAACGCGACCAGCGTGCCGACCGCGGCCCCCGTACCGCCGGGTCCCTGGTGGCCGTCAGCGCCCTCGGACCGGAACGCCGGGCCGGCGATGTCGAGGTGGGCCCAGCTGTGCTCACCGACGAACTCACGCAGGAACGCGGCGGCGAACAGCGCACCGCCCATCCGGGAACCACTGGACTTCACGTCGGCGACCTTCGAGGCCAACTTCGCCTTCGCCGTCGCCGGGATCGGCAACTGCCACAGCAGTTCGCCGGCCGCATCGGCAGCCGCCAGCACCTGCTCCACCAGGTCGTCGTCGTTGGACAACACCCCCGCGGTCTCCTCGCCCAGCGCGACGACACAGGCGCCGGTCAGCGTGGCGACGTCGATGATCACGTCCGGCTTGTCCTCCAGCGAACGGGCCAGCGCATCGGCCAGCACCAGCCGGCCCTCGGCGTCGGAGTTGGCGTTCTCGACCGTCTTGCCGCCGTAGATGGTCAACACGTCCGACGGCCGGTAGGCGGTGTCGGACGGCAGGTTCTCGGCCATGGCGGCGTACGTGGTGACCTTGACCGGCAGGTTGAGGTCGGCGACGGCGCGGGTCGCGGCGAGCACCGCGGCGGCGCCGGCCATGTCGCACTTCATGGTGTACATGGAGTCGCCCGGCTTGATGTTCAGGCCACCGGAGTCGAAGGTGATTCCCTTGCCCACAAGGACGATGTGGGTCTTCGCGCCACGCGGGGCGTAGGAGAACCGGACCAGCCGCGGCAGTCGGGACGAGCCGCCACCGACGGCCAGCAGGCCGCCGTACCCACCCTTGGCGAGTGCCTTCTCGTCGAGCACGTCGACGGTGATCTTGGCATCACGAGCCCACTCGCGGGCCTCGTCGGCGAACGTCTCCGGGTACAGCAGGTTCGGCGGCACGTTGACCCACTCGCGGGCCCGGGCGACGGCGCGGGCGACCGTGGCGCCGGTCGTCGCGGCGGCGGCGACCTGCTTGCCGCCACCGGTGAGGAGGGTGAGCGCTGCCACCTTCGGGGCAGCGACCTCGGCCGAGGAGATCGGCTGGTAGGTGTAGCTGCCGAGGATCGCGCCCTCGGCGATCGCCTGGGCGGCCTCGGGTTCGGTGGCGTCGAGGGCCAGGCCCACCTGCAACCCGCCGTCGGCCGTCGCGAGGGAGCCGGCGGCCCGTACCGCAGCACCCGACGCCCGACGCAGCACGTCGGGGGTGGGCACGTCCTCACCCAGCCCGACCAGCAGCAGTCGCCGGCCCTTCGCGCCGAGCAGCACCGCGGTGCTGCCGACCGCCGGGTCGGCACCGACGGCGCGGGCGGCCTCGGCCAGCGAGCTGCCCAACGCCTTCGCCGTCGCCTTCTCCACCTCCGGTGGGCACCCGACGACCGTGGGGGCGTCCTTGGTGCCGGTCACGCCGACGATCAACACGTCGACCCGGGCAGGGACGGAGCTGGCGGTGGTCAACGGCGGCAGGATCGGTGCGGGCACGGATGAGTCCTTCGGTCGTACGGCTGAGGCCTTGTTCGGTCGGGACCACAGTAGCCATTCCGGTGGGATAGGTTCCAAGACGGGCGGACAGCCCGCCCGAACCCGTGCGCCAGGAGGTCGCGACATGACATCGCAGCAGCCCCCGAAGACCACCCTGCGGCAGTCGCCGTTGCACCAGCGACACGAGGCGGCCGGCGCGAAGTTCGCCGAGTTCGGCGGTTGGTCGATGCCGTTGGAGTACGCCGGCGGCGGGGTGCTGGCCGAGCACACGGCCGTCCGGGAGTCGGTCGGCATCTTCGACGTGAGTCACCTCGGCACCGTCACCGTCTCGGGTGCCGATGCGATCGCCTTCGGCAACCGGGTCCTCACCAACGACCTGGACCGGATCGAGGCAGGCAAGGCGCAGTACACCTTGCTGTGCAACGAATCCGGCGGAGTGGTCGACGACATGATCGCCTACCGCAAGGCCGACGACGAGATCTTCCTGGTGCCGAACGCCGGCAACACCGCCACGGTGGTGGAGATCCTGTCCGGTGCGGTCCGTGCCGGCGAGGACGTCACGGTCGACGACCAGCACGGCGACTTCGCGATCATCGCCGTGCAAGGGCCCCGGAGTGACGAGGTGTTGACCGCGATCGGGTTGCCGACCGAGATCGACTACATGGGCTTCGTCGACCACGAGGTCGACGGCGTACCGCTGACGGTGTGTCGGACCGGCTACACCGGTGAGCGTGGCTGCGAGGTCGTGCTGCCGGCGGCGGCCGCCCCGGAGCTGTGGGACCGACTGCTCACCGCGGGAGAGTCGCTGGGCATCCGGCCGGCCGGGCTGGGCGCGCGGGACACGCTGCGCACCGAGATGGGCTACTCGCTGCACGGTCAGGACATCAGCCCCGAGATCACCCCGGTGCAGGCACGGCTCGGCTTCGCGATCGCCCGGAAGAAGCCGGAGTTCTTCGGCCGGGAGGCGTTGGCCGCCGAGCGAGCGGCCGGCCAGACCCGGACCGCACGCGGACTGCGCGCGGCCGGCCGAGGGATCCCGCGGCCGGGGATGTCGGTGGTCGACGCGGACGGCACCGAGATCGGTGTCGTCACCTCCGGGACGTTCTCACCGACCCTGAAGACCGGGATCGCGTTGGCACTGATCGACACCGCGCACGAGGTCGGCGAGACGGTCCAGGTGGTGGTCCGCAACCGGACCGAGCCGTTTGAGATCGTCAAGCCGCCGTTCGTGAACCCCGAGGTGCGCAACAGCTGACCCGGCGCGTACCGAAACACGGCGATTTCGACGCTGTCCCCCGCCGAGGCGGGCAGACCCTCGAAATCGCCGCGTTTCGGTATGGGTGATCAGTCCTCGCCGATCCGCAGCACGTGGACGCCGAGCCCGGGGAAGTCCAGGTCCAGCGACCCGTCGGTGATCCGGACCTGATCATGCTCGTACGGCAACTGGGCCATGCCGCCGCTGCGTCGGCTGCCCGACAGCCGGATCGAGACCGGCTCGGTGTGGGAGTTGACCGCGATCACGTGGAGCACGCCGTCGTGCCGCTTGGCCAGCACCTTCACCGACGGCAGCGTGATCGGCTCGGTGACCCCGTAGGGCGTGAACGGATCCACCTCGGGCTGGCCCGACAGCACCTCGAAGGTCACGTCATCGGCGTCGGTGCCGTTCAGCAGCACCTGGTCGAGTCGATCACCGCTGGTCAACTCCGAGGCCGCCTTGTTGTAGGCGTCGAGCGAGTCGAGCAGCACGGGGCCACCGTTGCGCCGGTAGAACGAGTAGACGAAGATGCCGCGTGCCCCGCTGGCCAGGGCGGCCCAGAAGTCGTGGTAGGTCCCCTCGGGTGTCATCCACTCGGCCGTGGAGGCGTGGTAGAGCTCCAAGGCTGCGATCGGGGTCTTCTGCCCGGCCAGGTAGTCCGATCCGACCTCGGCGCCGGCCAGCTCGATCGCCTGCAGCATCTGTTCCATCCGCCACCGGACCCAGACGTGGGGTTGGCCCGCGTACGTGGTGTAGGAGCTGATCGGGGCGATGTCGATGTACGGGATGTAGTTGGCCAGGGCGCTCGCGCTGTAGTGGTTCGGGGTGTACATCATCACCGGCCGTTGCAGCGGGTCGTACTGCCGGGCCCATGCGGAGTAGTTGCGCACGATGTCCATCTCGTTGCGGTACCAGTAGCGCATCTCCTCGGGGATGTCCCACCACGCCAGTGCGGGGCTGGCCGCGAACCGCTGGACGTACGCGGCGAACTCCGCCTCGGGCACCCCGACCCGGCCGCCCGGGTCGTTGATCTTGCCGGTGTACGGCAGTTGCAGCAGGGCACCCATCCGGGCGATCTCGGCCAGGCGGAGCGTCTCGGCCATGATCTCGTCGTGCCGCGGCTTGTCGTCGGCGTAGCGGTGCACCATGTTCCAGCCGAACCGCTTCTCCGACTGCATGGCCACCAACGGATCCATCGGTTCCTGCACCTGGTCGGCCGGTCGGTCGGCGCCGATGTCGTACCAACCGAGCGGGAACTGCTGGCCGCGGGGGTGAATCGTGGTTCCGATCTCGGGCAGGGCATGGGCGGTCCGGGTTCCGACGCCGGCCAGCCCGGCGGCGGTGATCCCGGCGGCACCGCCGAGCAGTAACCGTCGCGAGATCGGATTGGAGTTGGTCATGGGCATGGTTCTTCCTCTCTGAAGGGTGTTGCGGGGGTTTCAGTCGTGTCAGGGGTCACGTTCGACCGGGGAGGACGAGGGGGCGCGCGACCACGGTCATCGCGACCTCCGACACCCGGGCCGGGTGTCGACGGTCGCCGGGCGTCATGATCAGGTGGTCGGCGGCGCTGGCGCCGAGGTCGGCCCAGCGGGGCCGGACCGAGGTGACGATCAGGTCGGCTGCGTCGGACAAGCCTTCGAAGCCGACCATGGCCGGCCAGTCGTCGCGCGGCACGCCACGTCGACGGAGCTCACGGGCGAGCATGATCAACACCATGTCGTCGGCGCCGATGCAGGCGTCGAACTCGTCGAGCCGGTCGGCGGCGTTGCGCGCCACCTCGGCCAGCGCACGTTCGTAGTGCTCGGGGCCCACGCCTTCGGCCGGCTCGGGACGGATGCAGAGCAACGTCGCTCGCGGGCGGCGTCGCCGTACGGCTTCGGCCCAGCCCCGCGCTCGCATCCGGGACCACCGGAAGTACGGGTTGTCCGGGGTGTGCAGGCCGAGGAAGGCGATCGACTCGTGGCCACCGCGGAGCAGTTGTTCGGCCGCCAACCGCCCGCCGCTCACGTTGTCCAGGTCGACGAAGCTCACCCGGTCGTCGACAGGGTCGCCCGGTGGGATGCGGCCGCCGAGGTAGGCGACCAATCGGGTCGCGGGCTCGAGGGTTGCCAGGACCTCGTCCAACCGAACCCCTGCGAACGCGAAGACCCCGTGCACCGTTGGCAGTGACGCCTGCGACTGTTGACGAAGAAAGTCCTGGACCCCGAGCACGACGGACTTCCCGCCGTGCCAGGCCATGCGGTCCTCGAAGCCGTGGGCCGCCGTCGGCAGCGGGGCCATGGCAGGTTCGCCGGGCTGTCGCGGCTGGTAGACCATGACGTAGCAGCCGGGTTGTCGATCATGGAGCTCGGCGACGAAGATCCCCACCGACGGGACGGACTCCAAGGTGCCGTCGTCCAGCAACGGCTGCAGGGTGGCCAGCACGGTCGGCTTCGACAACTCGTACTGCTTGGCCAGGCTGGTGAGCGACGGGATCTGGTCACCCGGGCGGAGCTCGGCCCGATCGATGGCGCTCAACAGGCCCGAGACCAACTCGCTCCGACGCCGGTTCGCCTGCAGCCTGCTGGTCACGTGCCCTCCGCTCACCTGTGAGAAGAACTACCGGTTCCTACCGGTTCTCTCAGGCAACCAACGTCGCCGGGCAAAAGTCAAGCGTCGGGCAGGAACGTCCGTACGGTCCGCAGTACGCGACGGATCACCTCGGGCAGGGAGGCGACCACGTCGACCTCGGCATGGCGTTCGTCGTCGTCGAGTTCCTCGAGGGTGGCCACCTGTGACTCCAGCAGCGCGGGCGGCATGAAGTGTTGCCGCTCCCGCATCCGTTCCATGATCAACTCGGGGTCCCCGGTGAGGTGGATGAAGATCATCTGGTCGTCGGCCTGCCGCAGGTGGTCGCGATAGATCCGCTTCAGCGCCGAACAGGTCAGCACCACCGGACGGCCCCGATCGTGTGCCTCGCGGATCTCCTCGACCAGGATGTCGAGCCACGGCGCACGATCTTCGTCGGTGAGCGGGGTGCCGCTGGCCATCTTCGCGACGTTGGCCGGTGGGTGGAAGGCGTCGGCCTCAAGGAAGTCGGCCTGCAACTCGTCGGCGACGGGCACGGCGACGGACGTCTTGCCGCTGCCCGAGACCCCCATCACCGCGACGGTCCACGGGCGTCCTTCATCGAGGCTCATCAGCTCAGCGCTCCTTCGGTGAGGCCTTGCCCACGATGGTGCCATCACGCTCGATGCGATCGCCGAGCACCTCGTCGATCGCCACCAGCAACGCCTTGTCGAGCTTCACGTCGGCAGCTGCGGCGTTGGCGGTGACCTGCTCGGGCCGCGAACCGCCTCCGATGGCCGAGGCCACGTTGTCCGACGACAGCACCCAGGCCAGCGCGAGCTGGGCCATCGTCAACCCGGCCCGGTCGGCGATCGGGGCCAGCCCGGCCACCCGCGTCAGGGTGTCGTCGTCCAGCAGGCGCTTGATGAACTGGGCACCACCGGCCTGGTCGGTGGCCCGGGAGCCGGCGGGCGGCGGTTCGCCGACCTTGTACTTGCCGGTCAGCACGCCCTGGGCGATCGGCGAGTACACGACCTGGCTGAGCCCGAGCTCACGGCAGGTGGGGATGACGTCGGCCTCGATGATCCGCCACAACATGTTGTACTGCGGCTGGTTCGACACAAACGGAATGTGCAGTTCGCGGGCGAGGGCGTGCCCGGCGCGGATCTGCTCCGCCGTCCACTCGCTGACCCCGATGTAGAGCGCCTTCCCCTGCCGGACGACGTCGGCGAAGGCCTCCATCGTCTCCTCCAGCGGCGTCGCGTGGTCGTAGCGGTGCGCCTGGTAGAGGTCGACGTAGTCGGTGCCGAGGCGACGCAGCGACCCGTTGATCGACTCGTGGATGTGCTTGCGTGACAGCCCGGTGTCGTTGGGGCCCTTCGGTCCGGTCGGGAAGTAGACCTTGGTGAAGATCTCCAGGCTTTCGCGGCGTTCCCCGGCCAGCGCGTCGCCGAGGATCTTCTCCGCGGCCGTGTTCGCGTACGTGTCGGCGGTGTCGAAGGTGGTGATGCCCGCATCCAGCGCCGCCCGGACGCACGTCGTCGCCTGCTCCGCCTCGACCTGGCTGCCGTGGGTGATCCAGTTGCCGTACGAGATCGCCGAGACCTTGAGTCCACTGTTGCCGAGGTACCGGTACTCCATCACTGTCTCCTTGTGGTGTTGGTCTCCGTACGGGCCCGAGCCCGTCAGCAGGGTGTCGTCAGCAGCGTGTCAGAAGGTGTGGCCGCGCTCCACCTGGGGTGCGGGCATCCGGAACCGACGGATCTGCGTGGCCCGCATCGCGCCGTACATCACCAAGCCCCGGAAGTTGGGGTGGGACAGCTTGCGGTTCGCCACCTTCTTGAAGCCGCGCCACATCAGCACGATGTCAATGATCACGACACCGATGAAGGCGTACATCAAGAAGGTGGAGATGAGCACCATCTCGGGGATGACACTGGCCAGGAACTGCAGGGCCAGCAGCACGATCAGGCTCGGCAGCAGGAACTCACCGAGGTTGCGGCGCGCATCGATCCAGTCGCGCATCAGGGCCTTCTCCGGGGACGCCTCGCGCGCCTGCATGGCCCGGGCCCGATCCTGGCGCTCGAGCTTGGCCTTGCGGGCCTTCGCCTCCTTGGGCGACAACGACGGATTGACCCGTTCCCGGCGTGCCGCCTCCGCCTCCTTGCGGGTGGGGGTGGGGGCGTCCTTGCGTTGCCGACCGGCCGTCGTCGGTTCGGCGTCCGGCGCCAGTTCGACGGGTGCCTCCGTGGCGCCCGCCTTGTTCCTGCTGAAGATTCCCACGCTGTCCTCTCGAGTCCGTGCCCTTCGATTCTGTCATGCGCGAACCAATCCCGGCCGGTTCGGCCACGACGGCCTCGACCGGCCGGACGCAGGGGTGGGCGGCTACGCTGGGACACGGCACCCCAGCCGGGTCGTCGCGAAGGCGTCGGCACACCACGCTCCACGGGACACCACGCACCGGGAGCCCACGTCCGATCGGAAGGACCGTCCGAACTCATGAGTGGAATCTTCCAACGCCTCTCGATGATCTTCCGCTCCAAGGCCGACAAGGCCCTGGACAAGGTCGAGGACCCGCGCGAGACGCTCGACTACTCGTACCAGAAGCAACTGGACCTGCTGCAGAAGGTGCGCCGGGGCGTGGCCGACGTCGCGACCAGCCGCAAGCGGGTCGAACTGCAGGCCCAGCAGCTCAACCTCGAGGCCGAGAAGTACCAGAAGGCCGCCAAGACGGCCCTGTCGCAGGGGCGTGAGGACCTGGCCCGCGAAGCGCTCAGCCGCCGCGCCGGGCTGGAGCAGCAGATCGCCGACCTGCAGACCCAGCACTCCCAGCTGCAGGCCGAGGAGGAGAAGCTCACCCAGGCCAGCAAGCAGCTGCAGACGAAGGTGAACGCCTTCCGGACGCAGAAGGAGACGATCAAGGCCAAGTACTCCGCTGCCGAGGCGCAGACCCGGATCAACGAGGCGTTCTCCGGCATCAGCGAGGAGATGGGTGACGTCGGGCACGCGATCCAGCGCGCCGAGGACAAGACGCAGCAGATGCAGGCCCGCGCCGGCGCGATCGACGAACTGCTCGCCAGTGGTGCGCTGGACGATCCGAGCATGCAGACCAAGGACGACATCACCCTCGAGCTGGAGCGGATGGCCTCCGGCGCCGCGGTCGACGACGAGCTGTCGCGGATGAAGGCCGAGCTCGGCCAGGGCCCGGCGAGCAAGCCGGAGCTCACCGGTGGCAACGGTGCCGAGTCCACCGCCGAGCCGTCCGGCCCGATCGCCCGGCCGGTCGACCCGGAGTCCTCGGAGTTCCAGCAGTACCCACCGACCTCGGGGAACGGGGAGAACACCGAGGGAGGCACCCGATGATCATCCGCATCCTGGGCGAGGGGCAGTTCCGGATCCCCGACGACGCCGCACTGGCGGAGATCAACAGCGCCGACGAGGCCATCGAGGCCGCCCTCGAGTCCGAGGACGAGACCGAGCTGCAGCGAGCCCTGCAGGGCGTCCACGACGCGATCATCCGGGTCGGCTCACCACTGGCCGTCGACGAACTGCGCGGCTCCGACATCATCATGCCGGGCGTCGACGCGACCGTGGCCGAGGTGCGCGAACTGCTCGGCGGCGACGGGCTGGTGCCGGACTCCTTCTGACCCGAGCTGAGACGACCCGACGTGAGACGACCCGACGTGAGACGACGAGGTGCCAGAATTGACCGCCGGCGATCCGCGGAGGTCGTCGGTGAATCCCGGCGGAAGGTGCCTCGTGAACCCGGTACGCGTGCTTCGTGTCGTGACGGCGGTCGTGCTGCTGGTCACCCTCGGCTGGGCCGTGCCCAGCGCCCACGCCTGTGCCTGTGGCGCCGTGGAGCCGTCCAACGAACGTGAACTCGGCGTCAACTCCGAGACCGCCGCGATCATGTACGACGGCACCACCGAGACGATGGCGATCTCGATGGGCCTGCAGACCAGCAGCCCGGAGGCGGCGTTCCTGCTGCCGTTGCCGACCACCGCGGAGGTGGCGACGGCCGACAAGGAGCTGTTCGACCAACTGTTCGACTACACCAAACCGGAGACCCGGACCCGCTACCGCTACTGGGAGTTCGGTGACGGCTCCGGCGGCGGCGGAGCGCCGGGGAGTGGCGCCACCGAGGGTGGGGCGACGGTCGAGGGACGCCAGCGGGTCGGTGACTACGACGTGGTGCAGCTCAGCGGGACCGCCGACGAGGTCGGTGAGTGGCTGACCGAGAACGACTTCCGGGTCCGGCCCGACGTCGTCGCCGGTCTGGGTGAGTACCTCGACCAGGACTGGAACGTGATGGCGGTGAAACTCGTCTTCGACGGCGACTTCACCGGTGCCATGGTGCCGCTGGTGGTCAGCTTTCCGACCGACGAGCTGGTCTATCCGATGAAGCTGTCGGGGCTGGCCGAACGGCGGCAGAACCTCCGCTTCTACGTGTTCGCCGAGCACCGGATGGACGTCCGCATCGGCGACACCGAGCTGTCGACGTACTTCGCCGGCCGGGTCGACGCCGCGACCCTGCGCGAGGCGGGTGCCCCGGCGGCCGCCGACCTGGTGGGCGACGGCGAGTACGTGTTGACCCGCATCGACGACCAGGTCAGGCCGGACCGGATCACCGACGACCTCGGCTTCAGCCCACACACGGCCGGTGACGTCGAGCACCGTGAGGTCGAGTGGGTCACCGTCGACCGGACCTGGGTCACGGTGCTGGCGATCGTCGGCGGGGTGCTGGTGCTGGCCGGTGCGACGTCGGCCGTCGCGCTGGTGTCGTACCGTCGTGGTCGTCGGGCCTGGCGGGGGGAGTGAGTCGAACGATGCGCGTACTGGTGGCGACCGACGGGATCGGTGGACTGAACTCCCGGGCCGCCGGTGACTGCCTGGGCAGCGGCTGGCTCGGCCAGGACGTGGCCGTCGTCCCCGTCGGGGAGAGCGGGCAGGGCTGGCTGCAGTCGGTCGCCGACCAGGTCGGGGAGGAGGTGTCGCTGGTCAGCCTCGACACCCCGATCGACGCCGACCCGGTGGTGGCGATGATGGTCGCCGGTGGGGACACCCTCGCGGTCGCCGTCGTCCCCACCAACGAACCCGCCCCGCGCGGCATCGACTGGACGGCCAGCTCGGCGCCGTTGGGGGAGGCGGTCGCCCGTGCCCTCGCCGAAGCCGGCACCCCTCGTACGATCGCGGTCGACCTGACCGGACTCGCCAACCACGACGCGGGTGCCGGCTTCCTGGCCGCACTCGGGGCCCGCGCCGACACCACGCTCACCGGCGGGGTCGCCGAGCTCGGCCGACTGTCACGCATCGACCTCACCCCGGTACGGCAGCTGCTCGGCGACACCGAGCTGATCGGGGTGGTGCCGGCAGACCAGCGCGACGACCACCTGCTCGGGCTGCGCGGCATCACCAGTCGGCGGGGCCGCGAAGCCGGCCTCGACACCGCACCGCTGCTGGCCGCCGACTCCGCCCTGGAGCAGTTCGTCACCGCCGCCGCCCCGGAGGTCGCCACCGAACCGGGCGCCGGCGCCTGCGGTGGGCTGGGCTGGGCGATCCGGGCCCTGGGCGGCACCCTGCACACCGGGCTCGGCCACGCGGCCGCCCGGTGTGACCTGCCGGGGCTCGCCGGGCAGGCCGACCTGATCGTCACCGGCTGCGACCGCTTCGACTTCGCCACCCGGGGTGGCGGCATCGTCGCCGGCATGGCCCAGTTCGCCGAGCAGGCCATGCGTCCCTGCCTCGTGCTGGCCGGCGAGGTGCTGATCGGGCTGCGGGAGATGCGGACGATGGGCATCGAGGCCGCGTACCCCGCCTGGCCGGACCTGCCGGTCACCGATCCCGCGGCCGCGCTGACCGAGCTGTCGGCCCGGGTCGCGCAGAGCTGGACGTTCTGACGTACGGGCAGGCCGTCGGGGACGCGCACCCCGACCGGTCTGGGACAACGCCGTCGGGCGACGTAGACTCGCCCACAAGCGCGAACACCGTCGTGGGGTACGGGAACAACCGGGCCACCGCGATTGTTGCGCCGAAGACGTACACCGACCGGAGGCACCCATGACTGTTCAGGACCAGACCGCAGCCGACGAGACCACGGCCCAAGGCGTGAGCCTGACCGACGGAGCCGCGAGCAAGGTCAAGGGCCTGCTCGAGGCCGAGGGCCGCGACGACATGTCGCTGCGCATCGCCGTGCAGCCCGGGGGCTGCTCGGGCCTGCGCTACCAGCTGTTCTTCGACGACCGTTCGCTCGACGGTGACGTGGTCGCCACGTTCAACGGCGTCGACGTCGTCACCGACCGGATGAGCGCCCCGTACCTCACGGGCGCGACGATCGACTTCATGGACACCATCGAGAAGCAGGGCTTCACCATCGACAACCCGTCGGCCTCGGGCTCCTGCGCCTGCGGTGACAGCTTCCACTGACCTGTCCTGAACATCGCACGCGACCCGCGTGGAACGGCTGCCCAGGCAGCGTTTCCACGCGGGTTTCGTCGTTCCCGGACGGTGCGGTGAACCGATGGTCGGAACCTGTGGTGACCCTTGCCGGACGACCGGGTCTCCTACGTTAGAGTGTCCCCATGACCGACGCTCGATCGGCAACGACGAACGAGCGGCTGGAAGCAGAGAGGGAAGACGTGGGTCTGGACAAGATCACTGCCCCGGGACGACATGGCCGTACGGCCAGGTGGTCTCGCCGGGTCGGTGCCGTGGTGCTTGCGCTGACTGCCCTGGCACTGGCCGGCTGTACTCCCGACCAGATGGACCAGTGGAGCCGGGTCGGGCTGCCGGAGGCCGCCAGTGACCGCGCTCCCGCCATGGGGAACCTGTGGGTCAACACCTGGATCGCCGCGATGGCGATCGGCGTGCTGGTCTGGGGCCTGATCATCTGGGCGATCATCGCCTACCGCAAGCGCTCCGACGCCGCCCCGCGGCAGACCCGCTACAACCTGCCGTTGGAGATCCTCTACACCACGGTGCCGTTCCTGATCATCGGTGTGCTGTTCTACTGGACGATCCGGGTGCAGAACGACGTGCAGGAGATGTCGGACAACCCCGACGTCACCGTCGACGTGGTGGGCCAGCAGTGGTCGTGGACCTTCAACTACCAGACCGAGGACACCGAGCTCGGCACCGACGTGCACGACATCGGCACCATCGAGCGGGTGCCGCGGCTGTACCTCCCGGTGAACCAGAAGGTCCGGTTCAACGTGAGCAGCCCTGACGTCATCCACTCCTTCTGGGTGCCGGCGTTCTACTTCAAGCGTGACCTGCTCCCCGGCCAGCCGACCTCGTTCGAGCTGACGCCGACGAAGGAGGGCGTCTTCGCCGGCAAGTGTGCCGAGCTCTGCGGCACCTACCACTCCGCAATGATCTTCGAGGTCCACGTGGTGTCGGAGGCGGAGTACCAGGCGCACCTGCAGGACCTGAAGGACCGAGGGCAGGTCGGCTCGTTGTACGGCCACGCCAACCAGCGCACCGTCACCGGACTCGACGGCGACGGCGAAGGGGAGGGCCGATGACCACCGCAGCACGCGTCGCCGACGTTCCGGAGGCCACCAGGAAGCCGAAGGGCCGGGTGGTCTGGAAGTACCTGACGACGACCGATCACAAGGTGATCGGCAACATGTACTTCGTCACCGCGCTCTGCTTCTTCGCGTTCGGCGGCCTGATGGCCCTGGCGATCCGCGCCGAGTTGGCGTTCCCGGGCATGCAGTTCATGCACTACGAGACGTTCAACCAGCTGTTCACGATGCACGGCACGATCATGCTGCTGTTGTTCGCGACACCGCTGTTCGCCGGGTTCGCGAATGCGATCATGCCGATCCAGATCGGCGCCCCGGACGTGGCGTTCCCGCGGCTGAACATGTTGTCGTACTGGCTGTACCTGTTCGGCGGCCTGATCACCGTCTCCGGCTTCCTCACCCCCGGTGGTGCGGCGAGCTTCGGCTGGTTCGGTTACGCACCGCTGTCGAATGCGGTCAACTCGCCCGGCATCGGCGGTGACCTGTGGATCATGGGTCTCTACCTGGCCGGTGTCGGCACCATCCTCGGTGCGGTCAACTTCGTCACCACCGTGCTGACCATGCGGGCGCCGGGCATGACGATGTTCCGGATGCCGATCTTCACCTGGAACATCTTCATCACCTCGATCATGGTGCTGATCGTGTTCCCGGTGCTCGGCGCCGCACTGCTGGCACTCGAGGCCGACCGGGCCCTCGGTGCGCACATCTTCGACCCCGCCAACGGTGGGGCGTTGCTGTGGCAGCACCTGTTCTGGTTCTTCGGGCACCCCGAGGTCTACATCATCGCGCTGCCGTTCTTCGGCATCATCACCGAGATCCTGCCGGTGTTCAGCCGCAAGCCGCTGTTCGGGTACGTGTCGCTGGTCGGCGCGACGCTGGCGATCGCGGCGCTGTCGATGGCGGTGTGGGCCCACCACATGTACGTCACCGGTGCGGTCAACCTGCCGTTCTTCGCATTCATGACGATGCTGATCGCCATCCCGACCGGGGTGAAGTTCTTCAACTGGATCGGCACGATGTGGCGGGGCAGCATCACCATGGCCACCCCCATGCTGTGGACCATCGGCTTCCTGACCACCTTCCTGTTCGGTGGCCTGACCGGCGTCATCCTGGCCAGCCCCCCGTTGGACTTCCAGATCTCCGACACCTACTTCGTGGTCGCACACTTCCACTACGTGGTGTTCGGCACCGTGGTGTTCGCGATGTTCGCCGGCTTCTACTTCTGGTGGCCGAAGTTCACCGGTCGGATGCTGAACGAGACGTGGGGCAAGATCCACTTCTGGATGCTGTTCCTCGGCTTCCACACCACCTTCCTGGTGCAGCACTGGCTGGGCGTCGAAGGCATGCCGCGCCGGTACGCCGACTACCTGCCCAGTGACGGCTTCCAGGTGCTGAACCAGGTGTCCACCGTCGGCGCGTTCCTGCTGGGTGCCTCGATGCTGCCGTTCCTGTGGAACGTGTGGATCACCCGGAAGTCGCCGAAGGTGACCACCGACGACCCGTGGGGTTGGGGCCGGTCACTGGAGTGGGCGACGAGCTCGCCGCCGCCGCGGCACAACTTCACCAGCCTGCCGCGGATCCGCTCCGAGTCGCCGGCGTTCGACCTGCACCACCCGGAGATCGCGCTGCAGGAGTACCAGGACAACGATGCCGATGCGGACGAGTTGATCGACGCCGGTGACGACACCGGGCGGGTCAAGCAGCTCGCCGCGCAGGCGAAGGAGGACAAGTCATGAGGATGGAGTCGTTCATCTTCGCCGTCCTGGTGATCTTCTTCGCCATCGTGGCCCCGGTGTACTGGTTCATGAGTGGGGACCCGACCGGGACCACGGCGCTCGCGCTGACCTTCGGCGTCTGCCTGATGTTGGGCGGCTACACGTTCCTGCTGGCGCGGAACCTGCCGAAGCGGCCCGAGGACCGCAAGGACGGCGAGATCGTGGAGGGTGCCGGTGAGCTCGGCTTCTTCCCGCCGTCGAGCATCTGGCCGTTGTACGTGGCCCTCACCGCCTCGCTGATCGCGCTCGGGCCGGTGTTTGGCTGGTGGCTGGCGTTGATCGGCCTGGCACTCGGCGTTGCTGCGGTCGCCGGTTGGCTCTACCAGTACTACCGCGGCGAGTTCGCCCACTGATTCCGAGTCAGCTGACCGGGCCCGGACGACGGCGACGTCGGACCTCGGTCAGCTGAGCCCGGCTGACGGCATATCGTGGACGGTATGTGCCGCAACATTCGTACCCTCCACAACTTCGAGCCGCCCGCGACCTCGGACGAGGTGCAGGCCGCAGCCCTGCAGTACGTTCGCAAGGTCTCCGGCAGCACCAAGCCGTCCAAGGCGAACGAGGAGGCGTTCAACCACGCCGTCGACGAGATCGCCCACATCACCCAGCACCTGCTGGAACACCTGACCACCACGGCCCCGCCGAAGGACCGTGAGGTCGAGGCCGCCAAGGCCA
This sequence comes from Carbonicoccus niuqiaonis, assembly GCF_050157065.1. Taxonomy (GTDB): domain Bacteria; phylum Actinomycetota; class Actinomycetes; order Propionibacteriales; family Propionibacteriaceae; genus Avipropionibacterium. Next base: position 1,301,606 of record NZ_CP189573.1, read on the forward strand.
GGGCACGGGCACAGGCCCGCTACGCCAGCTGACGCGCTGACGTCGCGTCGATGGCGGACCTGCTCGGTATCACCTGGCTCGAGGCGCTCGCGGTCGCCCTCGGGACGGCCGGTGTCTACCTTGCCCTGTTGCTGATCGTCCGCATCCTCGGCCAGCGGGTGCTGAGCGGCATGTCGAGCTTCGACCTGGTCGCGGTGATCGCGTTCGGCTCGGTGCTCGGTCGCGCTGCCCTGGGGGAGAGCCCTCGGCTGGCCGGCGGGGTGGTGGCCCTGCTCACGCTGGTGGTGCTGCAGGCAATCACGGGACAGCTGCGGTCGTACCGGTTCGGGGCCCGGGCGATCTCGAACCGGCCGGTGTTGCTGATGGCGGGGGAGCAGGTCTGCGAGGAGAACCTGCAACGCTGTCACGTGCACCCGAGCGAACTGCAGTCACGGCTGCGGTTGGCCGGTGTCCGCAACCCCGGCGAGGTCGCCGCAGTGGTGATGGAGCCGTCCGGGGCGGTGAGCGTACTGAAGCGCGGTGAACCGATCGACCCGAGGCTCCTCAGCGGTGTGGTCGGGGGCGCCGACGTGCCCCAGGAACTCCTCGGCGTGCCTGGGGACCGTGGCTGAACCCGATGTCTCGGCCCGGGTCGGTGGTCACCAGCTGGCGTGCAGTGGGCGACCCTCGTCGTAGCCGGACGACGACTGGATGCCGACGGTGGCACGCTCGCTGAACTCGGCCAGGTTGGTCGCGCCGGCGTAGGTGAAGGAGGACCGTACGCCTGCCACGATCTGGTCCAGCAGGTCCTCCACCCCGGGACGTTCGGGGTCGAGGTACATCCGCGACGACGAGATGCCCTCCTCGAACAGGCCGGCGCGGGCCCGCTCGTAGCCGCTCTGCTCCCGGGTGCGCTGCTTGACCGCACGGGCCGAGGCCATCCCGAACGACTCCTTGTACATCCGGCCGTCCGGGGCGGTCATCAGGTCACCGGTCGACTCGTACGTCCCGGCGAACCACGACCCGATCATCACCGAGCCTGCCCCGGCGGCCAGCGCCAGCGCCACGTCGCGGGGATGGCGTACGCCACCGTCGGCCCAGACCGACTTGCCCAGCTCACGGGCCGCGGCCGCACACTCCAGCACCGCGCTGAACTGCGGGCGACCGACCCCGGTCATCATCCGGGTGGTGCACATCGCACCCGGGCCGACGCCGACCTTGATCACGTCGGCACCGGCCTGGGCCAGGTCGACGACCCCGGATGCGGAGACCACGTTCCCTGCCACCACAGGGATCCGGCGGCCGTCGCCGTACCCGTCACGGACGGCGACGATCGCGCTGAGCGACTCGATCATCTTCTCCTGGTGGCCGTGCGCGGTGTCGACCACGAGCACGTCGGCGCCGCTGTCGAGCAGCGCCTTGGCCCGCGCCTCGACCTCCCCGTTGATGCCGATCGCGGCCCCGACCATCAGCCGGCCGGCCGGGTCGAGGGCAGGGGAGTAGAGCGTGGAACGCAGGGCACCCTTGCGGGTCATCACCCCGGCGAGCCGGCCGTCGTCCACCACGATCGCGGTCGGCAGGTGCCGGCTCGACAACTCGTCGAAGACCGCCACCGGGTCGGTGCCGACCGCGACGGTGAGGGAATCGGTGATCATCACGTCGTGGACCTGGGTGAAGCGGTCCGCGCCGGCCGCCTCGGCCTCGCTGACCGTACCGATCGGCCGCCCGTCCTCGACCACCACGACAAGGCCGTGGGACCGCTTCGGCAGCAGGCTCATCGCCTCGCCGACGGTGGTGGCGGGGGAGACCGTGACGGCGGTGTCGTACACCGGGTGGGAGGCCTTCACCTTGGCGATCGACTCGCCGACCACCTCGGCCGGGATGTCCTGCGGAATGACCGCGATGGCGCCCCGCCGGGCGACCGTCTCGGCCATCCGACGGCCCGAGATCGCGGTCATGTTGGCCACCACCAGGGGCAGGGTGGTGCCGACGCCGTCGGAGCTGGTCAGGTCGACCTGCATCCGCGACGTGACGGCGGAGCGGTTCGGCACCATGAACACGTCGTTGTAGGTGAGGTCATGGGTCGGCTCAGTCAGGAATCGCACCGGACCAGTCTCCCACGTCGCTCGACCCCCGGCCGCTCCGACCGGGCCCGCTGACCGGCCTGCCACCTAGGATTTCGGTCATGAGCCTCCCCTCACGAGAACCGTCGCAGGCGCACGTCGACCTCGAGCAGGTGGTGCTCCGGGCGCTGGCGACCCTGAACCTCTTCTTCGGGGTGACCGCCTTGTTCGTCCCGGTGTTCGTGGGATCGGGGGAGGGGTACATGCACGGGATCGGCCTCGGGCCGTTCTGGTTGGAGCTGATCAACCTGGATCCCGAGGTCCAGGGTCTCGGTACGCACTTCCTGTCGGTGGTGATGGCGATCATGGTGGTCGCCGTGATCGTCGGTGTCGCGCTCGGGTACTTCATCACCGGGGAGCCCATCTCCTACAACCCGTCGCGGTGGCCGATGACGGTGACGCAGGTGCTGGGCGTCGTGCTCGTGGTGCTGTCCCTGGTGACGCTGGTGGTGATGGCCCAGCACGGATTCGGCGTCAGGTCCGGTGGCGCGTTGTTCCTCGACCCCGAAGAGTCACATCCCGACTTCCCCGGGTGGGGTCTGCTCGTCCCGGCGGCCAGCGGGGTCTGGCTCGCCACCCTTGCCGGAGCGGTGAAGCGGCTGCGCGGCTGACGTCTGGACGAGCTCGCCGGGCGTCACACGTCGTCGTCGACCCAGTCGAAGGTCTTGGTGACCGCCTTCTTCCACAGCCGGAGCCGGCGTTCCCGATCGTCCTCGGCCAGTTCCGGCTCCCAACGGCGGTCCTCGGCCCACAGGCCGGCGAGCTCGTCGGTGTCGGCCCAGTACCCGACGGCGAGCCCGGCCGCGTACGCGGCGCCGAGGGCGGTGGTCTCGGTGACCGCCGGCCGGACCACCGGGATGCCGAGGATGTCGGCCTGGAACTGCATCAGCAACTCGTTGGCCACCATGCCACCGTCGACCCGGAGCTCGGTCAGCGCGACGCCTCCGATCCGGGCGGTGTCGGCGTTGACGGCGTCGAGCACCTCCCGGGTCTGGAAGGCCGTCGCCTCCAGCGCCGCCCGGGCGAGGTGGCCGCGATTCACGTACCGGGTGAGCCCGACCAGTGCGCCGCGGGCGTCGGGCCGCCAGTACGGGGCGTACAGGCCGGAGAAGGCGGGCACCAGGAAGGCGCCCCCGTTGTCGTCGACACTGCGGGCGAGCTCTTCGATCTCGTCGGCACTCGACACCAGTTGCAGGTTGTCGCGCAACCACTGCACCAGCGAACCGGCGACGGCGATCGACCCCTCCAGGGCGTACACCGGGTCGGCGTCGCCCAGCTGGTAGGCGACCGTACTGATCAGGCCGTGCTCGGACCGGACGATCTCGGTGCCGGTGTTCACGATCACGAAGCAGCCGGTGCCGTAGGTGTTCTTGGCGCCACCGGGATCGAACGCGGCCTGCCCGAAGGTGGCGGCGTGTTGATCACCGAGGATGCCGGCGACCGGGGTCTGCCGCAGCAACTGCGAGCCGTGCACCTCGCCGTACACCTCGGAACTGGATCGGATCTCGGGCATCATCGACTCCGGGATGTCGAACGCAGCAAGGAGTTCCGGGTCCCACCGGCACGACCGGAGGTCCATCAGCAGGGTGCGCGAGGCGTTGGTCACGTCGGTGGCGTGGATGCCGCCGTCCGGCCCGCCGGTGAGGTTCCACAGCAGCCAGCAGTCGGTGGTGCCGAAGGCGAGCTCGCCCCGCTCGGCACGCTGCCGGGCACCGTCGACGTGATCAAGGATCCAGCTGATCTTGGTGGCGGAGAAGTAGGTGGCCAGCGGCAGTCCGGTCCGGTCGGCGAACCGGTCGGTGCCTGCTGTGCCGTCCCCGGCGTCGGCGGCGAGCTCGTCGATGATCGACTGGGTCCGGGTGTCCTGCCACACGATCGCTGGGGCGATCGGCTCCCCGGTGCGGCGATCCCAGACCACGGTCGTCTCGCGCTGGTTGGTGATGCCGACGGCCTCGATGTCGTGTCGGGTCAGGTTGGCGCGGGCCAGCGCGTGCCCGACCACCTCGCGAGTGTTGCGCCAGATCTCGGTTGCATCGTGCTCCAGCCATCCCGGGCGGGGGGTGAGCTGGGCGTGCTCGGCCTGTCCGCCGGCGACGGCGCGGCCCCGGTGGTCGATGATGATGGCGCGGGTGCTCGTCGTGCCCTGGTCGATCGCCATCACGTACCGCTCAGCCATGAGTGTCCCTTCGTCGCACGTCCGCCCGAAGTCGCGGTCCCGCGGACCCGCCTTCGCCTTCGTGCGATCTTGTCACGTCTGTGCACCATCGAGCCACGGACCGCCTGTCGGGGGCGGGTCGTAGGCTGACCCCATGGCCGACACCGACACCGACACCAACTCCACGACCGGCTCGTACGTCGACTTCGGCAAGGAGTTCACCCGCGACACCAACTACATCAACGACCGGATCACCGCCGACGGCCGTCCCGGCGACGACGGCAGCCCGGGCTGGCCGGTCGAGGCGGGCCGCTACCGGCTCGTCGTCTCCCGTGCCTGCCCCTGGGCCAACCGGACGATCATCGTACGCAGGCTGCTCGGTCTGGAGGGTGCGATCTCCATGGGCGTCTGTGGCCCGACCCACGACCAGCGGTCGTGGACCTTCGACCTCGACCCGGGCGGGGTCGACCCGGTGCTGGGGTACGAGCGGCTGCAGCAGGCCTACTTCGCCCGGTTCCCCGACTACCCGCGCGGGATCACCGTGCCGGCGATCGTCGACGTGCCGACCAAGGCCGTGGTGACCAACAACTACCCGCAGATCACCCTCGACTTCGCCACCGAGTGGACCGCCCACCACCGCGACGGGGCGCCGCAGCTCTACCCCGAGCCGCTCCGCGACGAGATCGACGAGGTGGCACACCGCATCTACACCGAGGTCAACAACGGCGTCTACCGATGTGGGTTCGCCGGCTCGCAGGAGGCGTACGACGCCGCGTACGACCGGCTGTTCACCGCCTTGGACTGGCTGGAGGAGCGACTCACCGACCGCCGCTTCCTGGTGGGGGACACCATCACCGAGGCCGACGTGCGGCTGTTCACCACCCTGTTGCGGTTCGACCCGGTCTACCACGGCCACTTCAAGTGCAACCGCAACAAGCTGAGCGAGTTCCCCGCCCTGTGGGCGTACGCCCGGGACCTGTTCCAGACCCCCGGTTTCGGCGACACCGCCGACTTCGACGACATCAAACGGCACTACTACGAGGTGCACACCGACGTGAACCCGACCGGCATCGTGCCCAAGGGCCCGGACCTGCGGAACTGGTTGACCGCGCACGGCCGCGAGGCGCTGGGCGGCCGCCCGTTCGGGGACGGTACGCCGCCACCGCCGCCGGTGGCCGGCGAGCAGGTCGATCCGGCCCACACGGCCGACGGGATGCCTCGCTGACTGGCCCCCGAACCCAATCGATCCGCGCAGAACCAAACGATCCGCGCCCCCCTGACGGGTGCGCGGATCGTTCTCGGTTGCTGGCCGGCCTGAGGTCGGGTCAGTGCCCCTCGTCCGCGGTCTTCAGCTCGCGCTTGGCAGGGCCGTCGGCGACCTCGTCCGCGCGCGCACCGTTGCCTTCCACCTCGTGGTGCCCGTTCTGGCCGTTCGACCCCACGATGTGGTGCCGGGCCTCCTCGAGCTCCTCGGTGGTGGGCTTGGCGACGTTGTCGGCGAAGTAGAACGAGCTGCCGATGACCCGCAGCTTCTCCTTGACCCCACCGGTGCCCGACTTGGCGACCCCGTGCTCGTCGACCTGCTCGCCACCGCGCTCGAGGACCTTGTGGACCTTGTGCTCGGTGAGGGTGAAGGCCGCGCCCTCGCTCAGCGGCAGGTGCCGCTCGGAGTAGCCGCCCTGCGGATCGCGCTCGATGACGCCGCTCTCCGAACCGTGGGTCAACTTCTCGACGTCGGCACGCTGCAGTGAGATGCAGATCCGCTTGGTGACGATGAAGGCGATCACCGGTCCGACGAACACCGCGACCCGGAGGAACACCGTCACCGCGTTCAGCGAGACGTGGAACTGGGTGGCGATGATGTCGTTGCCGCCGCCCGCCCAGAACAGGCCGTAGCAGGTGATCGCGGCGACACCGAAGGCGGTCCGCGTGGGGTTGTTGCGCGGCCGCTCCAGCAAGTGGTGCTCGGACTTGTCGCCGGTGATCCACTGCTCGATGAACGGGTAGGCCCCCATCAGGGTGAACAGCGCGCCCATCAACATCACGGCGGGCAGGAAGACGTTCCACGACCAGGTGGTGCCACCGATGTAGGACTCCCAGGCGGGCATGATCCGGACCGCACCCTCGACCCAGCCCATGTACCAGTCGGGCTGCGAACCGGCGGTCACCTGTGCCGGGTTGTACGGCCCGTACTTCCACACCGGGTTGATCTGCATCAGTGCACCGAAGAGGGTGAGGACACCGAACACGATGAAGAAGAAGCCACCGGCCTTGGCGGCGTACACCGGGAACAGCGGGTAGCCGACGACGTTCTGCTCGGTACGACCCGGGCCGGGGAACTGGGTGTGCTTGTGGTAGACCACCAGCGCCAGGTGTGCGGTGATCAGGCCCAGGATGACGGCCGGGATCAGCAGGATGTGGACCATGTAGAGCCGCGGGATGACGATCTCGCCCGGGAACTCCGCGCCGAAGACGAAGAACTCCGCCCAGGTGCCGATGATCGGGATCGATCGGATCAGGCCGTCGACGAAGCGCAGGCCCGTACCGGACAGCAGGTCGTCGGGCAGCGAGTAGCCGGCGAAGCCCTCGATCATGCCGATCGCGATCAGGCCGACGCCGAGCAACCAGTTGAGCTCACGCGGCTTACGGAACGCACCGGTGAAGAACACCCGCAACATGTGGATGAACATCGCGGCGACGAACAGCAGCGCGGCCCAGTGGTGCATCTGCCGCATCAGCAGGCCACCGCGGATGTCGAACGACAGCGCCAGCGTCGAGGCGAACGCCTCCGACATCGGCAGGCCGCGCATCAGCTGGTAGCTGCCCTCGTACTCGATCTCGGCCATCGACGGCTTGAACCAGAGCGTGAGGAAGACGCCGGTGAGCAACAGCACGATGAACGAGTACAGCGCGATCTCGCCCAACAGGAACGACCAGTGGTCGGGGAACACCTTGCGCAGGCCGGCGCGGCCCAGGCCCGCGAGACCGATGCGCTCGTCGGCCCACTTGGCGGGGCCGGCGGCGGCGGCGAGCACCGGACCGGGCTTGGCCGCCGGGCGCTTGGGGGCAGCCGGCGCGGCGGTCGTGGTGGTGGTCGCGGTGTCCCCGGTCGAGGCGGCGCTGGTCGGCGCCGAGGAGGTCTGGGCTGGCTTGGCCATCAGATCACTTGCCTTCGTCTTCGGGGTAGTGGTTGCGCTCGAAGTAGCTCGGCCCGACCGGCACGGTGAAGTCGCTGGTCGCGAAGAGGTAGCCCTCGTCGTCGACCGCGATCGGCAGCTGCGGCAGGGCGCGGGCCGCCGGTCCGAAGACCACGACACCGGCGTCGGCCAGGTCGAAGGTGGACTGGTGGCACGGGCACAACAGGTGGTGGGTCTGCTGCTCCCACAGCGAGATCGGGCAGCCCACGTGGGTGCAGATCTTCGAGTACGCGAGGATGCCGCCGACCTGCCAGTCGGCGCGGGACTCGGGGATCTTGATCTTGTTCGGGTCCATCCGGACCACGATCAGGGACGCCTTCGCCTTCTCCTGGTGGTTCTCGACGCCGTGCAGTTCGGCCAGGTTCTCCGGCTGGGCGTTCACCAGCTCGCCGATCTTGAGGTGCGACGCCTTGATCCGGGTGTAGGTGACGTCGGTGACGAGGTAGCGGTACTCCTCGACGGTCTGGCCGTCGGCCGACATCTTCGGTTCCCAGATGGTGCGCTCGAGGGTTTCGGAGATGCGGGTCGGGGTCGGCCACTCACCGAGGTCGGCCAACAGCACCACGGCCGGGACGGCGACGATGCCGACCGCACCCAGCATGCTGCGCCCGATTAGCTTGCGACGACCGATCTGCGACTCCTCCACACCCTCGTTGAACTGGGCGATGGCCTCCTCGCGCGCCTCGTCGCTGGAGGCGGCGCCGTGCCGCTCCTCGACGATCTCGTGGTCACCCATCAGGGTGCGGGCCCAGTGGACCGCGCCGAGACCGATCAACAGGATCGCGGCTCCGAGGGTGGTGCCCAGGATCACGTGCAGGGCGTTGGCGTGCAACGGCCCGAAGTTGACCTCCCAGTCGCTCGGCACCGCGAAGTAGCAGACCACGAAGATGATCGCCAGCAGCGGGACGATCGCGAACAGTCCGGTGACCTGCAACTCGGCGCGCCGGGCCGCCTTGGGGTCCTCGTCGGTCGGCCGGGGGAGGTGTTCCTCATGCCCGGGATCGGCCACGGGGTGACGGTCGTCGATGACGTTGCGCGACGGCTCGTCGTGCGTGGTGTCGCTCACTTGGCCCGGACCCCCTTCTTGGTGATCCAGACGGCGACGGCCGCCAGCCCGCCGATGCCGAGCACCCAGACCCACAGGCCCTCACCGACGGGGCCGAAGCCGCCGAGGGAGAGACCGCCCGAGTCGGGCTGGCCGTGGAGGTTCTCCAGGTAGGCGATGATCGCCTTGGTGTCCTCGTCGGTCAGCGTCTCCTCGGAGAACACCGGCATCTGCTGGGGCCCGGTCCGCATGGCCTCCCAGATGTGCTTGTCCTCGACGCCCATCAGCGACGGGGCGTACCGGCCCTCCGGCAGGGCGCCACCGCCGCCCTCGAAGTTGTGGCAGGCGGAGCAGTTCGTCCGGAAGAGCTCACCGCCGCGGGCGATCAGCCGGGCCCGCTCCTCACCGTTGGCGGCCTCCAGCTCGCTGCTCTGGTACTGCTCGGGCTCGGGGATCTGCACACCCGGGCCGAGGGTGTCGACGTACGCGGCGATCGCGGCGATCTCCGCGTCGGTGTACTGGTTCTCCTTGCGCGGCAACTGCTGGCCCGGAGCCTTGGCCGGCATCCGGCCGGTCTCCATCTGGAAGTCGACCGAGGCCGAGCCGACACCCATCAGGGTCGGGCCCTGACTGGTGCCCTCACCGTTCAGGCCGTGGCAGGACGAGCAGCCCACGGCGAACAGGGCCTTGCCCTCCTCGACCTGGGTGGACATGCCGCCGTCGGCGCTGGACCGGGGGGTCGGCGCCAGGGCGGCGTACAAGGCCCCCATCAGGAACAGCGCCATCGCCAGGACGATGGTCCTGGTGGCGGGGTGTCGCCGCCGGGTGGACAGGAGTCGCACGATCGAGGCCCTCTCGCGTTTCAAGTGATGTTGGTGTTGCTGGTGTTGGTGTTACCGGGATGGAGTTGTGGGGTGGAGCTCAGCCGCCGAAGGTGGTCATGACCAGGTTGACCAGGGGCTCACCGTAGATCACGCCGAACAGCACGATCCACACGACGTCGACGAAGTGCCAGTAGTACGAGACCACGATGGCCGAGACCGTCTGCTCGTGGGTCCAGCGGCGCGCGAGGAACGTCCGACCGAGCAGCAACAAGAAGGCCAGCAGGCCGCCGGTCACGTGGATGCCGTGGAACCCGGTGGCGAGGAAGAAGACCGAGCCGTAGGCGTCGGAGGAGATGGTGAGGCCGTGGTGGATGAGCTCGGCGTACTCCATCACCTGGCCGGCGACGAAGAACGAACCCATCAGGAACGTCAGCACGTACCACTCGCGCATGCCCCACTTGTTGAGCTGCCAGAGCTTGCCGGTGCGGCTGACCCGGTGCTCCTTGCCGTGGACCTGGGCGACGCCGAGCTGACAGGTGACCGAGCTGAGCACCAGCACCAAGGTGTTGACGAACGAGAAGGCCGGGTTGAGCAGCGCCTGGCGCGACTCCCACAGGGTGACCCCGTCGACCGGCTGGGCGTTGGTCACGTTCTGGATCGTGAAGTACGCGGCGAAGAGGGTGGCGAAGAACATCAGCTCCGAGGAGAGCCAGGCGATGGTGCCCACCGCGACCTTGTCGGGGCGGTCGGGGTTGCCCGACAACCGTGCCCGTGCGATCGGATGGAGAGCGCCCGAGGGCAGCGCTTCGGCCGCCGCGGTGGAGTCTGCTTGTTGTGCCACACGGTCATTATGGCTGTCCCCGTCCCCGGAGTCACTCCGGGGCTCGCACGATGGGCGAAACTCGGGTGACATCAGGGGGCCCAGGTGTCGGGATCGGCTTGCCGCGACGGCCTCGGAAACCCTGCCGGCGGCTGGGTAGGGTGGCCGGGTGACACCCCTTCCCGGCTCCGTTCTCGTGCTCGGCCTCGTGCCGATGCACGCGCGGCCCGGTGACCCGATCCCGCCGCTCACCCCCGAACGCCTGCTGACGGCATGGACCTTCGACATCTGGGCCCTGCTCGGCGTGCTGGTGCCCACCGCGCTCTACCTGACCGGGGTGTGGCGGCTGCACCGTCGGGGGGACCACTGGCCGGTCGGCCGCACGCTGGCGTTCGTCGGCGGTGGGATGGGGTTCACCGCGATCGCCCTGCTCAGCCCGATCGCGACGTACGACACCGTGCTGTTGAGCGTGCACATGGTGCAGCACATGATCCTGACCATGCCGGTGCCGTTGTTCATGGCGCTCGGCGCCCCGGTGACGCTGGCGTTGCGGGTCCTGCCCAAGGGCACGCGGCGGGTGCTGGTGGGCATCCTGCACAGCAAGCCGGTGAAGGTGTTGTCGTTCCCGCTGGTCGCGTTCGCGCTCTACATCGCCAACCCGTTCGTGCTCTACTTCTCCCCGCTGTACCTGGTGACGCTGCAGTCGGACTTCTGGCACAACTTCCTGCACCTGCACTTCGTGGTGACGGCCTCGCTGTTCTACTGGCCACTGGTCGGCTCGGACCCGATCCCGAACCGGCTGGGGTATCCGTTCCGGGTGCTGCTGTTCATGCTGACGCTGCCGTTCCACGCCTTCCTGGGCGTGACGATCATGGGCTCGCGGACGCTGATCGCCGAGGAGTGGTACCTGGCCTTCGAGCGGGCCTGGCCGCCGTCGCCGTTGGCCGACCAGGAGATCGCCGGCGGGATCCTGTGGGGGACCGGCGACGCGATCGCCTCACTGGTGATCTTCATCCTGTTCGTGCAGTGGTTCCGGACCAGTCAGGCCGAGGCGAGACGCGTCGACCGGCAACTCGACCGCGAGGAGGCCGCCGCGCGGCGGAGGGACCGTACGGAGGCCGTGTCGTCGGGTGCTGGTGAGGCCGGCGACCCCGACGAGCCGGCCGGGGTGGATCAGTCGTCGTCGGCCGGGCCGGGGCGGTCGGAGTCGTAGTCCAGCTCCTGCGGTAGTCGCGCCATCCAGGTGAGGACGGCTGCCTGTTCGGCCGGCGTGAAGTCGGCCAGGATGGTGCGCGAGGCCTCCCGGTACGGTTCGACCGCCGCCTGTACCTCCGGGCGTCGGTCGGCCGACATCTGCACCAGCACCCGGCGCCGGTCGCCGGCGTCGGACGCCCGCTCCACGAACCCGGCCGCCGCCAGTCGGTCGACCACGCGGGTGGCCGCGCTCGGGCTGAGCCCGGTGGCGCGGGCCAGCTCGGCGACGCTCATCGGGCCCGCCAGGGAGAGCAGGTTCATCGCCGCGAAGTCGGTCGGCCCCAGACCCAGGCGGCGGGCGACCGCGTGCCCCCACAGGAGCTGTGTCGACACGTACTGCCGGAAGATCTCACTGACCCGCTCCGGCCCCGGTGGGCCCACCGAGGGCGATCGCTCCGGGACGTCCCCCATGCTCACCCCATCTCCCTCCATCACTCTCGAAATTCATGTGCAGACGTGCACATACTGCACGCATGCAGCAAAAATATCGTCGCGCCGGCCGCGTTCTGCTGTGGCTCCTGCGCGTGTTGTGCACCCTGTGGCTGATTCAGTTGCTCTACCAAATCATCCTCGCCGGGGGCTTCATCAGCGGGCAGGTCGAGTGGTTCCAGGGCCACTCACTGAACGGCGCCATGCTCGGCATCCTTCCGTTCTTCGGTGTGGTGGCGGCCGTCGTCCATCTGGTGCTGGTCCGCCGTCGGTGGTGGCTGATCCCGTTGTGGCTGGGGATGTGGCTCCTGATCGAGGTGCAGGCCATCTTGGGCTACACCCGCGTGATCGGCGCGCACATCGTGGGCGGGTCGGTGCTGTTGGCGACCGCAGCGATCCTGTGTGTGGCGCTGTGGCGGATGGCGCCGCTGGCGAGGCAGGTGGCGGCATGAGGCGCCCGACCCGACCCGAGCTGTCCCGGCGAGGCCTGCTGTTCGGTGGGTTGGCGGTGGCCGGAGCTGCCGCGCTGGGAGGCTGCGGCCCACTGCTCACCCCTCGAGGCTCGATCGTCCCGCTGGTCGGCAAGGTCCACCCCAGCGCGGTGCCGCTGCCCGGGCCGTACGAACAGGAGTTGCCACGGCCGGCCGCGGTGCGGCCGATCAGTGAGGGCCACCACCGGCTCACCCAGCGGGTCGCGACGGCGGAGATCCTGCCCGGCCGCACGACCGAGGTGTGGGGCTACGACGGGACCTTCCCCGGGCCACTGCTGGAGGCGCGCCGCGGTCGGCCGTTCACCCTGACCGTCCGCAACGAGCTGCCGACGCCGACGTCCACCCACCTGCACGGTGGCGTCACGCCGCTGGAGTCCGACGGGCTGCCGCTGGACCTCGTGGTCCCCGAGGGCTTCGACGTCGCCAACCTGGACCGCGCGATGGCGAACGGTCACGGCAGCCACGGGGAGCAGGAGGGTGGATCGAGCCCCAGCGGTCACGGCGGTCAGGGTCACGGCGGCCACGGCCACGGCGGTCACGGTGGTCACGGCGGGGAGTCCGGGCACGGCGTCTCGTCGATCTGGACGTTGCACGACCGGGAGCGGGACCACCGCTACCCGATGACCCAGCAGGCCGCGACGTTGTGGTACCACGACCACCGCATGGACTTCTCGGCGCCGCAGGTGTGGCGCGGGCTGGCCGGGATCTGCCTGGTCCGCGACGACGAGGAGGACGCGCTCGAGCTGCCGGCCGGGCCGTACGAGATCCCGATGCTGTTGACCGACCGCTCGTTCGGGGCGGACGCGGAGCTGTCCTACCCCGGGTTGGACCAGACGCTGACGGTGCAGCCGGGGGTGCGACCCGAGTTCGCCGACGGGGTGTTGGGGGACGTGATGTTGGTGAACGGGGCGCCGTCGCCGTACGCCCCGGTGCCGGCGACCCGCCACCGGCTGCGGCTGGTCAACGGGTGCAACGCCCGGGCGCTTCGGCTGGCCCTGCACGGGCCGGGCGGGTCGCTGGTGGAGATGCAGCAGATCGGCACCGACATCGGGTTGCTGCCCGCACCGGTGAGCCGGACGCGGGTCGACCTGCACCCCGGTGAACGCGTCGACCTGGTGGTCGACCTGGGCGCCTTCGAGGTCGGCACCGAACTCGAGCTGCTGAACGAGTTCGTCCCCGTGGGGGCCGCGGAGCGGACGCGGGAGGTGGTGAAGTTCGTCATCGATCGGCCCGGCCCGGCCTCGGCCCCGGTGCCGTCCACACTGGTCGAGCATCCGCTGCTGGACGGCGGGGAGGTGGTGGCGACCCGGCAGTTCGACTTCCGGATGGGGGTCTCGGGGGTGTGGGGGATCAACGGTCACGGCTTCGACCCGGCAGGATCGGTCGCCGACGTCCGGGCCGGCACCGTCGAGCGGTGGATCTTCACCTCGGACTTCAACCATCCGGTGCACCTGCACACCGCGCACTTCCAGGTGCAGTCGGTGAACGGACGTGGGGTGGAGCAGGCCGAGCGTGGCTGGAAGGACACCGTCAACGTCACCCCGTACGGCCACGTCGAGGTGCTGGTGCGGTTCCCGGACCACATTCGGGGGACGAGCATGCTGCACTGCCACAACCTGGAGCACGAGGACATGGCGATGATGGCCAACTACACGATCGGCTGACGGCCACCCCGGAGTGGGCCCGTGACGGCGGGCTCCTGCGGTGTGGAGTGGCTGGGGCGTTCCGCCGGATCGACGGTACGATGCCAGCGGACGTGCGGTCACCCCGCACCTGCCCAGACACCGTGCCGACAAGGCGTACCCAGATCGTGGAGGACCCAGCGTGAGCGACGCGAAGCCAGCCGACAAGCCCGTGACCGTGCTGGTCTATTCCGACGACCGTGCGGTACGTGACGACGTCCGCCGGGTGCTGGGCGCCAAGGTGGCTGCCGACCTCCCACCGATCGAGGTGGTCGAGGTCGCGACGCACCCGGCGGTGACGAACGCGATGGACACCGGCACCATCGACATCGCCGTCTTCGACGGGGAGGCCACGCCGGCCGGCGGGATGGGCCTGTCTCGGCAGATGCACGACGAGATCTTCGAGTGCCCACCGATCGTGGTGATGTTGGCCCGGCCCGACGACGCCTGGCTCGCCAACTGGTCGCGTGCCGAGGGCGTGGTCGGCTACCCGCTCGACCCGATCCGGCTGCCGAAGCTGGTGGCTGAGCTGCTGCGCGAGCGGCTGGGTGTCGGCACCGCCGGCAGCGACGTCGTTTCGGCCCCATGAGCGCTGGCACCTCCGACTTCACCCGCCGGCGGACCGACCTGCTGACTGCGCTGGTGCGCGGGGAGGACCTGGACGCCGCCTCGACTCAGTGGGTGATGGACCAGGTACTGGCCGGTGACCTGACCCCGGTGCAGTTGGCCGGGTTCGCGGTGGCGCTGCGCACCAAGGGTGAGACCGCCGACGAGATCCGTGGCATGTCGGACGGCATGTTGGCGCACAGCACCCCGATCACCGTGCCCGGTCGGACGGTCGACATCGTCGGGACCGGCGGCGACCGGGCCAACACGGTGAACGTGTCGACGATGGCCGGGCTGGTCGCCGCCGGTGCCGGGGCCCGGGTCGTCAAGCACGGCAACCGGGCGGCGTCGTCGGCCTGTGGTGCCGCGGACGTGATCGAGGCCTTGGGCGTGGCACTCGACACCGCCCCGGAGCGGCAGGCCGGAGTGCTGGAGGCGGCCGGGATCTGCTTCCTGTTCGCCCCGCAGTACCACCCGTCGTTGCGGCACGCGGCGGTGGCCCGCAAGGAGTTGGGCATCGCGACGACGTTCAACCTGCTCGGCCCGCTCTCCAATCCGGCGCGGCCTCAGGCCCAGGCGCTGGGCATCGCCGACCTGCGGGTGGCGGAGATGGTGGCCGGGGTGATGGCGTCCCGGGGTGCCGAGGGGTTGGTGTTCCACGGCGGCGACGGCTTGGACGAACTCACCACCACGACGTCCTCGACGGTGTTCGTGGTCACCGGCGGTGCGATCCGGCGGACCGAGCTCGACCCCCGCGACCTCGGCATCGCCCGGGCCACGCCCGACGACCTCGTCGGTGGCGACCCCGCCCACAACGCCCAGGTCGTACGGGACCTGTTGGCCGGAGCGCCTGGTCCGGTCCGCGACATCGTGGTGCTGAACGCCGCAGCCGCGCTGTTGGCGTACGCCGGACCCGACCTCGAAGCCGACCTGGTCGGACAGCTGACGGCCCACGTGGACGCCGCCGGCCGGGCGCTGGACTCCGGCGCCGCCGCGACGGTGTTGCAGCACTGGGTGGCCGCCACCGCGGGCTGAAGTGGCCTCAGAGCTCCGGTCGCGGGGCGACGTAGAGCTCGATGTCATCGAGGTGGACCTCGATGTCGGCCGGGCTCTCGACCAGCATCACGACACTGATGTCGGTGATGTCCCGGCCGGAGATGTTCGCCGGGATCTCCCCGTTGACCACGAGCTGATGCCATTCCCCGTCGCGGGTGAGGCTTCGGACCGCGCTCCGGACGGTGCCGCGAATGGTGCCGGTTGCGTCCAGCAGGTCGGTGCCGAACTGGAGGCTTGCCACGTTGCCGGTGGTGGCACGGTAGCTGACCACGAGCTGGCTGAACCCGTGGGCGGCGGGCACCAACTGCGACGGCCCACCCCAGCCGCGACCGGTCACCACGGCTGACGCCTCACCGGTGGCCGCCTGGCTGGTGTCACGTGCCGATCCGCGGGTCTGGGTCGACCGCTCCAGATTGCGCCACGGTGGCGCCTCGGCCGTGGTGGCGCCCGCGGTCTCGAAGGAGGAGTTCACGGTGAGCGAGCCAACCGCTCGAGCGTCCAGGACGGACTGGGCGACGGCTCGGCCGGTCGCCGCCGGATGCTCGGCGGCCAGACGTTCCGCCTCGGTCGTCACCGGCCCGCCGTCGGGTTCCTGGGTGCGCAGGTAGCCGGCGACAGCCCAGAACTCGCTGGGATTCCAGCCGCTCCAGGCCAACTGCGGATACCGACTCGGGCGCAGTGTCATGATCAACAGGGGGTCGGCTTGGAACTCGGCCTCCAAGACGGTGCGTTCCGCGGCCAGCTCGACCCGTTCGGCGGTGTGGTCAGCTGCGTCCTGCAGGATGGCCTGTGCCTCGGCCGGGGTCGTCGGCTGGTCCACCGGTCGCGGATAGCTGAGGGCGCTTGCCCGGTAGTACTGCCACGTCCTGGCCAGGGCGTCGGCGCGAGCCTGCTGCGCTGCGGTGTCCGCGGCCGCGACGGCCTGGTCGATCCAGGTCTGGCACTGTTCGATCTCCTCGGGCTCCAGCAGTTCGAGGTAGCGCGGCAAGGTGTTGAACCCCTGGTAGGTGGATCCCGGTACGAACCACGGGCTGTCGACTGCCCGGGTCTCCCAGAACTCTTGGAAGAAGGAGTAGTAGTTGAGCAGGGACGGGGCAGCTGCCGCACCCACCGCGAGGGTGCACCACTGGGCGGTCAGCTCCTCCTCGTCGAGGCTCGGGTCCCACTGCAGCTTCGCCAGCACCCAGTTCTTCGGGCCTTCGCCCCAGGCCGGGTAGACCTCGGCGTACTGGGCGATGACCCCGTGCTCGGCCGCCCAGCGGTAGGCATCGGCGGTCACCCCGACGTGCATCCGGGGGATCAGGTACGAACCGCCGTACAAGTAGTCGTACAGCCCGAGGCCGGCGGCCCGCTGCTGCCACTGCTGCAGCAGTGCCTGCGACGCCGCACGCAGGTCGTCGTCCGCCCAGGCCAGTCGCTCCTCGGTGAAGAAGGGCACCACGGCCGGGTCGAGGTCGAAGCTCGGAACCGGCTCAACCTGGCGATAGGCGAGCAGTCCGTAGGTGATCTCGCGGTCCCCGAGCTCCGCCCGCACTCCGGCGATGACGTCGTTGACCCAGCGGTAGTAGTCGTCGGGGACGAAGCCGACCTCGTATCCGGCGCCGTCGTTGACGCCCAGGGAGAACGTCGTCAGATCGGGCTCCGCGGTAAGGGCCGCGACGATCTCGGCGACCGCGACCGACACGGTCTCGGGGTTGGTGAACGCGGGTTGCCACCCGGTCGTGGTGGTGTCACTGGCCGGGACCTTGCCGTTGGCGTACAACTCGGGCCGATCGGCGTACTTCGACGGGAGGAACAGGGAGAAGAGGTTGTGGTGGAACGCCAGCGGGGCATTGTGGTTCAGCCCCTGGAGGCGGTTGCGCGCTGCCCACGTGGTCATCTGCGGGTACGGTCCTTCGCCCGGGGCCTGGTTCATCGGTGAGAAGCACCGCATCGCGAACGCGGGCTCGGACCGCAGCTCCGCCTTGGGGATCTCGATCGTGGGGGAGGTGGGGATGTGGTCGCCGACCGTGGTGGGCAGCAGGGAGACCACCCCCAGGTACCGTTCGACGAACTCGTGGATCCCGTTGATGGTGCCGCCCTCAAGGCGGCCGATCACCGTCACCGTGTCAAGGAACGGTGTGATCAGGAAGCCGTCGGCGAACAGGCTGTTGACCTTGGCCGACAGATGCGGTCCGGCCCCGGGGCCGATGAATCCGAGGTAGATCCGGGTCCGGGCGGTGGCCTCGGGATCGGTGCTCACCTCCGGCCTCGCACCGGTGACCTGCTCGAAGCGGTCGGCGAGGTCGGTGATCGCGGTGAGCAGATCGGCACTGGCGTCGGGCTGGTGGATCAGGATGCACTCGGCGACCCCGTTGTTGATCAGCCGACGGTTGCGGCCCGGCTCCGCCTGGGCGTGGCCGATGCCGGTTGCGGCGAGGGCGGCGGCCGCCGCTGCCCCGGCGAGGATGGTGCGTCGAGGAACGGAAACGTGCTGGGCGAGGGTGACGTTGGTCATGCGGCACCGCCCAGGATCAGGGCCTGACGGCGAGAAGGGGTTGGCTGCGTTGCCATGAGGGCCTCCATTGGCTCGGGTCTACGGGGGGGGCTGATGGACCTGAGCCGACGCTAACCTAGAACCTAGGGCCTTTGCAATGGCTTGCCAGGCCTGCCACTGCAGTAAGTACTGCAATGAGTGTAGCGTTTCGGTCATGGAGCCGACCGAGGACGAACTGGCGTACGTGGACAAGGTGGCGAACTTCTTCGTCGCGGAGGGGCTGCCGCTGATCCCGGGGCGGGTGATCGGCTGGCTGTTGATCAGTGACCCGCCGGAGCAGACGCCGGCCCAGCTGGCCGCCGCGCTGCGGGTGAGCCGCAGCTCGATCAGCTCGGCCCTCAAGCTGCTGACCCCGAGTGGGTTGGTGGAGGGCACCCGGCGACCGGGGGACCGTCACGAGTACCTGCGGATCGCGCCCGACGGGTGGAGTCGGATGTTGGAGCGGCGGTATGCGTACACCACCGCCTTCCGCGAGATCACCGAGCAGGGGTTGGAGCTGCTCGGCGATGCCGAGGCGGAGCGTCGGGAACGGCTGGAGCACGTCGTCGACCTGTACCGGTTCCTGGAACTGGAACTGCCGGCGCTGCTGGAGCGCTGGCGTACCCAACGAACCGAAGGGCACTGATCATGGTCGAGGAGTTCGGCGTGACGCACGAGTGGATCGACCAGCCGGAGGGTCGGCTGCGGGTCACGAAGGCCGGTGACCACGGGAGTCCGGTGGTGCTGCTGAGCGGTGCAGGGATGGACAATGCGCATCTCAGCTGGGCGCGGCTGCTCCCCGAGTTGGCCCGGGACCATCGGGTGTACGCGCTCGACTGGCCGAAGCAGGGACGCAGCCGGCCCTGGCGGGGGATCGCCGACCACCCAGTGATGTTGCGTTGCGTGCTCGCGGTGCTCGACCACTACGACCTCGCGCAGGCCGATCTGGTCGGGATGTCCCAAGGTGGCGCGCTCGCGCTGTCGACGACGATCGAGAGCCCGGAACGGGTTCGTCGTCTGGTGGCGATGGCGCCCGGCGGGATCATCGCGTTTCCGCCGGTGGTGCACCAGCTGCTGTGGCTGACCGCCAAGGTGCCCTTCCTCAACAGCACGATGTGGACACGGTTGTTCCGAGGGCGGTCAGCGACGGCATGGTTCCTGCGGAAGTTCCTGTTCGGCGGCCCGGTCGACGACTTCGACGACGTCGTGGACGAGGTGATGGCCGAGATCGAGCGTAGCGGCGGTGTCACGTCCTCGGATTGGCAGAACACCTCCATCGGCTTCGCCTCGATGACCGTCGACCTCCGGCCGCAGTTGCCGACGATTTCGTGCCCGACGCTGTTCATCCAGGGCGACAAGGATGTCGGGATCGCCCCGAAGTACACCCGGGCCGCGGCAGCGAAGGTGCCCGGGGCGAGGCTCGAGATGATCGAGGGCGCCGGCCACTGGGTGCAGCGGCAGGAGCCCGAACGGGTGAACGAGCTCGTCCGGGACTTCCTCGCCGGCTGAGGTCAGGTCGGCGGCCGGCGGGGTCAGTTCCCGAGGGTGTCCAGCGCCCAGTTGAAGCGCAGTCGGAGGGCGCGTTCGGTGCTGGCCAGGGCAGCGCCGACGGCAAGCGTGACGTTGAGCCAGGCGGGCAGCTGGACCGGTGAGGTGAAACGTCCCACCTGGGCGGCCACCGGTGGGACCTGGGTCACCGTCTCGGCCAGCTGAAGGGCGAGCAGGGCGATGCCGATCACCAGCATCAGGACCGACGTGATCCCGATGCCACGGCTCAGGGCCGGGTGATTGCGCTGGAGCCTGGCGCGCCGCCCCTCCGCGGACCGGGGGTCGGGGGTCAGTTGCACGGTGGACCCATCGTCGCCGACGTGGTGGCAACGCTTGAGCCCGAACTGACTCATGGTGACCTCGATGACGCCCGACTCGACCCGGAAACGTGCCGGCAGCTTGGACTCCGCTGCCAGCCGCCCGTCTCGGTACAGGTGGGCCTTGACGTCGCCGCTGCCCTGGTTGCCCCAGTGGCGTACGTCGACGCTGTAGGTCGACGTCCCAGGGGCGGCGGGCGGCAGGTGGAGCAGGGCGCGTCCGAATTGTTGCCACCAACGGAACGGCTTCAAGGGTCGGCCGTCGCCGGGCGCCACTCGCTTGCCCGCCCGTTGTCGTCCGCGTTGCTGAAGCATGGCAGCAGACTAACACGCTGTACTAGTACGCCGTGTTAGTACGGTGTATTGTTAGGGTTCACAGATGACGAAGGCAGGCGGCATCGGGGAACCGACCACGCGCGACAAGATCCTGGCCGCGGCCGCGGCGATGCTCGGCGAAGACGTGGGGGCCCGACTCAGTGTGCGGGCCGTTGCGGCCCGCGCCGGGGTGAGCACCGGCTCGTTGCGGCACCACTTCCCGACGCAACGGGTGTTGCAGGAGGCCGTGCTGACCGGGATCTATGACCACGCGTTCCCCGACGACCGGATCCACGACCGGACGATCCCGCCGCGGGAGCGACTCGTCGACTGCCTGCGGCAGGTGCTCGCGCCGGCGGGTGTGGGTCAGGAGGCACGGGCAGCGATGGCCAAGCTCCACGAGGCGTTCATCGCGACCGAGCCGACGGCCGACAAGCAGGCAGCCTTCCACGCCCTGACCGTGCAGGGACGCCGCCGCGTCCAGTACTGGCTCACGGTCCTGGTCGACGAGGGCGCCCTTGCCCCGGGCGACAACGTCCGACGGGAACAGTTCCTCAACACCGTGCTCAGCGGCTTGTCCTTGGCGCGGGCGCTGCCGACCGACGATTCGATCCTGACCACCGAGGCCGCCATGGTGCAGATCGCGGTCGACTGCGTCTTCGACACGAACATCGGGTGATCAGATCCAGGGGGCGACGGCAGGCGCCAGCAGGGTGCCCAGCACCAGTGCCGGCCCGTACGGGAACGGGTCGCGACGCCTGCGAATGAGTCTGCTGATCGCCCACAGCGCTCCGAGCAGGGTGCCGAGCAGGGCCGCGGTGATGATGGTCCAGGCCGACACCGAACCGGCAGCGGCCCCCAGCACCGGGGCCAGCCGGACGTCACCGAAGCCGAGTTGGCCGCGGGACAACCACCACGCGAGTGCGAAGAAGGCGCCGAACGCCGCCGCCCCGATGGCGGCGGTGAGCAGGCGTTCCCACCCACCCGATGACAGCGCCGGCAGCACCAGGCAGCCGACCGCGGTCAGGGCCCACAGCAGCCGGGTCGGCCCGAGCGGCAGCCAGGTCGTGGCAGCGTCGATCCAGCCGAGCAGCACCCCGACGGTCACCAGCCCGAACCAGGCCGGCCAGGCCTCCACCGGGGCGAAGCGGATCACGAGCACACCGGCCACGATGATCGAGGCCACGACCGCGACCACGAACCCGGGGGTGGCCAGGGCGCGGTAGTCCGGCGGCTCGTCCGCGTCGTCGGTCGTCACGAGCAGCGATCGTACGGGCTGGTCAGGCGGCCCGGGGCAGCGAGACGACCGCCGCGGGGTGAGGCTGCGGCGTCGGGGTCGGCTGTCCCTCGGCCCACACCACCGCGGCGCGTGCGGCCAACGCCGTACGGCCCGAACAGGTCGTCACCCGGCCCGACAGCAGGGCGGCGAGACCGGCCGTGCCGATCCCCGTGACGGTGGCCAAGGTGGTCACCGGGTGGCCCTGGGCGACCAGACCGGTCAACGCCTGTCGGGTCGTCGTCGCACTGCGCCACTTGGCGAGGTCGTCGCGTAGCGAGTCGGCATCGTGCGACAGCAGCCGTTCGGCCACCATCGGGCTGATCCGCGGCAGCGGCCGCCGACCGGTGGGCCGGTCACGCCGCGGCCGGCCGAGCAGCAGGTTCGTGCACGTCGCCGGGGGCAGGCCGAGCAGGGTGGCCAGGTGTGGCACCGGCACGCAGGTCGCGTTCAACAGGTGACGTAGATGCGCCCGGAACGGAGCGGCGTCGACCCAGTGCGTGGAGAGACCGGAGTCGGCGACGCCGTTGACGGGTTGAACTGGGCTGACGGGCGGCACAGGGGTGACGGGCGGCACAGGGCTGACGGGTGGCGCAGGGGTGACGGACATGGAGCACTCCGGGGTCGACGTGGTCGGACACCAAGGACAGGCCCGTCGGGACGGCCCCACATGAGTGATCGGGACGGTTTTTTCGACCGGGAATGCACGAGGGCCCCCGACCGGGTGGTCGGAGGCCCTCGTGGTCAGGCGTCGTGCTCAGCGCTGGGCGCGAACGAAACCGTTCTGCTCGGCGGCCTCGGCACTGTTGAACCACACGTCGGAGATGGTCCGCTCATAGGCGGGGGAATCCGGGGTGTGGTACTTCATGGAGCGCTCATTGCCCTTGACGTCGAAGCCGGTCGGCGGCTTGGAGCCGACGTAGGAACCCGCCCCGTAGGAACGACGCTCGAACGGTGCCACGGTCTCGCCGGCGTCGCCACTGAGGCCCGCCGACTCCGGCTTCGCGGTGCTCGCGGTGCTGTCCGTGCCGGATGCGCCCGCGTCGGCCGCAGTGGTCGGCTCGGAGGTGGCCTCGCCCGTGGTGCCGGGCCCGCTGGCGGTCGGGGCCGCAGCGGGGCTCGCGGTCCTGGTCGCCGGGTCGGAGGCGGCAGCCCACGGTGAGGTGTCGGCCCGCTTCGGGGTGTTGGACCCGCCGTAGGTGCTGGGGGCCGGGGCCTCCCACTCAGCGTCGCGGTTGTCGAGCAGCTTCCGCAGTGCGACGACGGCAATGCCGGCGACCGCGGCACCGATGGCGATGCCACCGAGGATCCGCGGCAGCTTCCGCTTGGGCTTCGGCACCTCGAGCTCACCGCGCAGGGCGGCTGCGGTGGCGCGGCCACGCTTGCTGGCCTCCTGGGCCGCCGGGTGGCCGGCAGCCTCGGCGAGCACGTCGTTGAGGCGGGGCAGCAGCTTGCCCTGCACCGACTCACGGGCGCTCTCGACGGCCGGGGTCACACGCTCCCAGGCGTCGTCCAGGACGGGGGTGATCCGCTCCAGCGCGTCATGTGCGGCTGACGCGCCGGACTTGCGGGCTTGTTCGGCCAGCGGACCGACGCGGTCCACGAACTGCTGGCGGTAGGGGTCGACTCGCTGGGCGAGTCCTTCGGCGGCGGGCCAGTACTGAACGGCCAGGCGGCCTGCGGCCGTGTCGACGGCGGCTTCCTTCTTCTTGCGCTTCACGATTCCTCCGAATCTCAGGGCAAATGGCTCTCCAACGCATGGAGTAGTGCCACGGTACCGACCAGCGCAATCCACCGCAGGAACGGGTGGCAAGATGTCGGGGACTGGATGGAAGAACGAGCCTGCAGGGAGACGAGCCTGCAGGGAACAACCACGACACGTCCGACGACGAAAGGCCGAACCGTGCCCAAGACCGCGATCCTGCACACCAATCACGGCGACATCACCGTGAACCTGCTCGAGAACCACGCCCCGAAGACCGTCGCCAACTTCGCCGGCCTCGCCACCGGTGAGAAGGAGTGGACCGATCCGGAGACCGGCGAGAAGAAGAACGACCGATTCTACGACGGGCTGGGCTTCCACCGCATCATCAGCGGTTTCATGATCCAGGGTGGCTGCCCGCTGGGGACCGGCACCGGCGGCCCCGGCTACAAGTTCGACGACGAGATCCACCCGGAGCTGCAGTTCAACAAGCCGTACCTGCTGGCGATGGCCAATGCCGGACGTGACCCGATGACCGGCGGCGGCACGAACGGGTCGCAGTTCTTCATCACCGTCGGCCAGACCCCGCACCTCAACGGCAAGCACACCATCTTCGGTGAGGTGGCCGACCAGGCCAGCCGTGACGTGGTCGACAAGATCGCCGGCACGCCGACCGGCCCGGGCGACCGTCCGAACGATCCCGTGGTGATCAACTCGGTCGACGTAGACTGAGCCCCCGAAGCACGAACCGGGTTGCCCGGCCCGGCCCAGTCCGGGCCGGCGACCACGGTCGGCCACCGGCGACACGAGAGCGGGAGTCATGAGCGGTCCCCATCCCGGACCGGAGTTCGAGGGTCCGTCCTCGGGTGACGAGTTCGATCGACAACTGCGTGATTTCGCCGGTCCGGCGGCGCCCGAGCCGGAGTTCCTGCCGTGCTACCGCCATGCCGACCGGAACACCGGGATCACCTGTCAGCGGTGTCACCGACCGATCTGCATGGCCTGCATGACCGAGGCGACGGTCGGCTTCCAGTGCCCGGACTGTTCCGGCACCGCCGCCAAGGAACAGCCCAAGCGGCCTCGCCAGCTGGGGCGGCCCGCCACCGCGGGGGGCTCGCGTCGAGGTGGGTCCGGCGGCCCCGGGCTGCTGCAGCGGATGCAGGTCCGAGCCACCCCGGTCACCTGGTCCATCGCCGGGATCAGCGCCGTGGTGATGTTGGCCAACTTCCTCACCGGCGGTCGGGTGACCGGTCTGCTGGCCCTGTCCTCCCTGGCGGTCGAGTACGGCCAGGTGTGGCGACTGCTCACCTTCGCGGTCACCACGGTCGGACTGTTCGGCCTGGCACTCAACGCCTTGGTGCTGGTCCTGGTCGGACGCACCCTGGAGCCGTTGCTCGGCGGCTGGCGGTTCGCCGCCATCTTCCTCACCTCGACCCTGGTCGGTGGGGTGCTGTTCGTGGCCGTGACCAGTGGCCCGGCCGGGGTCACCGGGATGCAGGCCGGCGTGCTCGGCCTGATCGCGGCCAACGCAGCGATCAAGCTCCGGGCCGGCGCCGACATCCGCGGTGACCTGATCCTGCTCGGGATCATGGTCGTGTTCGCCTTCGTGGTCGGCTTCGGGTCGACCTACTGGCTGACCCAGCTCGGCGGCGTCATCGGCGGTGGTGCCGCCGGTCTGATCGTCGCCTTCGTACCGTCTCGGCAGCGACGGCAACTCGCCGCGATCGGCGGGGTGTGGTTGCTGTGCGCGATCGTGCTCGCGGCGTCCGTGGCGCAGCGCTGACGGGAATGTCCGGCGGTGCACGGATGTTGCACCGGGCGTGGACATCGACATCTGGTCAGACATTGCGTGCCCGTGGTGCTACATCGGGAAGCGTCGCTTCGAGAAGGCCCTGGCAGGGTTCGAGCATGCCGGGGAGGTCAACGTCACCTGGCACAGCTACCAGCTCGATCCGAGCCTGCCGGAGCACTACGACGGCACCGAGGTCGACTACCTGAGCTCACGCAAGGGGATGCCGGCGGAGCAGGTCCGGCAGATGTTCGCCCACGTCACCGAGCAGGCCGCCGGGGAGGGACTCACGTACGACTTCGACTCGCTGCAGGTCGCCAACAGTCTGCGTGCCCACCAGCTGATCCACCTCGCAGCCGCCCACGGCGTCGCCGACGCGGTGACCGAGGCGTTGATGTCGGGACACTTCGAGCGCGGCGCCGACATCGGTGACGTCGACACGCTGACGCGGATCGGTGTCGAGGCCGGCCTGGCCGCCGCCGACGTCACCACCGCGCTGGCCGAGGGCACCTACCTGGCGGCGGTCGAGGCCGACGTCGCCGCGGCGCAGGAGATCGGCGTCCAGGGGGTGCCGTTCTTCGTGATCGGCCGGTACGGGGTGTCGGGGGCGCAGCCGGTCGAGGTGTTCGGCAAGGCACTGACCATGGCCTGGGACGAGTCGCGTCCGGTCAACCTGGTCGGGGTCGACGACGCCGACGCCTGTGGCCCGGACGGCTGCGCGGTCTGATCAGCTGAGCGTCACCGGGACGAGCTCGGGTGCGCGGAACGTCAACAGCACCCAGCCGACCATGATCAACAACCACACCCACACCATGATCGTGGCGATGATCAACTCGACCGGTCGACGCCGCGGTTGAGCCGCCACGGGCTGATCGGCGGCGCGCCGCGGACGGATCGGCGTGGTGGCGGAGGTCGGGAAGGCCATGATCACTCGCCGAGCGAGAACGCGGCCTCGAGGTCGTGGCTGGAGTAGGTCCGGAAGGCGATGTGGGTGTCGGTGCCCACCACCCCGGGAACCTTGTTGAGGTGATCGGCGACAACCGTGGCGACCCGCTCGTGGTCGCGGACCCGGACGATGGCGATCAGGTCGACGTTGCCGGTGACGGAGTAGACCTCGCTCACGCCGTCCAGCGCCGCGATCTCCTCGGCGACCTCGGGGATGCGGGCGACGTCGGCCTTGAGCAGCACGATTGCGGTGACCATGACCACGGAGTCTAGTTCTCCGGGCAGTCCCATGGCACCCGACCCGACGCCGCTAACGTCTCCGACCATGGGTGACGACACCGAACAGCACGATCGACCATCGACCGGGACCGACGAGCAGGTCTGCTTCATCTATCGCCTGCTCCCCGGCGCCGGCCCCGAGTACGACCGGCTGCATGCCGAGATCCCGGACGTGATCCGGCAGCGGATCGAGGCCCGGGGCGCCCACGACTACTCGATCTTCCGGCGTGGTGACCTGGTCATCACGGTGCTGCGCCGTGGCCCCCGACGCGCTGCCGACGACCCGGCCACCGAGGCCGACCAGGCGGCGTGGTCGGCCAGCCTGCGGCCCCTGTTCGAGGCGATCAACGACGCCGACGGCAACCCGCTGGTGGCCCATCAGGTGTTCCGACTGGACTGACCCAGCGCGAGTGCGCCCAGGTCGTCGGGGTTGATGGTGGCGTGCAACGGCCACTGCCAGTCGCCGAAGATGTCGATGATCCGGGCGGACTCCAGCCAGTCGGCGACCCGCTCGGTCTCCTCGACGGTGCAGGCCGGCATCGGCGGGGTGGGTGCGGGGACGGTCTCGGCGACCGTGACGGCGGCCCGGGCCACCGCCTGCGGCACCTCGCCGGGCCGCGCCAGCGCCGCCCGGGCGAGCCGGCCGTACCTGATCACGTGGATCTCCCAGCCGCGCGCCGACCTGGCCGCCGCGACCACCTCAGGGAGCCGGGCCAGGCTGGCGACCCGGTGGTTGCGCCGGGCCACCGCGACGGTCGAGCTGAGTCGCAGTCGGATCTGCTCGGCCTCCTCGTACCGCTGCTGGTCGACCAGTCGGCGCAGTCGCTGCTGGACCGCACTGAGCGCGGGGCGGACGTCGGTGGTCAGCACCCTGCGCAACTCCTCCACGACCCGGCCGTACGTGTCGACGTCGACCGACCCGTCGCAGGGGGACAGGCACCGTCCCATCCCGGCCAGCGCACAGGGACTGACCTGCGGCTGCTTCGCCAGCCGCGGCGTGCACCGCCGGACCGGGAAGGCGTCGTGCAGCACCGCCAGCACCGCGTCGGCGGTCCGCCGGTCACGGACCGGGCCGAAGTAGGTGGCCGCGTCGTCGCGGACGGTCCGGACCACCGACAGTCGCGGGAACGGCTCGTCGGTGATCTTCAACCAGTGCAGCCGATGCGGGAACTTCGAGCGCCGGTTGTACGGCGGGGAGTGGGCCGCGATCAGTCGCAGCTCGGTCACCTCGGCCTGCAGCGCGGTCTCGCACACCACGTACTCCACCCCGCTGGCGAGCCGGACCATCTCGTCCATCCGCCGCCGGGTCTCGGCGGCGGTGAAGTAGCTGCGGACCCGGTTGCGCAGCGAGGTCGCCTTGCCGACGTACAGCACCCGCCTGCCGTCGGCCAGCGGATCGTCGGCGACGAACCAGTAGACCCCGGGGGCATCGGGCAGGTCGGCGGCCCAGGTCCGCTTCGCCCGGCGCTGCGGTGAGACCTGCCGGCTGAACTCGACCAGGTCCTCCACGGTGTGCACGCCGAGGTTGCCGACGCGCTCGATCAGCCCGTGCAGCACGTCGACGGTGGCGCGGGCGTCGTCGAGTGCCCGGTGCGTCGGCGTGGTGGGGCTGTGGAAGTGGGCCGCCAGGGTCGACAGCTTGCAGTTGGGCACCTCGTCGCGCAGCAGGATCACCCGGGCCAGGGCTGCGGTGTCGAGCACCCGCGGGTTGGGCCAGCGCTGCTGGGCCCCGGCACAGGCCCGCTTCAGGAAGCCGACGTCGAACCGGGCGTTGTGGGCGACCAGCACCGCGTCGCCGAGGAACTCCAGGAACGACGGCAGCACCGAGCCGATCGTGGGCGCCTCGACGACCATCTGGTGGGTGATGCCGGTGAGTACGGTGACCAGGGGTGCGATCGGCCGGCCCGGGTCGACCAGGGTCTGGAACTCGCCGAGCACCCGGCCACCGCACACCTTGACCGCACCGAACTCGGTGATCGCGTCGTCGGCACCGCTGCCGGTGGTCTCCAGGTCGACGATGCAGAACGTCGTCTCGGCCAGCGAGGTGCCCAGGTCGGTGAGCGCAGGTTGCATGGGAACAACCGTACGAATGTGGGCCGACATTTTCGGGAGGTTCGCGAGGTCGGGCCGTACAGGTGTGCGAAATTGTCGGTGGCCGCGACCACAGTGGGGGCCATGGACATCACTCACGTTGACTGCGGTACGTGTTCGGTACGGGGCCGCGCCTGCGGCGACTGTGTCGTCACCGTCCTCCTGGGTCCGCCGGCCGAGGTCGAACTGACCGGGGAGGAACAGGCGGCGATCGACGCGCTGGCGGGCGCCGGGATGGTGCCACCCCTGCGACTTGTCCGAGGGGTGGATGCCCTGCCGCAACCGGAACTGGTCGATCCGCCGGGTCCGCTGCCGGACCGCGATCCGGGGCACGGCTGGCGCCAGCACGGCTGAGCGCGGGAGGTCCGATCCGGGGCCGGGGTGCGCCGCCCCGGGTCTCGGGGTGGCGGTGGGGGACTCACCCACAGCACCCGGTTGCACGTGACCATTTCGTGACTTAAGGTGACTCGCAGTGTCTGGGCTTCTTGGTGGTGGAGGGCCGCCGGTCCGGGCACACGTCGAGTCCCCGCAAGGGGAACCGGGGAACCATTCACGTGGGGTGAATCGCGGCACCGCTGTGTCGTGTAGGGCCACCTTCGGGCCCGAACCCGTCAGCTCACCCGGTAGGCGTACGACTGAAGGGAAGCGCGTGATCGCACGCAACAGGGAGCCGCGTCTGGCAGGCCTCGGCAAGGCCGCCCGCGGCGTTGTCGTCGGAGCCGCTGCGCTGGCAGTCGTGTTCGCCGCCGGAGCCCCCGCCCAGGCCGACCCGGACGAGCAGCCGACAACGGTTGCCGAGGCCCGCAAGCAGGTCGACAAGCTGGAGCAGGAGTCCGCGGTCATCGACCAGAAGTACGTCGACGCACAGGAGCGTCTGAAGGAGGCCGAGCGGCAGCTCGCCACCAAGAAGCGTGACCTCGTCGCCCAGCAGGCCAAGGTGGCCAAGCTCCGCGAGTCCGTCGCCCGGATCGCGTTGCAGCAGTACCAGAACCGTGGCATCGACCAGACCACCAAGCTGGTCGTCTCCTCCTCGCCCGAGGGCCTGCTCCGTGACCTGTCGGTGATGGAGCGGGTCAGTGCCAACCAGCGCGTCACCTTGCAGAACTACCAGACCGAGACCGCGAACCTCGGTGACCTGCAGCGCGCCTCCGAGACCGACGTCGAGGCGATGACGACGGCCAAGGCCGAGATGACCGAGGCGCGTACCGAGTCCGAGGCCAAGATCGCCGAGGCCAAGAAGATCCTCGCCAAGCTGACCGAGGAGGAGCGCCGCCGGATCGAGGAGCAGCGCCGGGCCGAGGCTGCTGCGGCTGCCCGCGCCGCCGAGCAGGCCCGCGAGGAGGCTGCCGCCCGTGCCACCCGCAGCGGTGAGCGGTCGAGCCAGTCCACCGAGTCGAACCGGTCCACCGAGTCGAACCAGCAGCAGAAGAAGACCCAGGCCCCGAAGACCGAGACCCCGGCACCGCCGGCCTCGGGTCGCGGCCAGCAGGCGCTTGCGTTCGCCGCGTCGAAGCTCGGCACCCCGTACCTGTACGGCGGCACCGGCCCGCGCTACGACTGCTCCGGGCTCACCCAGGCCGCCTGGCGCTCCGCCGGTGTCAGCATCGGCCGCACCACCGGAGCCCAGCGTGCCAACGCCCGCTACATCTCGCGCAGCCAGCTGCAGCCCGGCGACCTGGTGTTCTTCTACGGCACCGGCCACGTCGCGCTGTACGTCGGTGGCAACACGATCATCCACTCCCCGCGCACCGGCACAGTCGTGCGCTACGAGCCGATGAGCAACATGCCGGTGTCGAGCTACGGTCGCGTCGGCTGAACGGTGCCGAACTGACGCACCCGCACCCGCCACGTCAGCCCCTCCGGCCACCCGGCCGCGAGGGGCTGACGTGTCCCCGGCGGTCCATCCTCACCACCGCCGGGGGCCTCGTGGTCGCGGCCCTGGCGGCCCCGGCGCTCGCCGCCTGTGCCCAACCGGGCGAGCCAACCGCACCCATGACCCGCGACCAGGCCGCGACGCTGGTGGCCGCCTGGGCCACGGCGGTCACCGACCGGGACGCCGCCGCCCACGACCGCATCTGGGCCGACGGAACGGGCATCGCCCCCGACGCGCTGCGGGACAACTTGTTCGCGCTGCCGCTGGCCGAGTTCGCCGCGACGCCGGCACCTGAGGACCCGCACCCCGGCGGGATCGACGTCGACGTCACCTGGCGCCTCGACCACGAGTCGGTCGCCGCCCGGCACCGGCTGCGCCTCGCCACCACCGCCGGCACCGCCGCGGAACCGAAGCTGGCCACGCTGCGCACACCGCCGGGCGAGGTCGACCTGCTGACACCCCAGTGGTACGAGGAACGGCTCACCGTCGAGCGGTCCGACCACGTGGTCGTACTGGCCGGCCGCGACCAGGCGCCGACCCGGTGGCACGCCGTCCTGGAGCCGGCCCTGGCCGTGGCCGGGATGCGGGTCGGCCGTGACGTCGGCACGGTGACGGTGCAGGCGCCGGCCACCGAGGCCGTGCTGGCCCAGCTGATCGGGGCCGAGCTCGGGCCCGACGCCACGTGGGCCGCGTTGTGCCGCCCGGTGGGCCGGGGGAGTCCGGCGCCGGTCCGGTTGCTCCTCCATCCGGTCCGCGCCGGCGCCATGACCGACCCCGAACGGGCCGCACTGATGCGCCACGAGGCCGTCCACCTGCTCACCGACAGCCCCAGGTCATCGCTGCCGATGTGGGTGGAGGAGGGCTACGCCGAGGCCGTGACCTGGGCCGACGACGACGCCGGCGGGTGGCGGCAGGCCGAACCGCTGCTGGCCGAGCTCGCCGCCGGTGGGCCGCCGGACTGGCCGCCGACCGACGGCGAGTTCGGCGGGTCGGCCGCGGCCCGGGCGTACGCGCTGGCCTGGTCCGGCTGCCGCTGGCTGCTCGAGGTCGCCGGCTGGCCGGAGCTGCGCCGCTGGTACGACCTGCAGGCCCCCGTCGACGGCACCGCCGGGATTGACGAGATCGCAGCCCTGCAACAGGTGTACGACATCACCGACGCCCAGCGGCGGGAGCGCTGGGCGGCTTGGTTGGGTGAGCGCACCTGATGTCGACCCTGGTGATCAGCAACGACTTCCCGCCGCGGACCGGCGGCATCGAGAGCTTCGTGGCGACCGCCTGCGAGCTGCTCGACGACG
This sequence comes from Carbonicoccus niuqiaonis, assembly GCF_050157065.1. Classification (GTDB taxonomy): domain Bacteria; phylum Actinomycetota; class Actinomycetes; order Propionibacteriales; family Propionibacteriaceae; genus Avipropionibacterium. Next base: position 1,333,212 of record NZ_CP189573.1, read on the forward strand.
ACGTCGTCGTGCTCACCTCCAGCGAGCCCGGTGATCGGGCGTACGACAACGGCCGCCGTCACCCGGTGCACCGGCTGCCCTGGCGGACCCTGCTGCCGACCCGCCGGGTCGCCGCGGCCGCGACCGAACTGCTCCGCAGCCACGGCCTGCGGCGGGTGCTCTTCGGGGCGGCGGCTCCGCTGGCGCTGCTCACCCCCGCACTGCGTGACGCCGGGGCCGAACGAGTGGTCGCGCTCAGCCACGGCCACGAGGTGTGGTGGAGTGCCACCCCCGGCTTCGCGGGCCGGATCCGGCGGATCGGTGCCACGGTCGACGCGCTGGGCCACATCTCCGACTTCACCGGGGCCCGGATCGCCGCCGCACTCGACCCGGCCGACCGTGCCAAGCTGGTCCGACTGCCGCCGCCGGTCGACCTGGCCCGGTTCCGACCCGACGCCGCGCCCACCGCCAGCCACCGCGACGGCACGGTCCGCGTGCTCGCCGCCGGCCGCTTCGTCCCCCGCAAGGGATGGCAGGTGCTGCTGCAGGCGTGGCGGGGTGTACTCGCCCAACTGGCCCGGCAACCCGATGCGCCGCCGGTCCGACTCGACCTGGTCGGCACCGGCCCGCTCGCCGGCCGACTCCGGGCGCGGGCCGCCGGCTTCCCGCCCGGCACCGTCGCCGTCCACGACGCCGTACCGCACGATGCCATGCCGGCCCTGCTGGCCGCGGCCGACGTCTTCGCGCTGCCCGTGCGGACGCCGTTCCCACGCATCCAGCCCGAAGGGCTCGGCCTCACCTTCGTCGAGGCGGCCGCGTGTGGGCTGCCGGTGCTCGTCGGGGAGAGTGGCGGCGCCCCCGAAACGGTGGTCGACGGTGAATCCGGGTACCAGCTCGACCCCGACGACGCGACGGCCTGGTGTCGTCGCCTCGTGGAGTTGATCCGCGACCCCGGGCGTCGAGTGGCGATGGGGAAGCGTGGCCGCCGACTGGCCGCCGACCGGTTCGCCGCGACCGCTGTCCGTACCACCCTCCGTACCGCACTGGAGCTGCGACGATGATGTCAGGCATGGAGTCGGGACCCGGCTGGGGTGCGATGGTCGACGAGCACGTCGAAGGCGTCGAACTGCTGATCCGTGCCCCGGCGGCGGTGATCAGCCGCCGCTTGGCCGACGGGTTCCCGGGCCGGGTGGCCGCGCTCGGTGTTCGGCTGCACCGTTACGAGGATCGTGGTGCGGAGGGCGGCCGGTACGTGCTGACCGGACTGCTGGTCGGCACCGGTGAGTGGTGGCTGGAGACGCTGCCGCCGTCGGCGGCCACGCCGGACGAACCGGCGGTGGTGGTCCACGCCTGGTTCCGGGGACGCGCCACGCGGAACGGTCGGGGCGATCCCGTACGGCACTGGCCCGGCCTGCTCGGGTGGCCGGGGCGACGCCGTACCACCCTGACCGTCCGGGCGACGGCGCGCCGTTTTCGGCAGCTGCTGTTCCAGCTCCGACGCGAGCTTTCGTGAGACGCCGTCTCGCCATGAGGGCAAAGATTTGTGCCGGGCCGTCCGGTGAGGTAGAAATTTCAACATGTTCGTCGACCGCAGCCTGCTCAGCGTGACCCGTCGTCACGTTGACTTCCAGCGTGTCGACAGTGACCTCATGTGCCGAGTCTGCTGATTCGGCGCGTCTGACCCTGAAACCTGTCCGGGCGCGTGTCGTCCGGATGTCCAGCTGAGCCTGTGACCACCGGGTCGACCCGCGCCTCCCTTCCGAGCATCGAGGCACTCTCACCATGAACACCACCCAGGTCGACACCACGTCGGCACCGGCGACCCCGCGCAAGGGCTCGAAGGGCCAGTGGAAGGTCGACGGCACCACGCCGCTCAACAGCAACGAGGAGAACAAGGCCGCCGGCAACGGCCTCGAGGTCCGGCAGCGGATCCTCGACACGTACTCCAAGGAGGGGTTCGCCTCGATCCCGAAGGACGACCTGCACGGTCGCTTCCGGTGGTACGGGCTGTACACCCAGCGTCGGCAGGGCATCGACGGGTCGCGCACCTCCAAGCTGGAGGCCGACGAGCTGTCCGACGAGTACCTGATGATGCGGATCCGGATCGACGGTGGGGCGGTCACCACCCAGGGCCTGCGGGTGATCGGGCAGATCTCGCAGGACTTCGCCCGCGGCACCGCCGACATCTCCGACCGGCAGAACATCCAGCTGCACTGGGTCGACATCGTCGACGTGCCCGAGATCTGGCGGCGGCTCGAAGAGGTCGGGCTGCACAGCACCGAGGCGTGCGGTGACACCCCGCGGGTGTTCCTCGGCAGCCCGGTCGCCGGTATCGCTGCCGACGAGATCATCGACTGCACCCCTGCGCTGCAGGCGATCCGGAGCCGGTTCATCGGCGACCCCGAGTTCAGCAACCTGCCCCGCAAGTACAAGACCGCGCTCACCGGGCACCCCAGCCTCGACGTGGTCCACGAGATCAACGACTTCTCGCTGGTCGGCGTGGTGCACCCCGAGCTCGGGCCCGGCTACGACCTGTGGGTCGGCGGTGCGTTGTCGACCACGCCGCGGCTGGCCGAGCGGCTCGGCGTCTTCGTCACCGAGGACCGGGCCGCCGAGGTGTGGGCCGGGGTCACCGGCATCTTCCGCGACTACGGCTACCGCAAGCAGCGCACCAAGGCGCGGCTGAAGTTCCTGCTCGCCGACTGGGGGGTGGAGAAGTTCCGCGAGGTGCTGGAGACCGAATACCTCGACAGTCCGCTGCCGGACGGTCCGCCGCCGCCCCCGGCGACCGGCTCGGCCGACCACGTCGGCATCCACGAGCAGAAGGACGGCAAGCTGTACGTCGGGGTCGCCCCGACCGTCGGCCGGGTCAACGGCGAGACGTTGCTGAAGGTCGCCGACGCGGCTGAGGCGGCCGGGTCGGGCCGGATCCGCTTCACCCCGCACCAGAAGCTGCTGGTGCTCGACGTCGACCCGGACAAGGTCGACACCTTGGTCGCCGAGCTCGACGCGTTGGGGCTGCCGGCCAACCCGAGCCCGTTCCGCCGCAGCACCATCGCCTGCACCGGTATCGAGTACTGCAAGCTGGCGTTCGTCGAGACCAAGGAGACCGCCGCGTCGGCGATCGCCGAGTTGGAGAAGCGGCTCGCCGGGATCGAGATCAACCCGCCGATCACGTTGAACGTCAACGGCTGCCAGAACTCCTGCGCCCGGATCCAGACCGCCGACATCGGCCTGAAGGGGCAGCTGCTCGGGGGCGATGAGTTCGGCTTCCAGGTGCACCTCGGCGGTGGCCTCGCCTCCTCCGATCGTGCCGAGCCGGGCCTGGGCCGTACGGTCCGAGGCCTCAAGGTCCTCGCGGACGAGCTGCCCGACTACGTCGAGCGCGTGGTCCGTCGGTTCCTCGCCGAGCGTGAGGGCGACGAGACCTTCGCCACCTGGGTGCACCGCAGCGACGACGAGGCACTCCGATGACCGGCGCGGGTGTCGTGACCGGCCGACGTGACCGGGCCGAGCTGAAGGCACTGGTGGCCGAGGCGAACGAGCGGTTCGCCGACCTCACCGCACCCGAGGACGCGGCCGCCGTGCTGGCGTGGGCGTCGACCGAGTTCGGAGACCGGTTGGCGGTGGCCTGCTCGATGGCCGCCGACACCGTGGTCGTCGACCTGGTCGCCAAGGCACACCCCGGGGTGGACGTGCTGTTCCTGGAGACCGGCTACCACTTCGCCGACACCTTGGGGACCAAGGCCGAGCTCGCGTTCGCGCTGGACGTCAACGTGGTCGACGTGATGCCGAAGCTGACCGTCGCCGAACAGGACGAGAAGTACGGTCGCGACCTGTTCGCCCGTGACCCGGCTGCCTGTTGTGCGATGCGCAAGGTCGAACCGCTGGCCGAGCAGCTCGCCGGCTACGACGCCTGGGTGACCGGCGTCCGCCGCGAGGACAGCCCGCTGCGGGCCGACACGCCACTGATCGACTGGGACGAGCGCCATCAACTGGTGAAGCTCAACCCGGTCGCCGCGTGGACCTTCGACCAGGTCCTCGCCCACGCCGAGGAACATGCGGTCCCGATCAACCCGCTGCTCGCCGACGGCTACCCCTCCATCGGGTGCGAACCGTGCACCAAGCGGGTCGCCCCCGGCGAAGACCCCCGAGCCGGCCGCTGGGCCGGTCTCACCAAGACCGAATGTGGGATCCACACATGACGATCACGACTTCTGACACACCCGTGACCACCGAGGCGGGCGTACCCGAGCACCTGGCGCAGGTCGACCAGCTCGCGTTGCTGGAGAGCGAGGCGATCCACATCCTCCGCGAGGTGGTGGGGGAGCTGGAGCGTCCGGTGATGCTGTTCTCCGGCGGCAAGGACTCGGTGGTGATGCTGCACCTGGCGGCGAAGGCGTTCTGGCCGGGCCCGATCCCGTTCCCGGCACTGCACGTCGACACCGGGCACAACTTCCCCGAGGTGCTCGACTTCCGCGACCGTACGGTCGAGCGGCTGGGCGTACGGCTCGAGGTCGCGTCGGTGCAGGACTACCTCGACGACGGTCGGCTGCAGGAACGACCCGACGGCACCCGCAACCCGCTGCAGACGCTGCCGTTGCTGGACGCGATCACCGGTGGTCGGTACGACGCGGTGTTCGGTGGTGCCCGCCGGGACGAGGAGAAGGCCCGCGCCAAGGAACGCGTGGTGAGCCTGCGCGACGAGTTCGGGGCGTGGGACCCGCGCAACCAGCGGCCGGAGCTGTGGAACATCTACAACCCGCGGCACCGTCCGGGCGAGCACGTCCGGGTGTTCCCGCTGAGCAACTGGACCGAGCTGGACGTGTGGCGCTACATCGAGCGGGAGCAGATCGAGCTGCCGCCGCTGTACTTCGCCCACGAGCGCGAGGTGTTCTCCCGGGACGGCATGTTGCTGGCGGTCGGGCCGTACAGCCAGCCTTCCCCGACCGACCAGGTCACCCGTCGCCGGGTGCGCTATCGCACCGTCGGCGACATGTCGTGCACCGGTGCGGTGTCCTCCGACGCCGCCACGCTCGCCGACATCATCACCGAGGTCGCCGCGACGACCATCACCGAACGGGGCGCGACCCGCGCCGACGACCGGATCAGTGAGGCCGCCATGGAGGACCGCAAGAAGGAAGGCTACTTCTGATGAGTGGGCTCGAGACCTCGCTGCTCCGGCTGGCGACCGCCGGCTCGGTCGACGACGGCAAGTCGACCCTGGTCGGGCGGCTGCTGCACGACTCGAAGAACGTGTTGGCCGACCAGCTGGACGCGCTGGAGCGACTCAGCCGCGAACGTGGCCTGACCTCGACCGACCTGGCCCTGCTGACCGACGGCCTGCGGGCCGAACGGGAGCAGGGCATCACGATCGACGTCGCGTACCGCTACTTCAGCACGGGGTTGCGGAGCTTCATCCTGGCCGACTGCCCCGGGCACGTGCAGTACACCCGTAACACGGTCACCGGTGCGAGCACCGCCGACGTCCTGGTCGTGCTGGTCGACATCCGGTCGGGTGTGCAGGACCAGACCCGGCGTCACCTGGCGGTCGGTGCCCTGTTGCGCGTCCCGCACGTGGTCGTCGCGGTCAACAAGATCGACCTGGTCGACTACGACGGGGACCGGTTCGCCGAGGTGGCCGACGAGGTCGCCCGGACCTGCGCCGCACTGGGGATCACCTCGGTGCACACGATTCCCGTGTCGGCGCTGGTCGGCGACAACGTGGTGGAGCGGTCCGAGCGGACCCCGTACTACGACGGGCCCAGCCTGCTCGACCTCCTGGGGGAGTTGCCCGGCGGTGAGCAGACCACCCACGAGGCGTTCCGGTTGCCGGTGCAGTACGTGCTGCGGCCGCAGCAGGCGGCGCGCGACCCGAAGTACGTCGAGTACCGCGGGCTGGCCGGCCGGGTCAGCGCCGGGACGGTCTCGCGCGGCGACGAGGTCGTCGTGCTGCCCGGTGGGCAGCGCACAACCATCGCCGGGATCGACACCGCCACCGGCGAACTGGAGTCGGCACGGACCGGGCAGTCGGTCAGCCTGCGGCTCGCCGACGACCTCGACGTGACCCGCGGTGACCTGATCGCGGCGGCCGAGGGCGCACCCGAGGCGGTCCGGGAGACCGACGCGATGGTGTGCTGGCTGGCCGAGGTGCCGCTGCGCAAGGGACAGCGGGTGCTGTTCAAGCACGGGTCGAACACCGTCCAAGGGATGGTGACCGAACTGCACGGCCGGCTCGACCTCGGCAGCCTGACCGCCGAGCGGGTCGAGGCGTTCGACCTCAACGACATCGGCCGGATCAGCCTGCGGCTGGGCGCCCCGGTGCCGGTGGAGGACTACGGCCGCTCCCGGACCGGCGGGGCGTTCGTGCTGATCGACCCGCAGTCGGGCGGCACGTTGGCGGCCGGAATGGTCCGCCGGGAGCGTCGCGACGGGTCGCTGGCCGTACCGTCGTTGACGATCGAGTGGGAGATCTGATGTCACTGTTGTTGTCCCTCGACCTGCGTGACCGCGACGTGCTCGTGGTCGGCGGTGGGGCGGTGTCGGCCCGTCGTACCCGCGACCTGGTGGCCGCCGGGGCCCGGATCCGGCTCGTCAGCCCCGAGCTCTGCCCCGACCTGGCCGAACTGGTCGGCACCCACCCGATCACCTGGCACCCGCGGGGCTGGCGGCCCAGTGACATCGACGGGATGTGGCTGGTGCACACCGCGACCGGGGTGCCCGAGGTCGACGCCGCGGTGGCCGCGGCCTGTGAGGCCAACCGGACCTGGTTCGTCGACGCGACCGACCGCACCCGCAGTGCGGCCGCCGTCCCGGCCCGGGTCACCACGACGACACCGGACGGTACGGTCACCGTCGGCGTCCACACCGGGGGCGACCCGCGGCGGGCCCGGCACATCGCGACCGCCCTGTCGGACCAGCTCGAACAGGGTGCGGTCGACCTACGTCGCCACCGTCCCCGTGAGGGAGCCGGCTGGGTGGCCCTGGTGGGCGGCGGACCGGGCGACGACGGGCTGTTGACCGCCCGGGCACGGGTGCTGCTGCGGTCGGCCGACGTGGTCGTGATCGACCGGCTCGCACCGCGCAACATCGTGGCGACGCTGCCCGCCGACGTCGAGGTGATCGACGTCGGCAAGTCGCCGGGCCGTCACCCCGTTCCGCAGTCACGGATCAACGAGATCCTGGTGGCGCACGCTTCCGCCGGGCGAGGTGTCGTCCGGCTCAAGGGCGGGGACCCGTACGTGCTGGGTCGCGGCGGTGAGGAACGGCTGGCCTGCGAGGCGGCCGGCGTTCCGGTCGAGGTGGTGCCGGGCATCAGCAGTGCCATCGCGGTGCCGGCCGCGGCCGGGATCCCGGTGACCCACCGGGGTGTGGCGACCGGGTTCACCGTCGTCACCGGCCACACCGACCTGCCCCAGGTGCCCGGTGGCGGCGACCACACGCTGGTCGTGCTGATGGGGGTGTCGACCTTGCCGCGGACGGTGCAGTTGCTGCTCGAGCGTGGCGTCCGGCCCGACACCCCGGTCGGGGTCGTCGAGAACGGGTGCACCCCACAGCAGCGGGTGGTCGTCGGTGAGCTCACCGAGCTGGTGGACCTGTGCCACCGGGCCGAGATCGGCTCCCCGGCCGTGGTCGTGATCGGCGACGTGGTCCGGCTGGCCCCGGCCTGGGGTGAGGCCCGTCGGACGCCGGAGCTGCTGTCGGGGTCAGACCCGAGCGCCGTCGTCGTCGGACTCGTCGCGTCCTGACGGCAGCTGGCTGAACAGCCACAGCATTCCGCCGGCGAAGCCGATCAGGGCGGTCCATCCTGCCCAGCCGGGTAGTCGCACACCGGCGAGCAGGAGCACCGTCACCGCGACCCCGAACATCATGCCCAGTAGGGCAATCAGTGTCGTCAGCGAGGGCCGCCACGGGGGCAACGGGGTGCTGGGCAGCGGTTCGTCGGGCAGCTCGTCGTCATCGGGTGGGCTGTAGAAGCGCCAGTCGGTGGCGAGGTCGTCGTCGGTGTCGTGATCGTCGGTGTCGTGATCGGCGGTGTCGTGGTGGTCGGTGTCGTCGTGGTCGGCCCCGGTGGTGACCTCGGGTGGGGCGCCGTGGCGCGACGATGCGGTGGCCGGATCATCGTGTCGGGGCAGGTCGATCGATGCCGCGTCCCACAGGCGTTCGGCCGAGTCGGCCGACCTCAGGCGTGACACGATCTCCGCGAAGGCGGCGTCGACCTCGGCGTCGTCGGGCTCTCGCTCGGCCATGATCAGCTCGATCCGTCGGAGAGGCCGGTGAAGAACTCGGTGGATTCGGCGAAGATGTCGTCGGCCTCGAAGTCCAGTGTGGCAACGTGGAAGCTGCGATGCAACAGCCGTTCGGTGACATCGACCGCGGAGACGCGTTGCATGATCAACTCCACCGACGAGGGATCCACCACGTGGTCGGTGACGGAACGGAAGATGAGCAGCGGGCAGCGCACCTGGTCCAGATCGTCGCGTACCGTCCGCCACAACTTCATCAACGAGGCCGTGGCCCGCAGCGGGGTCCGTGCGTAGGCGCCCTCGCGGAGGCCTGGTTTGGCGATGTCGCCGCCGATCGCCTTCACCGACGGCACCAGGTACTGCAGCAGCGGAACCGCCAGCATCGCCGGATCCCGACTGCCGACCGACGGGTTGACCAACGCCAGCCCGGACACGATGTCGGGGTGCTGCTGGGCCAGCCGCAGGGCCAGTGAACCGCCCATCGACAGGGCACCCACCGCGACCGTGCCGTACTGCTGGGCCAACTCCACCAGGGCCGCCTCGACGGCGTCGTACCAGTCGGTCCAGCTGGTCCGGTTCAACTCCTGCCAGGTGGTGCCGTGGCCCGGCAGCCGGGGCAGCTCCACGGCGAACCCCGCCGCGGCCAGGTGCTCGGCCCAGGGACGCATCGACACCGGTGACCCGGTGAAGCCGTGGCACAGCAGGACAGCGCCCGTCGCCGTACCCTCCGGCCTGGCCGACCAGGCCTCGTAGCCGGGCTGCACCCGGGCCGGTCCGCCCGTCACCACGCCGTCAACCATGCTGTTCACGCCGTCCATGCTATTGCGGTTGTCGCCACACCGAAGGACAGGCCGTAAGGTGCTGCTGTCACCCCAACCTGGAAGGGCTCACCGTGCGGCTGTACCGCTTTCTCCGGGACGTGTTCGTGCGCCCGTGGCTGGTGCTCATGTGCCGTCCGACCGTCGTCGGGCAGGAACGGGTCCCGACGGAGGGCCCGTTGCTGCTTGCGGCCAACCACAGTTCGTGGGGTGAGACGGTCCTGTTGCCGGCCATGACTAACCGGGTCCTGACCTTCGCCGCCAAGCAGGAACTGTTCACCGCGCGCGGGCCGATGCGGCTGGTCGGGATGTTCCTGCGGGCCGTCGGCATCCGGCCGATGGACCGGTCCGGCGGTCGAGCGTCGGCCTCGTCGATGTCGGCGGTCCTGGAGCCGCTGCTCGAAGGTGGTGCGATCGCCCTGTTCCCCGAGGGGACCCGCGCCCCCGACGATCGGCTGTACAAGGGGAAGACGGGGGTGGCGCGGCTCGCGCTCGGCTCCGGTGCCCCGGTCGTTCCGGTGGGACTGCTGAACACCAGGCCGGTCCGCCGACGGTTCCCGCCGATCACGATGATGTGGAAGCCGGTCATCATTTTCGGCGAACCGCTCGACTTCTCCGAATGGGCCGGCGGTGAGGACGACCGTGCGGTGCTGCGCCACGTGACCGATTCGGTGATGGGCGCGATCCAGGAACTGACCGGTCAGACCTACGTCGACGTGTACGCCGCGAGCCTGAAGTCGGCCCGGGAAGAGGGCCGCGAGCTGGTCGCCAAGGAGTTGCCACATCCCGGCTACGGCAGCCCGCTGCCACAGCATCCGGCCGAGCGGGCCGCAGCCAAGGCCCGCAAGGCGGCCGAAGCCGCGGAAGCCGCGGAAGCCACAGCCCCGGTGCCCGAGTCGGCCGGGGACGTGCAGCCATGAGCGAGGACCGGCTGATCTCGCTCGACCCGGAGTCTGGTCGGGTCGACGCGGACGCGGGTGGCGGCGGCAAGGGCCTGTACTGGGTGCTGCGCAACGTCGTGCTCGGGCCGGTCCTACGACGGCTGTTCCGGCCGATCGAGGAGGGGGTGGCCAACGTACCCGTCGACGGCCCCGCGATCCTGGCCGCCAACCACCTGTCGTTCGCCGACTGGATCTTCATGCCGTTGGCGCTGAACCGTCGCGTCACCTTCGTCGCCAAGGCCGACTACTTCACCGGATCGGGGGTGAAGGGGTTCTTCCAGCGAGGCTTCTTCGCCGGCACCGGTCAGGTCCCGATCGACCGCTCCGGCGGCCAGGCCAGCGAGGGAGCGCTGCGGTCGGGGATGAAGATCTTGGAGAGTGGTGAACTGTTCGGCATCTTTCCCGAAGGCACCCGGAGCCACGACGGCCGGCTGTACAAGGGCCGCACCGGCGTGGCCCGGCTGGCACTGCAGGCGCAGGTGCCGGTGATCCCGGTCGCGCTGGTCGGCACCGACCAGATCGCCCCGCCGGGGCGGATGCTGCGCAAGATCATGTCGCCGACGGTGCGGTTCGGCGAGCCGCTCGACTTCAGCCGGTACAAGGGGATGGACGGGGACCGGTTGATCCTGCGGTCGGTGACCGACGAGATCATGTACGCCATCATGGAGATGTCGGGCCAGACCTACGTGGACGAGTACGCCCCGTCGGCGAAGGAGCAGGCCCGGGCCGAGCAGTTGCAGGCGATCCAGGGGTGGATCGACGCGCGCCGGCCCGGTCGCAAGGAGGAGGCGGCCGAGGAGCCGGACGGTTCGGGGGACGGCGAGGGCGGTCGGTCGTGATCGACCTGCACGTCCCGCTGTTCCGCGCCCACGTCCTGGTGCGGGTCGTGCTGCTGCTGCTGGCGATCGTGATCAACCTGCTGCGGCTGGACGAGGCGGCCCGTCCGGTGCTGTTGCTGCTGAGCTGTGTGGTGATGATCGTGGTCACCGTGGGTGCCGGTTACATGTACATCGCGGAGCGGCGCCGTCACACCTGGGTGTTCGTCGCCGATGTCGCGATCACCGTGGTGCTCGTGCTCGCCAGCCCGTACGTGCTGGGCTCCGACCCGGGTGGGACCTCGATCGGATCGATGGTCCCGTACTGGGCGGGCGCGGCCCCGCTGGCGGTGGCGTTGTGGCGTGGCTGGCTGCCGTCGGCGCTGGTCGCCCTTGCGGTCGCGGCGGCCGACCTGGTCGTGGCGCCGGTGATCGACCCCCGCGCCATCAGCGAACAGGTGGTGATGTTGCTGGCCTGCCTGAGTGTCGGCTACTTCACCTCCCAGCTGCGCGTGACCAGCCATGAGCGTGAACAGATGTACGCCGTCGCGGCCGGCATGGCCGAACGCCAGCGGCTGGCACGAATCGTGCACGACGGTGTGCTGCAGGTGCTGGCGATGGTCGAGCGGGAGGGCCGGGCCCTCGGACCCCGCGGCATGCGGTTGGCCCGGGCCGCCCACCAACAGGAGGGGCAACTCCGGGCGCTGCTGCAGGACACCGACATCGACGTCGCCGAGGCCGACACACTCGACGCCACCCACGCCAACCTGGCGGTGATCCTCGATCGCCACGCGATGCACGGCGTCACCATCTCGACTCCCGCCGGCAACGTGCTGGTCGAGGCGAGCCGCGCCCACGAGATCGACGCGGCGATCGCCGAGGCGCTGTCGAACGTCGCCAAGCATGCCGGACCCGAGGCGCAGGCTTGGGTGCTGCTGGAGCGTGACGACGACGAGTTGATCATCAGCATCCGCGACAACGGCGTGGGCGGGAACCCGGCCGACTTCGAGGCGGCCGGCGACCGTGGCCGGATGGGCATGCGACACTCGATCCACGGACGGTTGGCCGACATCGGCGGGACGGCCACCCTGCGGACGGCCCCCGGCCAGGGGACCGAATGGGAGTTCAGGATTCCGGTGGGGACATGAGTGACGGTTACGAGAACGAGGACATCCGGCGTCGCCTGATGCTGGTCGACGACCACCCCATGTGGTTGGAGGCCCTCAGCGGTGACCTGGAGGACGACGGCTTCGAGATCGTCGCCACGGCCACCACCGGCGACGAGGCGCTCAAGCGTGCTCGGGCAACGCGCCCCGAGGTGCTGCTGATGGACCTGCAGATCCCGGACCCGGACGGTGCCACCTGCACCGAGATCCTGCTCGATGAGTTCCCCGAGATGCTGGTGCTGGTGATCTCCGCCAGCGGTGAGCGGGACGACGTACTGCGGGCGGTCAAGGCGGGTGCCAAGGGATACATGGTGAAGTCGGCCTCGCCGGACGAGCTGCTGGACGGGGTCCGGCGGACCGCTGCTGGCGACGCCGTGTTCACCCCCGGGCTTGCCGGCATGGTGCTGGGCGAGTTCCGGCGGATGGTGACCCGCGCCGAAGCGCACAACGACACCGGCCCTGCGCTGACCACCCGGGAGATCGAGGTGCTGCGGCAGGTCGCCAAGGGGCTGGCCTACCGGGAGATCGCCGAACGGCTCTTCGTGTCCCACCGGACCGTGCAGAACCACGTGCAGAACGTGCTGCGCAAACTGCAGCTGCACAACCGTGTCGAGTTGGCGCTGTACGCGATCGAGCAGGGCTACCACGACGGGGAACCGCCGACCGTGATCTGATCACGCTGCCCACACGATCTCCACCCGCGGGCCATCGGGAGGGTACGGCGGCTCTGGACGGAGAGTCCCGACCAGCTCCTCGAGTGGGGTCGGCAGGATGTCGGGTGCACGTGAGGTGTGGCTGTGCCCCGTCGGGGTGTTCGTGGTGACCTGGTGCCTGCCGTCGGGACCTCGTGTCGGTCGGGCGCGCCAGTCCGGCGCCTGTTTGGCATGGTTGCAGGCGGCACAGAGGCCTTGACCGTTCTCGAAACTGGTCGGGCCGCCGTCGGCATGGTCGACGGCGTGGTCGATGTGCCGGATCGGGGCATCGCACCACGGTGTTCGGCACGTCCGGTCACGGAATCTGATCAGGCGTTTGAGGGCCTCGGGGAACAGTCGCGCCCGTGACTCCTGAGTGGCCAGGGCGTCGGAGTCGGGCTCGGTGAACAGGCGGCGCAGCCACACCTGGTCACGCTTGGCCAGCGAGCGGGCCAGGTCGGCGTCGACGAAGCCGTACCCCTCCACGTACGCAGCTCCGTCCGCCGCGCCGAGCAACTGCTCGGGTGACATGATCAGGTTCACCATGATGGGCAGGTCGCCGCCATTGTCGGCGGATGCCCGGTCGGTCCGCGCCGTGTCGCAGTCGTCCCAGGTGATGGCTCGTGCGGCTCGACCGAAGGCTGTACCGGACGCATCCGTGGCGGGGCCAGGCCCGGACTCGTCTGGCTGGGACTCCGTGGCCGGAGCCAAGGATGCCCGCCGGCCGGTGACCCGTTCGACGAGCGTGTCGGCCATCAGCTGGCCCCGGGTCCGCGGATCACCGGTGGCGACGGCGGCCTCAGCCAGATGCTCGAGGGTGGCGAGCAGCCCCACGCCGTCGGCCACCGGGAGCATGGCGGAGAAGTGCGCCATCCCGTCGGGCGCTGGCCGAAGCCGGACGTGACGGGACTTCTCCGCCGTCCGCCGGCGTGCGACAAGGGCCTCGGGATCGAGCTCGCAACTCAGCTTCACCACTTCAGCGATCAGCGCGCGGTCACCGTACCGGCCGAGCAACACGGGGTCGGCGGCGAGCCGGGCGTCGATGACTGCGCGATGCTCCCGGCTCAGGCAGGCGGTCTCGCGGACCAGGATCATCGCCCGCCACTCGCTGATGTGCCCGGTCCGCAGGGCACGCAAGGTGTGCGGCATCTCGCGGTGGAGCACGGTCGCCAGGTCGAGGTGGCGTTGTCCGAGATGGGGCGACTCGTGCCGGGCGAGGGCGACCTGTGACGCGACGCCGCGCCCCCGTCGTGCCGTGGGGACACCACGCTCGGCCTGCCGCGCCCGCTGTGACCGGTCGAGGTCGTTGGTGAGGGCGGCCTGGGCACCTCGCACGGTGTTGGCCAGACGTTCGAGCTGGGTGATCAGGTCGATGCGACGTGCGTCGTCGTCGAGGCCCCGGCTGCTGGCGGCCAGCGCCTCGGCCCAGCGGGCCACCTCCGCCGACTCGGGCAGGCCGGTGGCGACGTCGTCGACGCCTCCAGTACCCTCTCGTTCGAACATGTGTGTCAATCTAGACCACGGGTACGACAAGATTCCAGCACCACCTGTGGACAGCCGGGATCGAGGTCGTCGGGGGAGCGGCTGCCGGCGCGGGAGGGCGCCAAGTCCACCGCACGGAGACGCGACCGCCGCGGGGGCGGGTTCGACCTATGCTTGCCCCCGTGTCGACCGAAACCCGTAGCGCCGAACTGCCCAGCCTGGCCGCGCTCCATGCGCTGAACCCGCTGCAGCAGCCGACCTATGCCGATGCCGACGAGCTGGCCAAGGTGGTGGCGCAGTTGCAGATCATGCCGCCGCTGGTGTTCGCGGGTGAGTGCGACGCGCTGCGCCACAAGATGGCGAGCGTGGCCGCGGGGGAGGCGTTCGTGCTGCAGGGCGGTGACTGCGCCGAGACGTTCGCGGGCGTGACGGCCGACAACATCCAGCGCAAGTTGCGGGTGCTGCTGTCGATGGCGGTGCTCCTCACCTACGCGGCCCAGGTCCCGGTCGTGAAGCTCGGCCGGATCGCCGGTCAGTACGCCAAGCCACGGTCGTCGGACTCCGAGACCCGGGACGGTGTCACCCTGCCGGCCTACCGCGGGGATGCGGTCAACGGATTCGCCTTCACCCCTGAACAGCGCCGACACGACCCGCAGCGACTGCTGGGCGTCTACAACGCCTCGGCCGCGACGCTCAACCTCACCCGCGCCTTCGTCACCGGCGGCTTCGCCCACCTCGCCAAGGCGCACACCTGGAACGCCGACTTCGTGAAGCAGTCGCCGGCCGGTGACCGCTACCAGGCGATGGTCGACGAGATCGAACGGGCGCTGGCATTCATGGAGGCCTGTGGCATCGAGGACGAGAACTTCCGTACCGTCGACTTCTTCTCCTCCCACGAGGCGTTGTTGTTGGAGTACGAGCACGCACTGACCCGGATCGATTCGCGGACGGCCCGTCCGTACGGGGTGTCGGGGCACTTCCTGTGGATCGGGGAGCGGACCCGCCAGCTCGACGGCCCGCACGTCGAACTGCTGCGCCACGTCCGCAACCCGCTGGGGGTCAAGCTCGGTCCGACCACCACGCCGGAGACCGCGCTGGCCCTGGCTGACCGGCTGGATCCTGATCATGAGCCGGGCCGGATCACATTCATCACCCGGATGGGTGCGGGGCAGATCCGCGACATCCTGCCGGGCGTGATCGAGCAGGTCACCGCGTCGGGCCGTCAGGTCGCCTGGATCTGCGATCCGATGCACGGCAACACGTTCTCGACCGCCAACGGCTACAAGACCCGTGCCTTCGACGACGTGATGGACGAGGTGAACGGCTTCTTCGACGTCCACGAGGCCCTCGGCACCTGGCCGGGCGGCGTCCACGTCGAACTGACCGGGGACGACGTCACCGAGTGCGTCGGCGGTGCGGACGAGATCGTCGAGGCCGACCTGGTCAATCGCTACGAGACCGCGTGCGATCCCCGGCTGAATCGCAACCAGTCGCTGGAGCTGGCCTTCCTGGTGGCGGAGCGGCTGGCATCGGGGCGGATCAAGCGAGGGGCCCAGCTCGCCGAGGTCACCACCTGACCTCGACGTGACCGGGTCTGCCGAGCGTCCGTGCTCGGCTTCCCGTAACGTGAGAGCCATGCCCTGGCTCGAGTTCGATTCCCTGGTCAACGCCCGCGACCTCGGCGGCACCCCGTGCACCGATGGGGGCGTGATCAACTCCAACCGGTTGCTCCGGTCGGACAACCTGCAGGACCTGACCGGGCACGACATCAGACACCTGCTGGACCTGGGGCTCACCGATGTGGTCGACCTGCGCTCGACGATGGAGGTGCGCAGCGAGGGTCCAGGGCCGCTCGAAAGTGTCGACGATGTCCGGATCCACCACTTCAGCTACCTGCCCGAGACCGACCTCAAGCCGTTGCCGGAGGACGACCCGGCTGATGTGTCCGGGGCTGACACATCGGGTGTCGATGCGCCGGAGGAGGCGCTGCCGTGGGTGGGGAAGGCGCCGTCGGTTGATCATGACGACGTGTTCGCCTCGCACTACCTGTCATACCTGAAGGATCGGCCCGACGACGTGGTCGCTGCCCTGCGCACGATTGCGTACGCGCAGGGCGCGGCCTTGGTGCACTGTGCGGCCGGCAAGGACCGCACCGGGACGACCGTGGCGATGGCGCTCACCCTGGCCGGCGCGGATCGCGAGGCGGTGGTGGCCGACTACGCCGCCAGCAGTGAACGGATGCAGTTGATCATCGACCGGCTGTCGGCCTCGCCGACCTACCGGGCCAACCTGGCGGGCCGACCGCTGTCCTCGCACCTGACGAACGCAGAGACGATGGTGGCCGTGCTGGACCAGCTCGACCAGCTCGGTGGCGTGGAGGCAGCCCTGATGCGACTGGGGTGGACATCCGAGGACACCGCCGCGATGCGCGCGAACCTGCGCGGGTGACGCCCGTGGTGCCGGAAGGGGGCACGATCGACCTCCGCAGTGACACGGTGACTCGCCCGACCTCGCAGATGCGGGAGGCGATGTTGCGGGCCGAGGTCGGGGACGACGTGTACGCCGAGGATCCGTCGGTCAATGCGTTGGAGGCCAAGGTCGCCGCGCTGCTCGGGCACGAGGCCGGGCTCTTCTGCGTCACCGGATCGCTGGCCAACCTGCTGGGGGTCGCGGTGTTGGTGCAGCCCGGCCAAGAACTCTTGTGCGATGCGCGCGCCCACGTCGTCCGGGCCGAGCTCGGTGCCCATGCGGCCCTGTCGGGGATCACGACGCGCACCTGGCCGAGTGCTGACGGCCGGGTGGACCCGGACCTGATCATGGACATGGCAGTCCCGGACGCCGGTCCCTACCTGGTGTCGACCGCGGCCGTGTCGGTGGAGAACACCCACAACTTCGCCTCGGGGTCGGTGCAGCGACATGATCAACTGGTCGAGCTGTCGCAGCGGTGCCGGGCCGCTGGGATCGGGCTCCACCTCGACGGAGCACGGCTGTGGAACGCGCACGTCGCGAGCGGAGTCGAGCTCGCCGAGACGGGACGCCTGTTCGACACCGTCAACGTCTGCTTCTCCAAGGGGCTCGGGGCACCCGTCGGTTCCATGATCATCGGAAGCGCCGAGTTGATCACCCGGGCCCGCGTGCTGCGGAAGCGCTTCGGCGCCGGCTGGCGTCAGGCCGGCATGCTGGCCGCCGCCGCATCGTACGCCGTTGATCATCACGTGGCGCGCTTGGCCGATGATCACGCCGCGGCCCGCGCGCTGGCCGAGCGGGTGGCCGTACGGGCACCAGCTGCGGTCAACCCGGCAGAGGTGGAGACCAACATCGTGGTGTTCGACAGCGGGGAGCGGTCCGCCGCCGACGTGGTTGCGGCAGCAGCCGAGCGCGGGGTCGCGGTGTCGCACCTGGGGGAGCGAGTGCTGCGAGCTGTCACCCACCTCGACGTGTCGGCCGACGACGCCGTCCGCGCCGGCGAGGTGTTGGGCGACCTCCTGGCGCCGGCGCAGGCAACATGAGCGCTTCCGACATCATTCTCCGGTGGCGCCACCCGGTCTCGGACGCGGAGATCGTCGAACTCACTCGTGCACACGGCGGGAACCCGGAACCGGGCTGGTGGGACAAGGTCCAGAACCACTCGCTGGGCTGGGTCACCGCCCGGGCCGAGGAGGGCTCATTGGTGGGATTCGTCAATGTTGCTTGGGATGGCGGCGCTCACGCCTTCCTGGTCGACACGAAGACCCACCCCAGCCACCAGCGGCAGGGCATTGGCACCATGATCGTCCGGCGCGCGGCCCAGGAGGCCAAGCGGGCCGGCTGCGAATGGTTGTTCGTTGACTTCGACTCGCACCTGGAATCCTTCTATCTTGACGCGTGCGGCTTTCGGCCGACAGCCGCCGGGCTGATCCACCTGCCCTCGGCGGCGACCTGACTCACGCCACCAGTCTGATCCGCCCGCGCCGCCGGGGTCGGCGTCATGGAGGCACCCGTGGCACACCTGTCATGAGGTGAGTCCTCTGGCCGTACGATGACGCGATGGCTCGCGACGTTGACCAAGCGAACGGTCCAGGGTCGGCGACCCGCGAGCGGATCCTGTCCGCAGCACTCGACCTCGTGGCCGAGCGGGGGCTGCAATCCCTCACCCATCGCGGTGTGGAGGAACGCGCCGGGGTGTCGCACGGCCTCACCACCTATCACTTCACGAATCGCGACGCGCTCATCGAGGCGCTTTTCACCTACACCCTCGAGCGACAACTCGAGTGGGTGACCCAACTGCAGGACGAGCTCGCGGCCGCCCGTACAGTCAGCCCCACGGTGGATCCCGTCCGCTACGTCGAGCGGGCTGTCGCGACCTTGGTCACGGAGCGTTCGCTGACGTTGGCGCGCTACGAGATGTTCCTGCACGCGGCGAGGACGCCGCACCTGCAGGCCACGGCTCGCGAGATCCGCCAGCCGTTCGTGGCCATCTTCGCCGAAGCCTTCACGGCCGCGGCTCCGGATCCGCTGTGGGCGGCCCACCGCCTGTTGAGCGCGGTCGAGGGCATGCTGCTGTTCCAGATCTCGGGCCCGGAGACGGAGTTCGACGCCTGGGCGGCCGAGTACGTCGTGACCATCGCCCAAGCCCTGTCGGGCGCCCCGTCAGGCCCTCCCGCGAACGGCTGAGGGGGCCTCAGCTCCATGCCCATGTCGAGAGCTGGCTGCGATGGGACTTCTACATTCGTAGAATCCGGTTCATGAGGCCACAGTCGACACTTGGCCGCGTCGTCGTCATCATCGCGGCCGTCATCAGCGCCACGGGCATGTTCGGCATCGGCCTGTGGTGCTGGCTCGAACCACAAGGCTTCGCCAGGTGGGCCAACTGGCCAGCTCATGATCACTTCCTCCATGACGCCGGCGTCTTCCAGATGGCGATCGGCCTGATGGTCGCTGCCGCCCTGTGGTGGCGCGATGCGTTGGGCGTCGGCCTGGCGGGCATCGCCTTGACCAATGTCCTCCACGCCTGGAACCACTGGGCGGACCGGGAGATCGGCGGACATCCCAGCGATCCGTACGGCTTGCTCGCGGTCGGCGTGCTCGCCGCGGTGGGCCTCGTTCTCCGGCTGCGCCACAAGTCACGATCGTCTTCAGGCGAGACCGATCGGGCCGCGGAGGCGCCGAGCGCGGAGGTGAAGGCATGAAGGTGTTGGTGGCGGGTGCAACCGGCGCGATCGGCCGTGCCCTGGTGCCGCAGTTGGTGGCGGCCGGGCACTCGGTGTTGGGCCTGACCCGCCACGAGTCGGCGGCGGCAGGCCTCACGGCGACGGGCGCGACGCCGATCGTGGCCGACCTGCTGGACGAGGCAGGCCTGCGGCGTGCCCTCGACGGCCACGGCGCGGACGCGGTCATCCACCAGGCCACCGCCATCACCGGACTCCCGATGCGACACCGCGACCTGTTCGCGACCGATGAACTCCGCTCCTGGGGCACCCGCAACCTGGTGCGCGCGGCCACCGAACTCGGAGCCCACCGGATCATCACACAGTCGTTCTTCCTCGGGTACGGCTGGCGCGACCTGGGCCCCGATCTGATCGACGAGACCGCGCCGTTCGGCGTCACCGAGGGCGGGCCGTTCGACCCACACCTGCGGGCACTCCGCGAGAACGAGGACCTGGTGCTCGGCGAGGCCGGGATCTCCTTGCGGTACGGGATGTTCTACGGTTCCGACGCGTCGACGGCACAGATGGTGAAGCTGGCTCGCCGTGGCTGGATGCCCGCACCGCGGCCGTCCTCGAGCGTGTCACTGGTGCACCTGACCGATGCGGCTGCGGCCACCGTTGCCGCGATGACCGCAGGACGTCCCGGGCAGGCGTACAACATCGCCGACGACCACCCGCTCGGGATGGACGAACTCATCGACACCGTCGCCGAGACCCTGGGTGCCCGCCGACCCCTGCGGCTACCGGCCGCCCTGTTGCGCCCGACGCCATACCTGTATGCGCTGATGGCGGGCGTCCGGGTCAAGCTCGACACCCGTCTGGCACGGGCCGAGCTGGGTTGGCAGCCACAGTTCCGTACCTGCCGGGCGGGGCTCACCGATCTGATGTCGGCCGTGACCGCCTGATCGCCGCTGTCGTTGATCACCGTTGTGCCCCGGAAGGTCCCGCCGGGCCGGTCAGCGTCGTATCCGTGGGCCGCTGAGCGACGTCGCTGGATGTCACGTCCAGCAACGTCGCTGTGGCGCCCCTTCGTACGGCGATCAGGCCCGGACGGGGCACGCGGCGAGACTCATCGTCCGGTTGACGGGTTTCCGGGCAGTCCTTAAGGTGGCGGCAGGTCGTCCCCTCCGACTGGTCGCCCCGGTCCTGTGAAAGGAACTGTCGTGTCCCACGCATTGCCGCGTGGCGGGAGCATCCTGCTCGCGCTGGGCCTCGTTGTCGCTCTGCTCGGTGTCCCCGTTGAGAGTGCTCGTGCCGTCGATCCCACCGGTCCGGCCGCGCAGGCGGTTGTCGACGCCGATCCGAACGTGACGTATCTCGGTGAGCCGGTCCACGTGTCGCAGCCGAGCCCCAACATGATCGGCACGATGGACGGCCGCGCTGTGTCGTACCAGGTGTTCAAGGGCACCGGGAACAGCGACAACCCGGGTGCTTTCACCGCCATCGACGTCGAGACCGGAGAGGTGGTGATCAACCTGCCGATGCCGACCGCCGAGACTGCCCGCGAACTCACCGTCGCCTCCGACGGCCGGGTCTACGTCGCCACGTACTTCGACCAGAAGCTGTGGCAGTTCGACCCCGAGACCAAGCAGTTGCGCGACCTCGGCACGTACGAGCCCGATCCTTCCGACGCCCAGCCGTTCGGTGCGTGCAACGGTCCCGATGGCCAGGTGTTCATCCCCACGTACAAGCATTCCGCGCTGTACAAGTACGATCCGGCGACCGATCAGATCACCAAGGTCGCCACGATCAACCCGGACAACATCTATCTGCACGCGTGTGCCTGGGACCCCAAGACCAACGACCTCTACGTCACCGCCGGCGGGCAGACCGCCGAGCTGTGGCGGCTCGCTGATGCCGGTGCCGGCGAGAAGACCAAGATCACCAACGAGACCAACGTTCCCGGGCTCGAGGCCGAGACCTTCATCAAGCGACTCTGGCTGGTCAATGATCACCTGGTCGCGAGTGCGGGAGGCCAACGACAGTTGGTGATCGGCACCGACGGTGTGGTGGACAAGTGGACCCCGGCCGGAGAGATCGGCGGCTACAACATCGTTCGGCTGCCCGACGAGCCCACGAAATTCTGGTACACCAAGTCGTCCAGCATCTTCGAGTACGACACCGAGGCCATGACGACCACCGACACCGGTCTCGACATCGGCTACTACTTCGGTGACGCCACGTTTGCGGCCAACGGCGACCTGATCGGCACCGATGCGCGTGGTCCGTTCCGGCTCACCATGGCCGGTGAGTACACCAGCACGCCGTGGACGTTCTCCCAGCCGACGGCGATCCAGAAGATGCTGCAGGGGCCGAACGGGCTGATGTTCGCCTCCGGCTATCCGACCGGGCTCGCCCGCGTCGACGCCACCGGCGGCGGCCAGCTTCACCCGTCTCTGTCGAGCGGCCAGTACGAGTCATCAATCATCCGCGACGGCCTGATGTACGTGGGCCACTACGGCAACGCACGGTTCTCACGATACGACCCGAACAACCCGACGGCCGCGCCACGGCGACTCTTCGACGGGCTCGCCGAGGGACAGGACCGGCCGTTCGCGATGGCGTACGACCCCGAGCGCGACGAGGTCTACATGGGCACCATCGCCGGGTACGGCAAGCTGCAGGGCGGTCTGGCGGTGTACGAGTTCGCCACCGGCAAGCACACCTGGTACACCGACGAGATCGTCCAGGGGCAGAGCATCATCTCGGTGGTGCACAACCCGAACGACGGCTTGGTCTACATCGGCACCAACATCGACGGTGGCATGGGGATCGAGGCGCCCGACGGTGAGGCGAAGTTGATCGTCTGGGACCCGGCCACCCGCACTGTCGTCCGCGAGATCGTCCCCGTCGCGGACCGAGAAGGGGTCACCGGCTTGTTGGTCGCCCCCGACGGCAAGGTCTGGGGCTGGGCCGAGGACACCCTGTTCGCCTACGACACGACCACCAACGAGGTGGTGCACAGCGAGGGTGGGCTGGCGCCGCGGTACGCCGCGAACACCTTCTACTGGGCCTGGGCCTACCAGTACGTGTCGAAGGTCGACGGCAACGTGTACGCCACGGTCGGCTCGCAGCTGCTGCGCATCGACCCCGACACCTTGGCAGTCACCGTGCTGGTGCCGTCGGGGGCCGCCTTCGGCAACATCGACACCGCCGGCGACATCTACTTCTCGTCGAAGTCGCACGCCTACAAGTACACGGTTCCCCAGCCGGTGCCGAATGCCGCCCCGACCCGGGAGACCAAGTGCCTCGTGGTCAATGCAGCGCTGGCAGGTCGCGGGCTCGCCTACCCGGACGGTTACCGCACCGCCTGGCGACAGGCGGTGGAGCACCTCGAGCAGCAGGTGGCCAACGGTCGGGGCGAGCGGCTCAGGAGCGTCTACTGCGACTGACCGAGCCACAGCACACCACCGGTGCGGCCGTCCCTAGGCTGGGTCCATGAAGATCACCCAGTGTGGACACTCCGCCGTCCTGGTCGAGGTCGCCGATCGTCGGCTGTTGATCGACCCCGGCAACTTCTCCGACGGCTGGCACGGCCTGACCGACCTGGACGCGGTGTTGGTCACCCACCAGCATCCGGACCACATCGATCCGGAGCACGCCCCGGCCCTCCTGGCGGCGAACCCGGAGGCTCAGCTGTGGGTCGAGCCGTCGGTGCTGGAGAATGTGGAACTGCCACAGGGCAAGGGAATCGCGGCGGACAGCCAGGTCACCGTGAGCGGGGTCACGATCGCTGCGGTCGGCGGCACCCATGCGGTGATCCACCGTGACATCCCCGTGGTCGGCAACGTGGGCCTGGTGATCAGCGCGCCCGGGGAGCCGACCCTGTTCCACCCCGGCGACAGCCTGGCCGCGGTGCCCAAGGGCGTCGACGTGCTCGCGCTCCCGGCCCACGGCCCGTGGGCGGCGATGAAGGAGCACGTCGACTTCGCCCGAGCGGTCGGCGCCCCGACCGGCTTCCTGATCCACCACGGCCTGCTCAACGAACGCGGCTACAGCCTGTCGTACAACAGGATCGGCGAGATGTCACCGACCGAACTGCTCGACCTGCGCCACGGGAATCCGTACGAATTCTGACGCCGGCCGAGCGTCGATCAGCCGAGGCGTCCCAACCGCAGGAACTGGGTGTCCCCGTTGTTGTCGTCCAGCGCGTCGTTGTCGGTGACCACGAACCAGTGACCCCGCCGGTCGCTCGACGGGCGTTTCCTCACGTTTCCCGAGCTTGTCGAGGGGTGGGGCTGCTGGGTGGGTCGACCCGGACCACCAACGGGGGCAGGAACAGTTGGGTCAGTGGCCCGATGCTCAGCGCGAACAGCACCGTGCCGATGCCGACCACCCCGCCGAGCAGCCAGCCGACGAGCACGACGACCACCTCGATGGCGGTCCGGATGACCCGCATGCTCACCGGCAGTCGCCGCGCCAGGCCGGTCATCAGCCCGTCGCGCGGCCCGGGACCGAACTGGGCCCCGATGTAGAGCGCGGTGGCCACCGCGTTGAGCACGATGCCGCCCACCATCAGACCGATCCTGGCGAGAAGTCCGTCCGGTGCACTGAGCAGCGCCAGGAACACATCGACCGCCACCCCCACCCAGACGGCGTTGGCGATGGTGCCCAGACCCGGTACCTCGCGCAGCGGGATCCAGAGCAGCAGGACGACCAGCGCGGTGATGATGGCGACGGTGCCGAAGGTCAGCGGGACGTGGCTGGCCACCCCGTAGTGGAAGACGTCCCACGGGATCATGCCGAGACCGCCCCGGATCAACATGGCCATGGACAGACCGAAGACCGTCAGCCCCACGAAGAGCTGGGTCAGCCGCCGCGGTAGACGCCCGGCGCGCAGCTGCTGGCGCGGCGTCATGGTCTGCAGACCCAGCAAGGTACGCGCTGGCTCCGGCTCAGGGGTGTCGTCCACACCCCATTCTGCGAGGTTGGCCTCGGTGGGTGGCTCACGCCTGACCGACGATGCCTTCCGGCTCCACGAAACCATCCGGCTCGGCAAGCTCGGCCGGCGCCGACACCGACGGCCGGAGACCGGGGCGCGGCGACCCGACGGTCTGCCAGACCCGCTCGGGGATCTGGTCGCAAAAGGCACACACGAAGTCGAGCGAGGCCCACAGGGTCGGCGGCGTGTGCTCGGCGGGGAACGTGATCACCGTCGACCCGGTCATGATCACCAACGACGGCTTCCAGTGCAGGAACCAGCTGGCGAGCTGTTCGGTGAGGACGTCCGCCAGGAACTGTGGATGGGACGACCACACGTCGAACATGGCGTCGAAGGCGGGGAACGGGGTGGGTTGCACCGGCCCCACCCGCAGCGCGTACGGCTGCTTACCGCGCGCGATCGTCAGCGTGGGAACGGGTGCCGGCAGGCGCAGTGCCAACACGGGTTGGTGGTGGGTGATGGTCTGGGTGTGCACCTGGGTCATGTTGTTGACGTGCGTCGTGTACGTCCTGGTGGTCTGCCACTGGTACTGGAATCCGGTGAACCCGATCCCACGATGGGTGCCGGTGACGATGTCGTTCGAGGTCGGGTTCTGACCGGTACCGACGGGGCCGATGCCGGCGAACTGCGCCACCGGGCCCTGACTCTGCGGCAACCACTGCCAGTCGGTGCCCCGGAAGCCGAGTCGCGGTGACTTCGGCTCGATCGCGAACCGCGCCAGCGCCTCCCAGTCGATCAGGGCCGCCACCTGGGCCAGCCGGTCGACGAACACCTTCAGCTCGTCCGGCTCATCGGTGGTCGGTGCCCCGACGGCCACCAGATTGGCGCCGTCGACGGACAGGTCGAAGCCTCGGCCGGCGGGACTGTCGACGGCCCACTCGGCGAGCGCGTCGAGCACCGGCGGGCTGAGCAGTGCGTTGGCGAAGTCCGTGTCGCCGGCCGCCTCCAGCACCGGCTCCCACCGCGGCCCGAGGGTGACCTTGTCGGCCCGGACCCCGATCCGGCGGTGCCGATCCCGGTCGGTGCTGACGTACAGCTCGGGGAACGCCTTCGGCAGCGCGATCATCGCGATCCGCGCGTTGAACGGCGGCACCGTGTGGCGGTACTGGAAGGCCTGGAACGATGTGCCGTTGCTGGTGGTGCCGATGATCGCCTTGGACAGCCAGCGACCGAACCCCATGTCGAACGGTGGCAGGGCGAGTCCGGCGACCCGCTCCAGTGTCGGGCTCGGGTCGGTCTGCCAGCCGTA
The DNA here is from genome assembly GCF_050157065.1 of Carbonicoccus niuqiaonis. GTDB lineage: Bacteria > Actinomycetota > Actinomycetes > Propionibacteriales > Propionibacteriaceae > Avipropionibacterium. Next base: position 1,358,728 of record NZ_CP189573.1, read on the forward strand.
CGCGGAGATCGCCTCGCGCACCTTCGCCTGACGGATCGACTTGCGGATCGCCAGTCCGATGAACAGGCCTCCGATCGCGAGGCCGAGCACCAGCACCACGACCATGATCACGATGATGGCGTCCATCAGTCACCTTTCACCAGGAGCCGGTCTATCCGAGGGGGTGCACCTACACGTAGTACATGGTGACGGTAGCGCCCTTGCGGGCCTTCTCACCCGCCGCCGGGTCGGTGTAGCTCACGTACCCGAGGCCCAAGAAGTCCCGGCCGGTGACCGGCTTCTTCGCGACCTTGAACCCGGCCTGCTCCAACGTCTTGGTCGCGGCCTCCAGACCCATCTTGCGGACGTTGGGAACCGTCACCATCACCGGCCCGACCGACTGCACGATCGTCACCGTGTCACCCCGCTTGCCGGTGCCGTCGGCCGGCGACTGGCTGATCACGTTGCCCGACGGCACCGAGTCGTGGTTCTGCTTGGTGATCTTGACGGTGAACCCGGCCTTCTCCAGGCCTGCCTTCGCCTCGGCGGCGGACTTGCCGGTCCAGTTGGTGATCTTGATCGGTTGCGGACCCTTCGACACCGTCAGGTCGACCGGGGTGTCGGGCCGGACCATCGTGCCGGACTCCAGCGACGCCTGAGTGACGATGCCGGCCGCGACCTTCTCGTCGTACTCCTCGGTCACCTCGCCGACCGTCAGCTTTGCCTGCTCGAGCGCGGATCGGACGTCGTCGAGGGACTTGCCGACGATCTCCGGTACGGCGTAGCGCTCCGGTCCTTTGGAGATCACCAGCTTGACCTCGGCCTCGGGCCGGACCTCGCTCCCGGCCGTCGGGTCGGTGCGGATCACCCGACCCTTCGGCACGGTCTCGGAGTACTCCTCGGTGGCGGTGTTGGCGACCAGTCCCGCCTCCCGCAGCGCACCGGCCGCCTGGTCGGCGGTCATGTTGACCACCGGTGGGGTGGCGACGGTGCGGTGCTCGACGAACCACCAGCCGCCGAGTGCCGCGCCGGCGGTCAGCAGCAGCACCAGCAGCAGGGCGATCAGCCCGCGCCGCCGGGCACGGCGCTGGGCCTGCCGGGCCCGCGTCGAGGCACCCGGGGGTGGTGGGGCGACCGCGACGAACCGTTCCGAGGGGCTGTCCGCCGAGTGGGCCGGGGTGCGGTGGCTCGCCGGACTGGCCGCCGACGTACGGCGACGTGGTTGTGCGGGCTTCACCCGGATCGCCGGGGTGATCCCGGTCGCCGGGCTGATCTGGGTCACCGGGTCGTAGTCGGCCGGCATCACCGCACTGCGCACCCGGATCCCGTTGGCCTCGTTCCACTGGGCCACGTCCGACGATCCGGTCGTGATGATCTCGGTCAGCTCGGAGTCGGAGGCCGCGCCGGACCGGAGCCGTGACCGTACGGCCCGCAGCTCGTGGAGCAGGGTCCGGGCATCGGTCGGACGCTCCGACGGCTGCCGTGCCGTCGCGTGCTGCACCAGCGCGTCGACGTAGTCGGGCAGGTCGGCCACCACCTCCGACGGGGGCGGAACGTCGTTGTGGACGTGGGCGTACGCGACCTGGATCGGTGACTCGCCGGTGTGGGGCTTGCGGCCGGTCAGCAGCTCGTACAGCACCACCCCGGCGGAGTAGACGTCGGAGCGCGGGTCGGCCTTGCCGGTGGTGACCAGCTCCGGCGGCAGGTACGACACCGTGCCGATCAGCAGCCCGGCGGTCGCGGTGGAGGTCTGCGCGGTGATCGCCTTCGCCAACCCGAAGTCCGCCACCTTGATCTGGTTGGTGTCGTCGGCGATCAGTACGTTCTCGGGCTTGATGTCGCGGTGCACCAGGCCCGACTCGTGTGCGGCGGCCAGCGCGCACAGCACCGACTCCATGATCGTCAGCGCCCGCACCGCATCCATCCGGCCCTCGTTGCGCATCAGGCTGCGCAGCGTCCGACCGTGCACGTACTCCATCACGATGAACGGCCGGCCGTTGTCGATGCCCTGGTCGAACACCGACACCACGTTGGGGTGGGAGAGTCGCGCGGCGGCCCGCGCCTCGCGGTCGAACTTGCGGGCGAAGTCGTCGTCGTCGCCGAGGCCGACGTGCATCACCTTCACCGCGACCGTACGGGTCAGCCGCAGGTCGGTGGCGAGGTAGACGGTGGCCATGCCACCGCGGGCGAGCCGGTCCGTGATCTCGTACCGACCTTCCAGGGCATGACCGACCAACGGGTCGCGCATGCTGGTCATGGTCACAGGTACTGCTCCAAACACGGTGGGGAAGAAGGGCCGTGTCAGGCCTGACACGAAGCTTATGAGCTGAGCCGACGTTGGCGGCGTAGCCGAGCGGGTGTGTCCGACACCTCGTCGCGTCGCGGCGGGGCGCCGACGGCGGTCAGCTCACGTCACGCCGGATGGTCACGAGCATGCCGATCGCGGTCGGGACGGCCGCCCAGGCGATCAGCACCAGGCTGGCCAGCCACCACGCGAACGGGTCCTGTGCGGCACTCATCATCGGGTTGCCCGACAGCCCGATCATCGCCGCGGTCGCGCCGGACGGCATCAGGTTGAGCAGCACGTCCCACTGCTGGAACGCGAACACGAAGCTCACCAGCGGCTCGAGGATGTAGGCGAAGCCGATCGCGACCAGGATCGCCACGACCTGGTTGCGGATCAGGATGCCGACCCCCAGGCCCATCAGCGTCCACAGCATCAACGACAGCACGCCCAGGGCGAGGTTCTGCCAGACCAGTGGTTCGTCGAGCTGCATCGAGCCGCCGAAGATCATCACCATCGGGATCGCCACCAGAACCCCGACGATGGCCGACACGACGCCGTACAGCAGGCCCATGATCGACGTCGCGCCCACCTTGGCCAACAGCACCTGCCAGCGACGGGGCGTCGCGAGGTAGGTCCAGGTGATCGTGTGGTGCCGGTACTCCTGGCCCATGCTCGTCACCCCCAGCACCAACGCCAGGATCCGGGTCATCGTGTTGCCGCCGTTGTGCACCGCGGAGATGGCTTCGGGGGTGGTGAAGGCGTCCATGTCGCCGGAGATCAGGCCCTGCAGGGCGCCGAAGGTCACGGCGTAGATGGCGCCGGCGACGACGACCACGATCAGCAGCAGCCACCACAGCTTGGTGGTGGTGAACTTCAACAGCTCACTGGTGAAGGAGCGCATCAGGAGGCCTCCTGCTCGAGCATCTGGAAGAACGTCGCTTCGAGGTCCACCCGTTCGACGGCGAGTTCGACCACGGCCACCTGGTGCTGCAACATCGCCCTGCCGATGGCGGCGGTGTCTTCGGTGGCGACCCGCAGGTACGGGCCGGAAGCGTCCTCGGCGTCGAGGACGGTCCAGCCGGCCTCGGTGAGGGCGGCCCGCGCGGCGTCGCGGTCACGTCGTCCGACGCGCAGCAGGCTGGTCGGCTCGGCATCGCCGAGTTGGTCGATCGGCCCGTGTCGGAGCAGACGGCCGTGGCCGATCACCGCGACCTCGTCGGCGGTCTGGTTGACCTCACTGAGCATGTGCGAGGAGACCAGCACCGTCTTGCCCTCATCGGCCAGTCCGCGCAGGAACGACCGCAGCCACCGGATGCCTTCGGGGTCGAGCCCGTTGGCCGGCTCGTCCAGGATCAGGTAGTCCGGGTCGCCCAGCAGGGCGGTCGCCAGCGCGAGCCGCTGCCGCATGCCGAGCGAGTAGCCACCGACGGTACGGCGGGCGGCCTCGGTGAGCTTGACCAGGTCGAGCAGTTCGTCGACGCGCGCGTTGTCGGCGTGCGCGGTCGGCGCGAGCACCCGGAGGTGGTCCCGGCCACTGCGGCCGGGGTGGAACGCCGCGTCGAGGGCCACCCCGACGGTCTGTTGCGGGCTGTCCAACTCGGCGTAGCTGCGACCCCCGAAGGTGGCGGTCCCCGAGGTCGGTGTGACCAGGCCGGCCAGCATGCTGAGGGTGGTCGTCTTGCCCGCACCGTTCGGGCCGAGGAAGCCGGTCACCACCCCCGGCGGGATGGTCAACGTGACGTCGTCGACGGCGACCACCTTGCCGAAGTGCTTGGTCAGGTTGCGCAGCTCGATCGGTGGGGAGCCATCGTGGGCGGGGGCGGGTTCCTGGGCGGCACGGCGCGGTTGGTACGAGTCAGCCGACATGGGGCAATGTTGCCAGATCGGACCAACGCGCCGGTGCTCACCACGTGGTCCATGATCAGTCGATGCGTCCCTCGTGCGGGCTGGACGCCTCGGCGTAGCGACGCACGGGGATCCGGCCGGCACCGTACGCGAGCCGCCCGGCCTCGACCGCCCGGGCCATCGCGCTGGCCATCGCGACCGGGTCCTTGGCCCGGGTCACCGCCGACGCCAGCAGTACGGCGTCGCAGCCGAGCTCCATCGCCAGGGCGGCCTCCGAGGCGGTCCCGATCCCGGCGTCGAGGATCACCGGAACGTCCACGTCGGCGACGATCAATTCGATGTTGTGCGGATTGCGGATGCCGAGCCCGGAGCCGATCGGGGCGCCCAACGGCATCACCGCCGCACAGCCGACCTGGGCCAGCCGTCGCGCCAGGATCGGGTCGTCGTTGGTGTAGGGGAGGACGGTGAACCCGTCGGCGACCAACTCGTCGGCCGCCTCGACCAACTCCAGCGGATCGGGCAGCAGCGTGACGTCGTCGGCGATCACCTCGAGCTTCACCCAGTTGGTCTCCAACGCCTCCCGGGCGAGTTGTGCGACGAGCACCGCTTCGGTGGCGGTGTGGCAGCCGGCGGTGTTGGGCAGGACGGCGATGTCGTGGCGCCGCAGGACGTCGAGCACCGAACCCTTGGCGGTCGGGTCGACCCGACGCATCGCCACGGTGGTCAACTCGGTGCCGGAGGCGATCAGGGCGCGCTCCAGGACGTCCATGCTGGGGGCGCCCCCGGTGCCCATGATCAACCGCGAGTCGAACTGTCGGTCGGCGAGGGTGAAGGTGTCAGTCATCAGCCACCCTGCACGGCCGAGACGATCTCCACCCGGGCACCGTCGGCGAGCACCGAGTCCGACCACCGCGCCCTGGGCACCACCGCCTTGTCGACCGCGACCGCGATGCCGCGGCCGGTGGTGTCTTCCGGCCGGGTCCGTGCCACGACGTCGGCGATCGTGGTGTGGTCGGCGACCTCCTGGTCGGTGCCGTTGAGGATGATGATCATGGTGACTCCTGGGTCGTGGGGTGGGCGTCGCCGACGCCGGCGAAGCGGTCGAGGGTGAACGGTGCGGCGACCTGCGGCAGCGTGCCGGTCATGATCAGCTCACTGATCACCTCGGCGGTGATCGGGGTGAGCAGGACGCCGTTGCGGTGGTGACCGGCGGCGAGCACCAAGCCCGGGATCCCCGCCTCGCCGAGGATCGGGGCGTGGTCGGGCGAGGCCGGGCGATGACCGACCGACACCTCACCCCAAGCGTACTCGTCGATGATCGGCAGGACGGTGCGTGCGTCCCGCAGCAGACCGTGGATGCCGCCGGCGGTCGCGTCGCCGTCGAAGCCCCGGTCCTCGCTGGTCGCGCCGATCACCACCTCGCCCGAGGCGCGGGGGACCAGGTACACCTCGAAGCCGCGGGTGAAGGCCCGCACGGTGCAGTCGGGTGTGGGCAGGGAGCCGGCGCGCAGCCGTACGACCTGGCCCTTGACGGGACGGATCGGCAGCTCGAACGGCAGCGGGAACTGTCCCGACCACGCCCCGGTGGCGAGCACGGTGACGTCGGCGGTGACGGTGCCGCCATCGGCCAGTCGGGCGCCGGTCACCGTACCGCCGTCCATGATCAACTCGGTGACCGTCGCGCGATGGCGGGTGACCCCGAGCCTTTCGGCATCGGCCTGCAGGGCCGCCAGCAGCAGCCGGTTGTCGACCGACCAGTCCGACTCGACCCACAGCCCGGCACGGACCTGTGGAGCCAGTAGCGGTACGTGTCGGCGGGCCTGCCGGCCGGTGCGCAGTTCGGCGGTCAGTCCGACCCTCGCCAAGAACCCGGCGAGGTCGGCCAGCCGGGCCGCGTCGTCGGCGTCGAACCCGACCGACAGGGTGGGGGTCCGGCGCAGGCCCACCGGTAGTCCGGTGTCGGTGGCGAGTCGATCGGCGAAGTCGGACCAACGGGCCAGCGCGGCCAGGTTGAGCGGCAGCAGCAGGCCCTCGGTCGGCTCGGCCTCGGTGACCGGGGCCAACATGCCTGCGGCAACCGGGGAGGCGGTGTTGTCGCGGTCGTCGGCGACCAGCTGCACCCGGGCACCGTGACGGGCCACGGCACCGGCGATGGCGGTGCCGATGAGGCCGCCTCCGATGACCAGGGTGTTGGGCGAGCGCACCCGGCGAGTCTAGGTCGTCAGGTCTTCGGGGTGCTGGGCGTCTTGGCCCGGAACCGTTGCTGGGCGCCCTGCTTGGTGAGGCCGTACAACTCCCCGAGCCGGGTCCACGAGACACCCTCGTCGCGGGCCGTCCGCACCAGCTCCCGTTCGGTCCGTTCGACGAGTTCGCGCAGCTGCCGGGCCGCATCGAGGGCCGCCAACGTCTCGGTGGCCTGCTGCACCTCCGCGAGCGCCGACGCCAGTTCGGCGTGATCGGCGTTGTCGGGTCGAACCTGTTTGGCCACGGCCAAAGCGTACCGCACCGACGGCCGTGCCCGACACACGTCGTCAACCACATGTTGACGCGATCGTCAACGTATGATTGACTCTCTGGTCAATGACACGTTGACGCTGGGAGGAGGGCACCATGGCGAAGAAGAAGGACAAGAAGGACAAGAAGGGCAAGAAGAACAAGAAGAAGTGACTGCGCGACGCCCCGGCCCCACGACGGAGCCGGGGCGTGCTCGCGTCCGGACGCGCATCCCGGACGCATCCGGTGACGACCCTGCTTCGCGAGCTCCGCAGCCACCGTGGCGTAGATTTGCCCCGTGACCGCCTTGATGGGAATCGATGCCCGACTGAAGCTCGCCCGCCTCTACCTGTGCACCGATGCACGCCAGGAGCAGGGCGACCTGCCCGACTTCCTCGAAGCCGTGTTGCAGGGCGGCGTCGACCTGGTCCAGATCCGCCAGAAGGGGATGGACAAGGCGGCCGAGTTGGACGTGCTCGCGCTCGCGCGCCGGATCGCGATGCCGTACCAAGGCCTGGTCGTGGTGAATGACTCACCCGCGGTGGCGGGGGAGTTCCGGGCCGACGTGCTCCACCTCGGCCAGGACGACGAGAAGCCCAAGCGCGCTCGCAAGTCCCTGCACGAGTGGGCCAAGATCGGCATGTCGACCCACGACCCCAAGCAGCTGAAGGCCGCGATCGCCGACCGCGACGTCGACTACTTCTGCGTCGGCCCGGTCTGGCAGACCCCGACCAAGCCCGACTACACCCCGGCCGGCCTGGACCTCGTCCGCGCCGCTGCGGCGGCGGCGCCCCCCAGCGACCCCGGCGCCAAGCCGTGGTTCGCCATCGGCGGCATCGCCGACGACACCATCGACCAGGTCATCGAGGCCGGGGCCCGCCGGGTCGTCGTGGTCAGGGCGATCTGCGACGCCCCCGACCCGGAAGCGGCCGCCCGCCGGTTGAAGGATCGGCTCCGGCAGGCATGGCGGGACGACCCCGCGATGGAGGCCTACTCGATCCGGGCCGTCCAGTAGGGCTGACCGTCAGCCCTGCAGGAATCCGATGTTGTAGCGCTTGGCCAGCACCTCGAGCGCGACGTCCATGTTGACGACCTCGAGTGCCGGGATGCTCGCGACGGCCTTGCCCTGGTGGTTGCGGAACTCGAAGGACACCTTCTTGTCCTTGTCCTGCGTCATCCGGATGCCGGCGACATCGGCGGGGGCCACCTTCTTGCCGGAAAGGTTGAGCTGGTCCCCGGTGATCCTGATTGCGCGGAAGTCGACCTCGGCGCCTTCGGCCAGCTTCTGCTGCACCCCGGGCTGGATCGCGCCGTTGATGTGGCGTCGCATGGTCGCGAAGAACTCCTTGTCCTCGATTCCGAGATCCTTGCCGCCGACCCACGACAGCAAGACCGCGGGCTCGTTGCCCAGCGAGGAGATGTAGTGCATGTCCTGCCACTGCACGTCGTGGATCGTGCTCCGGGTGACGATGCGCACGACCGACGGGTACGCCCACACCAGGGTGCAGCCCTTGGGGCGGCCCATGTACAGCGACGCGAGGCCCGCGACGATCATGACCACCCCGATGCCGACGTTGAAGGCCGGTGCCTTCGAACCGAAGCCCTGGACCGCCACCGCCGTGCCGACCGTGGCGAGACCACACCCGACCAGCCCGAGGAAGCCGGAGCCGAGCCCGGTGGCCTTGACGTACGAGGTCAGCGGGGCCTGCTCGCCGTTCAGGGTCTCGGCCACGGCGATGTCGCGCCGCCAGCGGTGGATCAGCAGCGCGATCATGACCGCGGCCAGGACGAACAGCACGATGCCGGCCACGATGAGCGACGTCTTGGTCCACTCGGCGTAGTTGAGGCGCTCGGGGTAGGTCCAGGTGCTGGTGCCACTACGGCGGCCCCGGATGGTGCACATGTCGCCGGCAGTCATGACGTCGCTGCCACACTTCGCCACGACCTCCCGGCCGAGGTTGATCACGAACATCACGATGCCGGCCACCGCGACCAGGCCGAAGACGACCACGGAGGCGATGGGCAACCGACGGAACACGTCCATCGGGTTCTCGGGGTTGGCGGCATTCACGTCACTGGGGGGTTGCTGGGCCCCGGGCTGCTGCGTGCTCACCGGCGGAATCCTAGGCCACGACCGGGGTCAGGCGCACATCGCGATCGGCCCCTCAGGTGTCGCGGCGAACTGCCGCGGTCGCCAACGCCGACAGGGCCGTACGGCCCGCCTCACCGGCCGGGGCGTCGGCCAGGTGGGAGAGCGCCTCGTCGTACAACCTGTCGATCATGGCCTCGACCCGGTCGGCCGCCCCGGAGTCGGTGATCACCTGACGGAGCCGGTCGAGGTCGGCGTCGGTCATCCGGTCCCGGCCCACCAACTCGGCGAGCAGTTGCCGTCCGGCGTCGTCGGTGCCCGCGGCGGTCTGCGCGAGCAGCACGGTGCGCTTGCCCTCGCGGAGGTCGCCGCCCGCCGGTTTGCCGGTCACCACCTCGGTACCGAACACCCCCAACAGGTCGTCGCGGTACTGGAACGCCCGCCCGATCGCCGAGCCGAAGCGGGCCAGTGCCTCGAGCAGCTCCGGACTGCCGCCGCCCAGCGCGGCACCGAACTGGACCGGGCGTTGCACGGTGTAGCGGGCGGTCTTGTACTCCACCACCCGCGACGCCTCGGTGAGCGCGGCCTGCAGGGTGTCGCCGTCCTCGGGGCCGCGGGTCCGGAGTTGGGCCTGCGCCATCACGTCGAGGAACTGGCCGGCGGTCACCTCGGTCCGCATCGCGGCCAGCAGCGGCCGTGCCCGCGCCAGTTCGGCGGCGTCCAACCCGGCGGTCTCCAACATCTCCACCGACCACATCACCAACATGTCGCCCAGCAGGATGGCCCCGGCCCGGCCGAACGCGTCGGCGTCCCCGACCCCGGCGTGGTCGTGGTGGCGGGTGGCGAACTGGTGGTGGGCGGCGGGGATGCCGCGACGCAGGTCCGAGTCGTCCATCACGTCGTCGTGGACCAGGGCGCTCACGTGCAGCAGGTCGAGGCTCGCGGCTGCGGTTCGTACGGCCTCCGGTGCCGGCCGGTCGGCGGCCGCGACGTACCCCCACACCGCGAAGGCGGGCCGGATCCGCTTGCCGCCCGCGGTGAACGCGCGGGCCAGCTCGACCACCGGGGCCAACTCGTCGGCGATGTCGGTGACCACCGTCTGCTGACCGTCGAGGAATCCGGTGATCCGGTCGGCGATGTCGTCGCGGAACGCCTTCGCGAGCGGTTGGGAGGGGTCCCAGTCAGTGGAGCGCACCCGGTGAATCTAGCCCACCGCCTCATACTGGGTGGCCATGGACAGCCCACCTCGATCGGCCACGGTTGCCGACATGCTCGCCGCAGCCGATCGTCCGCTGTTCTCGTTCGAGTTCTTCCCGCCCCGCGACGCCGAGGACGAGCGGGTGCTGTGGCACACCGTCCGGCGACTCGAGCAGTTGGGTCCCGACTTCGTGTCGGTCACCTACGGGGCCAGCGGGTCCACTCGGGAGCGCACGATCCGGGTCACCGAGGAGATCGCCGCGACCACTACGCTCAAGACCGTGGCCCACCTGACCTGTGCCAGCCAGTCGGTCGACCAGCTCCGCCACGTGATCGGGAGCTATGCCGCCGCCGGGGTCAACAACGTCCTCGCCATCCGGGGCGACATGCCGGGTGGGCCGACCGTGCCGTGGCAGCCGCACCCCGACGGACTGCGCAACGCGACCGAACTGGTGGAGTTGATCAAGGGGCTCGGCGACTTCTGCGTCGGGGTGGCCGCGTTCCCCGACATCCATCCCGAACGTTGTGATCCTGATCTTGACGCCGAGGTGTTGCTGGCGAAGGCGGCCGCCGGGGCCGACTACGCGATCACCCAGCTGTTCTTCGACGTGTCGGCCTATCTCGCCCTGGTCGAGCGGGTCCGCGATCGGGGCTGTGAGCTGCCGATCATCCCCGGCATCATGCCGATCGCCTCGCTGCGCCAGATCCGGCGGATGACCGAACTGTCAGGGCAGCAGGTGCCGGCAGCGGTGGTCGACCGGCTGACCGCGGTGGCCCCCGACGCGGTCCGCGCCGAGGGCATCGCGATCGCCACCGAGATGGCTCAGCAACTGCTCGACGTCGGTGTGCCAGGGCTGCACTTCTTCACGCAGAACCGTTCGTCGGCGACGCGAGAGATCTACGCCAAGCTGCGCCCGGCTCGCGATCGAGTGTGATCAACCGCTGCGTCGCGCGGGTCAGCGCGACGTACAGCAGGCGCACCCCGCCGGGTGACTCGGCGATCACCTCGTCCGGGCTGACGACCAGCACGCCGTCGTACTCCAGACCCTTCGACTGCTGGGCGGTGACGACCACCGTGCGGTCACGCATCGCTGCCAGCGCAGGATCCTCGGCGAGTTGATCACTGACCGCGGTGAGTGCTGCCAGCGGGACGACCACCCCGACACTGCCCTCGACCTGATCACCCAGGTCGAGCACGGCGGCCCGGACGGCGGCGGCGAGGTCGGAGCCCTTGGAGACCGTGCGCAGCTCCGGGTCGTGACCGGTGGAACGGACCGCGCGGGGTACGTCGGCCCGCTCGTACGCGCCCATGATCACCTTGCCGGCGAGGTCGTACACCTCGGCCGGACTGCGGTAGTTGGTGCTCATCCGGAACCGGCGCTGCGGGGCGGTGCCGATCAGGTCGGCGACCGCCCGGTCGCTCTCCTCGGCGTCGGGCCACGAGCTCTGCGCCGGGTCACCGACGATGGTCCAACTCGCCTGCGCCCCACGACGGCGCAGCATCCGCCACTGCATGGGCGTGATGTCCTGTGCCTCGTCGACCAGCACGTGGGCGAACGTGTCGTGCGGCTCGGCGAACGGATCGACCTCGACCTCACGGGTCAACTGGTCGGCGATCGTGACGACCTCCGACACGTTCGACCCCTCGTCGAGGAACAGCGACACGTCCGACTCGTCCTCGGGGGCCGGCAACGGACCGAGGATCGCCACCAGTTCGTCCAGCAGCGCCGCATCGGCGGCACTCCAGCCCGGCTCGGCGTAGCTCGCCGACAGGGCGGACTGTTCGTCGGGGGAGAGCAGGCCGTCGGCCGACCGTCCGACCACACCGGGGTCGGCCAGGTGGCCCAGCACGTCGGGGGCCGACAGGGTTGGCCACCAGGCGTTGACGAACATCCGCCACTGCGCCGTCGAGGTCACGGCGTCGGTGAACGCGTCGGCGGTCAGCTCGTCGTCCTCCTCCTCGGTCGCCTGGTCCGCGGTGCTCACCTCGTAGCGGCCGCGGAGCAGGTCGAGCACCCGGGACAGCGCGACCTCCCGGCCGGCGTTGTGGGTGTGGTGACGCCACACCTCGGACCGGATCCGGTCCAGGTCGGTGGCCGTGGCGGTGAGCGGCTCACCCTTCACCATCACGCGCAGGTCCTGCACGACACCGGCCACCTGCGGGTCACGGACCAGACGACGCAACACCCGCACCATCCGCAGGCCACCCTTGACCGTCGAGGCGGCCGGGGCGTCCAGCCGTTCCCGACCGAGTCGTACGACGTCGCCGGGGACCTGGCCGATGGCGCGCAACGTCACCGACGTCTCGCCCAGCGACGGCAGCACCCGTTCGATGTAGTTCATGAACACCGAGCTCGGGCCGACGACGAGCACACCGCCCTGTTCGAAGCGACGCCGGTGTGAGTAGAGCAGGTACGCCGCCCGGTGCAGGCCGACGACGGTCTTGCCGGTGCCGGGGCCGCCGGTGATCAGGGTGAACCCCTGGTACGGGGCCCGGATCGCCTCGTCCTGCTCGGCCTGGATGGTGGCGACGATGTCGCGCATCCGCGGTCCGCGACTGCGCGACAGCGCGGCCAGCAGGGCACCCTCGCCGACCACCACCAGGTCGTCGTCGGCGCTCTCCCCGTCCAGCAGGTCGTCCTCGATGCCGATCACCTGTTCGCCACGGCAGCGCAGCACCCGTCGCCGGACGACGTCCATCGGATCGGCCGGCGTGGCCCGGTAGAACGGCTCCGCGGCCCGCGCCCGCCAGTCGATCACCAGCGGCTCGTACTCCTCGTCGCGGACCCCGAGGCGGCCGATGTAGCGGACGTCGCCGTCCCGCTGGTCGAGGCGACCGAACACCAGCCCGTCGTGCTCGGCGTCGAGGGTGGCCAACCGCTTGGCGGCCTGGTAGGAGAACGCGTCACGTTCGAACAGGCCGGTGCCGTCCTCCTCACGGACGTAGTTCACCCGGTCGGACTGGTACAGCGAGCGGCCGTCGCTGGCCACGTGTTGGGCTGCTCGGGTGAGTTCGCCCAGTCTCCGGTAGACCCGGTCGACGTGTTCCTGCTCAAGAGCGATCTCGCGGGAGACCTGATCGTCCGTCGTCGAGTCCGTCGCAGTGCCATTCGAATCCGGTCGACCTGCCGTGGCGCTGGTCAATGGGCTTCCCCTCCACCGAGTGATCGCGAAACAGACGCCCCAGTCTACTCGGCCTCCCGGGTCGCCGCCCGCCCTACCCGACGGGCTGGTCGGCCAGCAGGTCGTGCGCCGCGTACGAGGCCAGGGCACCGCTCAACACGGTGTGCGGGAGGTCGGCCCCGCCACGCGAGTGCGGTCCGGCCAGGAACACTCCCGCTGCGGTGCTGCGGATCGGTGGTCGGCGCAGTGCGGTGCGGGCGCCGCGCCAGGCGACACCGGCTCCGGGGTCGGGCCGGGCCCGGGTCCAGTCGTGGGTGCTGGTGACGATCCGGCCGTCGGCCAACGGTCGGGTCCAGCTGATCACCGGGCCCCGGTCGGTGTGCCGGATGGTCTCGGTCGGTTCGGACTCGGCGTCGGGGGTCACGTCGGCCGCGGCTGCGGCGTCGGCTGTGGAGTTGACCTCGTGACTGGTCAGCGGGGCGAGTGCCGGCCGGGTCCGGCCGAGGGCTCGCCGTTCGACGGCGGCCGCCCGCCCCAGTAGTGGCAGGCCCTCCCACGGCTGGGTGGCGAGGATGACCGTACGGCCCAGGAACGTCCCGGCGGTGGTGGTGACCCGGTGGCGGTCACCGGGGTCGGCTGGGTCGGGGCCGAGGGCGTCGATCGAGGTGACCGTGGTGTCGAGCTCGACCCGGATCCGTCGCTGGCCGACCCGGTCGACCAGCCGGTCCAGCAGGGTGGAGGTCCGGTCGGGACGGCCTCCGGTGGTCATCATCCAGCGGCCGAACCGTCGCTCGGTCGACAGCGAGACCGCACACCAACCGGGGGTGCGTCGCGGGTCCGACCCCAGCTGCCAGGCGGTCAGGTTGATCATGGCCGCCAGATGCGGGTGGTCGATCGCCTTGGCCAGGTCGGCGACGGTACGGCCCGGCTGCAGGACCGCCTTCTTGGCGCGCAGTTGGTCGGCGTCGACGAGTTCGGCTTCACCACCGAGCGGTCGCAGCACCTGCCACACCTGGTCGAGGTGGTCGACCAGGTCACGCCAACGGTCGGCGATCGCGGTGCCGTACGCCTGCGACAGCACCGTGTACTGCAGTCCACGGTCGGCCGGCATCACCAGTTGGCCGCCGTCGGCGAACTCGTGGCGGGGGGCCGGCGCGGGCACCAGGGCCTGGTCGGCACGGGCCAGTTCGTCGTCGAAGGTGCGGCCGCTCTTGCGGAACAGGTCACGCCAGGGCGCCGGGAAGGTGATCATGCCCGGCCAGTCGTCGACCTCGACGTCCGAGCCGGGGCCGTCGGCGTCCTTGCCGGACGGGCCAGGGGTGAGCCGGTACGGGGCCAGGCGACCACCCAATCGGTCGGCGGCCTCCAGCAGCAGCACCCGGTGCCGGTTCTTGGCCAGCCGGACCGCCGCCGCGAGGCCCGCCAAGGAGCCGCCGACGACGATGGCGTCGAAGACCTGGTCGGGCTCAGCCATCGGTCTCGTCCCGACCCTCGGCCGATGTGCTGCCGGCTCGCCGGCGTCGCTGCCAGTCGCGGAAGCCGCGCCACCCCTTGCGGACCCGGCCCGCGCTCCTGACCAGGACCACCAGGCCGATCACGAGCACGACGGCGGTGATGATCGCCACCGGGATCGGGAACAGGACGACACCGACGGTGGCGCCGACGACCGAGACGTCACCGAACACCGAGGCGCCGATGTTGGTGGCCGGTTCGGGGGAGGTGTTGATCGCCAAC